>CAMWTP010000032.1 GCA_947177165.1 uncultured Lachnospiraceae bacterium
GCAGGAACGACGCAAGGAGGGCATGCCGCATCGGCATGACTGGAAGTGTGAAAAGGAGCTAGGAATGTTATACGTTAATTGCGGATGCGGAGATAAATTTGTGACAAATAAAGAATGGGTAAATTTAGATTTTGCACAACGGCATGGTGTTCGAGGTTGCAATATTTTAAAAGGTTTGCCCTTTGAGAATCAAAGTGTTGATGCGATTTTTTCAAGTTGTATGTTAGAGCATTTTACAACGGAGCAGGCAAAATCACATATTGCTGAATGCTATCGAATATTAAAGTCAAATGGAATAATTAGAATTGTGGTTCCTGATTTGGAGAATGTTTGTAAAGAATATTTGAAGATATTAGATTTAGTAAGAAGAGATGAGACTTATCAAAAAAGATATGAATATATTGTTATAGAATTATTAGATCAAATGACAAGAATGCATTCTGGTGGAGAAATGCAAAAGTACTGGGAAGACTCAAGTAGAGATGAGAGATACATTTTATATAGAACAGGTTATCCGGCAGGGTGGAGGGAACATAAGATAACAAAACAATCTAGACTTAAAATGTATATTGCGTATAAGAAGCATAAATTTTTTAGCAGATTCAACTTTTATAATTATTATTGTTTGGGCAGATTTATGCTTTCTGGAGAGACGCATAAATGGATGTACGATGAGTATAGTTTGAGCCGATTGTTGGAGACACAAGGTTTTAAAGATATTCGAATATTGAAATGTAATGAGTCCATGATAGAGAATTGGGATAAATACGGACTGGAGGTAACAGATAACGGAAACGAATATAAGCCACATTCGCTTTATATAGAAGCAAAAAGATGGTAAAAGGATTTGGAAGGGTAAAGATATGGAATTAAGTAAAGGAATGGTAAGACGGTGGTTATATTATGAGTTGAAGTATCATGCTAGAGTGAGATTTGACAAGATAAGAAAGGGACCAATACCGATAACGGAATATCTTGGTAGGAAGATTTTGAGTTTGAAAGATACTAATGAATTATTGTATAAAAAAATAATGGAAGGAAAACCCTTTTGGGCTGGTAGAATGGGTGGGAGTGAAATGAGTACAATAGCATACTATATGAGAAATCAATTGTTTCCGTTTAGAACGGATGCAAGAGAGGATGTGTTGCATGATTTATGTGTGCTCTCGGGTTTTTTTCCAGAAGATATGAGGTATGGTGAACGGTTTGTTGAGTTGCTATTAAACTGTGTAAAAGATATCGATTTGATCGGAGCGTGGAATAGGTATATGGAGGAGTGGATGCTGGCAGAGTATGCACCTGAAAGCACAATATCTTATTTGACTTATTTGGAGCCATGGAAAGTAGCAGAGTTGTCGGAACGTGTGATTCCTTGGACTTCTGCGTTGGCTGGGAAAAAAGTATTGGTCATTCATCCATTTACATCTTCTATAGAGAATCAGTTTATTAATAACAGAACAAAAATTTTTAAGGATTTGCCGATAGATAATGTTTTACCTGATTTCGAATTAAAAACATTGAAGGCAGTTCAAACTTTGGGGAATACTTCTGCTGAATTTCCGGATTGGTTTGAAGCTTTAGATTATATGATAACAGGGTGCAGTAAAATAGAATTTGATGTGGCTATTATCGGATGCGGCGCATATGGGTTTCCGTTGGCAGCTGAGATTAAACACATGGGAAAGATAGCAATACACATGGGGGGGGCTACGCAATTACTTTTTGGCATACGCGGAAAAAGATGGGATGAGTGGGTGGGCGTATACAAACAAATGGTGAATGAGTATTGGGTACGTCCTTCAGAGGAGGAAAAGATAAGTGAAGGATATAAAATAGAGAATAATTGTTATTGGTAAAATGGATAATGTATTAAGGAAATAGGGGTTATCAAGAAGGAATGTTATACCCAAAAGGGCTTAAGATATGAATATAGGAATGAAAGTTATTGGAAAGTATAATCAGATAAAGGAGAATATCATTGTTGGAAGTTTACCACATGTATCAATATATAATATGAAGTGGCTGTCATATGATATTCAACAGATACACACGAAGGAAATATTGATTTCCAATGATTTCTATGGAAATGCGAATACAATAAAAAAATATTGTGGATTGAATGAGAGATATACTATAAAAGCTTCGTTAGAACATGCATCATATATGGCAAAAGATTTTTATTGGGATGTGGAAGTGAATCACGATTTGCCAGGCATAATTACTCAGGGGGGCGTGAGGAAAGATGTCTTAAAAAAGGTAACATCAAAGCCGGTTTATGTTATCGGGCCATATATTGCATATGCAAAGTCCTTTTACAATGATAATGAAAAAAGAAGATTGAAGAAAGGAAAAACTTTACTTGTTTTTCCAATGCACTCAGCAACTCACATGGATATAGATTATGATATGGAACTATTTATAAGTGAGATAGAACGGGTTAAAAAAGATTTTGATACAGTGAGAATATGTATGTATTGGAAGGACATATTACGCGGATCGCATGAGATATATAAACAAATGGGATATGAAATTGTCTCGGCGGGACATTTGTATGATAAAAGTTTTTTGTCCCGATTAAGAAGTATTATAGAAATGTCGGATTGCGTAATGGCCAATGAAATTGGAACATACATTGGACAAGCGGTATATTTTGAAAAGCCAGTGTATTTATATCGGCAGGATGGGTGGGTATCAAATTCAGATGTAAGTACTGTGGAATTTGACACTAGGCAAGATACGCCGTATTATGAAAGGATGTTCCAATTATTTGGAGAACTATCAGACAGAATTACAAGAGAACAATATGAATTGTGTGATTATTTTTGGGGAATAAAATCAGTATTAGATTGTGGGGAAATGAAAAAATTACTGGACAATCTTGAAAAGGAATATTGAAAAGATTGATTTCATAATTTTTGCAAGGTTAATATACTTTTAGGAGAATGGTTATGAATGATAAAGATATTCTTAATATCTTGATTCATCAGTTATCAAGTTATTGGGAAAGTTACGATGTGAATATTTTAGAAGCATGTGTTCCTGCTGCATTAAATCGGGTGGTAGAAGACTTTAGTGCTAGTGCTTTAGGTAGAGTATTTGATGGTGATAAGGTAATATTTTCACCGTATCATTCTGTCACTTGGAGTATTTTCTTATACTATCTTTCCAATACGATTTTTGGAAATAACGGGGAGGTAAAGGAAGCGGATATGATATATTATTTAAATAAAATAATGAATTCAAATGATTGGTTTTATCCAATCAGTCTTCCAATACATTTTATGGCAGAGCATGTTATAGGGAGTGTTTTGGGGCGAGCAACATATGGTGACTATTTATTTATATATCAGGGGGTCACAATTGGCGGAAATTGGAGAAACGGGAAATTGTTTTACCCAACACTTGGAAAAAATGTATTAATGTATGCTAATAGTACTGTTTTGGGAGATACATTTATCGGAAATAATGTAATCATTGCAGCAGATTCTTATATTATAAATGAAGTAATTCCTGATAATTGTATTGTATTTGGAAAATCACCTAATATTGAGTTAAAGATAAAAAGTGAAGAATATATTAAGGATAGGACGAGTTGTATCTGGAAGTGGTGATTAGTTTGATATATTAATTTTACACAGAGAACGGAGTAATCATTTAGAACAGTGAAGCAGTCAAGATAAAATTATATTTTTTTGATTTGAGGAGATGCGGAGTATATAGAGAAGAGCAGGTGTAGAGGATAATTGGGCAGCATGTGTGAGCAGATCTAGAAGTGAAAGTGGAAATTGCGGGAGGAAAATAAAATGTTACAACTGATATGGAAAAACAATAGATTACGACTGATAACGTGGGGAGCACTAGTTGTTCTTGCAGTTGTCTACTTTTTAGGGTTATATTATACTGACATTTATATCACATATAGTCAGAGTCTTATGCTCTTAGATTGTCTAAAAGAAGGAGAATTGTTTGAGTTTTATGAAAAAACTATACAGAATCCAGTATATGGAATAGGTGCATGCTATTTTATTCCTATTTACGTTATTTTTGCCATTTGGAACCTGCCAGTATGGATAGCGACAAGATTGTTAGGAATCGGAATAGATAATGTGCTTTTATTACTCTGGTCTAAAGGAATTGTGGTTTTCTTTACAGTTCTATCCATATGGATGTTGTATCGGATTCTGGTGAAGACAAATTATAGGCATTTGGAGTATGCGCTATTTTTATTTGCATCATCGCTATTTCTGATTGTGCCAGCTTTTGCAGTTGCACAGTATGATATTATTCACATTTTCTTTACATTATGGGGGATTTATTTGTATATTGTAGATGAAAAAATGTCTTGGCGTGTATTAGTCTTGTTTTCTGTTGCAATATCGATCAAGTTATTTTCTTTTTTTCCATTTGTGATATTAGTTTTATTGAGTGAGAAGAGAATTCGATATATTATTCAATATTTGATTTGTGGTATGTTATTTAGTATTGTTACTATATTACCTTGGTATAAAGGGTACAAAATTGTATCAAAGGGTTTTAATGATACAATGTTAGATAATTTGTTTGAGAAAACTTTACCAGGGGGATTAGGTGATGTTTCCATCTTTATTTTTGGATTTTGTATTATTTTATTTGTGGCTTATTTGTCTGAAAGTAGAGATATAAAACATTTTTATAGATGTATGACATGGTTGACAGCTGCTTTTTTTACTTTATTTTTTGCAACAGTACATGCTCATCCATATTGGATTGTAATGTTGATTCCATTTTTGATTCCAGTTCTTATTGAAAAAAGTGAGAACATTAAAATTAATATGATTTTGGAGATAATTGCTGAGGGTACAATTATATTGTCGCAAGGATTTTATTTTCCATGGGTATATTTTTATGAGCAATCATTTTCTTATTTGATTTTTAGTAATACGGAGGTTAAATTGGGACAGGGAGCTGTTGATATTACGGATGTAATAAATTTCTTGGGAATGAGTAGTTATATGCCAGGAATTTATGCCGTGTTTATAGTATGTATGGTTTTTTTGCTAATTATTAACAATCCATGGAAGCCCTATTCTGTTAAGGGAGTATGCGCGGAAGAAGCATGTGTAGAAAATGTGTCGCGATTTGTTAGGATTGGATTGGTAGCATTGTATTTACTGGTGACCTATATGATTGCGTATTAATTGGAAATGTGGGGGATATAAAGAAAATTACTTAGAACATATTGCGTAATAATTTTAATGTTAACAAATGAATGAGTGGATTTTAGAACAGAGTAGGTTATTCGGGATATTGAAAAATGACGGAATTAGCTGTCTGGATTCGGAGGATAAGTAGTTGTTATTTAATTCTTATGTGTTTGTACTGTTTTTATTGCCATTGACTTTAATAATTTATTTCGTTATAAATCATTTCAGTTTTCATAGAATGGCGCTATTTGCGCTCATTCTATTTTCCCTTTTGTTTTATGCCTATAATAATATAGAACTCACGTTGGTATTGTTAATTAGTATTGCAGGTAATTATTTGATAGCTTATGGTATCAATCATTGTGAAAGAATACAGATTGGGAAAGTGCTGTTACTTATCGGAATTTTGCTCAATATTGGTAGTATTTTTTACTTTAAATATTTAAATTTTTGTATCACTAATTTGAATACTTTTTTTCAAAGAGATATTCAATTAAGAGATATTGTTTTACCGTTGGGAATTAGTTTTTACACATTTCAACAGATCTCCTATTTGATCGATACGTATCGAGGTGAAACATATAATTACTCCTTTATAGAATATGCTGCATTTGTCTCTTTTTTTCCACAGCTAGTTGCAGGACCTATAGTGTTGCATAGCGAGATTATTCCACAATTTAGGGATGAAAAAAGATGGTATTTTAATCACGAGAATTTTGCGAACGGAATTTATCTATTTGTCATTGGAATGTTTAAAAAGGTTCTGATTGCTGATACCTTGGGACGGGCTGTAGCATGGGGATGGAGTGGTATTGATACGTTATCATCGATGGAAATTATAATTGTTATGTTATCTTTTACATTTCAACTCTATTTTGATTTTAGCGGCTATTGTGATATGGCAGTGGGAATAGGCAAAATGTTCAATATTGAATTACCAGTCAACTTTCAATCCCCGTATAAATCATATTCAATATTAGAGTTCTGGAAACGATGGCATATAACTTTGACAAGGTTTTTACGTAATTATGTGTATATTCCTTTGGGAGGGAGCAAAAAGGGGAGAGTAAGAACATATGTCAATATTATGCTAGTGTTTTTTCTAAGTGGGATATGGCATGGTGCCAATTGGACATTCATTTTATGGGGAGTTCTACATGGTTTTGCACAAGTGCTTAATCGCATATTTAAAAGAACATGGGATCGGTGCAATCAGGTTTTCCAGTGGATATGCACTTTTGCTTTTGTAAATGTGATGTGGTTGCTTTTCCGGGCAGATAATGTGCTACAGGCACTTGATTTGATGAAGCGAATGTTTCGGATGGATGATCTTACAATAAGTCCTGAACTATATAATTGTTATATATTACCAGAAATTGATTGGATGATACAGAGGATTAAACCGCTATTGCAATTGAGAGAGAGTAACAGGATTTATATGTGGGGGTTTTTGTATACGGCTTTGTTTATTTGCCTGAATTGCGATAATCTGTATGAAAAACTTTTTAGACCGACATTGGGAAGGGCTATACTTACCTCGTTGTTGATGGTTTGGACAACTGTTTCACTTGGTGATATAACGACATTTTTGTATTTCAATTTTTAAGGAGTTCGAAGAGTTTTTATGAAAAGCAGTACTTTTAACAGATTTGTTATCATAGTTATCGTTTTAGGATTAACGATATTTGGGGGAGTGATTGTGTATAGAGATCCATTTTTCCATTATCATGGACCGATAAGAAACGATTACAACCTGGATGGAGCCTATGCTAGATACTACAATGATGGGTTTGTTAAGTTTTTTGATTATGATGCGATTATTCTGGGTACTTCTATGTGTAACAATTTTAAGGTAAGTACACTGCAGGAACTTTTTGGCGTTGATAAGGCAATTAAGGTAAATGCATCAGGTTCCTTTTTTAATGAGACTAATGTGTATCTACAGGAAGCTTTTGTGCATAATCCAGATATTAAATTAATTGTAAGGGGAGTGGATTGTGATTGCATAGAATTGGATAAAAGTGAGAAATCTAGATTTTCTGAAGAGGCATATTACCTAAGGGATAATAATATTTTTAATGATGTAAATTATGTGTTGAATAAGAAAGTTATGATAGAAAGTAATAAAACTGGTGTGGTGGATTGGGACGAATATTTAAGTTGGAGGTGGCAGCCGTCTGGAAAACAGGTTGTTATGGGTGAGAATGATTTGTACTGTGGATTGATACCGGAGCAAAAGCAAATGGATGATGAAAAATATTACAGGATTGTTGAAAATATTGAAGAGAATATCGTTATGATTATGAGGGATAGCCCAGATACACAATTCTATTTGTTTTTTACGCCATACAGCATTTGTGCATGGGGAGATTTGATTTATAATGGAGATTTGGAGATTCAGATTCATGCTCAGAAAATTGCAATTGAGCAAATATTGCAATGCGAAAATGTACATCTTTTCTCATTTTGTAATAATTTTGATATGGTATGTAATCTTGATAACTATATTGACAAAAAGCATTACGCGTATTGGATTAACGAGGAGATATTGAATTACATGCATGAAGGTCAATATCAGCTCACATTTGATAATTATGATGAATATTTAGATGAGATTACCGCTTTTTACACAGCATATTCATACGATAAGCTATATGAGTGAGCTTGTTAAGATATGGAGTAAAGAAAGAGCAATCTGTTTGATTGGGGGGCAGAATTTGAATGTTGAAATCTGAGCAGTTTAAGTATTGCATATTTCGTTTTGTTATGATATTCTTAACAAAAAATTTGGGTTAATACGCATTTAGAGAGGATATAATAAATGGGAGAATTGGGAGTAAGGAAAACAATCACTGTTTTGGGAGTGATGTATTTTGATGTGTTTGAGAAAGCGGATGACTTTCAAAGATAATTGAGGAAGAAGTGAAATAAATGAAGATAAATGTTGTCTTGTTTATTAAAGATACGACAGACTTGCGTTTGAGAAGCATTGAGAAAAGGGATATAGAAGATTTAAGAATTTGGAAAAATAGTAATAGATCTAGTTTTTTTTATAAGCAGGAAATTACACCAGATGCACAGATCGAGTGGTACCAGAGGTATATACACAGAGAAGATGATTACATTTTTATAGTAGAAGTACTAAATAATGATACATGGAAAAAAATAGGTTGTCTGGGTTTTCGTGTTGTTGAAGGAAATATTGATTTATACAATATTATACGGGGACAGAGAATCGAAGCTAGGAGTAGTATGAGAGAAGCGATGTACATCTTGCTGGCGTATATTTCTGAAAAATACAGTTATCCCATCAAATGTGACGTATTAGTTGATAATCCGGCTGTTGAATGGTATAATAAATGTGGTTTTTCAATCAGGGAATGCAGAGGCGATTATTATATCATGGAATTCGAAAAGGATATGGGCACATTGCCCAACGTGGATAAGGAGGAAATATAGATGATAAATGTATTTGGATCGAAAGTTGGAGAGGAAGAAATCAGGCAGGTAACAGAAAGCATTGGTAAACAGTGGATGGGAATGGGACCCAAGACAAAACAATTCGAAGCAGAGATTGCGGAGCGATTGCATACGGATAAATTTGTTTTGGTAGACAGTGGATCAAATGGATTATACATGGCATTATCCTTGTTGAATCTTCCAAAGGGAAGTGAAGTGATCATACCGTCCTTCACATGGGTTTCCTGTGCTCAGGTAGTGATGATGGCAGGATGTACGCCTGTTTTTTGCGATGTAGACATCGAATCTCAAAATATTACAGCCGACCTTGTTAAACCGCATATTACTTCCAATACAGGTGCTATTATGGCAGTACATTATGCAGGACTTCCGGTTGACTTGGATCCAATATTGGAGTTGGGATATCCTGTGATTGAGGATGCGTGTCATGCAATTGATTCCAAATATAAAGGAAAGTCATGCGGAACAGTCGGGGCAGTTGGGGTGTATTCTTTTGATGCAGTAAAGAACCTTTGTATGGGTGAAGGCGGTGGAGTGACATCCGGTAAAAAAGAATATATGGAACGGGCAAATGTCTTGAGATACTGTGGCATCGGTAAATCAGGATTTGAGGCATCTACGCACGGGAAAGAGCGCTGGTGGGAGTACAATATTGTTGAGCCATTTATTAAGATGAATCCCTCAGATATCGCAGCAGGGATTGGTTTGGCGCAGCTACAGAAGCTTGATGAACTGCAGGAATATAGAAAAAAGATATGGGATATCTATCAGGAGGAATTTAGGGAGATTTCATGGATTCAGACACCGATGGACGCGGATACAACGCGGGGGGATCAGCATTCTTATTTTACTTATTTCATCAGAGTACCCAAACGGGATCAGATGGCAAAGTATTTGTTTGATAATGGTATCTATACGACGCTGAGATATCATCCATTGCATTTGAATCCGCTGTATCAAAGTAAAGAAAGTCTGCCTAATTCTGAGCTTTTGAATGAGCAGGGATTGAATATTCCCTTGCATCCGAGTCTGTCAATGGAAGATGTGGATAAGATAATTCATTATTGTAAAAAATTTGGCGAAGAGATGAAATTATAGAAATGAATGTATTGTTAATGGTGAGCTGGTACAGTCCGCAAGGGGAAATTCTGAATGGGGGAAATTTTCACTACGAATTGGCAGAAGAGTTACAAAAACATTGCAATTGCGCGATTTATTATCCTTACGATAGAAATATCAAGGAACCTTTTATATCGCAGACAGAATGGGGAATCAAAACATACCGCTCACAGTATGAGTTGAAAAGAAAGATCAGAAACAGAATATATATGATTTTGGCTATGAGGAAAATAATTAAAGAATTTCAGCCGGACATTATTCATGGACAAGTGGCGACAGAAGCTGGAAGGTTTGCAATTATGCTTGGGGATTTGTTTCGCATTCCGGTTGTGATCTCTGAACATTCTGCAGTTGATGCGTCAGGTGTGCGAAGTTTTCCTCATTACTACTATGCAAAACGGGTGTATGCGCGCAGCTGTTACAATACATGTGTGTCGGACAGCCTTAGAGATGCCTTGACAGAGATATTTCCTCAATTTGAATTTCACACAGTCTATAATGGTATTAAAAGACTGGAAATAAATAGAGGAAATAACGTCTATCGAACAGAAGGTGCTGTTAATATTGTGATCGTGGCAGGTCTGTATGACAGATATATCAAAGGTATGCAGTTCCTTCTGCCAGTTATGCAGCGTCTTTTGAAGGAAGGATATCCCGTTGTTCTTCATATCATAGGAGATGGTGATTACAGGCAGGAATTTGAACAGAAGGCGTGTGATCTTAAGATTAGAGAGTATTGCTTTTTTCATGGGTACTGTGACAAAGAAAAACTATACAGCATATTGTATGAGATGGATTTTTCTGTTTGTGCGAGTGTTTTTGAATCGTTTAGCTGTGCAACTGCTGAGGCAATGATGTGTGGGAAACCGGTTGTGGCGACGAAGTGCGGCGGACCGGACTCGATTGTGACAAAAGATACAGGAATCCTTGTTGAGAAAGAAAGCGAGCAGGCGCTTTATGAAGGGATGGCTGAGATGATTAAAAATTATCAGAACTATTCACCGCAGGTAATAGAAACGTATGCATATAATAAATTTTCTGTTGATAAGATATGTCGTCAATATCTATCGATTTATGATTATGCATGTAAAAGACGCAAAAAGAAATAGGGAAATGGGGTTCTTCATGAAATGGTTAAATGGTTTTTTGATAAAACGATATAATCAGATGATAGCATGGAAGTGGCTAAATGTGAACAATGTGTTTTGCCGTCGGTTTCGTGGAATGTTGTTTCATAACATTTGTTACAAATGTGAGGCAAGCTTTGGTAAAAAGAATCCGGAAAGAGTGTTTTATGTAATACGCTGCCCGCAGGAAGAACTGGGAGTGTTTGGATTATTTAATTATGTAGTCTATCATTTGAAACTAGCGGTGAGATTAAATGCAGAACCGGTTGTCGATTGGAAATACTATCCCAATAATTACATTTCTGAAGATTATTTGGTGGGAAAAGAAAATGCGTGGGAACATTTTTTCTGTCAAACAACAGATATAACGATTGATGAAGTGTATCAAAGCAGGAATGTTATTATGAGTCACGGAAACGGTGAGGGAACTTTAGGGGAGATTTATGTCCCAGAAGAGCTGCAGAAGAGCCATGAGTTGGTAAAGCAGTATATTCGATTAAATGCACAGACATATCATCATATTGAAAAAAAATATGAGGAATTGGGATTGGGTGGAAAAAAAGTGTTGGGAGTCAAATGTCGTGGAACGGATTTTGTAACAGCGAAACCGAAAGGGCATTCAGTTTGTCCGACTGCGAAAGAGACATTTGATAAAATATTGGAATTGGAACAGGTCTGGGGCAAATACGATCTTATTTTTTTGGCAACGGAGGATTATAACATATTAGATGAAATGAAACAATATTTTGACGAAAGATTAGTTTATTTGGATGAAAGGCGTTTTGAAACAGTAGGAGAGAAGTGGTTGAGTCAGGTATATGATGACACGAAATATTCAGGGAAGAAATACGAAGATATGCTTTCCTATATTAGCTCTGTCTATATACTGGCGTCTTGTGATGCATTAGTATTGCCTGTAGTTGGTGCATCTTTAGGAGCAATGCGAATTAAAGGCTGCTGTGAGAAATATTATATATTTCAAATGGGAATTTATCAGTGATTTTTATAAAATGAGGTTTTAAAATGAGATGTACACCTGTGATAATTATAACATTAAATAGATATGAGCATTTGCGAAGATGTGTTGAATCTCTTAAGAAAAACAATTTGGCGAACAAGACGGATCTTTATATCGGTTTAGACTATCCGCCCAATTTTCGATATGAAGAAGGATATAAAGAAGTAAAAGATTATTTGAATAAAGGAATTGATGGGTTTCAGAACGTGACTATTGTACAACAAACTGAAAATAAAGGCATGTTTGGGAACTTTGTATCGGTGCAGGAAGAGGTATATAGGAAATACGATAGATTCATATATACAGAGGATGATAATGAATTTGCAGCCAATTATCTGGAATATATGAATTTGTGTCTTGAAAAGTATGAACATGAGGACTCTGTTCTGGCTGTTTCGGGTTATAGTTATCCGATTGATAAGAAGGAATTTAGAGGGAATGTATTCCAATGTGGGACCTATTTTTCTGCATCGGGATATGGTATGTGGAAATTGAAAGAAGATAAGATGCGGAAGCACCTTAATAAGCCGTTTTTTAGTAAATTGTATTTCGACAAAAAATTTATGAAAAAATTATTGAATCTTAGTCGGAATCAGTATGTAAATATGATCAAGGGTATGCTTGAATATACACCAGATCTTATTTCGAAAGGAGAGGTTAGAGAAGTTGATCTTGCTTTCGGGTTGTATATGGTTGCATGTGGGAAAAACGTAGTGTACCCAGTTGTTTCCAAGGTACGTAATTGGGGGTATGACGGAACTGGAGTTAACTGTAGCAGGACTCGAATTAGGCAAAATGAGAAAATGAATCATAGAAATTATCTGTTTGAGAAACAAGCTATAGATGAAGATATAAGTTTCACAGAAATTGTAGAAGATACAGATATTACGCAGGAACATATTAATAGAATGTTGGAAGGATATTTTTCGATTTCAGAGAAAGAGTATCTAAAAGCTACGATAGCATATGTGTTTTCAAGGAGAGTGGGAATTGAGAATGTGCAAAAAATGATTGTGCGAAAATAGAGTATTGGAGAGAAGGGTATGCTGCGAATTATTTCAGCTTATATTTCTGTAGGGCAAGGAGTTCCTAGCGTTACAATTCGTAATGCTGCTGACAGATTGAATGATTATCTAAAGACAATACAATGGGCAATAGAAGAAACAGATTTTACAGATATTATTTTTGCGATAATAGTAATTTTGATTTAGATTCAGTTGATAAAATGCACATATTAAAAGAACAGAGCGAAAGTGTTGGGAAAAAGCTAGAGTATTATTGTTTTCAAGGTGATTTAGCAGCTGTTCGGGCAAAAGGAAAGGGGTATGGAGAAGGTGAGATAATCTCATGATTATATGATCATTGTTCAATAATGCGAAAATAAGGGTATTATTATAAAATTACAGGTAGATTAACTATTCGTAATATTGATCAGATCTGCTTATCAGAAAAACCTGAGAATACTTTTATTTTTGATATAGGGTCGGGTTGTGTGAATACAAGGTTTTATAAATTGAGTATGAACGACTTTAGATTATTTTTTAAAAACGCTTATATGATTGTAGATGACACAAAAGAATTATTTTTAGAACATGTGTATTATAATATACTGATTAATGAGCATCTGAAATTTAGACGTTTCAATAGAAGTCTGGAGTTTAGAGGGAAATCAGGTACAAATGGAGCAGAGTATTGTGCAATATATAACAAAAATATGTTTGCTGAGTTAGTTTATAATAGTTTTCTGTATAGAACATATTTTGGAAGAGAAATCTTGAAGTATATCAGACGTATTGTGGTAAAAGAATAGTTAAGGGTGCAAAGGAATTATATATGGGGAAAAACGTAACTATCATAACTGTCTGCTACAATAGTTCGCTGACAATCAGACAAACGATAGAGAGTGTCTTACATCAGACGTATCAGGATATAGAGTATGTTATAGTAGATGGGGGCTCAGAGGATGAAACGTTGTCGATAATAAAAGAATATCAGCCAGCGTTTGGGGAACGGTTAAAGTTTGTTTCTGAGCCTGATCAGGGTATCTATGATGCGATGAACAAAGGAATTCGTTTGGCGACGGGGAAGCTGATTGGAATTTTGAACAGCGATGATTTTTATGAGCATGCGGCAGTGGAGCATATGATAGATGCCATGACGGATGAAAAATATCAGATATTATATGGATTTGTGCGCTATATGAAGGCGGGAATAGAGTGTTCTATAGACAGGCGGTCTCATAAATTCCTTAGGGAAGGCATGATAAGCCATCCGGCGTGTTTTGTCACAAAGGCGGTGTATGATGATTTCGGAACTTATGATTTGCGATATATTAGCGCGGCGGATTATGACTTTATGCTTAGAATGAGCCAGATTGATGAAGTCAGATTTTATCCTGTTGATCATCTTATTACTAATTTCTCACTTGGGGGAATGAGCGCTACAGCAGCGGCGTGGCTGGATCTGCAAAAACTTCGGAGAGATTATGGTATGATCTCGAACAAGGAATATAAAAAACAAATTTTTAAGGGCAGAGTATGTGAGATTTGTAATAAATATACGTTTTGGAAGAAATGACTGTTAGGTTAGGGAGAATATTTATGTGTAAAGTTTCAATTATTATGCCGTTATACAACGCAGAAAAATATGTTGATAAAGCCATAAGAAGTATATTGAATCAGTCATTCACTGATTTCGAATTAATAGTTATGGTGATAGTCAATAACTGTGTTGGTGTTACTTTAAAGTATTACTAACTTATAGTCGCGAATATCATTTACACTATGCCAGTAACAGTTTTGACCGACTGTACACAAGGATGAAAATAACATATCCTTCAGAGTATCTGCACATCGGAAAGCAATAGAAAACAAAACATTATAGCGGTTGATATACTTTGTAGCAACTCCACGATAATGATTATAGGTCTCTTTGATAAAGGAATGCAGGCTATTTACTGTATTGAGGTTAAATATGTCTCTGCCTGCTTCCTGTTTTACATCTACAACAGTACAACTGGTAATTGTTTCGAGAACATTATAGCTACGAAGGCCGTCTGTAAGTACGAGTGTTTCTTCCGCAATATGTCCACGAAATATTTCATCAAGTTCTTTACCTGATGGTTTTGCCCGGTTTACAGTAGCCGCAATGGCACCGCCGTCACGCTGGATACCGGTGCAGATAGCTACATACTCATTTGAAATGCCACGTTTGGAGGCCTTTGCACCGTGTTTGCGTGCTTCGCGGCCTGCCGTTTTAGGAACCTGACTGCCTTTGTAACAATCCAGTACAAATGTTTCGTCAAGTTCAGCGATACCAGAAAGAAGAACAGGATTGTTTTCAAGAAAATCCTGTAAAGCCATAAGTATTTTGTGCCGCATATTAAAGGCTGTCTGGTGTGAAAAACCATATTTTTTTGCTGATTTATCAAGTGATACACCACATAATGTATCACGAATAAAATCTGTCCATACAGACTGGTTGTAATGAGAATTTGACATTATCATATTGGTCGAGCGCATATATGTACGTTTACAGTCACGGCATAGGAAGCGTTGTTTACCTTTTCTGTGACCATACTTTATGACGTGCGTTTTGTTGCAGTATGGGCAGCCGGGCGTTTCTTCTGGCTGCTGATTTACAGAAATAATACTGAGTACGAAACTAATAATACGATCCAGCTCAGATTCACATAGCTGTTTAATATAATCAAAGAGTGTATTAATCTTATCGTTCATAAACTTATCACCTCGAAATATTGTAGATAAGTTAACGAAAGAATTTAATGGAGGGCATGACTTGAAAACCTCCCCCTGCGGCAGGTTTTGAAAGAAGATTATGTAAGTTCAAAGCTATACTATGTTTACGCTTCCTGTTTTGCCAGTTTCTTCAGCCGTGCGTCCAGATGGATGCAGATGCCAATAATCATGGTGAAAAAGGAATAACGTTTCCTGGTGTGGATGCCCATATCATGAAGATGGTAGTCATTTAATACCCGGTTATTCACCCTTTCGCAGGAAGTACGGTTATTGTAGATTTTCTTATATTCCTCCGTTCCCCGTGGGACAGGGGTATAGAAACGGATATCCCAGTCCGGTTTTGTGTAGACACAGCGACCGTAAGGAGAGGAAGAACATTTTTCCTTACAGGGGCAGGAATCCACTTTGCAGCAGACCAGCGGGCAGCGCCATTTGTGGGAATGTTTCTGCCTGCAGTACCCCCAGTTGACCATGCGGAAACCAGCCATGCACAGCGGGGTTCCGTCTGAATCAATGGAGACGGTGTCCGGGATGGAATCCGGGCGTCCCCGGTTGGAATTAAGGTCAATAAAAGGGCGGATCTTCCATTTCTGGCAGAGTCCGTAAGTGGCGTAGTTATCATGGGCGGAGTCCAGGCAGATGTCCCTGACAGGGATATCCGGGTTAAGGGTTTTGAATTCCCGAAGGGAAACGATAGCGCTGACACTGTCGTGGCGTCTGGCATCCAGGAAACGGATATGCAGGGGCAGGTCAACACCAGGTTCTGCATTGTGGGAGCAGAGCATGTAAAGGGTGTGTCCAAAATAAAAGACATCCTCGTCGCTGTCCCATCCCCAGTGGGCATCAGGATCGGAGAAATGGCGGTTACAGGAACAGCCCGTGATACCTTTTTCCAGGCAGTTACAGACCTTATGCCCATAAGGGGAGGCATGGGAATGGACGCAGGTGCCGTCGCCGGAAAGGGTGATGCCTTTTCCGGGATGAGCCCGTCCTTAAGGGATGGGAGGATGGCGGCAAGACGAAAAACCTGCCGGAGCCTTTTCTCATAATGGAAAGGAAATTCAATGTGGTTCAGGGCATAAGCGGCCATCTTATCCGTGATGCCTGAATGCTTATTGGGAAGTTTCTTTCCTTTGCCGGGCTTATTGGAAGGTTTTCCATTTTTATCCTTCGGGAAAAGGTCCTTCCTGCCGGTTTGCTGAGAGGTTTTAGACTGTGTCCAGATCCTGTCCATGAAGTCAAAGTAAGAGCCCGGCGGCGGGAGGGAGTCCTGTGGAGAGCCGACCAGGGCGGCCCGGAGACTGTCAGCCTTGAGTTTCAGGAGCCAGGCGGTCAGACTGGTGAAACCGAGCATTACCATAAGGATAAGTGAGCGGATGATCTGTGTCTGGTTTTTGGCAGGCCTGCCGACAGGAGAATAGAAAGCGGAAAGGTATTCCATTACCGGATCCAGGTTGAGCAGGCGGAGTTTCTTCCTGACAGGGCCAAATTCGAGCAGGAGCCTTGTGCGCTGGGAAGAATCAGGATGTACTTTTGTTTCATGCAGGAAAGTCAAATATTCCTGATGGGACTGCCAGTGAATTAACATATGTGTGTCCTCCTTTGGTTTTGATGAAAAACGAATAGTTCCTCTTAACCAAAGGGCCGCGATTACTGACTGCTTTCTTTAGTAGTCAGTAATCGCGGCCGCACAAACTGGCAGGTTTGTCAATAGGAATATGAAAATTTTCTTAAAAAATAGAAAAGATGTAAGAATCCCACTGAAAAGTGGAGGTGAAGAAAAAACGGGGTACTTTGGAAACACAGTGTTTTCAAGGGTTGTGAGTTTCCGAGAGTACTCAAAGATTTAAATGAGGTATGGAAAGGATGTAGGTCGCCTAAAAGAATAAATGCACTGTTTTTGTTCGGGGATCCTGTTCCGAACAGTTCGGCAATGGTTCGCAGAAAAGTTATAATTGATAATAATATACGTTTCAGGGAGAATATGTATGGTATTGAGGATTATAGATTTTGGAGTGAAGTGAGCTTAAGAGGGTTAATTGGCAGTATTGATGAAGTGATGCTATATAACAGGTTAGGTCATGGCAGTGAATCAGGTGTTCAGAATACTCCAGAAAATCAAAATTTGAGGAAGATTGAGTTCTTTAATACTAAAGATATTTTGTTTTCTAATTACGGAGTGAATTTTAAGGATAAAGAGCGGGAAAAATTATATGAAACATTTTCTGAATGTAGAACCGCAGCATCGTTTTCAGAACTGGTAACGGTTTTTCCTATAATAATGAAAATAATAAAACAGACATTCAGATGCAGCATTTCCAGAGAGATTCGGCAGGTTTGCTACATGATTTATTTTAGTACTGTTATAAATAGTATTAAGGCAAAAGTGACAGGACGGAACAGAATGTGGTATGAATATAGAAATAGAAAGAATGTAGTTCCTGATAGCTTGAAGGATGATTTTGAGAGATTTGTCAAGTAAACCACATGATTCGTTCGCTTGGTACAACAATAAATAAAATTTCGAAAGCGGAAATCTTTGTATCATACAAAAAAGGGTAGAACCAAAAATCTGGCTCTGCCCATTTGTAACTATCCACAAATTTTATATCAGATTTTGAGCTTACACAAAATTTGAAGCGATGTAAATGGTAAAAGTGCGTATCGGTAATTAGGCTGTACACGCCCCTCAAAGCTTTCAGTTCTGCTCCCTCTATATCTATTTTAATAACAATAGGCGAAGTCTCGTAACTCAGCAAATAATCTAATGTTATTACTTTTCCGCTTTCCACATGTTCTCCACATAACGCTGGAATAATTATAGCCTTCTCTTTATAGGGCTTAAAGGTTGCTCTCAACGCATCAATCCATCTCTCTTCACATTCGATTATATATACCTTATTCATATCTTCTATATAATCCAGTGCGACAAGTCCTTCTGCAGCTCCTACATCAACAAAGATATCGCCCAGAGCAGGTTTATTTAGTGGATTCCAATAAAAATGGGGACTTCTGGCATCCTGCTCATACCTGACCTGTCTATATAAGTCTATAATCCGGTTAACCCGATAGTCCCGTGGATAATACAGACGTTTTCCATTATGTATAACATGATGCTTCATTTCTTCTTCATCATAAAATACATCAACATTCATATCCAGATATTTTTCTATGAAACTGTATGGTACACAATGGAGTCCATTAGAATGTAACAGTTCAGCATTGGCTTCATTTTCTTTCTAATTTCAACTGGAATTAAAAGGTGGTATACTTTTACAATTATATCCAAAACATTCTGATTAAGCATTTTCAAATACTCCTTTTTCATCATAAATATTGAGTCATATACTAAGATTCTGCTGTATTTATTTTTTATGTCATATACTTTTACAAGACAACTGTCAATTTTTCCATATCGCGTTCACTGCAAACATATGCCTATACAAAATGAACAAATATGATTTTTCAATATCTAACTATAGTTTACATCAGCAGCATGAGAAAAACAAGCGAGAAATTTAATTCTGACATAATAAGTGCGTAGAGAGATTGCAAGGATGCGAATACTGCCGATTGCGCAGATAAAGAAAAAGCTGATTCAGATATTGGCTGGTTATTATCACTACTATGGGATAACTGACAACTTTAAGGGCATGGATGACTTTTGTTTTCGAGTTAGAAATATTTCAGAAACATGTGATACTGGAAAAATAAAATATTTGATTTTCTAAACATGCTGTATTGGAAAACCAAATATCTGTTTTTGGTCAAGAATTAGTGAACAGTAAGTAATGGCCAGTTTTTGGATGACCGTATTAGTGAAGATTATAAAAGGGGGGCAGTAAAGTGAATAAATATGAAAATAAAAAGAACTCTAATAAGTTGATCAATAGCTTAAAATATAGATTAAGTCGTGGCACAACTGCCAGCCCGTAATCGGGAGGACAGTTGTGCCTGTCTCGTAATATACCAGCGCGGCACATTCAGCCCGCTTCATTATCTATTCAGTCTCCAGTATTTTAAGGAATATTTTGGTAAGCCGCATCGAGGTACCAGTTTGATCCATATATTCAATTGCAGGTACTTCCTCGCCAAATACAATTTGCTGTTCGTGAATAGCGAACACAGGTGAAAAGGTCAATTCTGGTCTGCATTTTTCGAAGTACCAATACAAAAGCTGGATTATGCCGTCCGGTTTATTGATATTACTTACATAAATAATCAAAACTTGATTATCCTCAGAGAGCATATGGCTTGGACAAACATTCTCATGGTTTCCGTCAATTGTGCGGAGCTGGACTCCAAATCTGGCTTTTACGTTTTGGATTACGAACTGGAGGGCTCCCATACCATTATGTCCATTGGTATCTGGTTGGTTTGACATATACCGGTCAAAGTATGTTTGCTCCTCTGGTGGTAAGTTATTAGCTGTCAACATAAAAATAGTCCTCCTTTCGTCTGCTGTGGCACCCTATGCGCCGGATTTTTTTTGTGTTGAGCGAGTCATTCCTACATGCTCGTTTCGTTCTCAATTGGATTCCCTCCTTTCGTTGAAGATATTAGTATGAAATTTTATAATGATTGCAAATGTGCTAGTTTATCAAATGAAAATAGAAATTGCTTTAGGTGGTTGAATGCAGAAATAAATAAGTTCTTTTGCAACACCTTGGAGTCCAGTGCAGGTTCGTTGGAAGAATTGCTATTTTGATTGTGGGATGCTACATCTTCTTCGGTAACCTTTCGGCACTCAGTGATGCTTCTTGCGACAATTTTTAATAGTTCACCATCGGAGGCTGTGTAATCCTGGTAGAAATCCCAGAGAAGCAGGAGGAGTTCGCCATCTGTGCGGTACATGGTTTGTGCTATTAGTGTCAGGTCAATTACCTTGCCGTTTAGATCCAGATACGTGGGAGTCGAAGAAGGCAGTTTTCCTTGATAGTTTGACGCAATAAGAAGCTCCTCCAGAGAATATCCCAGAATAGGTGCAAGTTTCGTAAGGGTTGACACAGAAGGAAGGGAATCTCCGTTTTCAATTCTTGAAAGCTGTACATTTGTTATGCCTATTTTGGCGGAAAGCGCCTTCTGTGACAGCCCCTTGGCTTTCCGCCCCTGTTTAAGCAGTTCGTCTATGTGATCAATTGTGATGTCTGTTAGAGGATGAATAGAAAAGGTGTTTTCCGATAAGTTAGCTGGCTCAATAGCGTGTAGTTGTACAGATGCCTTTTCAAAAGATAATGAATCCATCATTTACATACACCCCTTTCATATATTATTTTTATAAGTATAATATATAGTTTGTTAAAAATCAATAATAATGTTAAAAATAAAATGAAAAAAAATTAACATATTTACAAATGTGGAGTAATTTAATATAATTGAATTGGGCAAAGCGTCGGATAATTGCTCTGATGCTGATAAAGGTTTGTGCAAAAGATGGGAGGCCGGTATGAAAGGGGTAAAAGAGAGAATTAATAGTAGTGAGATGTACGAGATCGATCAGGAACGGACGGGCAGTACAGTGAATAATGTGGAACTGGACCTGTATCTTTCTGGAGTATTGAACGAAAGCGGAGTGTGCTTTGGAGATAATGTTGAGGGGTTTCATCAGGTGTTTCGTGGCCCGGGTAAGTTTTTGTTTTTTGTGGGATATCAGCAGACCGGAAAAACGGTATTTTTGAAACATTGTTTTGGAATGAAAAGCAATACGCCATATATTAATGATGAATTGAAGAGCTTTGTAATACCGCTGCTCGGAAAAGGAAATTCGGAAAATAAAGTCCCTTATGACATGGTATCAGAAACGATTAGGGGGGCGTGTGACAGGTTTGAATATGAATATCTGCAGGCGGATCAGCAGCTTACAGAGAGTGGTGTTGACGGATTTTTCCGTTTTATTTTGGATACACGCGCGAGTTACCTGCCAGAACTGGAATTTTCGGAAGAAAGCAGGCTGACCTCTTTTCAAAGGAAGTGTGCACGTATTAATAAAATGCAGGAAAGGCACAAACTAGCCTTTTATCTGACGAGGCTGAAATATTATCTGATGAATTATAGTAATGGTATTGAGAAGGTGATAGTGGTATTGGACAATATCCACAATATGTTTTTGGGAATCAGCCAGCAACAGGAGCTGGTAAGTCTGCTGACGGATGTTTTCGAGTGCCTTGGAAATGATGGGATAAACGGGCATGGGAAATGGTCAGCGTTTGTTGTGGTAGCAGTGCGTCCGGCAGATTATAGAAAACTCAAGGCACACGAAAAGATATCTTCCTATGCAGATATGAATATATGGTATACGATTAAAGTGAACAGTGCCGAATTGTTTAAACGTGCGGTCGAAATGGATGCTGGAACTGCAGAAGGTGAAAGGGTCATAGGCGTTGATTCGGAAACAGTGCTTTCAGGTTCCGGGGAATTTAGGACAGCATTAGCAGTGCTGAGTCATAAATTTGACCGGAAGTATGCCGATATGATCGAAAGTTTGTGTTTTTATAATGCGGACTTGATCAAACAGGCGTACAAACGTATCTTGCTGAACACAACATGGGTAAGGGAAAGAAACTTCAGGTTCTCCGTAAATGAGGGAAGAGGAGAGGAGATTACTTTCAATAATATTACCTGTATCAGGGCATTGGCATGTGGGGAGGACAAGGTATACAGAAGGTGGGATGACCTGGATAAAATGGCTGAAATTGATAAATTGCTCCCAAATATCTTATATAATGAAGAAAAGACGGACTATGGACTGCTCAATCTGTATACTATGAAATACTATCTGCGTCAATATAAACCACAGATGGAATGGGGAGAGAAGTATATTGTACTCAAGGATTATGTGGACTGTTTTAAGTCTCTGCTGGGGATAGATACCGAAACATGTGTATTTGTCACTGATTATCTATTTCGAAGGGAAATTCTGCGGAAAAGTTTTTATGACGTGGAAGCAGCAGCAGGTGTATTGTATAATAAGGATTGGGGAACGGATAATAAATTGTACATAACATCAAGAGGAAAGAAAATGTGGGATATGTTCCGGGATGACAGTGTGCTTCTGGAACTGTGCAGAGAGGACATGTATCTGGCAGAACCGGTAAATGAGGATGAGAAGAAATGCAGTTATGATTTAATGATAGAGAAGAAACAGTGCGATCTGTTTCAAATGCTTCTGAAAATAATAGGTGACATTTTTGAACAGGAGCTTTCTTACTACCAGGCGGCCTGCCGGAATGGGAACCAGGAAAGATACCGAAAAGCATTTGGCAGGCAGCCAGTTGCGTTGATTTTGCTGGAAGGAGTGACGAGGTCGATCCAATATTCGGGGTATCACAGTGTCATGAAAGACAGAAATGAACTGGAATCCCGTATGTTTGCAAAGTGGAAGGAATGGGGGGACTGACTGCCTGGCAAATGCTATTTGAAAAAGGACTGACTCTGGGGACGGCTGCAGCTGTACAGGAAAGAGCACTTTTCGGCGATGTATGCGAGGGAATGGTTCTGCTTGATGTATTTTGCCTTCCAATATTTTAATATCAACTGCTTGTTGCCCTTGTATTTGGGATTGCGGAAGTCATTTTTCATACTATTGATTTCAAAAAATACTTTACAGTATTGCTCATTGGAAATCAGGTTGTTCACATCAAAGTCATTATTAGTCTGATCTGGAAAAAGTTCAGGGGCAATATTACTGAAAATATGGTCAATAAGCTGGGTTGCTTTGTCAAAGTCCTGATTTTCCAAGGCAAAAAGAGGTTCCAGGCAGCGAAAGCTTTTTAGTTCACTGCGCAGATGGTCGTTTAATCTTGTGATCAGTATATGCTGGCCAAGAATACTGTGGATTTCATGGATATATGCGGTCTGGTGCAGTATTTCAAGCTGGCTCATATGACTGATGAAGTTCGAATACAAAGTGAACAGTTCACTTGGACAATCTGTGACATTTCTGCCAGTCAGCAGATCATCCATCCAGATATCCCATACGTTTCCTGCCTTTTCCTGAAATTGCAGGAGAATATCAAAAGTTTCAGAGACCAGCGTGTTCTCGTGGGATAGGGTAGTAAACGGATGGATCTTATTCGTCTGGGGAAGGATGACTTTTGCGACATACAACCGAGCCGTCTCTGTCAGCGAGTAATATTTTGAGCGCCCAGTCCGTTCAGAAACAAGCAGGCTGGGCTGGATACTTTCCAGTCTGCTGAGGATATTGCTCAGGCTGGTGACGGACGTATGAATGTTTGCTGCCAGATTCTTTTGCTGCATGTGGGGGGTGTTGTATAATTCTTTTAATATGTTAATGCCCAATTTTGAAAGCGTGTTATTTAATAACTCAATGGTATCAGGAGTAAGGGGCTGGTCAGGTGAACTATTCGTATTAAGCGCATAAGATTCCATAAAACTCACCTCCTTCTTGCTTGCTGTAAATAGAAACTAACTAATTAAATATTAACAGAAATGAACTATAAAAGCAAGAGAAGGATTGGGAAAAACGATTGAAAGATAATAGTTTATGATAGAATGCGCCGTAGAATTATTAGATGTGAAATGTACGTGAAATAACAACAATGATAATGGAATGATTTGGGAAATATGAACATTCTAACGATGTGCAATATCCATAATACGGCATAATATAATATTAAGCATTAATGAATCGTGCTTTATCGATACCTTAATTTTCTAATATATTGGAGGAAAAATGAACAATGAAAATATCCAGATGCATCTGAGATTCAAAACTATGAAAACAGGGGGAATGCCCAATGACAACTAACAAAGACAGAGAGCAGATTATAGAGGAAGCAAAGTCCTTGTTTTCTGAAGATGTGTTAAAGGAATTAAAAGAATGGTACCTGTATACATTGCAGGGGAACTGGCAGTATGTCATGTTTGCAGTCAGGCGCAGCTATATGATGGCACTGGTCATGGAAACCATCACAGGAGAGGAAATGCAGAGCCAGTCCGGTGAGTTTCTGACGGACGCTGCCCTTTTTTTGCGTTGTGGGGAGATGGCGGCAGAGTACAGAAAGTACGGCTGTTTTCCAAGGATCCTGTTCTGTGATGATATTATGATCCATGGGCGCAATATCAATCACATTATCGAGGAAATACGGGAGGAACTCGTACGCATTCTCGGGGAATCTGAGAAGGAAGCGGTTGAAGCGGCGCTGATCAGTGCAATAGAGATCCATGTATATGTGCGGGCATGGGATTCTCTGCTGTTGCTTGGGCCGTATGCATGGAAACTGCACTATGTGCGCAAGGAAGGGCCGGGCTTCTGGCATCAGCTTGCCAGTGACATGTCGTCACTGGTACTGCGGTCAAATCTGACGAATGCCAGCTACGTTTTTACGGAGTATTTGTCCAGTGCGCAGATGTCGACAATATGCAACTGGCTGAAAAAGGATGGATTTGTTGATACGATCTTCCAGAATACAGAACAGCGTGCGAGATTTTTTTTCCTGAATGCGTCAGGGGGAAAGACAAAGCTGGTTTTATCGCTGCGGATTGTGAAGAACAGATACCGGGATGATTACAGGGTGGTGCCGTTTGTGTTTCTGCCAAGCCTGGATGCCGATGAAACGGACGCATTGTTTAGAAGAATTTTGGAGAAAATTCCGTCCAGATATACACAGCTGCTCCGGACCTGGAGGCATGTAAGGGGAATGCGGTCGTTTAACGAGATGCTGACCATGCTGCTCTCGGATGCCGTTCTGAAATCGTTTAATCATGCATATGGGATTACTCCTGATCCGGAAGATATGGAGAAAGAGCTGGTGAAGCTGACGAGAAACTATAATCAGACTGGTTTTCGGCAGACGAGACAGATGCTGAAGGATCTGGTTGGGGGAAGCCAATCCATACTGGAGATGGAGGAAGTCGCTGATATAGTAGATGAGGTGGTCTCCAATGACCGGATTGTGATAAAGTTTGTAGGTGATGGCGAAAAGAAGCATGTCGGGAAGAGAGAGATTGAGAAAAGGGTGGAGGATTTTTTTTATGACTTCGGGTACAAGGAGGAAGTGTCAGCGTTTGAATTGATGGAGCTCCCATATTTCCAGACAAGTCTGCGGTCGAAGCGGAGCGGGGAAGACAGTGCTGTTATACTGAAAGCGTTAAACAGCGGACTTACCAAAGAACAGTCAAAATACTGTCTGGCGTATTTTCTCCAGATGGCGGATGCGGGGATTAGCGGGCTGACTTCATATATCCCCGACAACTGGGGGGGCGAAGGATATGCCCAGTTTGCAAAGCCAGGTGAGCTTTCACTGCTGATCAGGCCGCTCAGATTGTATGAGTATATTCCCATGCTGTCCCGCATGCAGATGGAGTGTGAACTGCGGCTCCGGGCGCTGACAGATGAGCTGAAGGATTTTGGCGCATGGGTAGGCTGGACGGATGAACAGATCCGTGAACTTGTGGATTTTGTTGATACGCTAAGCAGGATGGGACACGCGCCCAGGGACTGGAATGGAAATTATATCGAGAAGTATGACAAAGACGGGCGGAATATCTATGAGGTGATTAGCATACGGAAATCACTGCGCCATGCTTATATAGAGTACGCACAGGAAAAATACAAATAAACGAGAAACAATCGGAGGAAACTATGGGCAGGATTATCACAATACGCAGAGGCGATGAGCACCGGGCTAAGATTGAAAAAGATTTTCTGGTAAATGATATTTTTGCGGATGTATATCGTAGGGCGGACATACTTGTCCGGGAAATAACAGATGAGTTAAAGCAGTATGATAAGGAGATGGATAAGGAATATTTGTCCAGATACCAGGGAATGGGAAGTAACATAATCACTTTTTGCGGTGAACGCGGACAGGGGAAGACTAGCGCCATGCAGTCATTTGTAAAACATCTGACAGGCTCTGGTGCCAAAGTGGGTGAAGCAAGGGCAGGGGTCATAGAGTTTGTGAAAAGTGCTGATTATTATGAAGTGATTGATTCCATAGATCCGTCTGCGATGGAAAACGGGGAGTCAGTACTCAGGGTTTTGATATCAAGACTGTTCTTCCGGGTTGACAAGTGTATTCGCAGCACACGATGTATTTCAGAGTATGATGATGCGTTTTTGAAGAACAAGGAAAGCATTACTCAATTGTTTGGGAAGTGCTACCAGAATATAGACTACATTAAGGACGGCAGATGTACAGACTATGAGCAGGATGATCTGGATACGCTTTCACAGCTGGGAAGCAGTGCCAAATTAAAGGAAAATCTGCATGATCTGATAGAGATATATCTGAAAATGATTGCTGGCAGTGACTGTGAGGAGAAGCAGGACAGGTACCTGGTCATTCCGATTGACGATGCGGATCTGGCAACAAAGAAAGTGTTTGATTTGTGCGAGGATATTCGCAATTATCTGTCGATACCCAATGTGATCATACTGATGGCTGTAGACTATGAGCAGCTTGTGCAGGCAACATACCAGGAATACCTGATGCAGTTTAAAACCATGTGGCAGGCAGAGGGGCAGTTCGGGCAGGAGCCATATGTGATCGGACAATGCCATGAGATGGCGGCAAGATATCTGGAAAAGGCATTTCCGGTCACACACAGGATTGACCTTCCAAAGATCGATTATATGCTGATGGAGGGGTATGAGGATGTCATGTTCGAGTACATTGTTCCGGACGATAAAGTGAAGGGGGCAATAAGGTATGCCTTTGAAGAACTGTATCCGGGGGATTGCAAGAATCTGCAGGATCAGCTGCTGGAGGTTCTGTATAAGCGGACCGGACTGGTTTTTGTGGAGCGCAGCCGGAAGATGCATCTTTTTCTGCCGCATACGCTTCGGGAGCTTGCACACTGGGTGAAGTTGCTGTATGATATGCATGAAGTTGACTGTGATGATCTTTATGGGCGGTATCCGGGGCAGGATTCGGAAAATTCCTGTCTGAAAGAGGATATAGGAAGATTGAAAGATAATATTTTGATGGTCAAGCAGTTTTTTATGAACTATTGGTGTGAGAAGTATCTGGACATTTCGGAAGTAAGAGTTTTACATAAAATTGATCATGCGACAAGGCGTAAGCTGATGACAGAGGTAAAAAATATTCTGTGTGACCATTTGGGGAAAACAACGAATACAACAGACGTGTCTTACTTAAATGTCATTCATGAAATTGCAGCAACAGAATTTGAAAACGAGAGCCGTTTTCAGGAAGCGGTCTATATTTACTATACGGTATTTTTGAATGAATGGTTTGCGGCTGCCTTGGAAGACAGCCGCCAGTTTGAGCTGATCGCCCGTTTTGTTCAAAGAATAATGGATCTTTCAGGTTACGATAATCGGTATGTGAATACATACAAAGTTGCGCAGTTTCCGATTGACATGGATGCATTGCGGGAATTGCTAGGGACAAGTACTGATCAGTCAAGTGTTGATCCGGCCACGCAAAAAGTACTCGAAAGTTTTTGCGTGATGGTAAAAAATGATAATATTGTGGAATCTGCACATATCATGGAGTCTGTTTATCGGACAGTTCGTCCCGAAATGGACAGTTTGTGGCATTTTGATGTTTTTCGGCCGATGATCCAGTCATTGAAAGAGTTTGCGGTTCCGTTCAGTGATAAGCTGAGTCAGGAAGAAACAAGGAGTGCGTATTCAGGAAGCTCCGTTCTGATTGCGGTAAGAAATATTGTGGCGAACTGTGATGTGCAGTGGCAGGTCAGGAATGCGTTTGACTCATGGTATGAGACTAATGCTGCCAAAGGGAAGTTCGTACCCCTAAGCCAGCAGATTTCTAATTTGTATAACGCTGTTGGGGACGGGATCGGAAGACCCATGAACAGGAAAGATAAAGAACTTGTTAAGATCTATGAAAATACAGGCGCAAAGAATAATGAGATAATGAATGTATTGTTTCTTTGCAGCAAAGAAAATTTTGAGCTTTATGTGAAAGCCTTAAGCAGTGCCTTGGAGCGGTTAGAGAAGGATATCATTGAGACCCAAATCAAAAAATCGGTTAGTCCAGATAAGCACGAAGGCTATCTTATTAAAATGAATGCATTACAGGAAAATATCGATGATAGTCTCAGACAATTTTCTGTAAAAGAAGCAGACTTACAGAAGTGCTTTATGGTTTATAAAGGAACTGCGGGAATAGACTGGAAAAGGATAGAGTGCTTATATAAAACGGTAAATAATGCGAATAACTGGCTGAAAAAGTTACTAAAAAAGAAAGAGCCACTGCAGAAGGAACAGGCTTTTTCTGCTGATGGGGATTCGCCTGCAGCGGAACAGGACAGTTTGGTGGCAGAACAAACTCATTTCATAAAGGATCAGGATAGTTCTAAAAAAAAATTAGATAGTATGTGGCATGAAAACGAAAAAGATTTATCGACAGTAAACCGGACTGATAAGCAATAAAGCAGTCCGCAAAACGAGGAGAGTGTATGCATCAGGAACAAGAGGATCTGGACATTCTGTTTCGAAGAACAATGCCGGAGGCTGTCCTAAAGAGGATACGTTCAGGCAGTGTTCTTGTAAAGCAAAAAGATTCGGCAGCAGTAGGTTTTGATGATTATGCAGTCAGTGCGTATGACCGCTATTCACTGCTGAATCTTTCAGAGTATACTGCGACAGAGGTGCGTTTGCGTAAGGAGGCGCTGGACGATTCTGTCGCCCGGATGAAGCTGGGGGGAATTTTTTCCGCCTTGGTTTTGTATGCGGATAAAGTACTCCGTTATAATGGGGAGACGCTGGTCTGCCGTTCGGAGGAAATGTTAAACTGGCGTTCTATATATCTGCGTCTTGGACAGGATATTTTTACGACTGCGCTGCTTGCATGGCATAGCTGCATGAGCTGTTCGAATCTGATGAGAAATCGGAAGATGACGTGGCCGGCGGTTCTCCGGACAGATGATGTGCGGCTCGACAATATTTTGCAGAGGGGCCTTGCGGAAAATCATTTCCACCTCCATGGGTCCACACAGTCTTTTGCACTGTCGTGGGCCTGTCTGATGAATCACCCGGCAATGATCCATACACACCTGAACAGTGAGTCAATGTTTGGAAAAAATCTGGCCTATAATGCTTCGAGTGGTGCCGCGGATAATGTCATGGACTGGCAGCAGCGCATTCTCTATGCCGCAATGATCCGTGCGCTGTTGTTTGAGTGCTGCATGGGAAGATTTCAGGATGGCAGGGCAGCAGAACTTCAGGAACAGTTTG
Source organism: uncultured Lachnospiraceae bacterium (assembly GCA_947177165.1). GTDB lineage: Bacteria > Bacillota > Clostridia > Lachnospirales > Lachnospiraceae > COE1. The sequence continues at coordinate 29,874 of CAMWTP010000032.1, forward strand.
CAGGGTTTGATGTTATGCCGCTGGCAACGGATGTAAAGGAGCACACAGAACTGTTACGACAGATGTATGGTAGTAAGTTCAAGCAGACCGACGGGAGATGGGTCTGTCTGGATTATGCAATATGCAGCCGTTTTTACTATGTGGATGCCGCGGATCATAACCGCCTCCTTGGCGGTGAAAGGTGCCTGTTGTACCAATGTTTTTGCAGACAGTTTAGCGGCAGGGCAACTAGGGCAGAGTCAGATCTTTTGTATCTGTATCTGCTGATCAAAAGCAATTTCCGCGGGGAGCTTATACAGGTCAACGGCCGTCGCGGGTTTCAGAATTTTCTGGAGTATCAAAACAGGAAGAATCAGCTGTTTGAACAAAGGGCAGAATATTGGACGGAGTCACTGCGGCTGTCCGTCTGTTCGGGAATCAGGGAGAATCACCTGAGGTCGCTCGAAGCCAGGATTATGCCCAAAAAGTCAAAAGGAGCCATGTACCGCGCCATCAAAGATCTGGACGGCAGGATCGATTTTGCTGAGAAAGAGCTGCCTTATTACTATGTTGTACACTTTGCCAAGGAACCTATGGGCAAGCCGGGGCATGACGATCAGGGAATGGCTGTACGTCCGAGAAATCATAAAGTACGCAGGCGGATCCGGCAGCAGGCAGAGGCGCTTGCCCGGTATATGCGTCTGTCCGGCCGCAAGGGGCAGCGCGTGTGGGGCGTTGATGCCTGTTCGATGGAGATCGGATGCAGGCCGGAAACATTTGCGACAGAGATGCGTTATTTGCGGGTGTGTTCGCGGATGGGCGTGGAAAACCCATGGTATAGAAAACCAGACAGGTTCTGTGAGGAGATCGGGATCACGTATCATGTGGGAGAGGATTTTCTTGATATTGCGGACGGGCTGAGGGCAGTGGATGAGGCCATCCGGTTTCTCTGCATGGAAAAGGGGGACAGGATCGGGCATGGCCTTGTACTTGGCATAGACCCAGAGGAATATTACCAGAATAAAAAGAATAGCATTTATTTGAGAAAACAGGATTATCTGGACAATCTTGTCTGGATCTTGTACCGGTCACTGGAATTTGGGATTGAGATCAGAGAAAATGTCCGTGCGGATATGAAAAATCAGGCTGAAAAAATGCTGTATGAGATCTATGAGAAATGCATCAGTACACTGACAACCGGAAACCCGTTGGAACTGTACTACAGGAGCTGGCAGCTCCGGGGAGATCATCCTGACCTGTACAGGACAGGTCAGTTTTGGGAACAGGAACAACTGTCATCCAGAATGTATGATAACTGTAAGGTTCCGGGCGGATTAAAACGATATAGTACAAGGTATGAGACGCTTCAGCCATACCGTGACAATGATGACATAGCGGGGCTGTACAGCCGGTATCATTTTGATGACGGGGTAAAAAGCAGGGGATACAGGGTGATTGATTTTACTGTCAAAAAGGAATACATAGATATTATGGGGGCGATGCAGCACGCAATGCGCAGGGAGATTTTTGAAAAAGGTATCTGCGTTGAGTGCAATCCGACTTCCAATGTGCTGATCGGCACTTTCCAGACGTATAAGAAGCATCCGATACTGGGCTTTAACAAATTTCACCTGGAGGAAGACAGCAGGCACATGAATTTGCAGGTTTCACTGAATACGGATGATCTGGGTGTCTTTGACACTTCGCTGGAAAATGAGTACGCGCTGATGCTGAATGTAGTTCGTGATAAGAGGCATGAGGAAGGGAATTATAATGATGATGCGGTTTATGAGTATCTTGAGTATCTGCGCATGAATGGAATCAATATGGCATTCCGGCCGCTTAGGCTTTGAGAGTGTCTTTCTATATTTTCAGGGGACAGAATGGACCAGATTTTTTTGGTCAATTCTGTCCCTTGTTATATTTGTCAAAAAATGTTATTTTAAAGTTAAAAAAGACATATTTTTTGGTTGGTTTGTCAAAGAACTGTCAGATAGAAGGTATGTTGTGAAAAAGCAATGGATATGGAGGTTGGGGTATGGCAAACTGGCTTATTGACAGACTGAATGTTACAGCGCAGGCATGCGGAGAACGCACAGCGCTGGTAAGTGGATGCCAGGAGATTAAATACAAGGATTTGATCCGCTATGTCGCTGGTCTTGCAGAAAAGCTGACAGTCATGGGTGTAAAAAAAGGGGATGTCTGTGCCGTTTTGTGTGACAGAAATGCCGCTACGGTTATTTCTGTATTTGCGGTCTGGGCGGCTGGCGGAATCTATCTGCCAGTCGATGTGGATAACCCGGATACCAGGAATGATTATGTGATTGAACAGAGCAGGCCCCGGGTGATCATCAATGCAAGTGCGGCATATGAATGCAAGACGAACTTTATGGCTAGGCATTCTTCTGTGATGGTCAGTCTGGATTATAAGAAGGCTGAGTATGACGCATCCGGAGTGGCTGATGTCCTGGAAACGGATATTGCATATATCCTGTTTACGTCAGGCTCGACGGGAAAACCGAAAGGAGTGAAAATAAGTCACGGAAATATCAGGAATCTGTTTAACGGGCTGATCGACGGCATCTATTCAAAGTTTGAAAACGATCTGAATATTGCGCTGGTTGCCCCCTTTTCTTTTGATGCGTCGATCCAACAGATCGTTCCATCGGTGCTGTTGGGACATACGCTGTACATCACCCGGACGGAGCAGAGGAAAAATCCCAGAAAGCTGTTTGATTTTCTGGTGAAGCACTGTATACACATATTTGACTGCACACCGACGCACATCAAAATGCTCAATGGCATTTTGGCACAGGGATCCATAGAAAAGCATTCGCTCAGATGTATTATTATTGGTGGGGAATCACTGAGCGGAGAGACCGTGAGGGTGTTTGCAGGAAAGTTTGTGTGTGGGTGCCCGTTTCTCGTGAATATATATGGAGTTACAGAATGTACTGTAGACTCCATATATAATCTTTTTGATCCTTGTAAAGTGGAATACACGGAATCGGTTCCGATTGGCATGCCAATGAAAGGGGTAGAGGCCGTCATACTGGATGAGAGAGGGAATACTGTCACGGATGGTGAGCAGGGGGAACTATACATAGGTGGATGCGGGGTTGGTTCCGGTTACTGGGATCAGGCCCTGAATGAAGGAAGCTTTGTCAGCCTGAGGGCTTATCCGGATGTAAGATTTTACAGAACAGGTGATTTTGCAAGGGTTGATCGTGAGGGGCAGATTGTCTGTCTGGGCAGAAATGACAGACAGGTGAAGATCCGGGGAAACAGAGTGGAGCTTGACGAGGTAGAGGCGTGCATTATGCGTGGGAGCATCCAGCGTTCCGACAAGGTCATGTGCAGCAGATGCCTGCTTGACAGCCGCGCAGTGACAATTGGCCCAGACTGTGTCTGCGAGGTCTGCATGAACTATGAGAAGGTGGCCGGACAGCTTGGGGCAGTGTTTGGCAGTCTGGATGACTTTAAGAGATTACTTGGAAATGCCAGTATGTCTGACAGGTCAAAATATGACTGTATGCTGTTGTACAGTGGAGGGAAAGACAGCACGTATGTCTTACTCCGGCTAATACAGATGGGGTACAGGGTACTGGCGTATACTTTTGACAACGGCTATCTTTCGGGGCAGGCGTTTGATAATATCAGACGGATAACAGCCTCACTGGGGGCAGATAGTGTGATAGAATCTTTTCCGGAAATGGATGATGTATTTTCAGAGAGTATCCGGCGCTACCATACCGTCTGCGACGGGTGTTACAAGGTGCTTGTGACGCTTAGCACGAAGTATGCGGTGGCAAACGCAATTCCTGCCATCGTGACCGGCCTGGACAGGGGACAGATTATTGAAACCAAGCTGAAAGGACTCCTGGAACAGGACATGCTGTCTGACGCAGGGCAGTATCTTGTGGAGCAGCGGAAAGCATACCATTACTGGAACAAGGATTTTGGTTCGCTGCAGGAGACACCGGGAAATCCGGAGGAGATTGACAGGATCTGTTTCCTGGATTATTTCTTCTATGACAGTGTGAAGGAATCGGATGTACTGGAGCAGTTAGACCAAAGCGGAATCTGGAAAAGAAGCCAGGATACAGGGTTGTGTTCGACAAACTGCAGGGTCAATGATGCCGGAACAGCAGCTTTTTACAAGGCAAACGGATATCACAATTATGCGGCTCCGTTAAGCTGGAAGATCCGCCTGAAACAGATGACAAGGGAGGAAGGACTGGCAAAGATATCAATGGAGCAGTTTGACAATGAGCATATCCGGGATATGCTCGGTCATCTGGGGTTGAATACAGAGTTACAGGTAAGGAACTGCAGGGTGGTAATGGCGGACAACAGGCTGACCGCGTTTCTGGACTGTCCGGAAGAACCGGATATCGCAGGGATCAGGCGGCATCTTAGGAATGAGCTGCCATCGTACATGATGCCGTACCGGTTTATTGTCCTGAGGGGATTTCCGGTTACCGAGAGTGGAAAAATTGACCAGGTGGCCCTCGTGGCGCTTGCGGGGGAAACTGCTGCAAACTGTAATGAAAGGGTGGCAGCGGATCCTGTTTTTGCCGGACTCGTGGAGATATGGGAGAAGATGTTAGGCCATTCTGATTTCGGAATGGACGACAGTTTCTTTGATGTTGGCGGGGACTCCCTGGATGCGGTACTGATGTGCGAGGAGATTGGGAAACAGTTTGACTGTGTCATTCCGATTGAGGATATGGCGGAAGGATTGACGATCAGAGGAATAGCCGGTCTGATCAGAAGAGACCAGAAAGGGATGCAGCGAAAGATGTAATTGACAGACATCATTGTAAAAAAATGGAAAAGGAAATGACATTATGCTGGATATGGAAAGACTTGGTATGCTCAGGCTGGCATTTGATCGAATCGGGCAAGTGTTTGATGGGATTATGAAACAGCTTTTTGCATCGGATAGGTTAAGGAAAGAGACAGAACTGATTTTCTGGGTAAAGGAAAAAAGGCAGATGGACTATGAGGCGGCGTATGTATTCCGGCGGAAGGCGGGGGGATACTGCCACGAACAGTGCCAGGCACAAAGCAGTTTTCAGGCACTGAAAGGTACAGAAGGAACAAACTATCAGTACCGTACTGTCAAAATGTCAGGCAACTGCAGGTTAGAAATTCGAGTTTTCTGCCAGTCGCCATGTTTTGAGGAAAACAGGGGATTGTGGCTACTCAACACAATCCTTGACGTTTTTAACAAGGAGATAGATAACTCCCTGAGCAGCCTGGTGTCCATTAAATGGCACATGGATCAGGTGTTCTACGCGGCAGGAGCAATATGGCTTCATGACCTGCCGGGAAAAGTTATTGACGACGCAGTTTCTCAGTTTCGTTATGAGCTTGAACAACGTTATGAGCCGGTTAAACTGGATGATATAAACGGTTTGTCAGAAGGGCAGTATAAAGAAACTGCTGATCCGCTCCGTCTTATTTTTATGGCTGAGACTGGTCCTGATGCAGATTCGCTGGAACTTGTGTATGATTTCCGAACCCAGGAATACGCAGGAATCAGAACTGGGTTTGGTGCAGAAAATATCGGCCAGATAGGAGAACTGCTGCGCATGGCAGAGGGAGGGCAGTATCTGGTCTTTGATGTGTGTGGCAATACGAATATGTACCAGGCTTCAGGCATATGCAGGCAGCAGCAGATCCACGGGATTATGCAGCGCGAGGGCGGAACCATCCCGTATATTGTTGTGAAAATAAGAGGACAAGCATGGTGGGAGCTTTACCTTGGGAAAACGTATGCATTTTCCTGTAAAAATGGGCAGTATATCATTGAGGTCTGTCCAGATGGGTAGCGCAGGGCAGAAAAGAGGAGGTAAAACGTATATTTGTGAAATGGCCGTAAGCAGATACGACTATTTTCGCGGGAGGACAATTTATGAAATGGAAGGTAAATCATAACAAACACAGAGGGAGCTGGGAGCTCGAGAGAAAGAAATACCCTTTTGAGCCAAGGAGTTTTTCCTCTTTTTACACGAAGAATAAAAGGGATTATTCTGGGATATTTATAGCCATGGGCGGGGACAGAAGCAGAATGTAAGAGCCGTAAGAAGAGCGTTAAGGAGAAGAACAGTGAATAAAATTGATGTCAGGGCGTTGAAATTAAATAAGTGGTACATACCCAAGACGTTTCCAGAGCATGATCAGGAAGAATTTATTGCAGTAGGGTATTTTGACACAATTCTGTATAAAGGTATACAGATTGACCCGCAGTCTCAGCATCCGTTTATCAGTGGGTATCAGGTTATGTCGCGGTGGAAAAGGGAGGAAAAAGAACACCTGATTGATTACAGCTCACAGGAACAGATACTGTATACGAATATCGGAAAAGCGCAGGAGGAGGATGGAACTTGTTTTGCGGAGGAGACAATTAACCGCTTCTGGAATGAGGTGGACAGCCCTTACCTGTTTCTTTCAATGGTGCATATTGAACATACTGGAAACCTGGAGACAGTACTCAAAAAGATCAAAGATGTATTTGAGCAGGATTTTCTAAGTTATGTGTCTTTTGATTACTGTGATATTATCATTTTTGCAAAGAAGCTGCGGATCAAACAATTTCTGGATAAGGTCAAGGAGCTGTATGCTGCGTATCGGATACCGGGAAAACGGGCGATCGTGGACACTTTTTCCATGGTCAGTTTTAATATGAAATATTTTGAGGAGAAAAGTGAGGGAAAGGACGGACAGGACGATGAATATAAGTCCGAGAAATTCCAGGCAACCATCAATCTGAGCGTCCGGGACTACGAGGGCTTTCGGGAGTGGTATCAGAATGGGGAACTGGAAGGCTGTCCGACAAATCAGTATAAAATGTTTGGCCGGCATGATATTTCCATTGTCAATGAAAACGCAGATAATGAGTGGCTGATGAATGTGATGAGGAAATTTCGCAGGGACAGGGACAGGCTCTTCTGGACGCTGGAGACATTCATCAAATTGGATCCGGACGACATCCATGTTGAGAGGCTTGACAATGATGTCTCGGAAAGGGTTTATCAGAGTGTGAAGTGCGAGCTGGAACAGAAAATAGGAAAACTGAATACTGTTGTAAAAGAACTGGGAATTGAGGAAGACTCCAATTTTGTGCTTGCGGTCTGCGAAGTCAGGGACTGTATCTGCAGCATACTCAAAAATAGTTTTGCGGAAGAATTCATTTACTGTATGTATGAGTCCTTTCAGCATTTTATAGAGTATATGACGGCTGAGTTTCAAAGTCTGGAGAGCGGTTATGACGGGAAACGCAAGGAAAAGCTTGCCGAGATGTATGATAAGTATTTTACGGCGTTAAATACACTGGTGAACAGTACCATGCATGGAGAGAGGCAGTTTATTCAGGCAACTGCCTTCAATGCGATTTTCTACACAGTGCCGCCTAAGATCATGGCTTTTTACAATGCATACATTTCTAGGGTCAGGGAGATACTGACGGATAAGGGGTGCAGCAATAAATTTACATTCCTGATCTATCCCAGTTTTTCGCCCGTGATGTCCGTGAAAAGTATCGCCAGTGAGGACCGGCCGCCCTGTGACAGGATTATCACGATCAAGATCCGGGAAAAAACAATGTATGACATAATGGATGTGAGCCACCAGATCGTCCATGAACTGGCACATTTTATCGGAGCGGACCTCAGGTGCAGGGACTTGAGGAAAAAGTACCTGCTGTATACAATGCTGTCCTGCCTGGTAACAATATGCTATCTCGATGATAAAGATCTGACCAGGGTGTTAAGGATGTATGTGGATGAGACCGGGATGGAGCTCAAAGGGGAAGACGGCGAGACATTCATGTATATGGATGAAATGTCTAAGATGTCGGGAACGCTGGTGGATACATTACTTTACGACCGGAATGATGATGTGCGGGACGTATTCAAAAAGTACTACCGCAGTGCACCAGAGAGCGGGACTGGCGAAAGTGATAAGACCCTTTTTGAGATGGGAATCATCGAACCAGGAAGCCAGACATTATACAAACAATTGTTTGCAGAGCGGTTTGGCTCTCAGAAATATGAAATTTTCCGGGATGGTCTCCAGGATATGCCCGTGGAAAATTTAAGGGATTTCTGGGATTTTGCGGACGGACTGTTGCCAAGTGTGTACCGTGAGTGTTATGCCGATCTGCAGATGGTGCTGATTCTCGGGGTGGGGCCGGAAAACTATCTAAATATGTTTACCGAGAAAAACGATGCCAGCGTAGAGCAGCTGTTTTCTTACCAGGAGGATAACATTCGTGTCAGTGTATTGTTCAAGGTCATGACAGATTGTGGGTTATGGGATATAACAGAGATGCACAACGGCCAGCTAAGGGAGCTGATAGGCACGATTATCAAAAGAATAACAGCGGAATTTGAACAGACCAGGGAGGAAATGGGAGATCAAAGCGATAAGTTGATACAGTCGATGGTGCCGGATATACAGGCTTATCAGGAGGAGATCAAAAAATGCGGACAGTTCAGGGGGCGGCCAGAAAACGCGCAGCAGGAATCATTTGATGTTGAAGAGCTGCTCAGGAATGGCAGGATATTTATAGAAAACTCCTTTGAAATGATGTATTTCTTATATGAGTATCTCCTAAATGTAATGAAGGTGTCACTGGCAGAGTATCGTTTACCGGAAAAGAGGGAAAAAATAAAGGAGATACACGATATGCTACGAACCCTGCTTGATTTTAATAGTATTGTTGAGGTTTATAACTGTATTGAGGGCAGGATTTACGAGTATAAGGACATACTGTTTGGAAAAAGGGCTTAAATAGTCGAAAGTATTATAAACCATAATTGAACGTGCGTACGTGACTTCAGCCATTTTACATACTGTGCGGTAAACTTATTTTTTCCCGCCCGGCTGGACGATCACTACTTCAAACAAAGAAACCGTGCGAATCAGATCCCGAAACGCAGCTGAAAGGTATCCAGATGCTTTTGAGAATAATGTGTATGCACACAGCTTTTTGCACAGAATAATCATAAGCAATCCGCAGAGAATGACTAGGGCTCTGCTTGCAAATGGCATGATGCAGGGTCAAGTGCTGTTGTATAAAAAGAGAAAAAGAAGTTATGAGAAGAAGAGATGACTTTACACGGAAAACAATAGAAATTATGGCAAAGCGCGTCGGATGCAGGTGTTGCAATCCGGAGGGCAGGATTTTACCATGTGGATCTGCAGTTTCTGAGGAGAGTTATGTTAATATAGGAGTTGCAGTACATATTGCGGCAGCTGTTTCTGGAGGAAAGCGCTATCGGGCAGAAATGACAATGCAGGAGAGGAGTTCTATTGATAACGGCTTATGGCTGTGTCAGGACTGTGCAAAGGTGATCGATAGTAACGAGAAGAAGTATACGGCGGAGCTTTTGAAAGGATGGAAACAAAGTGCTGAACTAGAAGCTCGGAGGGCGATGTATAAGGACAACGAGGGGAATCAAAGAATGGAAATAGATCTGCTCTGGAATTAAGTATGTATTTCTCCCGTGATAATTTGACGCCACATAATCGCTTTTGGGTTTGGGTGGAGCGGCAATTGTAAATACTGACAGAGAATATCAAGTTAGTATGAGTGCTGGTTTGGATGAAGGAAATGGTGTAAAAGAAACCCGATGATTTAGACTGTATTAAGTCTAAACCATCGGGTTATTTAAGTTAATCTGATGTGAGAACAGGGATTTTTGGGCACGTTACATGAAAAAATTGGAAGATGCTGGTAAATATCTGCTGTATAGTGTATAATCAGACTATGAGTAATTTGCTGCTCATTTTTTGTGGCAAACAGGGTATTTTAATATTATGCAGAATCAAAAAATGAAAGAAGCAGCTACGGCATTAATTTCCATAGAGTAGAATATTATGATAGGTAAGGAACGATGAAAGTATTGCATGTCACAACAATCGATATCGGCGGCGCATACAAGGCAGCAGTGCGGCTGCATGAAGGATTGACACGGATCGGTGTGCAGTCCGATATTTTGCTGCGCACAAAGACAAAAGAAAGCCATACTGGCGTTGAAATCTTCTCTAATAAATTTACTGAAACGATATCGAGGGCAAAAAATGTGTGGAATCTATTGCACGCGGACGGTGCGATCACAAGGGATGTGCTGGGGACTGATATCTCAAAGCATGAGAAAGTGCGGGAGGCGGATGTGATCATCCTGCACTGGATCAATTCCTTTCTGACAGCAGGGGAGATCAAAAAAATTGCTGCGCTGCAAAAGCCCGTAATATGGTTTATGCATGATATGTGGCTTTTTACGGGAGGGTGCCATGTTGGCGGAGAATGTTGCAGATATGAAAGCGGATGCGGTAATTGTCCGCTTGTTTCCAAATCTGGGGATAAAGATATATCAAGGATTAATTTTCAGGAAAAAGAGAGGTTGATGCGGGATATCCATGTAGTGGTGGCAGGTCCAAGTCAGTGGATTGTGGACTGCGCAGCACGCAGCGGTATTGTGGCGGGTAAGAGACTTGTCTGCCTGCCAAATATGTTGGACACAGAGGAGTTTTATCCGATGGGGGACAAGCCGCGTCTGCGGGGGAAATATGGGATTAGAGAGAATAAAAAAGTACTCCTGTTCGGTGCGGCGGATATAGGGACAGAGAATAAGGCGAAGGGTTTTTCTTATTTACAGAGTGCATTGGCGGAGCTGCCAAAGGACCAGTATCAACTTGTAGTCTTTGGAAATGTGGGAAGTGATATGAAACTTCCGCAAGGATTTGACGTGACACTTTTGGGATTTGTATCAGACGAGCGGGAATTGGCAGAGATTTACAACTGTGCGGATGTCTTTGTGACGCCATCACTGCAGGAATCGTTTGGCTACACTGCCTGTGAGGCAATGGCGTGTGGGACACCTGTGGTCGCATTTCCTGTGGGAGGTTTGAGAGAACAGATCACACATTTGGAAAACGGTTATCTCGCCGCGTTTCAAAATGCGCGGGACATTGCAAAGGGCATTATATATTGTGCCGAAAATCGGGAACAATTAGGAATACAGGCGAGAAAAAGCGCATTGCGGTATTCCTATGAGAATGTTGCAGTCAGATATTTGGAGTTAATGAAAGCAGAGATGGGAGAAAACGTATGAAGGTAGTAATTTTAGCAGGCGGATTAGGAACACGCATCAGTGAGGAGAGCCACTTGAGACCAAAGCCGATGATCGAGATCGGGCAGAAACCGATTCTGTGGCATATCATGAAGGAGTATTCTTATTATGGATTTAATGAGTTTGTGATTTGTTGTGGTTACAAGCAGCAGGTAATCAAGGAGTGGTTTGCGAACTATTATCTGCACAACAGCGATGTGACGTTTGATTTTGGTAAGCAGAATGCGATGGAGGTGCACTCTAACGTGGCGGAGCCGTGGAAGGTAACGCTGGTGGATACCGGATTGAACACGATGACGGGTGGACGTATCAAGCGGATTCAGCCATATGTTGGAAACGACACGTTTATGCTTACGTACGGGGATGCTGTTGCGGACGTTGATATCAGGAAACTGTTGGAATTTCATAAAGGTCACGGGAAAATCGCCACGATGACTGCAGTGACGATCGGGCAGCGTTTTGGCGTTCTCGAGATTGAGCGGGACGGAAGGATCAGTCAGTTCCGGGAGAAGGATAATTCTGACGGCGGCGTGATCAATGCAGGGTATATGGTGATGGAACCGGCAATTTTTGACTATATTGAGGGCGATGATACAGTGTTTGAGAAAGCACCGATCGAGCATGTAGCGTCGGACGGTCAGCTGATGGCGTATCAGCACAAGGGATTCTGGAAGTGTATGGATACACAGCGCGATAAGATGAAGCTTGAGGAGATGATCGCTGCGGGCGATGCGCCGTGGATGATGTGGGAGAGCTAGGCAGGAGTAGCGATAGATATAGCAATAAATAGGAGAAGAAATATGTTCGAAAACAAAACAGAAACACAGGCAAAAGAAGAAATCCTGGGTATGGTAAAAGAGTATTGTGAGACATTTCACAAAAAGAAAGAGTACACAAGGGGAGACCGCATTCCTTATGCGTCGAGAGTATACGACAGCGCCGAAATGTGCAATCTGGTGGACAGCGCGTTGGAGTTCTGGCTGACATCAGGAAGATATACAGAACAATTTGAGCAGAAACTCGCAAAATATCTGGGAGTCAAATTCTGTTCGCTGGTAAATTCGGGATCTTCTGCGAACCTGAACGCTTTTATGGCGCTGACATCTCCGCTGCTCGGAGAGCGCAGGATCAAGCGTGGCGATGAGATCATAACGGTTGCCGCAGGATTTCCGACGACAGTGACACCGGCGATTCAGTACGGTGCAGTTCCTGTTTTTGTGGATGTGACGATACCACAATACAATATCGATGTGACAATGCTCGAGGAAGCGGTGTCAGACAGGACGAAGGCGGTTATGATCGCACATACGCTGGGAAATCCGTTTGATTTGTCTGCGGTGAAGGCGTTTTGTGAAAAGCACAATCTCTGGTTAGTGGAAGATAACTGCGATGCGCTGGGCTCGACTTACACGATCGATGGACAAGTGAAGTTTACGGGGACAATTGGTGATATTGGAACGTCAAGCTTTTACCCGCCGCATCACATGACGATGGGCGAGGGGGGCGCAGTCTATACCAACAATTCTCTTCTGCACAAGGCGGTTCGTTCCTTTAGGGACTGGGGACGGGATTGTGTGTGTCCGTCCGGGCGTGATAATCTGTGCGGACATCGTTTTGACAGACAGTATGGAGAGCTGCCATTGGGATATGACCACAAATATGTGTATTCTCATTTCGGGTACAATCTGAAGGCAACGGATCTGCAGGCGGCGATCGGCTGTGCACAGCTTGACAAATTTCCTTCCTTTGTGGAGCGCAGAAAGCACAATTTTGCAAGATTGCACGCGGCGCTGGCAGGGCTGGAGGACAAGCTTATTCTCCCTGTGGCGTGTGATAATTCCGACCCGAGCTGGTTTGGTTTCATGATTACCTGCAAGGAGGGCGTAGACCGCAATACAGTGGTTCCGTATATTGAGTCCAAGGGAGTCCAGACACGGATGCTGTTTGCCGGAAATCTTGTGAAACATCCTTGCTTTGACGAGATGCGCGCAAGCGGTGAGGGCTTCCGCGTGGTTGGCTCTCTGGAGAACACAGACAGAATTATGCGGGATACATTCTGGGTTGGCGTTTATCCGGGAATGACAGACGAGATGATCGATTATATGGCGGAGACAATCAGAGCTGCAGTTGCGGCGGACGGGGGAGCATGCAAATGATGGAGTTGTCTTTTTATAAGGATAAAAAGGTTCTTGTCACCGGTCATACCGGATTTAAGGGAACGTGGATGTGTGAGGCGCTGGTAATGGCGGGCGCAAAGGTTACTGGTTACGCCTTAGAGCCTCCGACACAGCCAAGCCTGTTTGCACTGTGCGGGCTGGAAGACAGGATGGATTCGGTAATTGGTGATATTCGTGACCTGGAGCAGCTCAAAACAGTATTTCAGGATGTACAGCCGGAGATTGTGATTCATATGGCAGCACAGCCGATTGTCAGGGAATCCTATAAGCATCCGGTCTATACCTATGAGACAAATGTCATGGGCACAGTGAATGTGCTGGAATGTGTTCGTTTGACGGATTCTGTCAGATCGTTTGTGAACGTCACGACAGACAAGGTGTACAAGAACAGGGAGTGGGAGTGGGGATACCGCGAAAACGAAGAGTTAAACGGGTATGATCCATATTCAAACAGCAAGTCCTGTTCCGAACTGGTGACGGACAGTTATAAAAATGCTTTTTTTACGGACAGGGATGTTGCGGTTTCAACCTGCAGGGCAGGCAATGTGATTGGCGGCGGAGATTTTGCTGTCGACAGGATTATACCGGACTGTATCCGGGCGGCTGAGCAGGGGAAGGATATCATAGTGCGCAACCCTTATTCGACGAGGCCCTATCAGCATGTGCTGGAGCCAGTGATGGCGTATCTGATGGTTGCAGAGCGACAGTATCACGATAGAGCACTTGCAGGATGCTATAATGTGGGGCCTGATGAAATGGACTGTCTGACGACCGGTGAGCTGGTTTCCCTGTTCTGTGAGAAGTGGAATGAGGCTTGCGGGACAGAAGTTCATTGGAAAAATGAGCATGACGGCGGTCCGCATGAGGCAGGGTTCCTGAAATTGGACTGTTCCAGGATTAAGAAAACATTTCAATGGAAACCGAAATGGCACGCTGAAAAAACGATGGAAATGATTGTGGAGTGGACGAATGTCTATCTGGCACACACAGATGTCTCGGAGTGCATGAGAAAGCAGATACGCGAGTTCTGTGAGTGAAAGTATCTGGTACAGTATGGAAAAATGAGGTTGAGAAGGATGAAAAAGGTATTTATCATAGCGGAGGCAGGGGTAAACCACAACGGTGATATGAAAATCGCAAAACAGCTGATTGATGCGGCGAGCGAGTCCGGTGCAGACGCGGTCAAATTTCAGACTTTCCAGGCGGAAAAGCTCGTATGTAAAACTGCCCAAAAAGCCCAATATCAGCTTGAGACAACAGATACGTCAGAGACCCAGTACGATATGTTGAAAAAGCTGCAGCTGACCCAGCAGATGCACACAGAACTGATGGAGTATTGTGATAAAAAGGATATCATGTTTTTGTCAACACCGTTTGATATAGAAAGTATCAGACTGCTTGCAGGTCTGGGATTGCAGATATTCAAAATACCTTCAGGGGAGATCACTAATCTGCCATATCTGCGGGAGATAGCGAGGCAGGAAAAAAAGGTAATTCTCTCAACAGGTATGAGTGATATGGCTGAGGTGAAAGCGGCAGTTCGCGTTCTTGATGAGAATGGGGCAAAAGACATTACCCTGCTTCACTGCAACACGCAATATCCGACACCTGCGTCGGATGTGAATCTCCTGGCAATGCTGAAAATACATGAGGAAACCGGACTTCCGGTTGGATATTCCGATCACACGCAAGGGATAGAGATACCGATCGCTGCAGCTGCACTCGGAGCAGAAGTGATCGAAAAACACTTTACACTGGATAAAAACATGGAAGGTCCCGATCACAAGGCGAGCCTCGAACCGCATGAGTTAAAACAGATGGTAGAGGGAATCCGGAAGATAGAGCTTGCACTGGGAACGGGGATCAAACAGGTGTCTGCGTCAGAGAAAGCAAATGTCGATGTTGCCAGAAAAAGTATTGTGGCGGCAGCAGATATTCATAAAGGCGAGAAGTTTACAGAAGAAAACCTGACAACAAAACGGCCCGGAAACGGCATCAGTCCGATGCGGTGGGATGCGATCATAGGAACGACAGCAGACAGGGATTACAAGGCGGATGATTTGATCGTCTGAGACTGGCTGTCAGCGGCATGGAGTTAAATATGAAAAAAGTTTGTGTGATAACAGGGACAAGGGCAGAGTATGGCCTGTTAAAATCCCTGATACAGAAAATAGATAAGGATGACGAAATGGAGCTGCAGCTTGTTGTGACCGGAATGCATCTGTCCCCGGAATTTGGACTGACTTATCAGGAGATTGAGCAGGATGGATTCAGGATAACAGAGCGAAATGAGATGCTTTTGAGCTCCGATACGCCGAATGGTATCACAAAGTCGATCGGTCTGGGAGTGATTGGATTTGCTGATATTTTTACGAGGACAGAGCCGGATATGGTGGTGCTTTTAGGTGACAGATATGAGACGCTTGCGGCGGCAACGGCAGCGATGGTGCACCGCATACCGATTGCGCATATACATGGCGGGGAACTGACGGAAGGTGCGATCGATGAAGCGATTAGACATGCCATCACCAAGATGAGTATGCTGCATTTTACGGCTACAGAGACATACAGAAACAGGGTAATACAGTTGGGCGAGCAGCCTGACCGGGTATTCTGCGTCGGCGCTCTGGGAGTTGAAAATATTAAGACGCAAAAGCTGATGAGCAGGGAAGAATTGGAGGAAAGCCTGGGCTTTTCGTTGGATGGGCCTTATATAGTGGTTACGTTTCATCCTGTGACATTGGAAAATAATACAGTGAAAGAGCAGTTCGAAAACCTTCTGAGTGCGCTCGATAAGTTCAGGGAATACCGCATAATATTTACAAAAGCAAATTCGGATACAGACGGAAGAGTTGTCAATCAAAGGATAGATGAGTACGTCGCCGGAAACAGGGACAGAGCTGCGGCATTTACCTCTCTTGGGATGGTTCGGTATCTCAGCGCAGTGAAATATAGCCAGATGGTGGTCGGCAATTCGTCAAGCGGTATTTTGGAAGTTCCTTCTTTCCATATTCCGACGGTTAATATTGGTGACAGGCAGAAGGGACGGATGAGAGGAAAAAGTGTGATTGACTGTGATTGCACAATGAATGAGATAGAGTGTGCGATACACACAGCTCAGGTACGAATCAGAAACAATGACTTGCAAAAGGAAGCCAATCCTTATGAACGGGCAGGCACCTCGGATGCGATCCTGAGTACAATACGAGATTATCTGGCATCGGATGCTGATATGAAAAAGCGGTTTTATGATATTGAATTTGGATAGATTGATATGTCTTTTAGGCTATAGTAAATCCCGATAAAGTGCTGGGGGCGTCGGCCCCTGCGCTTTATTGGGATTTATCTTTGCCATCGGAGAAAATAATATGGATGAACAAGGGATAGAATTGGCCAATTCTGTCTCTTGTTCTATACGGCAAAAAAGATTACTATAATATTGGCAGACACGTGACAACAGGATACAGATAAAACCTATAGGTATCATAAAGCATTAATCAATAGTTTCTTTTAATTTTTTTCTATAGAATATACTATATAACTATAGAAGAAAAGGGAAAATGCTTATGAATAACAAAAGAAAAAATAAAGAAGAACGGGAATTATATAAGAATATAGGAAACAGGCTTTTGATTCGAAGAAGGGAGCTGCATTATACGCAGGAACAGATGGCGGAGCTGCTGGGAGTGAGCACTGGGTTTTACGGGATGATTGAGCGCGGCGAGAAGGCTCCAAGCATTGAGAAACTTGTGATAATCTATGAAAAATTGGGGACAGATATCACCTATTTATTGACTGGCGATGAGAGGGCGGAGCAGATTCCGGATTATATTGAGAAATGTCCGAGAAACAAGAAGTATGATTTCGAGCAGCTGGTGAAATATGCTCTCAATCTGGCTGAGTCCGGGGGATATAATACTTAGAATAAAGCGGAAGGTCACTAATGATAGAACAAGAGAAGGAGAAACACAAGCTAATGCAGGAAGATAAGGGCGCGCTTCATGGGGCATCGGAGGCAGATCAGGATTTTTCCCGTTTTTTGAAACAGATGCGAGAGGAAGCGCATGTTTCATTAAAACAGCTTTCAGAAGGACTGATGAGTGCCAGTCAGCTTGGCCGGATAGAAAGAGGAGAACGCTCGGTTTGTAAAAACATGAGAGATTGTCTGCTGGGAAGAATGGGTATCTCCAGTGATTTGTATGAGAATCTTTTAAATATTGAGGATTACGCAGCGTGGGAATCTCAGCGGAATATTTTGGGAGCTGTGGAGCAGAAAGATTTCCTGGGAGCGCGGGAATTGATTGCCGCATATGAGAAGCTGAGTTTCAAAGGGATCAAGGATAAAATAAAGCAGCAGTTCTGCCTTGTTATGAGGGCGGAGATCCTGAAACAGCAGGGAGCAGACCGGCGCGGGATCGGCGATTGTTACGAGGAGGCGATTCGGGTGACTGTCCCAAAGGTGGAGAGCGTGTGGGGGACAAAGAAGCTGCTGTCTATTCAGGAAGTTAACATTCTATTGGAATATGCATACCATCGCAGGGGCACGGACTTTGGAAAGCAGTGTAAAGAGCTGATATCGTTTGTGGAGAATTCTCTGTATGATGATTTGTCGAAAGCTAAAATTTATCCTAAGATTGTTTACTATTATCTGCGCGAAATGTTTCATGGACAGGGTGAACAGGATGCGGAGCTGCTGAGGGAATGTCTTGAAATCTGTAGCCGGGCAGTCGAGATGCTGCGGGATACCGGGCGGGCATACTATCTGCTGGAGCTGTTGGAGATGCGAATTAGGATAGCAGGATGTATTGAAAGGGATCGGAAAGAATGTGTCAACATACAGGATTGGGATAAGTTTAGGGAGGATTATCAAGAGAGCGTAGAAATGCTGGATTTATTGAAAACGCTTTATGTAGAGTATGAAGTGCCGCCATATATGCAGGATTGTACCTATCTTTATCAGCAGAGATGGGTATTTTATGTTGGTGATGTCCTGCGTATTCGCAGGAAAATGTTTGGCATGACACAGGAGGAGCTGTGTGGGATTGACTGTTCAGTGAAGTCGCTGCGCAGAACGGAGAAAAAGGAAAAGAATATGCAGCATGAGGCGCTCGGTATATTGCTGAGACGACTTGGGTTGTCCAAAGAGTTTCAACGGGCACGGCTTGCGGCGAGTGACAGGGCGGGTTTGAAACTGATGGAGACAATCTCAGATTGCCGCAATAATCGAGAACTGCAACAGGCAAGAGAAATTTTAAAACGGATGAAAGAAAGGATTTCGGATAAAATCCCAGAAAATCGTCAGTATTTTATGGAGGTAGAGGCCTCTCTGGATTGGATGACCGGTGAAATTACAAAAGAAGAGTTTGTGATGCGGGAAGAGGAGGCGCTTCGGTGTACATTGCAGGTCAAAGATTTATATGACATGGATGAAGTGTATTTGACAGAGATGGAGATATTGTGTATTTGCAAAAGAATCCAGGTGTTGCCGGATACAGAAAAAAGAAAATGTATCGATTTCTTATTTCATATTTTTGAAGGAGATAAAATAAAAAACACATTGTCCGACTGCATCTCGATATATGATTTTTTAATAATACATTTAAGTTGTGGACTTGGTAATTTGAAAGAACATCAACGTTCAGTAGATTTAGCAGAGAAAGTTTTGCGGGAAGATTTAAAATGCAAAAGAATTTTGGGGATTGAAAGATATCTCTATGAAAAGTCTTGGAATGATAATACAAAAATGACTGAATGTTTAATTAGTTGTATTACAATCAGTCATTTTTGTAAGCAAACATTTTATGAAGACTTTTATTATAGAAAGCTACATCAGTCATGAATGTCATCTGGTAATGGCAAATCGCTGCACGGTGCAACCCCTTCCTCCTCCGAATAAGCCCCAGTACCTTCCGCAGTATTATAGACAATGACAGTACCGTTCTGAACAATAATGACAATAGCGAGCATCGCTAACAGTTTTCTGAGATTAAAAATTTTCATTCTAAAATAACACTCCATTCTTAAATTTGGGAAATGCCAGTATAACGTTATATTCGTTTTGAAGCAAATAGTGCCTGATATTCATGTCATCTGTGCGTCTGGTTTCAAAGACGTGCAGCCGGCACGGATAACAGATGCTATTTACGCGGAATCAATGTGATATTGTACTGGTATTTAACTCATATTTTTAATATAACCAGAGTTCATAGAATATTCAAGGGACAGAATTGACCAATGAAGATTTTGGACAATTCTGTCCCTTAGTTTGAATCATACCCACTTTTCAATATCGGCAGCCAGCGTATCAAATTTGTCATCATAGATCAGATTCAGAAGACTGTCAAGCTTTCTCAGAGCCTGTGTGATAATCTGCGGTTCGCACAGATTTTGCTCCAGGGCGATGGCAAGTTCATTGACATCGAGGACTTTAATATAGCCGTCAGGGTAGATGACCACATCGGCGAGAAGGTCTGTCACAATCAGCGCATTCTCCGCTTCCTGATATGTATAATCCACAATGTCGCAGTACCAGTACAGGAGCGAGTTGTCCTCGCGGTAGAATTTGCTTACTTTATAGCCGGGATTCAGGTAATAACAGGAGTAGCCATGGTGAAAATCCCGGCGCGGTTTCAGGGTATTCCATTTGGTGACAATCCGGTCATGCGTTCTTTCCAGAATGATATCCTCTCTCAGTAAAATGCACTCGTCAGGTATCATGCGTCTGCGGTAAATTTTTAAATCATCCATGTCATAATCTCCTTTGGTTGATCACACTTTGAACAAGTAAAGCTTTATTTATAGTTTACCTCTTTTTGGTGCCGGATTCAATGCTGTTATTGTGAAATATTCGTTGCGCTTTGGATAATTTTAACGTATAATCAAGACAGTACCAGAAAGCATCTATAGAAAAAGGAAAAAATCAAGGAGACGATGAGATGAGACAGATATTTGGAATGAGCCATAGCGGAAATCTTGCGGAAGCAGTCGACAGGCTGGAGAATCCCCAGTTTATTATGCTGATGTCCAATAACGCCCAGTTCGAAACACATGTCAAGACATTGGAAAAGATGTTTCCAGGCGTTCCGAGCATTGGCTGTATCGGGATGAGCTATGATACTGCAGTGGTGGAGGAGGGAGTCGGCATCATCGCGTTTACGGACGGAGTGACTGCCACGGCAAATGTGCTGGAACAGGTATCAACCATGCCGATCAAATATATTGAGCGGTTGGAGGAGGATATGCGCAGAGTGGGCGGCACGGAGGCAGATACTGTATGTATCGACTTTTGCGCCGGAAATGACGCCTGCGTGCTGACGACGATCAACACGGTGCTGAGCCAGAGAAAGATTTCACTGGTCGGGGGAACCGGCGATGGAGGGAAGGTGTCTGTCAACGGAAAAATCTATGAGGATGCGGCGGCATATGCGCTGGTGCGAAATCAGAACGGCAGGGTAAAAACCTACAAGGAAAATATATATCGCAAGCTTGGAAATTATCGTTTTATTGCCTCGGATACAGATAGGGAAAACTATGTGATTGGCACATTGAACGGGAGATCGGCAAAGCAGGTATACAAAAACATTCTCCGTGTGACGGACGAGGAGATTCTGACACAGACTTTTCAGAATCCGTTTGGGAAGATTAACGGGGAGGACACCTGCATTATCTCGATCAAGGAGGTTCAGGGTGATGCGCTCGCGTGTTTCCGCCAGGTAAATGATTCGGATGTCCTGATTCTGCTGGAGCTTAGTGACTATGAGGCTGTCGTGCGGCGGACGATCGAGATGATCTGTCATGAGTTTCCGAAACGCTCGGCCGTTTTTTCGGTGAACTGCCTGTTTCGTTACAAACTGTTTTGCGAGCGCGGCTATATGGAGACATATCTGGAAGAAATGTCTGAGCTGGGAAGCCATGCAGGGCTGGTCGGATATGGGGAACATTACAACAACCGGTTTGTCAACCAGTCCATGACTTGTGTGGTGTTTGAGTAGAGGGAGGAATACAGGATGGCATTTACGAAAATACAAAGATTACATAGAAAAAAAGCAGGCGACAGGCAGGGCAGCGGAAACAGTCTCTATCCGATACTGCATGCGGCGGACAGTATAAAAGGATATCAGAAGGAACTGGTCAGCAAGGAGGTCGAATCTCTGTGGGAGCTGGGCATGGTGGGTAGTTCTTTTTCGGGTGTCATGAAAAAGGCGGATAACTTTCGCGAGCAGTTGTCGGACTTTGAACAGTCATTCTCTGAAATCAACAGCGTGGCCGGGCAGTTTGAGCAGGTGAGAGGAGCGATCAGCGAGACAGTGTCTGAGGCTCAGGACAAGGTGGAGGAGCTAAAGAATACTTCGGTCCATGTGGAAAAAACATACAGTGACATGGAGCAGACCTTTGCACAGCTGCAGGTCTCTGTGGAGGGGATCAAGCAGTGCATGAAAAAGATCATTTCGATTGCTGAGCAGACCAATATCCTTGCGCTCAACGCGTCGATCGAGGCTGCGAGGGCCGGAGAGTCCGGCAGAGGGTTTGCGGTGGTTGCGACGAATGTAAAGGAGCTTGCAGATCAGATCAAAGGGTTGGCGGAGGAAGTGGACACTGGCGTTCATGAGGTGGAGCGCGGAACGGGGGAACTCAACAACAGCATCACTGCGTCACAGCATGCGCTGAGCCAGAATATTGATACGGTCAACAGCACCTATGAATCTTTCAACAAGATCACGGAAACCGCAGAAAACACGGTATCTGTTCAGATGGAGATTTCTGACGTGATTGATGGGGCGCAGAGGGATCTTCAGACGATCGGACAGTTTTTCGACGAGATTAAGCAGCAGTATCAGGAGGTTGTCAGGCATATTGAGCGGGCGAACAATCTCGGGACAACGAAAAGCGCCCTGTTTGAGGACATGGACAATATTCTGGCACAGATTCATCCCATGGTCGAGGGGATGAATCCCTGATGAAAGATATTGAATTATGGAAAGAGATGCGATATAATTCTAAATGGAAAGACAGACCAGTTTTTGTGTATAAAATGTGTGGAGTTCAGGAGGGAAATTATGACAGTACAGGAATTCTATGATGAGGTGGGCGGCGACTACAACGAGATTATGTCACGGCTCAGGACGGAGGAAAGGATCAGAAAATTTGCGGGGATGTTCACGCGGGATGAGAGCTATAAGACACTTGTCCAGACCATCAATGACGGAAATGCGGAGGAGGCATTCCGGGCGGCGCATACGATGAAGGGCATGTGCCAGAATATGGCGTTTACGCGTCTGTATAAGTCCAGCCACGAGATTACGGAGATTCTCCGGGGAAAGGACATCGAAAGCGCAAAGCAAATGCTTGATGTGGTGACTGAGGATTACAATATCGTGATAGCGGGCATCGAGAAGCTGCTGGCGTAGCATCATAAATAAGGAAGGAAAAGAATAGCGATGGAAACAATGGAGAAGGACACGATTCTGATCGCGGATGATGCAGAGATCAATCGTGAGATGATAAAATTTATATTTGATGAGCAGTATAATATTATCGAGGCTGAGAATGGCGAGCAGGCGATCAATATTATTATGGAAAGCAGCGATAAAATATGTCTTATCTTTCTGGACCTGCTGATGCCGAAAAAATCTGGTCTGGATGTGCTGCGTTTTATGAACGACGCGGATTATATTGATTTTATCCCTGTTATTATGATTACGGGCGAGGCGACGGACGAGACGGACGAGAAGGCTTATGAGTACGGTGCTTCCGATATTATATATAAGCCGTTTGCGCCCAATGTTGTCATGCGGCGCGCAAAAAATATTATGGAGCTTTTTGAGCACAGAATCTATCTGGAGCACAAGCTTGAGAAGCGCACAAGACAACTTCGTGAGAGTCGGGAGAAGCTCGAGCGGAGCAACGAATTTCTGATCAATGCGCTGAGTTCTGTTGTGGAGTTCAGAAGTCTTGAATCAGGAGAACATATCCAGAGGGTAAAATATTTTACAAAGCTTTTCCTGAAGTACATTATGAAAATGTATCCCCAATACGGTATTACGAATGAGCAGGCCACGCTGATTGTCAACGCGTCTGCGCTGCATGATATAGGAAAGATCGCGATACCGGACAGCATTCTGTTAAAGCCGGGAAAACTTTCCGAGGAAGAGTTTGAGGAGATGAAGAAGCACACAATCTACGGATGTGAGCTCCTCGAGAAGTTCAAGCAGGATGACAATGAGTTTTATCACTACTGCTATGATATCTGCAGGTATCACCATGAGCGGCATGACGGAAACGGGTATCCGGATATGTTAAAAGGAGACGAGATTCCAATCTGGGCACAGATCGTGTCGGTCGTGGATGTGTATGACGCGCTGGTGAGCAAGCGTGTATACAAAGATCCGTTTGCGGTTGAGGAGGCGGCGCGCATGATCATGGAGGGAGAGTGCGGTGTGTTCTCGCCGGAAATGCTTGATTGCTTCAGGCTTGCGAAGCAGGAGCTCTTTGCAGTGACAGAGGGTGAGTTCTCTTTTGCCGATGTGATGGTGAAATAAGTAATCCGACAAAATTTTTGGATAATTGGGTGCCGGACACGGGAAAATGTCCGGCATCATTTTTCTGTTCCTATTAAAAAAATCAGACATTTACTAGACAATTTTACCCAATTTCTGTATAATTATGGTTAGGCATTAAAAGAATGGAAGCTGACAGGCAGATGGAGGGGACAAATGGGAAGAAATAAAAAGTATAAAAAGTCAGTCTATCAGTCGCTGGCTGTGATTACCCAGTTTGGCATCAATATGCTCGTTCCAATCTTTTTATGTTCTTTTGCGGGACTGTTTCTTGACAGGAAACTGGGAACCGCATTTTGGTTTGTTTTATTGTTCTTTGTGGGAGCCCTGGCGGGGTTTCGGAATATTTTTATTCTGGCAAAGAAGATTTACGAGGGAGATCAGAGGGATGAGGACCAGACTTAGAAAAATTAATACAGCGCTTCCGGGGCTGCTTGTTGGAATCATTTTATTTGGAATCCTGTGTCAGGTGCTCGTTTTCTTCGTCGTGGAGGATAAGACAGGCTACAGTATAGGACTCTGGGTAGGAGTGCTTACTGCAATATTTATGGCCTTTCATATGGCGGTCACGTTAAATGCAGCCGTTGAAAGAGATGTAAAGGGGGCGCAGGCAGCAGCAACGAGACAAAATATTATCAGGTATCTTATCGTGGTGATCATTTTGGGGGTCCTGATGTTGACGAAGGTCGGCAATCCGCTGGCTGCTTTTGCGGGAGTGATGGGTCTGAAAGTATCAGCCTATCTGCAGCCGTTGTTTGTCAGGTTGTCTCACCATGAGGCGTAGGGGAATGCCTCAAAAGGAAATGTAACTATGAGAGAGTCAAGTAGTTACCATGTAATATGTAAAACTGAATATAGAAATAAAACAAGGAGGTGAGTGTATGGGAGCAGGAATTTTGTTATCCGGCGCCGATGACATTGATTTTATGATACATGGCGTATTTCAATATGAACTTTTCGGTCAGAAGCTGTGGATAACAACTACGCATGTGTGCCTTTTCATCGTCATGGCCATCATTATTATATTCTGCCTGTGTGCAAACAGGGCAGTCAAGCATGCGACAGAGGTCCCTGGAGCTTTCCAGAATGTTGTGGAGCTTATCGTCGAGATGCTCGACAACATGATCAAGGGGGTTATGGGGAAAAATGCCACAGCTTTTGCCAACTACATCGGTACGCTGTTCATTTTTATACTGATCAGCAACATTTCCGGCCTGATGGGGCTTAGAGCGCCCACAGCTGACTATGGTGTGACATTTGCACTTGGTCTGATTACCTTTACCCTGATTACTTTCAACAAATTCAAGTATCAGAAGGTTTCAGGCGTAATCAAGGGACTGTGCGATCCATGGCCGATCTGGGCACCGATCAACGTTATCGGTGATATCGCAGTACCCATTTCCCTGTCACTTCGTTTGTTCGCAAACGTTCTGTCAGGAACCGTTATGATGGCATTGCTCTATGGTCTGCTCGGGTTTATCGCGACAGGCTGGCCGGCGGCGCTTCATGTGTACTTTGATTTGTTCTCCGGAGCAATTCAGACATACGTATTCTGTATGCTGACAATGACATATATCAATAATGCCATTGAGGGCTAAAAAACGAAGAGAATTTCTAATGCCGCAAAAGACGCAGCATAAGAAAATCCAGGGAACAGCTTTGCTGTTTTCTGAAAATGATTTAAGGTTTCAAAATTTTACCAAATATTTCACAGGAGGAATTAACTATGGAATTTAATTCAAACTTTATCTTAGGTTGTTCAGCAATTGGTGCAGGTCTTGCGGTTATCGCAGGTATCGGACCTGGTGTAGGCCAGGGTATCGCCGCAGGTCATGCAGCAGCAGCAGTGGGTAGAAATCCGGGTGCGAAATCTGATGTTACCTCTACCATGCTTCTTGGCCAGGCGGTTGCCGAGACAACAGGTCTCTATGGTCTGCTCGTAGCCATGCTGTTACTGTTCGTAAAACCTTTAGTACCGTAATTATAACGAAGAGATTTTTTAAGCCAGCAAAAGACGCTGACTGACAAATCTAAAACTTCGTTAAGACGAAAAGAATTCCAGGCCTGTATAAGACACAGGCTGAGAATAACTAAATTTCGTTGATGTAAAGTAGAATGATAAAAAGGAGGTACAAAGGTATGGTGAATCACACCATGGTACTGGCTACCGAGACAGCGGGATTGAGCCGGTTATTTGACCTGGACTTCCAGCTTTTGGCGGATACGGTTCTCATGATCATCGCCATGTTCGTACTTTTCCTTGTCGCATCGCACTTTTTGTTCAACCCAGTGCGGAAGATGCTCAATGACAGGAAAGAGAAGATCAGGGGAGAACTTGACCAGGCGGCAGCTGACCAGAAATCAGCGGCTGATACACGCGCTCTCTACGAGGAAAAGCTAAGTCAGGTAGGCAAAGAGGCGGAGGCGATTTTGGCTGACGCGCGCAAGCGTGGCATGGAGAACGAAGCAAAGATTGTTGCCGATGCAAAGCAGGAGGCAGCCCGGATTGTGGAGACCGCCAGAAAAGAGGCAGAGCTTGAGAAGCAGAAGCTGGCTGACGAGGTGAAGCGCGAGATGGTCGCAGTTGCTTCGCTTATGGCAGCCCAGATCGTACAGGCCAATATTGATACCAATGCCCAGCATGAACTCATTGATAAGACATTGAAAGAAATAGGTGATAGCACATGGCTAAGCTAGTTTCCAAAACGTATGCTCAGGCGTTGTTTGAACTTGCCGTTGAAGAAGACAGGACCTCAGCCTTTTTGGAGGAGGCTGTCGGACTCCTGGAAGTACTCCGCACCAATGCGGAGTTTGGTCAGTTCATGAATCATCCGAAAATCCAGAAAGAGGATAAACTCGAGGTGGTGCAGAACGTATTCCGGGATAAGATCAGCAGGGAAATGCTGGGATTTCTGGTGACGATTGTCGAGAAAGACCGTTATACGGAGATTGAAGCGATTCTTGAAGACTTTGTTGTATCTGTAAAGGAGTACAGCAATATCGGAACGGCTTATGTCACAACGGCTATAGCAATAAATGATCAGGAAAAACAGGATATCGAGAGCCGGCTGCTTGCTACCACCAGATACAAGACCATCGAGTGCATCTATAACGTGGACACGAGCCTGATAGGCGGAATGGTCATAAAGATGGGAGACAGGGTTGTGGACAGCAGTATCCGGACAAAACTGGATAAGCTGCAGCGTGAGCTGTTGGCAATTCAGCTGTGAAAACCGCGAATAGTATTTCTAAGTCTGCAAAACAAAAAGAACTTCTAACCCTGCAAAAAACGCAGGATAAGAAATTCTGGGTTTTGTTTCAAACGCAGACTAAGAAATGCTAAAGTTTCGCGGGGCAAATTTGTAAATGGCACAAATTTGTGGGAAATATAATAATAGAAAGGTGCAGATCCATATGAATTTAAGACCAGAAGAAATAAGTTCTGTGATTAAGGATCAGATAAAGAGATATGCCTCTGATTTAGAAGTATCGGAAGTCGGTACGGTTATTCAGGTGGCGGATGGTATCGCACGTGTACATGGACTGGAGAAGGCAATGCAGGGCGAGCTGCTCGAGTTCCCCGGAGAGGTTTACGGCATGGTCATGAACCTCGAGGAGGACAACGTAGGTGCTGTACTGCTTGGAAGTTCCAAGAACATTAATGAAGGTGATACCGTAAAGACGACCAACCGCGTTGTGGAGGTTCCTGTAGGTGATGCCCTGCTCGGACGTGTAGTAAATGCGCTTGGTCAGCCGATTGACGGCAAGGGTCCTATCGCGAGCACAAAATATCGTCAGATTGAAAGAGTGGCATCTGGTGTTATTACCAGAAAATCCGTTGATACGCCGATGCAGACCGGTATCAAGGCAATTGACGCCATGGTTCCAATCGGAAGAGGGCAGCGTGAGTTGATTATCGGCGACAGACAGACTGGTAAGACAGCGATTGCCGTAGATACCATTATCAATCAAAAAGGCCAGAACATGAAATGCATCTATGTTGCAATCGGTCAGAAGGCCTCTACTGTTGCGAGCATCGTGAAGACACTGGAGGAGTTCGGCGCTATGGCGTACACGACGATCGTAGCCGCTACAGCCAGCGAGCTTGCGCCGCTGCAGTATATTGCACCGTATTCAGGCTGTGCGATCGGCGAGGAGTGGATGGAGAACGGTGAGGACGTACTGATTATCTATGATGATTTGAGTAAGCACGCCGTTGCATACCGTACACTTTCCCTGCTGCTGAAGCGTCCGCCTGGACGTGAGGCTTTCCCCGGAGACGTATTTT
The DNA here is from genome assembly GCA_947177165.1 of uncultured Lachnospiraceae bacterium. Lineage (GTDB taxonomy): Bacteria > Bacillota > Clostridia > Lachnospirales > Lachnospiraceae > COE1. The sequence continues at coordinate 58,018 of CAMWTP010000032.1, forward strand.
ATCTCCACTCAAGGCTTCTTGAGCGCGCGTGCCGCATGAGTGACGAGTACGGCGGAGGTTCTATCACAGCGCTGCCGATCATTGAGACACAGGCAGGCGACGTTTCCGCATATATTCCGACAAATGTTATTTCGATCACAGATGGTCAGATCTATCTCGAGACAGAAATGTTTAACTCTGGTTTCAGACCGGCTGTAAACGCGGGTCTGTCCGTTTCGCGAGTTGGCGGTTCCGCCCAGATCAAGGCGATGAAGAAGATCGCAGGACCGATTCGTACAGAGCTTGCACAGTACAGAGAGCTTGCATCGTTTGCGCAGTTTGGTTCCGATCTCGATGCCGATACAAAGGAGAGACTTGACCAGGGTGCAAGAATCAAGGAGATTTTAAAACAGCCGCAGTACAAGCCGATGGCTGTCGAATATCAGGTTATCATTTTGTTTGTTGCCACAAGAAAGTATCTGCTCGATGTGCCTGTAGCTGATATCACAAGATTTGAGGCAGAGCTCTTCGAGTTCCTTGACACCAAATATCCACAGGTGCCAAAGGCAATCAAAGAGGAAAAGGTTATTTCAGACGAAACTGAGAAGACGCTTGTTGCAGCGATTGAAGAGTTCAAAGGACGCTTTAAGTAAAAAGAAGGGGGGACTGAATATTTATGGCCTCAATGAGAGATATCAAGAGACGTAAAAGTTCTGTACAGAGTACACAGCAGATTACGAAGGCCATGAAGCTTGTTTCCACCGTCAAACTGCAAAGGGCGAAGGGGCGTGCGGAGAAGTCTAAGACATATTTTAACTGCATGTATGAAACGGTGGTTTCCATGCTTTCCAAAGCAGGGGATATCAACCATCCATATCTCAAGGCAAATAATTCCCCGAAAAAGGCTGTGATTGTGATCACAGGCAGCCGGGGACTTGCCGGCGGCTACAATTCCAACATCATTAAGCTTGTGAGGAGCAATGACTGGAATAAGGATGATTTGATCATTTATTCGGTGGGAAGTAAAGGAAGAGACACGTTTGCAAGGCTTGGCTATGAGATGGGAGCGGATTATTCCGATGCGATCGAGGAGCCGATCTATGCAGATGCCATGAAGATCAGCAATCAGGTGCTTGACGACTTTGCGACTGGCAGAGTGGGCGAGATCTATGTTGTATACACAGGATTTAAGAATACTGTGACGCATATACCGACCAGGCTGAAACTGCTTCCGATTAAGATCGAGGACGAGCGCAGCGATGACGACAAGGCCGTTCTGGATTTTGAGCCTGAGACAGAGGACGCGATCGACCTGATCATTCCCAAGTATATAACGAGTCTGATCTACGGGGCGATGATCGAGTCTGTTGCGAGTGAGAACGCTGCCAGAATGCAGGCGATGGACAATGCGACCAACAATGCAGATGAGATTATCTCAAGTCTGTCGCTGCTCTACAACAGGGCACGCCAGAGTGCTATTACGCAGGAATTGACAGAGATTATCGCGGGTGCGCAGGCAATATCATAAAAACGAAAAGAAATTCTAAGGTTGTAAAATACACAGCCTGAGAATTTCTAAAATTCGTTTTAAAAGAACGCTAAGAGCAGGCGTTCTTCGCATAATGGAATCAAGATTATGCTCAATATTATGTATAGAGAGGAAACAAAAAGATGGCAGATAAGATAATTGGTAAAGTTACCCAGATTATCGGTGCGGTTCTTGATGTGAAGTTCAGTGAGGGACAGCTTCCTGAGCTGAACGATGCGGTAAAGATCACAAGAAGCGATGGCACTGAGCTGACAATCGAGGTTGCGCAGCATCTGGGTGATGATACGGTAAGATGTATCGCCATGGGTCCTACGGACGGACTTGTAAGAGGGATGGATGCTGTATCGACAGGCGCTCCGATCACGGTTCCCGTAGGTGAAAGCACGCTTGGACGTATGTTCAACGTGCTTGGCGAACCGATAGATAACAAACCAGCTCCCGAGGCACAGGGCTATGAGCCGATTCACAGACCAGCACCTTCTTTTGAGGAGCAGGCGACATCGACAGAAATGCTCGAGACAGGAATCAAGGTCGTTGACCTTCTCTGCCCGTATCAGAGAGGTGGAAAGATCGGTCTGTTCGGCGGTGCCGGCGTAGGCAAGACGGTGCTCATCCAGGAGCTGATCACAAACATTGCGAATGAGCATGACGGCTTCTCTGTATTCACAGGCGTTGGTGAGCGTACCAGAGAGGGTAATGACCTCTACAATGAAATGACAGAATCAGGTGTTATCAGCAAGACCGCCATGGTTTTCGGACAGATGAACGAGCCGCCCGGAGCCAGAATGAGAGTGGGTCTTACCGGTCTTACAATGGCGGAGTATTTCCGTGACAAGGGCGGAAAGGACGTGCTTCTTTTCATCGACAATATTTTCCGATTCACACAGGCTGGTTCGGAGGTTTCCGCGCTGCTTGGCCGTGTGCCTTCGGCCGTTGGTTATCAGCCGACACTGCAGACGGAGATGGGTGCTTTGCAGGAGCGCATCACTTCCACAAAAAATGGTTCCATCACATCCGTTCAGGCAGTATACGTGCCTGCCGACGACTTGACGGACCCGGCGCCTGCGACGACATTCGCGCATTTGGATGCGACGACCGTTCTTTCGCGTTCGATCGTGGAGCTCGGTATTTATCCGGCTGTTGATCCGCTCGAGTCTACATCGAGAATCCTTGACCCGCGTATCGTAGGACAGGAACACTATGAGGTAGCGCGCGGCGTACAGCAGGTGCTTCAGAAATATAAGGAGCTGCAGGATATCATCGCGATCCTCGGTATGGATGAGTTGTCAGAGGAAGACAAGATCACAGTTAACCGTGCGAGAAAGATTCAGAGATTCCTGTCGCAGCCGTTCCACGTAGCGGAGCAGTTTACAGGCATGCCGGGTAAGTATGTACCCATCGCAGAGACAATCAGAGGCTTTAAGGAAATCATGGAAGGAAAGCACGACGATATTCCTGAGGGACATTTCCTCAATGCCGGAACAATTGATGACGTAGTAGCAAGGGCGTAATTTACGCCCGGCGTAAAGAAACTCTAAAGACGTCCCGCCATTGGACGGGGCGTCAAGCGTTTCTAAGTTACGCCTGGGAAGAACGCCAGAGAGCGGCGTTCTTCTTTTTGAAACTTCAATGTTTGTGAAAATGGAGGTGCTGCTATGGCAGAGAAGTTCAAGCTAACGATTGTGACGCCGGACCGCGAATTTTTTAATGAAGAGGCGGATATGGTGGAATTTAATACGACGGAGGGCGAGATCGGTGTCTATGCCGGTCACGCACCGCTCACAGTTATCGTGAAGCCAGGTATTCTGACGATCACACAGGGAGACACTGTGAGAAATGCAGCGCTTCATGCCGGATTCGTGCAGATACTGCCGCAGGAGATCACGATTCTTGCGGAGATCATCGAGTGGCCCGGCGAGATTGATGAGGCGCGCGCGGAAGCCGCAAAGCAGAGAGCGGAGGGAAGACTTGCGGAGCGCAGCGGCATCGACGTCGCGAGAGCCGAGGCGGCCCTGATGCGCTCGATTGCGCGTATCAATGCTGCAAAATTGAAATAAAAGATTGTTTTTTGGAGAAATAAGAAAACCACTGTCCGGACGGATTTGTCTGGATAGTGGTTTTTTCGTACTATTTAAGGACTTTTTAATAATTTGTCCTATATAATAACCACAATGACAAAAAGTTTGCAAACATTTGTACATAAAATACCTGTAAGTTAGGAAAGAGGGAAAGGAAAAAAGCATATGTGGTTTGAGATACTGAAAAAGGACCTGATGAAACAAAAGAGCGTCAACATCATTCTGTTTCTGTTCATCACTTTATCCACGATATTCCTCGCCAGCAGCGTCAGCAATATCTGTGTGGTGATGAATGGGCTGAAAACATACATGGATTATGCCAACGTCAGCGATGTGACTGTCGTGCTGGGAGGAGAGAGTGAAAAGGAGGCGTTTGAAGCGTGGATTGAGAGCCGCGGCGAGATTACAGAGTACGCATCGGAGCAGCTTTGTCAGATCAAAGCAGGTGATATTATTCCAGTGAAAACAGAGGAGGGTGAAGAGCAGGCGGGGCCATTTGAGACAGGCGGGGCAGATCTCTACCTGGGGTATACGGGCAGTCAATATGCAAAACCGCTTGACGGTGAGGGAAATGACCTGACACTCAGTCCGGGCGAAGCGGCTCTTTCGCGTGGATTGATGGAGCGCAATAAGCTTCAGATCGGAGATAAGGTTCAAATCAATCTATCAGAAAAAACATTTGTTTGCAAGATTGCTGTACAGTGCAAAGATATCATGTTTGGGAATGAAATGTCTGGAATGGGACGTTTTGTTTTCTGCAGGGAAGATTATGACAAAATGATGATGGACTGCACAAATGCGACGATGGCTATATATGGAATCAATACGACAGAACCGGAAAAGACGCTCGAGTCTCTGAACCAGCAAGGATTTGAGACGGTTGCGAACACGTATGAGAGCAGTATCTATTCCCTGATGTATGTGTTTGACATGATTGTCGCTGCGCTGTTGATTGTGATTGGCATCTGTCTGATTCTGATTTCGCTGATGATACTGCGGTTTTCGCTGAGTTTTACCCTGGAGGAGAATTACCGGGAAATCGGCGTGATGAAAGCGATCGGTATGCGCAATTTTTCGATACAGAAATTATATCTTGTGAAATATTTTGCGGTGGTGGCTGTGGGGGCATTGGCAGGATGCTTCGTCAGTATACCTGTCGGAAAGTTTATGACAGAGAGCGTCAGCAAAAATATGGTGCTGGGGGACAGTGCAGGCTCGCTGGGGATCAATCTGATCTGTGGTGCGGTTATCATTGTTTTTGTCACGGGAATGTGTGTATTGTTTACCGGGAAACTAAAGAAAGTGTCAGCGATAGATGCGATTCGAAATGGCGGAAATGGGGAGCGGTATCAGAGGCGCAGAGGACTCAGCCTGTACAAAAGAAGATTTATGGGAACAGTCGTGTATCTCGGACTGAACGATATTCTCTGCAATATGAAGCGGTATCTGGTGTTGTTTCTCACATTCTGCATCAGTTTTGTGCTAATCACAGTGCCGTTAAATACATTGACGACGATGGAAAGTGACGAGATGGCATCCAAATTTAACCTAGATCCCAATGCCGCAGTCTATATAGAAACCGTAGAGGCTGCGAGGGAAGAACCATATCACAGCACAGCAGATTTGGAGAGGGCGCTGCGCAGAATTGAGGGTGAAATGGCGGAAAAAGGATATGATGCAGAGCTGAGTGTCGGTGCACTGATTTTCTGTTCGTTTATATTGAATGATGAGGGCAGAACTGTCAAACTTTTGACATATTATCCGATTGGCGACAATGGAAGTTACTGTGAATATGAGGAGGGAGAGGCGCCTGTGCTGGAGAATGAGCTGGCTTTTTCCAAGAGGATTATGGAGATGTATCATCTGAAAATTGGTGATACCGTAACCACCCGGCTAAATGGGAAGGAGCAGAAATTTATCATCACAGGGTATTACAGTGACTATATGCAGCTGGGGGAGAGCTGCAGAATAAACCCTGCAGTTGATCTGAGCAATGAGATCAGCGGGTATTGGAAGACAAATGTGGTAATGGATACCGATCTGACACAAAGGCAGATGGCCGATCGGCTGAAAGAGGAATTTCCCCAGTATGAGTGGATCACGGCACAGGAGGCGGTGGATGACAATATCGGTTCCATAAAGGATACAATGCGCGCAATGCAGATTCCGATGACAGTGATGCTGTGTGTCCTGATTATGTTGATCTCGCTGTTGATGATGAAATTGTTTATCGTGCGGGAAAAGGGACAGCTTGCCATGCTGAAAAGCATTGGCTGGCGCAATCAAGATATTCGGATGTGGCTGGTGATGCGCATGGTCTGGGTGGTCATTCTCTCGATGATATTTGCAGTGCCGTTATCCATGCTGTGTAACCGGTTTATACTGAGAAATATCTTTGCGATTATGGGAGCGGAGCTTCAGATACAGGTGGACCCGCTAAAGGCGTATGTGTTTTATCCGGCAGTGCTGCTTGCGGGAATTATGACGGCAACGTTTGTTGCGACAGGAAGCGTGCGGAGGATTCAGACCAGTGATATGAAGATTGCGGAATAGAGCATGAAGAGATTTTCTAAGCCTGTAAAGGACACAGGCAAAGAAAATCTAAAACTTCAT
>CAMWTP010000033.1 GCA_947177165.1 uncultured Lachnospiraceae bacterium
GGCTTATCCTGAGTGGTATGGGAGATGCGGCAGGAATAAAATGAAGAGAAAGCCGTATGAAATGTTGGAAGTGTGAACAGATGGAGTATTTGATTTTTGTGTTCGGTTTTGAGGGAACAACCTCAATATAGTAATCATTTCGTAAAACTGGGAAAAACAGAGTTTTTCTTACGGCTTCACGAAGTGAAGACGTTTTCCTCGATAGCTCAATGGTAGAGCACTCGGCTGTTAACCGAGTTGTTGTAGGTTCGAGCCCTACTCGGGGAGTTTATTAAAAAAGTTGATTTTAGTTATAAATATGTTTTGTTGTGAATATAATAAAGTATGGCGCAGTAGCCAAGCGGTAAGGCGTGGGACTGCAACTCCCTGATCACCGGTTCAAATCCGATCTGCGCCTCTCACAAACCTGAAAGTCTATATCTTTCAGGTTTTTATTTTCTATTGTTTCTTAGCTGGGAGATCTGCTCGAAATCAAATGATAGAGATATTTTGTGAATATAGATAAAACATGTGATTGAAAAGGTAAAGAAACCCCGAGAAATTGATCTTATTTGATATATCACTTTCTCAGGGTTTCTCATATTTTGGATTCAGGGAATGACAACAATGGTCATCTTCCGACAGTTTTGGTGTAATATGCGATAAACATGATAATCATGTGATCGCCATTCCAACGAATCGCACCAGCAGGGCGGCAATCCATGCGATAATGCATTGCCAGAGAACTACATATACTGCCCATTTGCGTCCTAATTCCCGTTTGATGGAAGCGATGGCAGCTACACAGGGCGTATACAGGAGGCTGAATACGAGCAGGGAAGCGGCAGCCAGTGAACTCATAGCGGCTGTCACGCCGCCTTCGCTGCCAAACAGCACTTCCAGTACAGAGACAACACTTTCTTTTGCCATGAAACCGCTGATCAATGCGGTGCATATGCGCCAGTCACCAAGGCCAAGCGGCTTAAAAAGAGGAACCAGCAGACCGGATATTGTTGCCAGGATGCTGTCGTGGGAATCTGTCACCATATTAAAATGAAAATCAAAACTTTGCAGGAACCACACAATGATGGTTGCAATCAATATGACGGAGAAAGCCCTCTGCAGGAAATCCTTTGCTTTCTCCCACAAGAGCTGCAGCACATTGCGGCTACCCGGCATACGGTAGTTGGGGAGCTCCATGACAAAGGGAACAGCTTCCCCCTTGAACAGGGTTTTCTTAAAAATGATCGCCACAAGGATTCCTATGAATATCGCCAATAAATACAAGCCTGTCATGATCAGTCCGCCCTGACGGGGAAAGAACGCGTTGACAAAAAATGCGTAAATGGGCAGTTTCGCGGTACAGCTCATAAACGGTGTGAGCAGGATCGTCATCTTGCGGTCACGCTCGCTGGGCAGGGTGCGTGTGGACATGACTGCTGGTACAGTGCAGCCAAAGCCGATCAGCATTGGTACGATACTGCGCCCGGACAAACCGATTTTTCGGAGCAGCTTGTCCATAAAGAAGGCAACGCGTGCAATATAACCGCTGTCCTCTAACATGGAGAGGAAGAAAAACATGGTCACGATGATGGGCAGGAAACTGAGAACGCTGCCGACGCCCTCAAAAATGCCGTCAATAATCAGACTGTGAATGGTTTCGTTGACATTACCGGCAGTCATGGCATTGTCAATAAAACCGGCGAGAAGATCGATACCGCTGGCAAGCAGATCTTGCAGCCAGGCGCCGATCACATTAAAAGTCAGAAAGAATACAAGTCCCATAATTGCCGCAAACACGGGAATGGCAGTGTATTTTCCGGTGAGGATTTGATCGAGCTTCTGGCTGCGCAGATGCTCCCTGCTCTCGTGCGGTTTGGCGACACACTGGTCGCAGACCTTGTGGATATAGGCAAAACGCATGTCCGCCATAGCTGCACTGCGGTCCAGTCCGCGTTCTTTTTCCATCTGCAGGATAATATGCTCCAACATCTCCTGTTCGTTCTGGTCGAGATTCAGGCGATCTAATATCAGGCTGTCGCCCTCGATGATCTTGCTGGCTGCAAAGCGGACGGGAAGCCCTGCCTGCGATGCGTGATCTTCAATCAGGTGAACAACTGCATGGAGACAGCGGTGCACGGCTCCGCCGTTGTCGTTTTGGTCGCAGAAGTCCTGGCGGAGAGGCTTTTCCTGATATTTCGCAACATGGACAGCATGTTTGATCAGTTCGTCCACACCTTGGTTTTTGGCAGCGGAGATTGGTACTACAGGGATACCCAGTAGAGATTCCATAGCGTTTACGTCAACGGTTCCGCCATTGCCTGCCATTTCGTCCATCATGTTGAGCGCTAACACCGTCGGGACATCCATCTCGAGCAGCTGCATGGTGAGATATAAGTTTCGTTCAATGTTTGTGGCATCGACAATGTTGATGATGCCTTTCGGATGGTCATTTAGTACGAAATCGCGTGATACCAGCTCTTCGTTGGTGTAGGGGGACATCGAGTATATGCCTGGCAGGTCAGTGATTTCCGTGTCTGAATAGCCGCGTATAGCCCCGTCTTTCCGGTCCACAGTGACACCGGGGAAATTTCCGACATGCTGTTTGGAGCCGGTCAGCTGGTTAAATAATGTGGTTTTGCCGCAGTTTTGGTTGCCTACCAGTGCGAAGGTCAGCTTTGTTCCGTCTGGAAGGGGATCGCCGCTGCCTTTTGGATGAAAAATACCTTCCTCGCCCAATCCGGGATGCAGTGTTTTTTTCGCAGTTTTTTTCTCGGATCTGGCACTTGACGTGATTGGCTCCACAGTAATCCGGGCAGCATCAGCGAGGCGCAGTGTGAGCTCATAGCCGTGGATGCGCAGCTCGATAGGATCGCCCATTGGTGCAAGCTTTACGACGGTGACTTCCGCGCCCGGTATCACGCCCATGTCCAGAAAGTGCTGTCTCAGGGCACCTTCCCCGCCGACGCTGTTCACGATGGCGGATTTTCCGGTTTCAAGTTCCTTTAGTGTCATAATATCCCCCCATGCCGCCTTTGGCGGCGCAATCTGTCTCATTTCCAAATAATCACCTGACTGCAATTTTTGTCAGGGCATTGCTGTACTAATCATATTATAATGGTCAGTAAAAGGCAATAGAAAAATAGTAAAAGCAGGGGAATTGAAAATATTCAGAATAATTGCCATAATTGCATGGGGCGTGTCTGAAAAGTGCTTTCTGCCGGATGTGTGTCACAGTTTGTGGGAGATTAAATCATCTCACAGATGATTAGCCATATGAAGGGAGCATAGGAGACGGAAGCGGCATGAGGAGGTTAATATGAAGGGCAAAGAGAAATTAATTAAAACTTAATAATAGGCAAAGAAAGATTAAACAAAACTTAATTGAGATGTGAGTGTGTTTGTGGTATTATAACAGCGATAAACAATTCAGTAAATCGGGAGTAAAAACAAATGGCAAAAGATTCCAATATACGTCGGCTTCTGTTACCATTTATCATTGGTATTGTTTTAGGAATTACTGCAAAACTTGTAGATGTACCAGACATCACAGCAAGCTTCCCAATATTAGATGATATTATGGGACGATTTGGAATATGGGTTTGGGCGGCTGCGCTAATCTCTATTCGTTCAAAAACTGCTGTACTTGCAGCGGCGCGCTCGTTTGTGTTTTTTGCTGGAATGTTATCTGCATATTATAGTTATACTGTTCTTTATTTAAATTTTTTTCCAGGGACACAGATCATTTTGTGGAGCTGCATCGGTATGGTTACGCCGTTTTGTGGTTTTCTGATATGGCATGTGCGCAGTGAAAGATATTATTCAGATTTCCTTTCTTCGTTACCTTTTAGTATCTTCTTTACGGAATGGTATTTAACCGCTTTTGCTGCATGGAATTGGAGTGCGAAAGATAAATGGCTGCTATTTATTGTCTATGTATTGTTTTCGATCTCATTGCTTGCAGCCGTTCCAACAAATAGAAAACGATTATTCAGTCTGATTTATGGAGTAGTGATATCAATTATACTGATCTGTCTGATCCAGGCAGGAATCATAGTCAATCCGTATGAGCAGCTGTTAAATGTGTGAATTCCAATTGATGAGTGCAGACGGCGGCATCTGTGAGAACGGTATAGGCGTGGATGGCTCACCTTGTCAGCATAGCGGCGGGATATATCCAAGCTGGATGGCTTTTGTGACCGCTTCGACGGCTGAGGAGACGCCCAGCTTCTCAAAGATGTGCTGCAGGTGGTTTGAGAGGGTTCTCTCGCTGATGTAGAGTTCTTCGGCGATATTTTTGCGTTTTTTGCCAGTGCCAAGCTGCTGTAAGATTGTCTTTTCCATGGCGGTCAGTTCCTCAATGATCAGTTCCTTTTTTTCAGGCGGAAAGCAGGTGCCTCCATGACAGATATGTGTCAGTGAGGCGATGAGGTCGTCCGGGCTGATGCTTTTGCAGAGAAAGCCGTTTGCGCCGATTTTCTTTGCCTCGTGGCGGTAGACGGGGAGGTCATAGCCTGTGAGGATGACAAGTTTTGCTGCGGGGTGTGAATGGCGCAGGTTCGATGCGATTTCTAAGCCGTCCGCGTCGCTGAGACCGCCGAGGTTGATGTCTATAAGAATAATATCGACATTTTTTTCACAAAGTATTTTTTCAAGGTTCTGCACGTTCTGCGCAATATAGAATTGTTCGATTTCGGAATACTCGTCCAGGGCGACGGACAGGCTTTTGGCAAAGAGCTTGTGGTCATCGATTAACAAAATATTCATAGGAAAGTTCCCCTTTCATTGGAATATAAATCTGTATGCAGATGCCGTGGGGCGCGTTGTCGGAGAGCGTGATTGTGCCTCCGAGGCTGTGTATCTGTTCTGTAATTGAAAAAATTCCTTTGTGTCTGGCGGTGTCCGCGGCAGTCAGGTCCGCGGCGCTGGCGGTTCCGTCGTCGGCGACGCGCAATGTGATGATATTGCTTTCCAATGACAGTGTGATCCATGCATGGCGGCCGTCGGAGTGCTTGTAACTGTTTGTCAGCAGTTCTTTGAGCAGCCGGTAGACGATAATGTTGTAGGGCTCTACGAGAAACAGGGTATCAGCGCATTCAAAGGACACGCTTATGGTTCGCTGCGGAAAGGACTGTGACACAGCGTCCATCAGATTTTGATAGTTTTCCCGAATCGTCAGGTTTTTCAGGATAACGGGGTGGTAGTCCTGCATCTGCCTGCGGATTGTTGTGTTTAGATTGTCGAGCGTTTCTGCAAGGATTTCCAGCACTTCCGGGCGGTGGGTTTTGGTGAGCATGTTTTTGACGGATAGGATGTCCTGAAGGATATCGTCGTGGAGAAAATTTGCGAAATCCGCCTTGAGCTGTTCTTCCTTCTGCAGTTGCTGCAGGACAGCGGAATATCTGCTCTGCCGTATGAGGCTGCCCTTGCCGTTTCTCAGATTGTGTTCCAGTATAATATTGCACAGCTCTATAAAAGCAAACAGAAAATTGACTGCGATGCAGAGTTCATGAAATGTAGTTCTCATGCAAAGGTTGCTTAGCATGATTGCTGTTATGCACACACCGAGGATAAACAGGATTTGTCCTGTGCTAAATAGGACAGAAAGCGGGAAGCGTTGGTGCTCTTTGTGCACAATGCCGTGGACACTAATACAAAAGAGCAGCACAGGGAGATATATGCCAAAATTGGAAAGATGGTATGTCATCCGGGCTGTGGCAAGGCAGTAGACGAGAAATGCCGTAACCGTGATTGCTGCAGAAAACAGGATACTCTTCCGCTCGCTTTTCAGGACAAAGACAACGCGCTTCCGGTGGCAGAGGAGGACAAAAGCGAGGCAGAGCCAGCTGACCAGAAACTGCACTGCGTAAAGCAGGGCATAGATTTGGCCTGATATGCCAATACCAGCGATAGCGGCGGTGCAGGCAATCAGGAGGAGGGCGTTTGTGAATTTTTGGAATTTGTAACCGCTGCCCTGAAATAGGAACAGGAGCAAAAATTTGACGGATGCATACCATATCAGCGGGCTCAGCGCCATAAAAACGAGTCGGGAAACTTCGCTGGCATCTGACAGCAGCAGGAGATACCAGCAGTCCAATATCAGCAGTCCGCAGAATAATGTGATGACTCTGTTTGACCTGATGTTGCATGCACTGATATAAGTCATGTCAATCATCATGAAAGAGGCAATCACCAGCGGGACAGTGTTTTGTGCTGTCGGCTGTGCACTGCCGCTAAGCCGGCTGATGTAGAGGATAGCCAATATATAATTGAAGAAAAACAGTAAATTGTGTGCGGAATGTTTCATTTTCATGCTGGTTACTCTCCTTGCTCTGATTCTGTCCGGCTTGTCGCAAAAGTCTACAGTTCCTGAACTATTTTACAACAACTATGGACTGTAAGCCAATAGTAAAACAGGTAAATCAATGCAGTCATGGCAATTGCAATCATGGTAGGCACATACAGTGTAAGGGAGTTCCCGAGTAAGTTCTGCATGAGCCCGATCTTGTATACAATTGTGGCGAAAATGCAGTCAAGTAGTCCAAATGCGAACGGAATGCAGAAAAAGGTAAAAATCTGTTTTCTGATAATTTTTCGGATGATTTTATCGGTGTATCCAATCTTGTGCAGAATTTCGTAATCCGCCCTTGTGTCTGTAAGCGCTGAAATATTATTGAAATACAGGATACTTCCCGTCGCAATAAAAAACAGTACAACCAGGAAACCAATCAGCAGGAACGTGGAGCTGTTCAGCGAGAAGATGACATGGATTCTGTGGGAGTGTCCTTGCAAATAAGGACTGTTTTCGAGCAGGGCGCTAAGGTCAGCATATAAATTCTCGTTGTTCTCGATGGCTTTTCCGTTGATGCTCAGAATGCTGGTCTGGGGAGCGGCGCTTTCCTGCATCTGTCTGTAAACGTTATCGCTGACAATCAGTGTTCCAACACTGTTTGCAAAGGAAATCGGATTGTGAAGCGTTTGTTCACGCACGGTGAGCGGCACGCTGGCAGCAGCAATATTCAATGTGTAAACGCTGCCGGACTCGCTGCTTCCATCGGAGTTGGGCTGGTATTTTACGAGAATGCATTCTGTGTCGTTCAGCGCGGGAATCTGGCCTGCAGCTTTATCCTTTTTCTGCGCCAGTAAAAGCGAGCGGTATTGTGTGTACGAGATACATTCAAAGCCCGCTTCTCGCAATATCTTTTCATTCTGGGCGTCACCCTTGGCGGTTCCGATGCTGTATTCCATGGGAAGACTGTCAGAGGACGCTGTAATTTTGCAGATGTCGGTCCGCGTGAACGTGACAGCATCGTCAGGAGCATACTGGCTCACAAGATTTCTGGCGGCATCAATCTGTTTTTCATCCGCAATGCGAAACTCCAGCTCGGACGGCGCCATGCGGGATACGCTGGCAATCGGGTAATAGAGTGTCAGGGCCATGACGCTTGCCGCTGTCAGTGTCGCTGCGGAGAGCAGGGTGAGCATAATCAGGGTTCTGGCGTTTGAGCGGATATGGTATATGAAGTTCGGGGTTGTGATAATCCTGGTTTGCGTATAAAAAGCCTGTTTATTCTTTTGGCTGCACTTCATCACGCAGGGCAGAAAAGACGAGATGAAGAAGATGGTGCCGGACAGGATCAGCATTGCTGTGAGCAGGCCAGTCTGATAAAAACCAACCGAGAACCAGAGAGAGTTTCCGCCCCGCAAAATGTCCAATGCCAGCACGTAACCGGACAGTGTCATGACGAGACCAAGCAGAGCGGGCAGAAAATGAAATGTCATGCGCTTTTCGGCCTTTTTCTCATATCGCACCAGACTGATAAGGGAGGTCTGAAACAGAAATCTGCCATTGGAAATACTGAGGACGATAATCACCAGCAAAATAAAACAGGCTGTTTTCTGAATGGCACTGGTTTGAAAAAATGGTATCTGTGCATTGTCCACAGAGAGTTTCAGAAGGGCGGTAATCCCCGCGACGATGCCCTTGTGCATGACGGCGCCAAGGAAGACTCCGGCACACAGCGCGCCGCAGCAGATCAGAACATTTTCAAAGGTGAGCAGCGACAAAATCGTAGTCTTCCGATAGCCGAGCAGGGCGTAAATGCCAAGCTCCTTTGTGCGCCGTTTTAGGAAAAAACGGTTGGAGTATGACATGAAAAAGACGACAAACGCCATCAAAAAGATGGAAATGATGCGGCACATGGACTCCACGCGCCCGTCCGCGGATATTTTTTCAAGCATCACCTGATTCACCGAGAAGGACGCAAAGGCGAAATAAATCGTGATGACAAGGGAGACAGACAGCAGATACAAGGCATAGAAGGAGAAGTTTTTTCGCAGGTTTTTTGCGGCTATTGATCGTGTAGTGTTCATGATTCAACCCTGCCTTTCTGTGTCTAATCGTGCCACTTCTGCGGTAATGGATGCGTAAAAGTCACGTCGGGTGGCATTGTTTCTGAATATTTCCCGGATAATGTTTCCGTCTTTAAAAATCAAAATGCGTCCGGCAAAACTTGCAGCGTAGGCGTCATGTGTGACCATTAAGATCGTGGTGTGCAGCTGCTGGTTTGCCTCCTGCAGTGCGTGCAGCAGTTCGGCTGCCGAATTGGAATCCAGAGCGCCCGTGGGTTCGTCCGCAAATAGGATGCTGGGCTGTTTCACGATGGCCCTCGCGGCGGAAGCCCGCTGCCGCTGGCCGCCGGACAGCTCACCCGGGTATTTGCCGAGCTGAGATGCGATGCCGAAACGTTCTGCAAGATTTTGCACCATCGCCTCGATTTGCCGGGGCGGAAGCTTCTGGAGCGTAAGCGGGACAGAGATATTTTCCCGGATTGTGAGGCTGTCCAGCAGAAAGTATTCCTGAAAGATGAATCCCAGATGGTCTTTGCGGAAGTCGGCAGCGCTTGTGCTGTTCAGGTGTCTTAGGTTTACGCCGTCAATCCAGATCTCGCCGCTGGTGGGCGTGTCGATGGTGGAGAGGACGTTGAGCAGGGTGGTTTTGCCGGAGCCCGATGCGCCCATGATGCCGATAAATTCGCCCGCGGCAACGCTGAACGAGATTTTGTCCAGACTGGGGTGCTGCGCTTTTTCGTAGATTTTTGTCACTTCTTTTGCTCTTAAAATTGCATTCATTTTTGATTCTCCTGTTCAAAGTGCCGCATCAGTTTTTCCGATACCCTGGCTGACAGAATCGCTTCCGACCGTAAAATGTTTGGGGTATCGTCTGGCTGATGCTGTTTTTGTTTTTCAGGATCATTATACGAAACTGGAGAAAAAAACGAATGAGTAAATCAGGCAAAAATTAAGGACTGTTCAGGCGCGCAGCTTTTCTGTACAGAAGCGGTGGTTTGTGGTATTTTTGCTGAAAGGCCCTTGTGAAGTAGGACTGGTTGTGAAAACCGCAGTTTTGCATAATGTCAATCACTTTACAGTCCGTCTCCGACAGCTGCTTTGCCGCCAGCTCCAGGCGGTAGTTCACCAGATAGGCGTTGAAGCTCATGCCTGTAAATTCTTTAAATAATTTCATAAAATGGCTTTCCGAAAAGCCGCACTCCTCAGCCGCCCTTTTGATGGTAATATTGCGGTCGTAAAATTTCTGGACATAGTAGAGCGCGTTTTTCAGCCGGCTGTAGGAAAGCTGCGGCTGGCTGTTGTCATTGGTGGCCGCAGTACTGCACTGGTTCATGTGGTGGAGCAGAAAAAAGAGACTGGATTTAATCAGCAGTTCGTAGGTGGTATAGCTCTCTTTCCGGTGTGCCAGCATGGACTGGATGCAGGGCGTTACAGTCTGGTTAAAAGGGGAGCCGGCGGGACAAAAGCACTCCATCGTCTTCTCGCCATTCAAAAAAGGAAGGACATATTTGTCATAGCAGAGATCATTTTCAGAGCCTTGGAAAAGAGAGGGATGAAACATGATGTTAAAGTATTCTCCGCCCTGCAGATTTCCCTGCTCTATGGAGTGTACAGCGTGGGGGAGAATCACGATCAGATCGTTTGCGCAGAGTGTGTGCGCCTGTCCCCACAGAGTGACCTGTATCTGCCCTTTGGCACAGTAGATGAACTCAAAATCATCATGCCAGTGCAGTGGAAAAGAAGGAATCCACTCGGGGATGCGCCCCATGTAGACACTGTAGGGAAAGGTGATGATGCCGTGAAGCTTTGTCTCGTGTATTGGTGCAGGTTCCATGAAATTCCTCCTTGTCTGGTGTGCATCCTTCCTTTGGCACAAAGTTTGCGCAAACTGCGCCGGATAGTTGGCATAAAGCATATCTGGTGTGCATCCTTTCTTTGACACAAAGTTTCCGAAAACTGTGCCGGATAGTTGGCATAAAGCATATTAAGCAGTCACAAAAATAGGATTATGTCAAAAAAGTAGGATTATATTGCAAGAATTATAGCATGAATAAGAGTACAATACAAGTATAGGTGGAACAAAACCACTGAAACAATATATGTGCCGGGCCGATACAATCTTTCGCTTTTTCAATGGATCGGTCTGTGCACATAGTTTGGATTCGGAGAATCAGTGGAGCATCCTGCGCAAGTTGTTTTCCTTATTTTCGGACAAAAGAATGGGGGGGTGTATCTTTTATGAAACCATTTATGAAATTATATATACCGATTGCTCTTGAGACGTTATTTACGATGCTGGCAGGAATGGTAGACACGATCATGCTCTCCACGGTGGGGGACAATGCGGTCGGCGCAGTGGGGACGGCAAACACGTATATCGGCGTCTTCATCATCATGTTTCATGTCGTGTCGTCGGGAATGATTGCGGTGATGACGCAGTATATCGGAGCAAAGCGCGTTGGCGTTGCCTATCAGGCAAGACAGCTGGGGACAGTCTTTAACGCTGCGATTGGCGTAGTGCTCGCTGTGTTCCTGTTTGCCTTTTCAGAGAGGATTCTGGAGATTGTGGGCGTGGCACCGCTTTTGATGGGTTATGCAAAGACGTATCTTAGAATCGTGGGCGGCGCCTGTTTTCTGAATGCCCTGATTCCGATATTTTCCAGCTACCTGCGGGCTTTCGGACATACGAAACAGCCGCTGGCTGCCACGGTGATTGCAAATATCGTGAATCTATGTCTGAATGCAGTCTTTTTGTTTGTATTTCACAGCGGCGTGGCGGGTGTTGCGGCAGCGACAGTGATATCAAGGTTTTTGAATCTTGTGATTGTGATGACGGCCTCTAAGATTCTGGTTAAGGCCCATGAGGATAAGGAGCGGTTAAAAAATACAGAGGTCTTTGCCCAGATTATCAAGGTAGGGCTTCCCTCCGCGCTGGAAACGGCACTTTATAATGTGGCGATGACGCTGACAATCCGTTTCCTGAATCAGATGGACGAATCCGGGTTTAATGTGACAGCGAGGGCGTATGCGGCGCAGATCGCAAACTTTTCTTACTGCGCTGGCGCGGCACTGGCGCAGGCAAACGCCATCATGACAGGCTGGCGGATCGGGGAGCGGGATTTTGAGGCGTGCGACCGGGGAACGAAGAAAGCGGCGTGCATCGGAATCTGTGTGGCTGCAGGGCTGGAGACTGCATTTGTCCTTAGCTCGGGTTATCTGATCCGGCTGTTCACAGATGATGTGGAGATGATCGCTCTGGTGAGAACGCTCATGACGATCGATATTGCGCTCGAGATAGGGCGCGTGACGAATCTGGTGTTCGGGCAGGCGTTAAAGACCAGCGGAGATGCGCTGTTTACCACGATAATCGGCGTGATATTTATGTATATCTGCATGGTGGGCGGCACGTGGTTTTTTGGGATTCATCTGAATCTCCTGGCGGTGGGTGCGTACATAGGGCTTGCAAGCGATGAGTGCGTGCGCGCGGTGTTTATGTTTCTGCGGTGGCAGTCGGGGAAGTGGCGGACGAAAGGTTTTATCAAGGCTTGACGAAGGTTTTCTTTTCATATTCATGGGGTTGTGGCCGTGGGGCTATGTTGTTCCGATTAGAGATGAGAATGCGATTGTTCCGGGTATATCTGTCTCTGATATTGATTTATATTATATTACTGCACAGCAGGTGAAAGCGGCATCTGATTTTCTAAATGCCTTGGATGATGATACCTTAAAAAGGATGTATGATTTTAAGGCGATGCGGGAAAACAAAGTATATCCGCTTTTTGGGAATGAACCGGATACAGACGCGGAATGCCTTTATGAGAACATACATTCTTGTCTGATGGGGATAAGGGATTATTTTATACAGGCTGCAGAGAATGGTTATGGTATTGTTTTCTGGCTTGTATAAGTATGATCATTATAACATTTCCTGTTTTTCGCACCCGAAATCATGGAGAATGACACATTTTAGATTATTCTCCGTGATTTCGGGTGCGTTTGTTATTGAAATGTACTACCCTATGCCATTTGCATAATCTCGGTAGAAACTGAAAATAGAAAAATCGTTAGAACAATAAGAAATATGAGGCGTGGTGGTTGCTATGCCCTGTATTTTATGGTGGTGAATGGAGTGTGGAAGTGGTATAATGAAAGAAAAATTAAGGGTTTATGAAGGTAGAATAATTATGAATGATATAAACACGATAGAAGATTTATATAGTATGCTTGACAGGTATACTGAAGGAGTAGATTGGGATACTTTTTATACGAAAAGGGACAAGCCCGCTCCTTTTTTGAAGTATTATAAGCTGCCAGATAAGTGTGTTGTTAATTTTATAAAGGAGCACAATATTAGAAGTGCTTGTGAATTTGGTTGCGGTGAGGGACGAAACGCAATTTATTTGGCTAAAAATAATATTGATACAGAAGCTTATGATTTATCAGAAACCGCAATAGAAAATGCAAAAAGAAGTGCAAGGGAAAGCAAGGCAGAGAAAGTGGTTTTTAAGTCAGGAAATATATTTGCATTGGACTTAAGGAATAAAAAATTTGAATTGGTAATAGATAGTGGTATTTTCCATCATTTGTCACCACACAGACGATTGCAGTACAGAGATATTGTATCAAGTATATTAGCAGAAAATGGATATTTCATTTTGTTATGTTTTGCGGCGGGGGAAGATGGGGCAGACGAAGTAGGCGATTATGAGTTTTATAAGAGTAAACAAACAGGAGTTGCATTTACTGAGGAAAGATTGAAAATATTTTGGGGAGAAAAATTTGATTTTGTAGAATTGCGAAAGGGAGAGAATATTGTAGAACCCCAGATGTGGGAAAGTGAATATTTGTATATATGTGTGTTAAAAAAGAAATAATTAAAATTCGAGCTATCGGAGAAAAAAAGCCGTTAGGGAATAATTTTCTTAACCTGTTGGAAAAAATGAAATTTATAAAATGCCCATTGGAGAATGGGAGTGTGATGTGAATATTTGTAAAGCAGGATATTCAACGATAAATGATGTAATTGAAGTAAAAATGGGTGTGTATTTGCATAAGACTTAAACAAATATAATTAAGAATAGCAAAAGACACGCCGGATTATACTCTGAACTAAAAGCACGAGAAGAAAACATAGATGAAATAAATGAAAAACTGTTAGAGTTCTATTGAGGTTTATACAAACTGGAAAAAAGGGAGGCATTATTGTGACGAAAGTATATTTCGTTCGTCATGCAGAGCCAAATTATAACAATCATAATGACGCTCTTCGAGAATTATCTTCAAAAGGAATGGAAGATAGAAAATTGGTTACTAAATTTCTAGTAGATAAGCATATTGATGTTGTTTTATCAAGTCCATATAAAAGAGCAGTAGATACAGTTAAAGATTTTGCAGATAGTTATGGTATAGAAATTGATATTGTATATGATTTTAGGGAAAGAAAAGTAGAAAGTGGCTGGATTGAATATTTTGCGTTATTTACAAAAATGCAATGGGATGATTTTACATACAAATTGTCAGATGGAGAATGCCTTCAAGAAGTTCAAAGGAGAAATATGTCAGCATTGCAGCAGGTATTAAATAAGTATGCAGGAAAGAATATTGTAGTAGGAAGTCATGGAACTGCTTTAAGTACGATTATTAATTATTATGACCATTCTTTCGGGTATAACGATTTTGAAAGAATCAAAAACGTTATGCCGTGGATTGTGGAGTTTGTTTTTGATGAAGATGCAAAATGTATAATGATTAAGGAGCATGATTTATACTGACGAAGTCACATTTTTCGGGATGTTTGTCTTTTTTTCGTCGGTGGTTGTTGTGGATAAAACAATTCGTGAAGCGATACTAAAAGATATAACAGCAAAAGATTATTCGGTTATTGGCATTACCATGACCTGTTCAGAGGAAACTTTGCGTGAACGTCATAAAAAGCGAGGAGATGCAAATGAATGTTCTTTTTTCTGGCTGCATTTAAAACCATACGAAGGCGATTATGTTATCAATACAGACAATAAAAGTGTTCAGCAAATAGTTGATGAAATGAAAGCTATTATAGATAGTGAGGGAAATGAATCGTGGAGTTTAAAACAAATGATTTAATACTGCGGATTGTGACTGAAAACGACATTAAGGAGATTGCAAGAATGTGGGAATACCCACATGAAACAACGATAGATAAGGCATACGAAGCGTTAAAATACATGGAAGATACTCATAGTAAGAATCAACAGAAATCAATTTGCCATTTATGTTTAGGCGTTTTTCAAAAGAAAGAACCAAATGTGATAATAGGCTGGTGCGGATTAGACGGAGAAGCCGAAATAGGAAAAACAGTTCTTTTTTATATGATTGATGAAAAATACCGAAATCAAGGTTATGCTACGCAATGCGCTATGGAATTGATAAATTATGCGTTTGAGGAGATGGAATATGACATAATCTATGGAGGATGTGCAAAGAGCAATGTAGAATCATATAGAGTAATGCAAAAGGCTGGAATGGTTCAAAATTCCTTTTATGAAAATGGGGATTATATTTTCTCGATTGATAGAGAAGCATTTTTAAATTCTAAAAGTTACCAGAAAAGATAGAGCCTGGGGAAAGAAAAACGGCATCGATTTCTTTTGAAAATTATGTTCACCTAAATAACAGTGAAAAGCGGGCGCTGCTTTTCACTGTTATTTACGAAATGCTTTCCTAACGACTGCTTAACATCGTCACCAGAGAGGAGTATCGCTGGGTTTTGTCTTGAATATCTTGCTCGGATACTCCATAGTACAGATACAAATCGTCGGATATTTTTTTCAGTTTTTTCATTGTGCTCCGATCGCCGGAAGAGGACATTCCTAAGATTGTGTCCCACACAAAATCTACAGCCATTTCGAGATGCCCATTTCCGACGCTGATTTCATAGAGATGGAAGTCCATGGGCATTTCAGATTCGGGGACTTTGGCGGCGGTCTCGCTGCGAAGCTGGAGCTGGCGGTATAGTTTCTTTGCGGATTCTTCATCAAACACATCAGAAGCGGTAATTTCGTCGAAACCGCTCAACAATTCTGGCTTATACATGAAAATCAACGACTCTTTTGCACTCGCATACTGGCGTAGATATGTTTTCTGCGTTTTGGGGATTTCGGCTGCGTGGTAGTGTGCGGCTGCGTAGGCGGCAACCTCCTGAACCGTGTGTGGATTCGCAGCAATTCTTTTTTCTGCCCGTCTGCGTCTGCGCTGATACAGGAGCTGTCTGACGCCATTTTTCAATGTCTTCTTTTTGGTGTGGCCAGCTAGAAAGACACTTGTCGGTCCGTCAGCGCCGCCGATGATTGTAACTGCTTTTGCCTGCTTTTGTTTCATGTCAGGTTTTCTCCTTTTAGAATGATATATCTTTAAATCTTCTTATTTTGCTTTGTCAAAATCATACCACAAATTCTCTCATTAGACTACATGAATATCTATCAAATTCACTCTGGGAATTTTTAGGGTGATTCACAGATTGATGAAAGGAAGCGAATTCTGGAATAGTAACTTCTTAGGTTTCCTAAAATGCTTGCATTCTGCTGTGCAATGTGTTATAGTGTTATACATAATAGCATAACAGTTAGGAGGGTGATTGTGAAACTCATTATTTCTAATATTTCGGGCATTCCTATCTATGAGCAGATCAAGCAGCAGGTGAAAGCGGCCATTATGTCTGGGGATTTGCAGGAAGACGAGACGCTTCCGTCTCTGCGGACGCTTGCAAAGGACTTGAAGATCAGTGTTCTGACCGTGACGCGGGCCTATACGGAGCTGGAGGAGGAAGGCTTTGTAAAGAACATTCAGGGGAGAGGCTGTTATGTTCTGGGGCGGGGGTCAGAACTTTTGCGGGAGCAGCTGATCTGCAAAATTGAAAACAACTTAACCGAAGCGATCAGTGCCGCGCGAGTGGCAAATCTCTCCAGGGAGGAGCTGCATCGGATTCTGGACATTCTAATGGAGGAAAAAGCAGATGAATAATTATTTGGAAGTGAAAAACCTGTCAAAGTCCTTTGACAATTTCTGTCTGCGCGATATCACTTTTACGCTGCCAAAAGGATATATCATGGGACTGATTGGACCGAATGGTTCCGGAAAAACAACGACCGTCAAACTCATATTAAATATGCTCAAACGCACCAGCGGCGAGGTCAGGATTTTGGGCTTGGACAATATTGCAAAGGAACAGGAAGTAAAGAAATGTGTTGGTGTTGTTTTTGACTCCAACTATTTCAGTGATGACTGGAAAGTGCGGCAGGTTGAAAAGTCTGTATCAGTTTTCTATGAGAACTGGAACACACAGAGATTTTCTGAATTGCTGGATCGGTTTCAGATTTCGCCTGCCAAAAAGGTAAAAGAACTTTCCAAAGGGATGCAGATGAAGCTGATGCTCGCCTGCGCTTTTTCGTACGACGCAAAATTATTGATTCTGGATGAACCAACCAGCGGTCTTGACCCTGTTTCGCGGGATGAGCTTCTTCATATTCTGGCGGAATATATTGAGGACGGCGAGCACAGCGTTCTGTTTTCCACGCATATTACCGGGGATTTGGAGCGCGCGGCGGATTTTATCACTTATATCCGTTATGGGGAACTCTTTTTCAGCGGCGGCAAAGATGAATTTGTAGATGGTTTCCGGATTGTCAGGGGAGGGCGTGAGGAATTTACGGAGGAGCTGAGGGAGAAGATGCTTGGCAGCAGAGCGTTCCCGACAGGGTTCGAAGCGCTTGTGAAAACGGAGGATTTGCGGCAGTTTGCGCACTTGTCCGTGGAACCGGCAGCGATTGATGACATTGTGGTATTTACCAGCAGGGGAGGTGAACAGTATGCGTAATATCTGGAAATCCGTCAGATTGGACTTTTCTTTGATAAAGCCTTATGGGAAAACAATCTGCTTTACAATGGTGCTGCCGGTTGTCTTTGCGGCAGTCAACCGTTCTCTGATGACAGGGATTTCCTTTGCCATGTGCTTCATTGCCATGACGACAGGCTATACCTTTTCCATTGCGGAGAAAAATGATATGGAACGGCTCTACGGCATTCTGCCGGTTCGCAAGGGAGAACTGGTGATTGGACGGTATGTGTTTGTGATGCTCATGGGGCTGACTGCGCTTGTTTGTTCTTTAATAATCCAGCCCGTAATGCTGGCAATTCTGGGTGAAAATGTGACTACATTGGAGTTTTTGAGCGCTTTGGTGGCAGGAATCGTTCTCTTTGCGCTCTATACGGTTTTTCAGCTGCCGGGGTATTATCGGTTGGGTTTCATCAGGGGCAGGGTGTTTATGTATATTCCGGTTGCAGGCTTTTTGGCTATGTCGTTTTTGACTGCCAGGATTCCGGCAAATGGCGGTGGTCTGTTGACTGCTGTGATTCATTCGCCGATTCTGCTGATGGTGCTGGCAGTGGTTTTGGTCGCTGTGGCGTATGCCGTTTCGATACTGGTATCAGTCAGGATAGTGCAAAATAAAGAAATGTGAGGTAAAATGAGTGGACTTTACGATTGTAATTGTGGGACTTCTGATCGGGATTGGCGTGCCAGTTAGAAATAAGATCATTAGGAAGCGCAGACAGAAAAGGGAAAACAGGCGGAACGGCGATTGACCGTTCCGCCTGCTCGTGTTATCAGTCAAGTTCTTCAATAATGCATTTGTGCTCTTTTTGGGCAGTGTCATAATTCAATCCGACTGCAAGAATGTGTGTTACCTTTTCTTTTTCTAATTTTTCATTGTATTCTTTTTCTTTGATTTGGGCAATTGCGTCTGCAGGTGACTTGTCTGCTTTCAGTTCGAGGATAATGCCAGGCAGGTTCTGCCGTCTGGGATAAAAGATAAAATCGACAAAACCCTTGCCTGTATGAGATATAGAAGTTCTTGGCGTCTTGTCCAATGGCAAGACGTCATTAGAACTTCTTCTCATACTGTCCTCCCGCTCGATTCTGTAGTTATTCCTTGCAGAAAGGTAGGCAAGCGTCACAACACAGGACAGACTGTTTTCGTCATTGTATTTGAGGATTGGCAGCTCACTGTTATGGATGTTATGAAGGTAAGAGGCAACGACATCTCCCTGCTTCGCCCAGGTAGCGTTGAGCACTTCATTTGAATTTTTGACAAGTTCTGCCACGTAGCCGAAGTCATCATCTTCAAGGGCATTTTCAAATTCAAGCATAAGTTCCTTGTTTGGAATCCGAAGTTCACCATCACAATAGGATAGCAGACCATATATGACCATTGCGGCATAGATGTCTTTTTTGCTGGCAGGATGTTCCTGTCCGGCACTATATTCTTTATTTATCTCAATGTTAACAGGTGTGCCATTAATCATCTTTACAACATCATCGCGCACCTCACCGATATTGTATTTCAGGAAAAACAGCACCTCATCCATTCTGCCAGTTCTGGTCCAGTAGCTCTGACAGGTTTCGTCCTCGAGCGCACATATCACTGATCTTGGATTATATAGCCGCGCGCCGTTCTTGGTCTGGTATCCGTTGTACCAGTCCCGGATTTCGGCCATTGACAGTGCTGCCTGCTTTTGGCAGAGCATATCCACTTCCTCCTCAGTAAAGCCGAAATATTTGTCGAAGAAAGGATCTTTGAGCATGGTGTATTCCTTGAACATATTCAGCGCAGAACCAGTGCTGTATTTTTTGAGCGGCAGCA
Source organism: uncultured Lachnospiraceae bacterium (assembly GCA_947177165.1). Taxonomy (GTDB): domain Bacteria; phylum Bacillota; class Clostridia; order Lachnospirales; family Lachnospiraceae; genus COE1. The sequence continues at coordinate 19,008 of CAMWTP010000033.1, forward strand.
CGCCTGTCATATAGGTGAGTGCTACATAAGGTTTATCTTTGAGAAGGTTCCGCAGAAATTCAAGAAAATCGCTATCGTGCTCTGGATACAGCTCATGGCTGAAAATGTAATCCCACTCGTCAATGATAAATATAAACTCATCACCTGTGGCAGTCAGCGCATCAGAAGCTTTTTCAAATTCTTTATCCTGAAGCGCAGGATATGCTTCCCTGATGTCATTGATGATGGCATTGTTGAACTGTGCCAGATAATCCGTATAGCAGCTTCTGTCAAGAGGGATTTCACTCAGACACAGATTGATGACATTATATTTGTTCAAGTGTGTGGTATAAGTTTCTGCTTTGCTCACATCCAGATTGTCAAACAATGCTCTGGCATCATATGTCTTACAGTAGTAGGCCCCTAGCATATTGAGTATGGATGTCTTACCAAAACGGCGTGGCTTTGTGATGCAGACATATTTTGTGTTGGTACGTATGCGTTTGCTGATTTTCTCAATAATACCGGATTTGTCAACAAAATATTCACTGTTGAGCAGTTCTTGGTACAAGATCAGCGCAGATTTCGTATTCAGACATACAGCCATGATATCCCTCCAATGCAGCCAGCACTCCAATTTCTGACTGGATAAAGTACTAGATTTTTCTTTATTATACAGGCTGGTGTCGTTTGATACAAGTCTGTTTTATCCGATTGTCAACAGGATTTGGTGATACTGATATTAAAAACGGCGTCGCAATGACTGATTTGCGAGAGAATGAAGTTGACAGCACGATTGAATTCCGCTATAGTGTAGGATAAATGAGAGATAAAGTCAGAGTCTGAAAGGTTGATGTTATGAAGAAATTAGGTTTATTTATGCTCATATTAAATGAAGGAGGACATTGCGTATGCAGAAATGGACACGGGTGATGTATCAGCCTAACATTCCGTTAGGAGAAGACGGCGGGAAGGTGACGGCGTGCAAAGAGCACATCGCGCTCTCGAAGGAGGCTGCCAAGGAGGGCATGGTGCTCTTAAAAAATGACGGGGATCTGCTTCCGCTTGCAAAAGGAAGCAGAATTGCCCTTTTTGGAAAGGCGAGCTTTGACTATGTGCGCGGAGGCGGCGGAAGCGGGGAAGTGACAGTTTCCTACGCGAGAAATCTGTATGAAGGGTTCTCGCTGCTGAAGGACAAGGTCAGTGTGTGTGAGGAGCTTTCCGCATTTTACCGCGACAATGTGAAGGCGCAGTATCAGGCTGGGCGCGTTCCCGGTATGACCATCGAGCCGGAGATTCCGGCGGAACTGTTAAAGAAGGCGAGCGCTTACACGGACACTGCGATTATTACAATCTGCCGTTTTTCCGGCGAGGGCTGGGACAGAAAGAGTGTTGTGGACACTGAGAATAAGAATCTCTGTATCAGCGAGGATGCGATGGCAAAACGGTCTGCGGAAATCTTCGAGGACGGTGATTTCTGCCTGACACGCGCGGAGCGGGCAATGGTGGGTGCTGTAAAGTCGCATTTTGAGAAAGTTATCGTCGTCATGAATGTCGGCGGCATGGTGGATTCCTGCTGGTTCCATGATGATGCGGGAATCCAGTCTGTGCTGATGGCATGGCAGGGCGGCATCGAAGGCGGACTTGCGGCGGCAGAACTGTTGATGGGAGAGGGCAGTCCGAGTGGAAAGCTTGTGGACACCTTTGCGCGGGAACTGACGGATTATCCGTCTACAGAGAGCTTCCATGAGTCGGAGCGCTTTGTGGATTATGTGGAGGATATCTATGTGGGGTACCGCTATTTTGAGACGATTCCCGATGCGGACAGGAAAGTCAACTATCCATTTGGCTTCGGATTGTCATACACAGATTTTTCCCTGACTGCAGGCGCAGCCTATGAGGAAAACGGCAGAATCTATGTTCCGGTCATGGTCACAAATATCGGAAAACGCGCTGGAAAAGAGGTTGTGCAGGCATATTTCGGCGCGCCTCAGGGGAAGCTTGGCAAACCGGCAAAACAGCTTGCAGCATTTCAAAAGACGCGGCTGCTGCAGACAGGCGAGAGCCAGAGTATCATTTTGTCATGGCGTGTTGACGATATGGCATCGTATGATGATCTTGGAAAAATCAAAGAGTCCGCCTACGTTTTGGAGAAGGGAACATATGATTTGTTTGTCGGCGTATCGGTGCGCGATGTTGCAGCGCTTGATTTCAAATATGAAGTCAAGGAGGATGTCGTGGTGGAGCAGCTTTCCAGAAAATGTGCACCGACAAGCCTGAAAAGGCGAATGCTTGCGGATGGAAGCTATGAGGAGCTGCCGCCTGCAGCGCCGGTTGATACCGATGCCAATGCGCTGGTTCCGCTGACTGTCGAGGAGACGGACGGCTTTACACCGGCGGCAAGAGCGGGAAAGCGGTATCATCTGTGGGTGAATACGGCGGCGCAGCAGCATCACTTTTTGAGGGAAGTTGCAGAGGGAAAGATTACGCTGGATGAATTTATGGCACAGCTGTCAGATGAGGATCTTGCACATTTGTTAGGAGGGCAGCCGAATACCGGTGTTGCCAATACCTTTGGCTGGGGAAATCTGCCCGACTATGGCGTGCCCAATGTCATGACGGCCGACGGACCGGCGGGACTGCGCATTGCGCCGGAATGTAGTGTGTACACCACCGCATGGCCCTGTGCGACACAGCTTGCATGCTCGTGGAATGAGGAGCTTGTGGAGCGGGTTGGCGAAGCCGGCGGTGCAGAGGTCAAGGAAAACAATATTGCAGTGTGGCTGACACCCGCTGTCAATATCCATAGAAGTCCTCTCTGCGGGCGGAATTTTGAGTATTATTCAGAAGATCCATTCCTCACAGGAAAGCTCGCGGCGGCGATGGTGCGCGGAATCCAGAGCAATCATGTCGGCGCGGCGGTCAAGCACTTTGCGCTGAACAACAAGGAGACAAACCGCAAAAACAGTGACTCGCGGGCTTCCGAGCGCGCTGTCCGGGAGATTTATCTCAGGGCGTTCGAAATCATTGTGAAGGAGGCAAAGCCGTGGTCAATCATGTCTTCTTATAATATCGTAAACGGTCATCGGGCTTCCGAGAACAGGGAGTTATTGGAAGACATTCTCCGCGGCGAGTGGGGATTTGACGGCATGGTGACGACTGACTGGTGGACAAATGGCGAGCATTATAAGGAAGTCAAGGCTGGAAATGATGTCAAGATGGCGACCGGATTTCCAGAGCGCCTGCTGGAAGCTCTGGACAAGGGGATTCTTGCGCGTGCGGATATGGAAATCTGTGCGAGGAGGATATTGGAGCTTATCCTGAAGCTGGATTGAGGCTGGATAAAATATTTTCTTGACACCCAACATGTAAAGCGATATTTATATCTCATTAAGAGACAAATATATTGCTTTATGGAGGTGTGCTATGAAAAAGAGAGAGAAAGTTCTGGTTGGTGCGGGCGCTGCCTGTCTGCTGTTATTGCTGGTGTCGGTGTGGTATGGGTGACGTTCAACGAGTCGAGGCTTGTCGAGCCTATGGAGCTGTCAGAGTATGAGTTTACCGTAAAAGATCTGCCGATGATCGTTTCGGTCATCTTAATGACACTGTACGCAATCGTTTTAATTGTTTTGACGACCGTTTCCAATAAGAAAAAGAGTATTACGAGAAAGATAAATCCAAAGCTGGGATTTTAGGGATACTGGGTTTCTTATTGCATTCGGGCACGGGGGATTTATCGGTTTTGAATACTCGATGACCGCGTTTGTGATTGCCGTCTCGCTGGCGCTCGCGCTCGATTTGTTTCTTGGCGAATATCTGCTGTACCGATATGATCATGATGATGAACACTGTGAAAGTGAGGAATAGGGCGTGCCGGACTTTGAATGCAGATTGAAAAAATACAGACAGCAAAAGGATATGACACAGGAGGAGCTGGCGGTTATGGTTGGCGTGCGCCGATTGAGGAGATATTTATATTCCAATGATAAAGAGACAGCAGGGGCTGTCTCTTTTTATGCACACGGGTACCCCAGGGAAATATGTCAGCAGGAGCTGACGGGTGCCCGGCGCGCGAATAACGGAGAAAAGTCTCCCCTGCCCGATTGAATAAGGGGATATCGTTTACAGTTTTTGGTCGGTTTCGGAAGGGACATACAGGACGAGGTCTTTGATTTGGCAGTCCAGTATTCTGCACAGATCGTTCAGCGTCTTGGTTGATACATCTTTGTTGTGTTTTAGGCGGTGCAGTGTGCTGTGCGACATATGATGCTTGCTGGTCAGAGAATACCAGCTTTCATTTGACTTTTCCAAAGTTTCCCAAAACGGGGAGTAGACAATCATGGCAAGTATCTCCTTTTCCTTAGTATTTAACTTTAGGATAAATTATATTCGCATACTTGAATATCTTCGCAAAAAAGAATATACTGTTAAGCATGACGCAGAAGAATATGTTTTGAAGTAAAATACGATACAGACAGGCAAAAAAGAAATGTTGAGCATGATTTTGAGGAGGTTTTATGGAAGAGATCATTTATATAACAGACGGGGAACGGGAGAAATGCCGGCATGTAATCAATGCTTTCGCGGAGTTGTATGAGCTGACAGATGTGGTAATGGTGGATGCTGGAAAGTATGGTTTTGTAAAGCTGCAATATTATAGAGAGCCTCTGGGATTCGAGGTGATGTCGACTTTTACCGACAGCGGGAAACTGTTTGACGCGCTGTGGCAGGACTGGTTCGAGGAGCAGGTTCTGACAAGCGTGATTGGTACGCCGCTCGAAGAACAGGAATACGAGGACATTTTCGCGATGCTTCCCAGGGAAAAGCAGGATGAGATTCTATATAAGAAAGCTTATTTTGAAGATAAGGTGTCGTTTGGCGATGCGTCCCATCCATTATGAAATGAATAGTGACTTTAGGTGCATGATATAGAGATAATCCGTATCATGCACTTTTTATGCATACGGGCATCCCAGGGAAGATAATAAAGTCCTTCGTCTGGCACTTCGGAGTGCTGCCTTGGCATCGCTCCGGTTCGGGGTATTCCACGCCAAACGTATCAACCGTAACACATTTCATACCGTGATGTAAGAATATGAATCATAATTTACTGTGGAAGAAAGCGGTTTAAAAGAGACATTACATTGTTAGAATTATCTATGAAAGTTTGGAGCTGATGCCTTTTTCAAAGATCATGGCAATTTATGAGAAAATGATGACGATTAAAAATGCAGATGTCCTTACGGATAAAAGAGGTTCTGGAGAGGATGTGGGAGCGCCGGTTGAAGCACGCACTTACCGGATTGACAGGATTGTTTTCGGATACAGCAGAATCTATGACACGCAGGCTGGTGACTGGGCAGGGCTTCTGGTTCCAGTATGGGATTTCTTTGGAGAATACGAATCTGATTTTGGAGAAAGTGAGAAAACAGGCGGGACTTTGGTAAGGGAAGAACATAATAGCTTTCTGACAATCAATGCTGTGGATGGAACAGTGATCAACCGGGAGAGCGGGTACTGATTACTGTGGGCGAGTCAGGCATCTGCCGTCTGAATAGAAGCAGACGGCAGAAGATAATTCCCTTGATTTAATCTTGACTTTTGGGACCGTTTAGTGTAGTCTATAGCAAAGACTACTGCGAGTGGTCTGTGAAGGGAGAAAGAAACACATGGCAGAAATACAATTGGGTGTTATTGAGGCACGATATGCGGATATGATTTGGGCGCATGAGCCGGTTACGTCGTCTGAACTGGTAAAGATGACAGCGGTAGAATTTAACTGGAAGAGAACCACGGCACATAATGTATTGCGGAGATTAATAGACAAAGGATTGTTCCGTAATGAAAATGGAGTGGTAACGGCTGTGATTTCCAGAGATGAATTTTATTCCATGCAGAGCAGACAATATGTGGAAGATACCTTTGCCGGCTCGCTTCCGGCATTTATTGCGGCATTTATGCAGGGTTCCAAGATTACAGCGGATGAAGCGGAAGCAATCCGCAGGATGATTGACAAGGCAGAGGAGTAAAGGGTATGGGCGACATTTTCTTGAAATTATTAAATATGAGTATTACTGCCGGATGGTTAATATTGGCAGTTTTATGTATCAGGCTGTTATTTAGAAAAATTCCCAAATGGGTGAATTGTCTGTTGTGGGGAGTGGTAGCAATCAGGCTGATTTGTCCGTTTTCCATTGAAAGCCAGTTCAGTATATTGCCAAGTACAGAACCGATAAAATCCAACGCAGTTGTGGAAGGGGAAGTGCAAAATGATATACCGTCTATAGACAGCCGCCTGACGATTGTGGAAAATACGATAAACCCGATGCTGACAGAAACTTTTGCGTTTGATGAATCAGATAGTGCGGCTCCCTTGCAGATAGTTACATATGCTGCCGGTCTTGTTTGGTGCTGTGGTATGGTTCTGTTAATAATTTGCGCAATGGGCAGTGCTGTAAAGCTGCATGAACTTGTAAAAGAAGCGGTATGCGTCAGGGATAATATTTACATTTGTGATGCCGTAAAATCGCCGTTTATTTTAGGGATTTTCAGACCAAGGGTTTATCTTTCTTCTGCACTGCGTGAGAGAGAGATGGACTATATCCTTGCACATGAATCCGCACATCTTAAAAGGAAAGACCATTGGTGGAAAGCGCTGGGTTATTTATTGTTGTGCATCTATTGGTTTAATCCTCTTTGCTGGATGGCATATTCCCTGCTCTGCAAGGACATTGAACTGGCATGTGATGAAAAAATAGCCAAAGATATGACATTCGATGAGAAAAAAGAGTATTCTAAAGTGCTGTTATCCTGTGCAGGACAGAGGAGCCTGATTATGGTGTGTCCATTGGCTTTTGGAGAAGTGGGGGTAAAGGAAAGAGTAAAATCCGTATTAAATTACAAAAAACCGACATTATGGATTATTATAGCAACGATAGCAGTATTCGTAATATTGGCAGTATGCTTTTTGACGAGTCCCACAAAAGAATATCAGATCAGAATTACAATACCTGCAGGAAGTACAGAACCCGTTTGCTATTCAGATGCAGAAATCAGTCCCAAAGGTAATACGCTTACATTTTATGCCGGTGAAGGACTTGGGGATACGGAGATTAAATTACTGCCGATAGAGGTCAGGGAAGAAAATGCTTATGACGAACCTGCCTATATTACACAGGGAATGCCTGTGAAAATGGATGTGGAAAAAGGCGCATGGTTTAAAATAGGTGTGAACATACAAAATCCAACAGATGAAAATAAGGATGTATATATATCTGTAAGGAATGTGGAAGTGCGAATTGCTTCTTCAGATGAAGCTAAGGGTAACAGTCTGGTTACGGAGCAGATGCCAAGTGAGGAAGATGTTGTACAGCAGGAAACGGATGCTGATATGCAGGTATCTGATATTTTAAACGGAAGCAGTCCGGTTGCCATATCAAGGGAAGATGCGTCAGTCTTTCGTTTCTTTTTTGAATCTGGAGAGTGGAATGAAGGTACTTCAGACTGTCTTGATAATTGTGAACTTATATTTGATGGGAATACGGTAAGGTATCATTCCGACTGTGGAACCTTTAATGATTCTGTTTACAACAGACATCTTTCGCTTAGTGAAGAAGATAAAGTGGAAGTGAATACTATTCTTGAAAAATATATTTCTTTACAAGCGGAGGAAATGCCATTAGAAAATGATACTATACAGAATATCATGCTTTATGAACAGCCGGAATCCGACAAGGTGTGTATAAAAGTACAGCCTTCCATGATAAGGGAGCATGATTATTATTATATTCCTACAGATAAAGACCAGGAATGGCTGTCAGCACAAGTAGAGGCGCTGGATTTGGAAGGACAGCCGTTTGACAGACGTTGGGAAGGTCATAAAGAAAAAGGCTGGCAGATAATCTATAACGATATGGAAATCCGAGTGTTTGAAGGAGGGTATTTATACTATACTTATGATGACGAAAAGGGAATGATGGAGTGCTTCATAGAAGCACCTAAGTTATGTGATTATATACAGATTATGTTGACAGAAAAAATAGGTTATCAAAATTATGATGTTTCTGATATAAAAGATATTGTATCCGCTAAGTTAGATGTTAAGTCTACTTTTACCAGTGGGCAATTTTACAGTCAGACCATAACAGACACGGAAACATTGCAAAAGTTTGAAGAATGGTTCAGTAATGCGGAATATATGCTTAATGGAACAGACTGTGGAAACCGATATGCCTGTTTGGAATTAACGTTGGCAAACGGGGATGTAGTGAAACTGTCTATGGCTACAGACAGTTGCCCGAATTTCCATATAGATGGAGTTGCTTATGATTATCGTCCAGTGTCAGATTGGAATAATAGCGAGTTTTACAAATGTTTCAATGAAATACCGTGGGAATATGAGTAGTTTATTATGTGAGCCAATCTGTAGTTCTAAAGATAAAAACCGCAAATTAGTTATATAACTTAATATTTTTCGCTGGAAATTCAGAGGGCGTAAACCCTTTGTGCAAGGGTACAGGTCAAGGGCGGCAGCCATTGCCCAGAGAAGTGATGCCTGCGTCGCTTCGTACTGGGTATATTGCCTGACGCTAAAATCGGCAGGACTGGCAGCAAAGCTGCCTTGCACCAAAGCTACACTTGCAGAAAAAAGGAGGAAAATCATAGGATTGAATGAAACTGACAAGGCATAACGGCAGAGCCGGAATCGGGTACTTTAGGACATGATGATAATCATTCTGTGGGGCAGAATGATATGAGGCAGGAGCTGGAGGTGGAAAAGACAGTTCCGTATTATTACATTTAGCACCGGAGAAGCGCCTTAGCACTTCTCCGGTTCCGGATATTCCACGCCGAACGTATCAACCGTAACGCTTTTCATCACTTGATCTTCCAGCGGTCTGTCGGAAAAATCGGTGTTTGTGGTGGCAATCTTGTCCACAATATCCATGCCTTCTGTCACCTTTCCAAACGCCGCATAACCGCCGTCCAGATGCGGGCTTGTCTTGTGCATGATGAAGAACTGGCTCCCGGCGGAGTCTGGCATCATGCTCCTTGCCATGGAGAGCACGCCGGGAGTGTGCTTTAGGTCATTCGCAAACCCATTCTGCGCAAATTCACCCGCAATAGCGTATCCCGGACCGCCTGTTCCGGTGCCTTCGGGGCAGCCGCCCTGTATCATAAAGCCGTTGATGACTCTGTGAAAGATCAGACCATTGTAGTAGCCTTTGTTTACCAGGCTGATAAAATTATTTACCGTATTTGGTGCGATTTCAGGATAAAGCTCCGCTTTGATGAGATCGCCGTTTTTCATTTCAATAGTAACAACTGGATTCTGTGCCATAAAAAATCTCCTTTTCCGTTCATGTATTCATGAAAGTTTTCCTGATATCATCAATCAAAAATTTCATAAATTACATTTGAATTATATTTTCTTTCTATTGATACCGACCTATTATACAATGAAAAGGATATAATTGATAGTCTCCAACAAAAGTTTTTCAGAAAATTTGCAACGAAACGGAAATCAGATTCGAATATATTAGGAAACGACATAAAAAATTTCTGCTTACGGGTTTTGCAAAATTCATATACGGAAGCTTTTGCAAGACCGAAAGCGAAATTTCTAATTGAAGTGCTATACTGTCGTTTCTTATTAATAGAACGTTTAATAAGGCGTTTAATAAGGCGTTCTTGATTTACAGAAACAGGATATGGAGGTGAGGGAGTGGAGCAGGAGCAGAAATGGATTCGGCAGATTCAGCGCAAGGGGTCGCGGGAAGCTGCAGACTGCCTGATACGGGCGTACTATGATGAGATATACCGCTTTGTGTACCGACAGGTGGGCAATAAGGAGGACGCCATGGATTTGACGCAGAACATTTTTGTGGCAGTGCTGCGCTCCCTGCCAGGGTATCAGCCCAGACAGGCGCGGTTCCGCACATGGCTGTATGCGGTGGCAAACAACAAGATTATTGACGCCCGCAGGAAAGTGCAGACAGCCCGGATTTCGGCAAAGCCGGTGGAGGAGCTGGAATCTCCGGCGGATGATGATTTTGTGTCCCGCATACAGGACAGGATGCTGCTGGCGCAGATTGAGGAATATGTGTCCGGACAGGTGTTGGAACAGCAGAAGGTTTTCCGGCTGCGGGTTTATGCCGGGCAGTCGTTTCCCGAGATTGCGGAGACACTGGGAGAGCGGGAGGCAGCAGTGAAGGCGCGCTACTATCGTTTGATTGACAAAATCAGAAAGGAGTTTTCGGTATATGAATGATTGGGAAGGGATTTTACCGTCGGAGGAAGAAAAAAACAGGGCTGTCATGCGGATTCTTGACACAGCGATGCCGCAGAAAAAAAGTATCTGGCGGGAGTTATACCGGACGGTGAATGCAGTTGGACTGCGCACGCTGTTTTTTGGGGTCGGCGACTGCTTCTTTTTGGCAGTGCTTGTACTGTGTGTCTGTCTGATTCCGGCAGCGGCGGTGATGGTCAGAACGATTTACCTGGCATCCTGCCTGTTTATGGTGTCTCCGGCTTTTTATGCCCTGGCCCATTTTCTGACGATGTGGAAGGAATATCAGACACGGACATTGGAGTGGAAACAGACCTGGCGTATTTCGTTCCAGACAATTATGGCACTTCGTATGCTGGTGCTGGGGGCAGTGTCCGTGGTGGGAAGTATTCTGCTCTGTGCAGTGCTATGGAGCCTGTCAGGACAGGTGGTGTCCTTTGTGTGGATGCTGTCGGTGGCTTTTTCAGCCCTTTTCCTGTATGGCGGGGGTTCGCTGTTGTGCCAGCGGCTGTGGGGGATGCGTGCAGTCATGCTGGTTCCGGTTGTGTGGATTGTGCTCAGTCTGATTCCCGTGACCTGGGAGTCGGCGTCAATCTGGCTGATGCAGATACCGGTCTATGTGTTTTTGCTTATAGCGGCAGTGGGAGGGGGTGTATATTTTTCGCAGATATATTGTCTGGTATCAGGAAGATCGCATATTCAGGCTTTGCTGTGAGAATATTGTCTGGTATCAGGAAGATCACATATTCAGGCTTCGCTGTGAGAGAATGGGAAGGGGACTGGATGTCTGAAACGATGAAAGGATTGAAATGTCAGGAGGGAGAATAATTATGCTGTCTGTTGAGCGGGTTACAAAATGTTATGGGGATTTCACTGCGCTGGAGGATATCAGTCTGGATTTCACACAGGGGGTGTATGGGCTTCTGGCTCCGAACGGCGCGGGAAAGTCCACATTGATGAAAATGCTGGCAACGCTGCTGTTTCCGACGAAAGGCAAGATTATGTGGGACGGGGAGGAGATTGTTTCCATGGGGGAGACTTACCGCGGTCTTCTGGGATATCTCCCGCAGGATTTTGGGTATTATCCGAACTATACGCCGCGCCAGTTCATGCGCTATGCGGCTGCGCTGCAAAAGCTCACGCGCGCGGTGGCGGATCAGAGGATCGACCGCCTGCTGGAACTGGTAGGGCTGTCCGACGCTGCAGATAAAAAGTTAAAAAAGCTTTCTGGCGGTATGCTGCAGCGGGTGGGGATTGCGGTCGCCATGTTAAACGAACCGAAGCTGTTGATACTGGATGAGCCGACAGCGGGCCTGGACCCGGGGGAGCGGGTGCGATTCCGCAATCTGATCCATGCGCTGGCAAACGAGCGTATCGTGATCCTGTCCACGCATATCGTGTCGGATATCGAGACGATCGCGGGACAGATCATCATGCTGCGCGACCGCAGGCTGCTTTGCTGTGACACACCTTCGCAGATCTGCAGTCGTTTTCGGGGAAAAATCTTTCAGGTTCCAGCAGATGTACCGCTCAGACCGCATCAGCATGTTCTCAGTGAGGGACAGGGGGAAAACGGGACAGTGCTGCGCATTTTGTCAGATATGCCGCCATCAGCCGGCGTGGCTGTCGCGCCGACTTTGGAGGATGCATTTCTTGCGATTTATACTGCGGGGGAAAGTGAACATATTCGATAGACCGATGCGTTTACTGATCGGGCAGGGGAGTAAGGAGTTGTAATTGAGGAAAGGAGTTTATCGTGGGACTGACAGCGTATGAGATGAAAAAAATATTCTGCATTCCCGCGCTGTGGTTTTTTTTCGTGTTGAGTTTACTGTTTAATATTCTGTTGATTTTTGGGCAGGGTTATGAGCGGGATTATTTTGATCAGGTGAGGGCTTGGGCGGAAGAATCTGGTTTTAGTGCGGGCGAGGAGAATAATGTATTTGCAGGGTATCATACAGAGAAGCTGGCGGCGTTTTATTCGGATATTGTGAAGGAATCTCCTGTGGCAGTCCGATGGGTGGAGAGGAAGTACGCGCTTTTGCAGCCTCGTGCAAAGCATCTTGCAGAAAGCGGTGCGGCGTTGGACTTCTATGCGGGCGACGCCACGCAGGAATCCCATCAGTTTCTCTTTGGTTCCCTGATGCGCGCAATCCTTGCGGAGGGCAGTGTCTGTGCGATGCTTGTGGTTTTGTACCTGATAGGATATGAGCGGATGAACCGCACGATTGGACAGGTGTGCGCAAGCCGGACGGGGCGGAAACTGTGGGGGAGCAAGCTGGCGGCGGCACTGCTGTCAGCAGTGATGCTGTATTTTCTGCTGGCGGGCGGCACGCTGCTGGTCTATTTTCAGATGTGGGATTTCCGTGGTGCGTGGCAGGACAGTGTATCCAGCCGTTTCAATTATCTGACAGATATGTTATACACCCGGCCGTTTTTTACATGGCATGACTTTACGGTGGGTACGTATCTTGCGGCAGTTTTATTGCTGGGTGCGGCGCTGGTGGTGGTGTCTGGCCTGATGGCAGCAGTGTGCGCTATGGTGTTTTACAATGTTTATGGTGCAGCGCTGGTGCTTGCGTTGGTGCTGTTTGGCGGCGTTGGGCTGGAAAGCCTGTTTTCACAGTGCAGGGCGTGGGGGCTTTATTTTATCACCACGCTGCAGCCGGCATCAGCCTGGCTCAGTGTGAATGTGTGGTTTACGGAATCAGGAATCTGTACATTTCTGCCTTGGCAGGAGACGATTTCGGCGGGGGTTAATTTGATGGCAGGCAGTATTATGGTTGTGATATCACTGCGGCGATTTGTGCGCAGGGATATTGTGTGAGCTGAGACAGGATAGTTTTATTATGGGAAAATCGTAAAAAGGAGATTGAGCAATGGGGATTTTAGGCTGGGAATTGCGAAAGATTGTAAATCCGGGGATTTTAGCGGCAATTGTATTGTTGGGAATCGTGTATTATTTTCTGTTTCCGGAATTTTATATTCAGTATTTCTGTAATGGATCGAATGCGGCGGCGGAGTTTGCGCTGTCTGCAGAGTGGGCTTCTAAGTATGGCGTGACAGTGGATGCTTCCGGGCGCGCAGAGCTTGACGTGCAGCTTGCGGATGAGAGGGAAGTTTTCCGGCAGGGGCTTTTCGAGATGCCGGAGGCTTTGGAGGCAGGGATTGCGGATTATGACAGCTTTTGTGAATATACACAGCGATATCTGGAGCAGACAGCAGTCAAGGAAAATGTGGCAGACATGGAACAGGAGCAGATGCGCTGGAAGATTATGAATGGAACCAACTATTACAGGGTTCAGGCATTGGAACAGTTTATCGCTTCCTATGATATGGTGGACCGCGGTGCAGCCAATGAGAGGGAGCTGCCGGGCTACTATACCGATGCCATGATAAAGCGCGATGACAAACTGATGCAGTCAGAGCAGAAATACGGTTTTCTGCCAACCTGTGTCTATGATTCCACGCGGGAATATGGGCGGTATCTGGCGGTCTGGTGTGTGCTGAGCATTGTCCTGGTGCTCTCTCCGACGCTGGTGCGTGACCGCCTGTGCAGGACGCGCCCGCTGCAGTGGAGTTCCGGCTGCGGAAGAGCTGTTTTGCGGACACAGCTGATGGCAGCATGCATCGTGGCATTTGTGCTTACCGTGGTGAATCTGGTGGTGTATGGAATTCCTTTTCTGCGGCAGAATCCGTTGATTTTCAAGGATTGTGGCCTGGAAAGCCTGTGGGGCGGGGCGACGCCATGGTTTGACTGGACTTATGGGACATATCTGATTGTGCTGGCTGGACTGATTTTGGTTCTGTCCATGGCAGCGGCACTTCTGACAGTGTTTCTTTCACGGTATAGTGGAAACTATATTCCGATGCTCTTGAAGGCACTGCCGCTGTTTGTCGTGCTGGGGCCTGTGGCCGGAAGCTGGATGCTGTCCAATGCCTTTTATTTGCGGGAGCTGTGGCAAGGTGGGCAGATCGGTGGATTCTGCGGCATGGAGGCTGTGATGGCGGTGTTTCTTCTGGCTCTGGGGATATGGCTTTGCGTGTCAGCAACTGTACGGCAAAGACGGATTGAGTTGTATTAACTGGCTGCGTCAGCCGATTTGCCGTATGCGGTCTGCTATTTCCGCCGCGGAGGAAAGCACAAACCGGTTTAAATCATCTTTTGACAGATAGGTATCATGTTCCACAATGTCTGCAACGCCATCTGCGTAGAAATCGAGAATAAAGTGTCTGCGCTCCTCAAAGGCATTTTCAGAGAAGAAATCAACATATGTGTTTTTGATATTTGTGTTCTCGCGGTAAATGCGGAATGCCTCAAATGTGGGATTGGCTTTCAGATACATAAAGTCCAGGTCGTACCAGTCCCGCTTGACTGTCTGCCAGAACAGCCCGCGGTTGGCTTGGAACAGCGCACTTTGTTTTTCTTTGGCAGGATAGACGATGTCCCTTGCCCAGAGCTGGTCTGTGATCAGGTGCGTCAGGTAGCCGAGAAAAAAGGCGTATTCTTCTTTGGTGTATGAGGAGCGGTGATTTGGCGCAAAATACTGTGCGATGAACAGTTCCTCGTGTATGCTCTTGATACCGTTCTCATCTAGTGAACGGAAGTGGGAGATGGCCGCGTCCGGGGTAAAGCCTGTGCCGTCCGCAGTCGGGACACCGCTGTCGGGCGCGATATTTCCCAGGACAAATAAGTCTGTCGGTTCAATATGTAATTGTTGATAGAGCTGCTGTGCAACTCTCAAATGAATGATCCATGATGCCATAATGATCGTATCCTATCGTTCCTCTCTTCTGCAGTGACAGGCCAGAGCGTGTTTTCGGCGCAGAAGGCGTCTGTGTAAAGTGGTAGTCTTTTATATATTATATAGGTTGACGCTGCGTCAATGTCAAGTCCTTATATACCAGATTGCCATAACGGCCAGGCTGTTATATAATGTAATCGGGAGGTATGGGAATGGACAAGAAAACGGTGGTTAACCTGGGAGTACAGCAGTTTGATAAAGTGATAGAGGAAGACAAATTTTATATAGATAAGACAGGATTCATCACGGAATGGTGGGAAGCTGGCGCGGATGTGACATTGATCACGCGCCCGCGCAGGTTTGGCAAGACGCTGAACATGAGTATGGTCGAGTGCTTTTTCTCTAACCAGTATGCAGGCAGGGGGGACTTATTCGAGGGACTTTCTGTCTGGGAGGAAAAGACTTCGGAGGGGGAATACCGGTTTAGAAAACTGCAGGGTACTTTTCCAGTGATATTTATGAGTTTTGCAGGTATTGAGACAACGGAGTATAAAGGCATGGTGTATCAGATCTCGGAGGAAGTGACAAGCCTGTATGCAAAAAACAGATATCTGCTGGAAGGGAATGTGCTGAGTGAGAGCGAGCGGGAATACTATGAGAGTATCAGACCTGGAATGGATGGGGAAATGGCAGCAGGCGCGGTTAAAATGATGGCAGGCTTCTTGTATCGCTATTATCAGAAAAAAGTGATTATTCTTCTCGATGAGTACGATACGCCGATGCAGACCGCATGGCTTCATGGGTACTGGGACAGGGCGGTTCTGTTTTTTGGCAGTCTGTTCAGCAGTACTTTCAAAAACAATCCTTTTTTGTACCGCGGATTGATTACAGGCGTTACAAGAATTGCGAAAGAGAGTATTTTCTCCAGTCTGAATAACCCTAAGGTGGTGACGACAACCTCAAATCAATATGCGACATCGTTTGGCTTCACAGAAGAGGAAGTCTTCAGGGCGCTGGACGAAGCTGGTCTGGGCAGGGAAAAACAGGGCGTGAAGCAATGGTATGATGGTTTTTCGTTTGGAATGTATACAGATATCTACAATCCCTGGTCAATTGCATCATTTATAGAAAATGATGCGGTCTATGATGCCTATTGGACGAACACAAGTTCTAACAGTCTTGTCAATTCGCTGGTGCAGACAGGAAATCCAGAGCTCAAGAAAATGATGGAGCAACTTCTGCAGGGAAGAAGCATTCAGACGGAAATCGACGAGCAGATTGTGTTTAACCAGCTTGACGGGGACGTCAACGCGGTCTGGAGCCTGCTGCTTGCGACCGGGTATCTGAGAGTCAGAAAGCTGGAGTATGTCGGTGAGCGCAAGCAAAAGATATACACACTGGCACTTACCAATATGGAAGTGGAAGGGATGTTTGACAAAATGGTCAGGGGGTGGTTTGGGGGCGATGTCAAAGTGTATTACAACGAGTTTATAAAGGCGCTGTTAAGTGATAATATCAGGAAGATGAACACCTTTATGAACAAGGTTGCCCTCAACACATTCAGTTCGTTTGACAGCGGAAACAAGCCTTCTGACCAGGCGGAACCAGAGCGGTTTTATCATGGATTTGTGCTTGGCATGGTAGTGAATATGGCTGATACGCATAAAATACGCTCAAACCGCGAGAGCGGATACGGAAGGTATGATGTGATGATTGAGCCTCTTGACAGGAGTGGGAAGGCCTTTATTTTTGAGTTTAAGGTGCTCGATCCCGATGAGGACGAGGAGACACTCGAGGACACTCTTGCAAATGCCCACGCCCAGATTGAGGAAAAAAGGTACAAGGCAGAGCTGATTGCGGCAGGTTTTGCCCCAGAGCAGATACGCAAATACGGGTTTGCGTTTCAGGGGAAGAAGTGTCTGATAGGATAGTGAGAGCGGAGGAGAGAACATGGAACAAATGCAGGCGCCTCTCATTTTGATCGCGGAGGACGACAACGATATCAACCGTATGCTGTCTGATCTGTTAGGCAGTCAGGGGTATCAGACACAGTCAGCCTTTTCGGGCACGGAAGCGCTGATTTATCTGGAAAGAAAAGCGCCGGACGCAGTGATACTTGACCTGATGCTGCCGGGGATGACAGGGGAGGAGCTTCTTGCGCGCATCAGGGAGGCTGACGCGGGGACGGCGGTGATCGTCGCCTCTGCAAAGGACGATGTGCGCACCCGGGTGGAGCTGCTGCGCGCGGGGGCGGATGACTATGTGGTGAAGCCTTTTGACACGGACGAGCTCCTGGCGCGGCTTGAGGCGGTGCTGCGCAGAAACGCACAGGGAAACCGGCACGAGAGCGGCGGAAAAAAGCTGATGTACAAGGACATTGTGATGGATCCGGACGAGTTTGGCGTCACTGTGGCGGGACAGGAAATCGCGCTTACGCGGCGCGAGTATCTGATTCTCGAACTGATGATCCGGAATCCGGGGAAAGTATTTACCAGAAATAATATTTACGAGTCTGTCTGGAACGAGGAATATCTCGGCGAGGACAACGCAGTCAACGTACATATCAGCAACATCCGCCAGAAGCTTGCGAAGGCAAACAGCGGGGAGACCTATATCCAGACTGTATGGGGGATTGGGTTTAAGATGAAGTAAAAGATGAATAAAACTTTAAAGTTTCTTTATACTTTTCCTATCATTTCTAAAAAAATCCTTGTTAAACTAAATCTAACGAAACAGATCCTATAGGATTAAGAAAGGAAAGAAATATAGAAATGAGTGCGGAATATGTATTGAGAACACAAAACCTGACAAAGACTTTCGGGCAGCACAAGGCAGTCGACAATGTCAGCATGAATGTCAGGAAAGGTGATATCTATGGGCTGATCGGAAAGAACGGCGCGGGTAAAACCACCTTTCTGAAAATGGTGACAGGACTGGCAAAACCGACACAGGGTGCAATCGAGCTGTTCGGGAAAAAGGATGTACAGTCCGGGGTGGAGCTGCAGAGAAAGAGAATCGGCTGTCTGGTCGAAGAGCCAGGATACTATCCGGGGATGACAGCGCTGGATAATCTGGAAATCGTGCGCAGGAATCTCGGGATAGCAGAGAAGAACATCACGCGGGAAATGCTGGATTTCGTGAAGCTGTCTGATGCCGGGAAGAAAAAAGTGCGGAATTTTTCGATGGGAATGAAACAGCGGCTGGGGATTGCGGTATCCCTGATACGGAATCCGGATTTTCTGGTTCTGGACGAGCCAATCAACGGGCTTGACCCGTCAGGCATCAAGGAAATTCGCGACTTGATGATAAAATTAAACAGAGAGAGACAGATTACCATTTTAATATCGAGCCACATTCTGGGAGAGCTGTCAAAGATAGCGACTAGATATGGGATTATCAGGGACGGCGCCCTGATTGAAGAGTTTGATGCGGAGACGCTCGGGGACAGGTGTAAGCGGTGTCAGAAGGTTGTGGTGGATGATCCGGCCAGGGCGGCGAAAATTCTGGAAGATCGCTTTGGAATCCACAATTATGATGTGCCTGACAGGCATGTGATCCGCATCTTTGAGCGGTATGATGAGGCGGAGAATATCAACAATGCCTTCGTCATGGGCGGCGTCGCGCTGCGCGAGAGTATGCTTGTGGGGCAGGACCTGGAAGGGTATTTCATGGATTTGCTGGGCGGTGACCACAGGACATGAATCTGATTATGGAGGATAACGCGCAGGTTTCGTATGAAAATGGAGGGGTTCGGATGTTTAATTTACTGAGTTCGGAATTATATAAATGGAGGAAAAGCAAAGCTTTCTATATCTGTCTGCTGTCAGCACTGGTCTGTATCGTGATAATCTGGATGACTTTTTGGCTGGAAGACCAGGTGGAGCGCGGAAAGATCGAGAGCGGGACGATGGGATTTACGGTGCTGGAGCCGACGGCAGAGGACAAAGAGGCGACGGGCATTTTGGATGTTCTCAATATCATGCAGATGATTCACACTTTTGCAGGCGGAGGTTTTTCGACCTTATTTATCGCTATCTTTGTCTGTATATGGGTGGTTGGCGAGTACACAAACGGTGCCGTCAAGAACACGGTTGGCAAGGGGATTTCCCGCAGCAAAGTCTTTGCGGCGAAGTTCATTTCATCTGTGGCGGCTTCACTGGCGCTGAATATGGGGATTCTCATGGCAACAGTGCTGACCGGTGTGGCAGTGGTTGGGACAGCGCGGATCGGAGAGACTTTCTGGCAGAACTGTCTGGCCTACGCCGGCGTCCAGCTGATGCTTGGAATGGCTTATGCCAGTGTGATTGCCATGTTTGGCGAGTTTGCCAGAAATATGGCAGCCGGCATCGGAATCGGTATCCTGTTGGCCGCACTGTCCACCACACTGGCAGACGGAGCGGATTTGCTGTTCAGGATAGCGAATATTGATTTCAGGGTAAGTGATTACTGGATTGTCAGCGTGATTGAACGGTGTCCCTATGAGGGGATTGACATGAATTTTGCGGGCAGGGCACTTGGCGTTACGGTGTTATGGATGGCTGTTTCGCTGATTGCAGGAATGGCGCATTTTTGTGAGGCGGATGTCTGAGTCCGGGCAGAGAATTTGATGAAAATGCGGTATGTATGGGAACCGTAAGGCTGGCTTTTAAGTGCGGAGGTGGAGATGCAGAATATCATTTGTGGAGGCGCGGCGCTGTCTATATTTATGACATGTGTGTCAGTTTTTCTGGCGGTTCGTCTGGGGCGGTACAGGCGGCAGACCAGACATATGATCGAAGAGCTTTCCATGCTGCGGCAGGAGGATACCAATTACAGGCTATCCTCCTGTTGTCATGCTGGAAGGACGCAGGAAGTGATCGCCCTCATTAATGAAATTGCAGAGAAATACCGCAGTGAGATAGCTGTACTGCGCAGGGAGAATCATGCCTACAGGGAGAGTATCACAAGCATCTCGCACGATATCCGCACACCGCTCACCAGCGCAAAAGGCTATCTGCAGATGCTGACCAAAGATACGCCATCCGATGTGGCATCCATGGAAAAGCATCAGGAATACATTGCGACAGTGGAACAGCGCGTGGATGATGTGGCGGACTTGTTAAACCAGCTCTTCGAGTATGCGAGAGTCGAGGCGGGTGAGATGGAGTTTGACATGGAACAGATTAACCTCACGAATCTGTTTATGGATACGATATCCATGTTTTACGATGACTTTTCCGACAAAGACTGTGAGCCCGTAATCGATGTCCCAGAGACACCCTGCTATGTGACGGCAGATCGAAACGCGCTTGTCAGAATCATTGAGAATCTGATAAAAAATGCGCTTGTCCATGGAACAGGAGATTATCATTTTTCGATGAAGATGCATGACAGTCAGGTCTGCCTGCGCGTGTCCAACAGGACGGACAGCATTGAACAGAAGGATCTCCACCGGATTTTTGAGCGTTTTTATACAACAGACACTTCGCGGACACGCAAGGCGACAGGGCTTGGACTTGCGATCGTAAAACAATTTGTGGAACACATGAACGGTGAGGTGGAGGCAGCGCTCGAGGAGGGGATTTTTACGATCGAAATTGCGCTGAAAGGCAGAAAAAACCAATGATGCTTTTCTTGCATATCTTCCACAGATAGTGTAGACTGTAAGAGTAGGAAAAGGAAAGAAGAACGTCTGAGTATTGGAGGAGAAGATGCAGACAAAGCGAATCAGGACATTACATATGATCATTATAGTACTGCTTATTATCACAGTCATCTCATTGACACTGGCAGGTGCAATGGGAGCGCTGTACATGAGGGAAGTCAGGGAGGTGGGCCGGCTGCAGGGTGAAAGGCAGCAGATGCTTGCGGACCAGGCACTGCCTGTGCTGTCGGTGGATGTGGAGGATGGCACGGCAGGGGACCCGGAGCCGGGAATGGAGGACGCGGATGCGGAATCTGCAAACGGGGTTGCGGCAGCCGGGGAAGATGTGCAGCTGGATCCCAGCGATGCAAGTATTGCGGAGCTCATGCAGTCGAAGGAGGCTGAGGTGGAACAGTCCATCAAGGACAGAATGAAAGAGCTTGTGACAGGGGAGGACGGAAGTCCGCTCAAGATGCTCCGGTCATTTTTTCCGGAAAACCTGATCTACAGCTTTGAGAACGAGTATGTGTTTGCACCGGTGCTGGATGAGGTGACAAAACACAGTCTTCTCGACGAAAACTTCGAGAAGACAGAAGAAGGATTAATGCAGTACGTGGAGAACGGGACAGTCACATCGCACAAGGGAATCGATGTGTCAAAATATCAGGGAAATATTGACTGGGCAGCTGTCAGGGAGGAGGGCATCGAGTATGCCTTTATCCGCTTAGGGCTGCGCGGATATGAGTCCGGCAAGATTGTGCTGGATGATTTTTATGATGCAAACATGAAGGGCGCAAGCGAGGCGGGAGTCAGCACCGGAATCTACTTTTTCACGCAGGCGGTCACGGTCGAGGAGGCGCAGGAGGAGGCTGCCTTCGTGATCGAGCACCTGGCTGGTTATGATGTGTCGTGCCCGGTGGTATTTGATGTGGAGCGGATCTCCGGCGGCAAGGGGCGCGCGGACCAGATCACCAGGGAGGAGCGCACTGCTGTCACCATTGCATTTTGTGAGGCGGTCAAGGCAGCGGGATACACGCCGATGATCTACGGAAATGTCGTCTGCTTTACGCAGCTGCTTGATATGACACAGCTCAACGATTATGAAAAATGGTATGCGTTTTATGATGACTACATGTATATGCCATACGATGTGAGCTGCTGGCAGTATACAGAGAAAGGGCGTGTCAACGGCATCTCAAACAACGTGGATTTGAACATATCCTTTAAGCCGTGGTAAAAATGAAAGAAAGCAAAGAACGGACGTTAGACGCGAGAGGGTAAAGTCATTATAAAATGAAAAGGAGTGTATGGATATGGGTAACGAGATCGAAACCTTGCAGAAAATGATCGATGAGAGCAGTAAAATTGTCTTTTTTGGAGGGGCGGGCGTGTCGACCGAGAGCGGAATCCCCGACTTTCGCAGTGTCGACGGGCTATATAATCAAAAATACGACTATCCGCCGGAGACAATACTGAGCCACACGTTTTACGTGAAAAGACCGGACGAATTCTTCAGGTTCTACCGCGACAAGATGCTCTGTCTCGACGCGAAGCCAAACACTGCGCACAAGGTTCTGGCAAAGCTCGAGGCGCAGGGAAAACTCACCGCGGTCGTGACACAGAACATTGACGGGCTGCACCAGGCGGCGGGCAGCAGAAAAGTGCTGGAACTTCACGGCAGTGTCCTGCGCAATTACTGTGAAAAGTGCCGCAAATTCCATGCGGTGGAGGAAATCGTGGACAGCACTGGCGTTCCGTCGTGCGAATGCGGCGGCAGAATCAAGCCGGATGTGGTACTGTACGAGGAAGGGCTTGACCAGTACACGCTGCAGGAGGCAGTGCGCGTCATCAGCGAGGCGGATATGCTGATTATCGGAGGCACCTCGCTTGCGGTGTATCCGGCAGCGGGGCTGATTGACTATTATCAGGGAAACAGGCTCGTGCTGATCAACAAGACACCTACGCAGAGGGATACCACGGCAGACTTGGTGATCACTGGAAACATCGGTGAAGTATTCTCGCAGATTGATCTGCATGAGTAGATGTTATGCGGGACTGAGTGCTGCAGGCTGAGGCAGAACGCTTCCTTAAATAAATATGATATGGATATATATTGGAAAAGTGGGATGGGTCATGGGATTTGAATATGAAGTGGGCGATATCGTCAAACTGAAAAAGCCGCACCCCTGCGGCAGCCCGGAGTGGGAGATCCTGCGCGTGGGCGCGGATTTCCGTTTGAAATGTGTGGGATGCGGGCATCAGGTGATGCTCCCGAGGCGTCAGGTGGAGAAGAGCACAAAAGGGTTAAGAAAAAAATAGAATAAAAGTTTGATAAATGACTTGCAAATTTAGGAAAAATATAGTATCATAAACCATTGTGATATATAAATCCTTGCTTCTTCTCCGGGAAGAGGCCAGAGACCAAAAGGAGGTAACAAAATGAACAAGTATGAATTAGCCGTTGTTGTCAGCGCAAAGCTTGAGGACGATGAGAGAGCAGCTACCGTCGAGAAGGTAAAGAACATGATTACAAAGCACGGCGGTACAATCACAAACGTGGATGAGTGGGGCAAGAAGAGACTTGCTTACGAAGTGCGCAAGATGAGGGAAGCTTTCTATTACTTCATTCAGTTTGATGGCGAAGCAACTGTTCCGGCAGAGATCGAGTCAAGAATCCGTCTCATGGAGAATGTTGTCAGATATTTGTGCGTTAGACAGGACGAGAAATAGAGTGCGCGCCTGCTAAGGGTTTGAATAAGAGATGGCAGGGCGTTCAATGGAGAACTTTAATATATGAATAAAGTAATTTTGATGGGACGTTTAACAAGGGATCCTGAGGTGAGATATACACAGGGTGAGAATCAGATGGCGGTAGCAAGATACACACTTGCTGTGGACAGAAGATTTAACCGCAATAACGACGAGAACACAGCAGATTTTATCTCGTGTGTCGCGTTCGGCAAGACAGGCGAGTTTGCCGAGAAATATCTCCGCAAGGGAACCAAGATTGCTGTTACTGGTCGTATTCAGACAGGTAGCTATACCAATAAGGATGGTGTAAAAGTTTACACCACAGATGTTGTTGTTGAGGATCATGAGTTTGCTGAGAGCAAAAACAGCGGTAACTCCGACGGCGGTTATGGAAATAGTAATTACGGAAGCGGTAACTATGGAGGCGGCTTCGGAGGCGGAAGCAGCCAGCCGGCAGCGCCGATGGCAGCAGGTGACGGCTTCATGAACATTCCGGACGGAATCGACGAGGAGCTGCCGTTTAACTAAGATCTGTTTTAACGTTTTAGAGTTTGAAAGGATAGGGGGCTTTATCATGGCTTTTAATAAAACTGAAAAAGCTGATTCTCCAATGAAGAGAAGAGGCGGAATCCGTAGAAGAAAGAAAGTTTGCGTATTTTGCGGCAAGGACAATGTGATTGATTACAAGGACACGGCGAAGTTAAAGAGATACGTGTCTGAGAGAGGCAAGATTCTTCCGAGACGTATTACTGGAAACTGCGCGAAGCATCAGAGAGCACTCACAGTTGCGATCAAGAGAGCGCGTCATGTTGCACTGATGCCGTACACGATCGATTAATGATTAGGAACCAATGAACTGCTGAGAGGTTTGTTGGTTCTTTTTTATTTTCATTTTTGAGAAAAACGTGGTATACTAAGAAAGGACGATTATCAAAGGAGAGATGGAGCAATGGCATATTCGAGAGTAATAGAAAATTTTTTACGGTATGTAACGATTGACACACAGTCAGCGGAGGAGTCATCGGACAGGGTGCCCTCGACGGAAAAACAGCGAAATCTGGCAAAACTGCTGTATCGGGAATTGACAGAGCTCGGCGCGGAGGATGTGCGCTATGACGAGGAGCACAGTTATGTCTATGCAGTGATTCCGTCCAACCTGGACGCTGCCCCGTCCGCATCGGGCAAGGGGAAGGTGCCTGCGGTGGGATTTATCGCGCACATGGATACGGCGCCTGCGGTGAGCGGGGAGAATGTCAATCCGAGAGTGATTGACCATTATGACGGGAACGACATCGTTCTGAATGAAGAGAAGAATATTGTGACGTACGTATCGGATTTTCCTGCACTGAAAAATTGCAAAGGGAAGCGTCTGATCGTAACGGACGGCAATACACTGCTCGGCGGTGATGACAAGGCCGGTGTCGCGGAGATTATGGCTATGGCAGAGCATTTGCTGACGCATCCGGAGATCAGGCATGGAAAGGTATGCATCGGTTTTACGCCGGACGAGGAAGTCGGGAACGGCGTTGCGTACTTTGATATCAAGGGCTTTGGGGCGGATTACGCCTACACCGTGGACGGCGGTATGCTCGGAGATATGAGCTATGAGTGCTTTAACGCGGCGGGAGCGGTCCTCACGGTCACTGGAAAGAGCGTACATCCGGGCTATGCCAAAAATATCATGAAAAATGCCATCAGGCTTGCGTATGAATTTCAGGGTGCCCTCCCGGACGAATGCCCTGAGAACACGGAGGGATATGAGGGATTTTATCATGTGGACAGTATGAAGGGAAATGTGGAAAAAGTCGTCGCGGAGTACATTATCCGGGATCATGACAGGGCAAAATTTGAGAAGAGAAAGGCTGTATTTGCACAGACAGCAGAGGAGCTGAACAAAAAATATGGAGAAAATACGTTCAGCGTGGAGATAACCGACTCTTACTGCAACATGCGTGAGATGATTGAGAAAGAGATGTATATTGTGGACAATGCAGCCCGGGCGATGAAGCAGGCGGGGGTAGAACCAGCGATATCAGCGATACGGGGCGGCACGGATGGAGCGCGGCTGTCCTTTGACGGACTTCTGTGCCCGAATCTCTGTACGGGATCAGAAGGACACCATGGCCGAAATGAGTTTGCCTGCATCGAGGACATGGAGAAGATTGTGGAAATACTGTTAAATATTATCACGATAACGGCAGGCGTATAGCAGGATTTTTGTCTTTGCGACGCGAACAGACAAAATCCGCTATGGAACTTTTTCTTATTTAATGGTATACTATCTATGGACATAAGCGCATAAGGAATTTTAATACAATTTTTCGTATCCCGAAGTGCATTTACAGTTACTGTTCACTCCCTCATCAAAGCAGAGGGAATCGGGAGGTATTATACATGAAGCAAAAAGTGAAAATAAAAGGACACCTGAGAGCATATCTTCAGACTACCCTGATTTTGGGAATATTGCTGATGCTGGTAAATATCGGAATCTACTTTCTTAATATAAAGGCGGGTATCTGCGTTTCAGGATTTCTGGTAGTCTATCTGATTGCTATGCTTACTTTATTATATCGGAACAGGCCGGTTATTATGAATGAATTCATCAATTTTGCGACGCAGTATGGACAGATTCAGAGAACACTTCTGTGGGATTTAGAGCTGCCTCATGTGTTGATGGATGATGACGGCAGGATTATATGGATGAACGCGGCCTTTGAGCGGGTGATACATAAGGAGAAGGGGTATCGCAAGCCGATTACGACAGTGTTTTCTGCTGTCACGAAGGACATGCTCGAGTTTGAGCAGGATACTGAGATGGAGATTGCACATGAGGAACACGAGTACGTGTTCAAGATGAAGCGGATTTCCATCGAGAATGTTTTGGACAACAGCGAGGTAATCGAGAGCGCCGGGAATGAGAATTTCTTGATTGCGGGCTATCTGTTTGATGAAACTGCGTTGAAATCTGCACTGCGCGATCGCGATGAGCAGAGTGTTGCGGTGGGGATGATCTACATTGACAATTACGACGAAGCGCTGGAGAGTGTCGAGGATGTCAGAAGGTCGCTGCTGATGGCGCTGATAGACAGGAAGATTAACAAGTATATCGCATCGATCGATGGGATTGTCCGAAAGACAGAGAAAGACAAATATCTGGTCATTATGCGCAAGAAGGCGCTGATGAATTTAAAGGAATCGCGGTTTGAACTCTTAGAGGATGTCAAGACCGTGAATATCGGAAATGAGATGGCTGTGACAGTGAGTATCGGCGTGGGGGTTGACGCACCTACATATGCCCAGAATGCTGAGTTTGCTCGCACCGCAATCGACCTGGCGCTGGGGCGCGGCGGTGATCAGGCGGTGGTGAAGTCACCGGATTCCATTGTCTATTATGGCGGCAAGAGTCAGCAGATTGAGAAAAATACGCGTGTGAAGGCGCGTGTGAAAGCGAATGCCCTGCAGGAGATTATCACAAGTAAGGATAAGGTGCTGATCATGGGACACCGCCTGGCAGATGCCGATGCGTTCGGGGCGGCGGTGGGGATCAGCTGTATCGCAAGGGCGCTTGGCAGAAAGCCGCATATTGTCATCAATGACATCACGACTTCTGTGAAGCCGCTGGTGGAACTGTTCCGGGACAGGAATATCTACGAGGAAGATTTTATTATAGGAAGCACAGAAGCGCTGGAGACAGCCGACAACAGCACAGTGCTTGTCGTTGTGGATGTCAATAAGCCGAGTATCACGGAGTGCCCGGATTTGATCAAGAGCTGCAAGACCGTTGTGGTCCTGGACCATCACAGACAGGGTTCGGAAGTCATAGAGAATGCGACGCTATCCTATGTGGAGCCGTACGCGTCGAGCACCTGCGAGATGGTGGCGGAGGTCGTGCAGTATATCGCAGGTACGGTCAAGGTGCGCAGCAATGAAGCGGACTGTATGTACTCCGGCATCATGGTTGACACGAATAATTTTACGGCAAAGACAGGTGTCAGAACCTTTGAGGCGGCTGCGTTTCTCCGCAGATGCGGGGCCGATGTGACGAGAGTCCGCAAGATGTTCCGCGACGGCGCAAGGGAGTACAAGGCAAAAGCCGAGACGGTGCGCAGCGCTGAGATTTACAAGAATGCATACGCTATGGGCATCTGTCCATCGGAGGGACTGGACAGTCCGACAGAGATTGGCGCGCAGGCAGCCAATGAGCTGCTGGGCATCAATGGCATCAAGGCAAGCTTTGTCGTGACCGAGTACAATGGCAAGATCTATATATCCGCGCGGTCGATCGATGAGGTCAACGTGCAGATTATCATGGAGCGGCTTGGCGGCGGCGGGCACATGAATATCGCCGGCGCGCAGCTGACAGACACGACTCCTGAGCGGGCAGTATTTGTCGTGAAGGAGACCCTGAATCAGATGTTGGAAGAGGGCGCTATATAAGAAGTGAAAATGCTTTCGTATATGGCAGTTTCACATTACAGAAAGGACAAAAGTATCATGAAAATAATATTGTTGGAGGATGTAAAATCCGTAGGAAAAAAAGGTGATCTGGTAGAGATCAAGGAGGGTTATGCCAAGAATTTCATCATTCCCAAAAAGCTGGGAGTGGAGGCCACAGATGCGAATAGAAATACGCTGAAACTGCAGAAGCAGAATGAGGAGAAGATTGCCAGGGAGCAGCTCGAGGCTGCGCAGGCTCTCGCTGCAGAGATTGAGGAGATGACAGTCAGGGTTGAGATTAAGGGCGGCGAAGGCGGAAAGACATTTGGCTCCGTGTCCTCCAAGGAGATTGCAAAGGCAGTGGCAGACCAGTACGGCAAGGAAATTGACAAGAAGAAGATACAGCTTGGCGAGGCGATCAAGGCGGCGGGAACCCATGAGGTTACAGTGAAGCTGCATCCCAAGGTGTCAGCGAAGCTCAGAGTGCACGTTGCCAGTGTGTAGGAGGTTGCGCGATGCCAGAGATGGATGAGGCGGTTTTAAAGAGGATTCTGCCTCACAGCATTGAGGCAGAGCAGTCGGTCATCGGTTCCATGTTGATGGACAAGGAAGCGATTACCATAGCAAGTGAGCAGATCAGCGGAGAGGACTTTTACGGCAAACAGTATGGCATTCTCTTTGATGCCATGGTGGAGCTGGGCGACGAGGGAAAGCCTGTTGACCTTGTGACACTGCAGGAGCGGCTCAAGGAAAAGGGCGTTCCGCCTGAGATCTACAGTCTCGAGTACATAAAGGATGTCATGACTGCGGTGCCGACTTCGGCAAACATTAAGCATTATGCAAACATCGTCGCGGAGAAAGCAGTTCTCAGAAAGCTGATCCGCGTCAACGAAGAGATCGCGAACAGCTGCTATGCGCAGAATGACTCGTTAGAGTCCATATTGGAGACTTCGGAGAAGAGCATCTTTGATATTATCCAGAAGCGAAACAGCGGTGATTTTGTACCGATCAGACAGGTTGTCATGAATGCGATGAATCTGATCGAGGAGGCATCCAGGAACAAGGGTGCTGTGACAGGGATTGCGACCGGATTTCTCGATCTGGATTACAAGACTGCGGGAATGCAGCCTTCCGATCTGATACTGGTCGCGGCGCGTCCCTCGATGGGAAAGACGGCGTTTGTGTTAAATATTGCACAGCATGTGGCATTTTACGACAAGAAATCCGTTGCGATCTTTTCATTGGAGATGTCCAAAGAACAGCTGGTCAACCGTCTGTTATCCTTGGAATCCAAGGTGAACTCACAGGCGATCAGGACAGGAAACATGAAGGATGACGAGTGGGAGCGCCTGATTGAGAGCGCCGATGTGATCGGCAGGTCGGGACTGCTGATTGACGACACGCCGGGCATCAGCATCGGGGAACTCCGCTCCAAGTGCAGGAAGTTTAAGCTTGAGTATGATTTGCAAATGATCATTATCGATTATCTGCAGCTGATGACAGGCTCGGGGAAGAATAATGAGTCGAGGCAGCAGGAGATCTCGGAGATCTCGAGGTCGTTAAAGGCTCTGGCGCGTGAGCTTCACGTGCCGGTGATAGCGCTTTCCCAGCTCTCGCGTGCTGTGGAACAGAGGCCGGATCACAGACCGATGCTCTCCGATCTGAGAGAGTCGGGGGCTATCGAGCAGGATGCCGACGTTGTCATGTTTATCTATCGCGATGACTACTACAACAAGGACACCGAATTGAAAAATGTGGCTGAGATCATCATTGCGAAACAGAGAAACGGTGCGATCGGCACGATCAATCTGGCGTGGCTGCCGGATTACACGCAATTTGCAAATTTAGCGAAATAATACATAAAAAGTTACAGAAGAGGACATGGCGATTTCCAAGTGAGAACCAGTCCTCTTTTTCTATATAGAATCGACAAAATGGTATCATAAATGACAAGAAAGGAGTTTTAGAGTGGTAAAGGAAAAGTATTTGATCAACGAAGCTGCAAAGGAAGTGCATGTGGAATCACATGTTTTAAGGTACTGGGAGGAGGAACTGGCGCTGCCTATCAAGCGAAATGAGCAGGGGCACAGGATTTACACACAGGAGGATATCGACAGGTTTATTGTGATCAAAGACCTGAAAGATCAAGGATTGCAGTTAAAGGCGGTAAAGACAATATTAGACCAGGTACATAGTGATAATGGAGGCGGGGAGGATATGAGGGCAGACAATCCATTTGCACAAAAGCAGTTGACGAAAATTTCAAAATCAGGGGAGGCAAAGATGGCGGAGATAAAAAATTCAGAGGATACGAAATGGAGCGAGCGGTTCAGCAGAAAGCATGATATGGTAGCGAAGGCATCAGGTACAGAGGGAAGCGGTAATAGTCCTGACGATGGCAGCAGGACAGAGACGAAAAATATGATCGAGATCAAAGAGATGCGATCGCTTGACGAGCGCCCGGACTATTCCCGGAACGACCGGCTTCCTGAGGCGGGACAGGCTCAGACACTCAGACTGCAGTATCTGTTTCAGAAACTGATCAAGGATGCAGTGGCTGCCAATAATAAGGAGATGGCAGATCAGCTGGTTGCGCGCATCAGTGAGAATGTGAAGGGGGATCTGTGCAAGGAGCTTGACTATCAGTTCCGTCTCATGGAAGAGCGCGACGAGGAGCGGGTGAACAGCAGGCATGAACAGGAGGACAAGCGCAATGAGGAGTACTATAAGCGGATAGATGAACTGCTGCGCCAGTACAGCGGCAAAAATGGCAGATTTAAAGATCGGAATAAGGAAAAAAACAAGGAGAAGCAGAAGGAAAAGACGATTGAATTTCCCAATTCCAAGGAAAAGGGAGAGTCGAAGGCGAAGAAGGAGTTCCACTTTTTTAAAAAGGCTGTCGAGGCGAAATAAAAAATGTGCTGCCGCTTGGCAGCACATTTTTAACATGTAACAGGATCAATTATGCCTGATCGATAGAGCCTGTAGGGCATGCGCCTGCGCAGGAACCGCAGTCGATGCACTTATCTGCGTCGATCTCGAACTTGCCATCACCCATGCTGATTGCGCCAACCGGACACTGAGACTCACAAGCCCCACAAGATACGCATGCATCTGAAATCTGATATGCCATAGTACAAATTCCTCCTTTTATCATTCAATTAATTATGTTGCAGCAGACCGTATCACTTTCAGCCGCTGCTCTCACAGCCATATGACAGGTACTTGAAATAGTTTGATAAATACTTGTCAATACAGATATTTTAATATAAATTCATAGGAAATACAAGGTATAAAGTATAAAATATTATAAAGTATCCCATTAAATACACGGTCTGGCGGCTGTCAGACCATTTGTTCTCTTATGGGCAGTTCCTTATCTGGCCGGGAGACCGCGCCGTTCCCGGATACCGTTCAGAATATGCTGTTTCAGCTGGGGAACCTTGCTCTTATCCATCTCGGGAACACCCTCTAGGCGGTATTTCATGCCAAGCTCATCGTATTTCTTCTTGCCCATTGTGTGGTAGGGGAGAACGTCGAGTGCCTTGAGGTTTTTGAGTCCGCCAATAAAGTAACCCAGTCGGTGCAGGTCTTCCGGATCGTCTGTGATGCCGGGGACAACGACATGGCGGATCCAGATTTCCACATTCCTGCTGTCAAGGTACTCTGCGAAGGCGAGGATGCCGTCATTTGGCTGCTGCACCAGCTCCTTGTGCTTCTCAGGGTCAATATGTTTGATGTCAAGCATCACGAGATCTGTCACCTCACACAGCTTGTCCAGTTTGGCAAGCCACTCCGGATTGCCGTCTGGCCGGTAAGCGATGCCGGAGCTGTCCAGACAGGTGTGAATCCCGCGCTCGTGTGCCATCGTGAAGAGCTCCAGCAGGAAATCAATCTGCATCAGCGGTTCTCCTCCGGTCACGGTGATGCCGCCTCCGTTGTAAAAAGGCTTATTCCGCTCATAATTTTCCAGAATCTCCTCCGGTTCCATCAGTGTTCCGGCATTCATCTCCCAAGTATCCGGATTGTGGCAGTAAGCACATCTCATAGGACAGCCCTGCACAAAGACAACATAGCGGACGCCGGGGCCGTCAACTGTTCCAAATGATTCTAAAGAGTGTATTCTTCCTTGCATAATATCAACCTTTCCTGTATCGTAATAATTTGATATATTCATTATAACCTATTTTTTACAATAGAGATATATTTTTGGGACACTTTTTTCTATTTCGCCGTCTAATGTATGTAAGGAACAGTCGCGGCAGTTCCTGGAGAAATGATCATTCTTTACATAGGAAAATAAAAATCAAACAGAGAGGAAAGAGCGGCATGAATAACCTGGTAAAACGTGCCCAGAGAGGGGACGCCGATGCGTTTACGGAGTTGATGCAGTCACAGATGCAGAATCTGTACAAAGCGGCGCGGGCAATCCTGAACAACGACGAGGATGTCGCAGATGCCGTGGCGGACACACTGCTTGTCTGCTGGGAAAAAATAGCGCAGCTTAGGAAGGTCGAGTTTTTTCGGACATGGATGACGAAGATCCTGATCAATAAGTGCAACGATATCCTGCGGAGAGGGAAGGAGCTGCACTACGACAATGAGCTGCAGGAGTTTCCGGAGGAGACGCAGGAATACAATAACGTGGAGTGGATGGAAGTGATGAAATGTCTGGACGAAAAGTACAGGCTGGTGATGATTCTCTACTACGTAAATGGACTGACGACTGCACAGATCAGCGAGGTGTTGAACATGCCTGCGAGTACTGTGCGGACGCGGCTGGCAAGAGGGCGCGAACAGATAGCGGCGTCCTGTCAGATGGATGAGACGCACAACGGGAATCGGAATGTGGGTAAGAAACTGACAGTTTCTAAGCAGTAAACGGAGGTGGAACATGAAGAAGGAACATGCAGTCGAGACATTGCAGAGAGATATTGTGATTCCGGATATTGTCCAGCAGAGGGCGGATCTTGTATTTGAGCAGATTAAGAGCGGGAAAAGAGAAAATGGAGGAAAGGTAATGAGACATTCAGGAAAAGTGGTGCGAAAAGGAATCTGGGCTGCTGCTGCGGCAGCGGTGCTGGTATTAGGAACGGTGGCTTGTGCTGCCTATATGCACTGGAGCCGCGGAATGGAGGAAAAATTCAATGTCACGCAGGAGCAGAAGGCGTATCTGGAAGAGAGTCAGGTCACAATGCCGATGAACGACAGTGTAACGCAGGAGGGGATAACGGTCACATTACAGCAGAGTATTGCAGATGCCCATTATGTACACCTGTCATTCCGGGTGGACGGATATCACGTCGGGGAAGGGATACAGCCTGATTTTGAGTATGTGGTCACGACAGTGGACGGCGAACATCCCAGTTCGGTGGGGGGGAGGTTTTTTGATAACCTGCACCTCGACAACAATGGCAATTTTACGTATACTGACGGAACACCCGCCAGGGAGACCGCGGAGGGAAGTATTATTGGAAAATATATCAATGATGACGGCAGTATGGAATATATCATGACATTGATGACAAACCGGCTGGATGACAGCTTTATCGGAAAGCCGATTCATATCGAGTTCCAAAATCTGGGGACAGTCAGCAAAGCGGCATATACGCCGGACATCGATGCCACATGGACGTTTGATTTTACTCTGGAGGCGTCAGAGCAGATCAGAACAGTCGAATTGTCGCAGCCGCTTGGGGACAGCGGCGCTACGGTGACAAAAGCGGAGCTCTCACCGATTTCATTTTATATTGAGTACTATTTCCCACTGCAGCTTGTTGCGATTGACGGGGAAGACCAGGACGGAAATGCGATTCAGTCCACAACATTTGCGGAGGCACCGCGGCTCACTGGTGTACTTCTCAAAGATGGGACAAAGCTTACCGGCATTGCGCAGTCCGGTTCTACAGGGTACAATTCTGACGACACAGACACGTATGTCCTGTATTGCGCAACAGACCATATTATCAATCCGGCGGAGGTTGATGCGTTACTGTTTATCAAGGCAGAGGCGGAATCCCAGCAGGAGTATATTGATATGCCGGAGGAGAAATTGTATATTGTGCCGCTGAACTAGAAGCGGTAATAGAATGCAGATGCATGGATTATGGAAATGATCCATGCATTTGTTGTTGGGGCATGGGCACTCAAAGAAGAAAGTCTGTCTAAAAATTATTTTGTGAGAGCGATGTCAGTATAGGGCATAAATATAAAAAATTGTAAATAATTACGCAAAATAATCAAAAAGTAAGCAAAAACATGCAAAAAATGCTTTACAGTTGTGCAAAAAGCAAGTAGAATAGTAGTGATAAGTTTATTTATGGTAGGGATTTTTCGTACCAGTTTTCAATTAATGGAGGAAGTCATTATGGATAATAATGTCAAATGTGAGATGTCGCAATCAGAGAGCCTGATCATGGACTATTTGTGGAAAAATGATGGTGGAAAAGGCTTTAGTGAGATTATGGAATATCTGAACGGGGAATTGCATAAAAATTGGAAGAAGCAGACAATCAATACATTTATCAGACATTTGATTGACAAGGGACTGATCGCAGCGGATGCCAGCCAGAAGAGCAGACGTTATTCTGCAGCATTGACACCTGCGCAGTACGCACGCGGGAAGGCAAACAAAATCCTGGCGGACTACTATGATGGTTCGGTCGAGGTGTTTATATCGGCGCTCACTGGAGGAAAGCAGCTCAGCAAGAAATTGGTGGACGAGCTGCAGGGACTGGTGCAAAGCGAACTTTAATGAAGTCCGTTTTTTTATTTATGGTCTTGTGCATAATAAAAAGCCCTGAGAAAATCTCAGGGCTTTTGCCATGTCAGTTCATTTTATTAGATAGCCTCATGGAATGTACGTGAGATAACATCTGCCTGCTGCTCCGGTGTCAACTTGATGAAGTTAACAGCGTATCCGGATACACGGATTGTCAGCTGCGGATAGTTCTCAGGATGCTTCTGGGCATCTAACAGAGTGTCTCTGTTGAGTACATTAACGTTAAGATGATGTCCGCCCTTTGTTGCATAACCATCTAATAAAGAAACTAAGTTATCAACCTGTGCTGTATTATTAGCTGCCATAGTTATATACCTCCTAATTATTATACACATTCTTTATCTTTACACATTTCGCGTCATGCCGCCATGGGCGGCACAAACAACTTTGTGAAAAGAATGCCTGCTTTTGGCATTCTTCAGTGTGTAATTTAGAAATTCTTAGCGGGCGTACTTTGACCGCTTAGAATTTCTTTATACACTTTCATCGTCCAATCCTTCATGGAGCGTCGGTACACTGCACGCCATGGGATTGCTGGAACAGTCTGTACATCCAAGTGTCTGGACTTCTTTGGTGGAAGCATCCTCGCTGACATCTACATTGAAATGTCCAACAGCCTTCTCCCCGGAAAAACCGGCGTCCAGCTGGGATACAAGGTCGTCAATCATTGATTTCTCATCCATATGTTACACCTATTCCTCTCTTTTATATGACAGCTGCAGACATCCCGCAGCTGTCATTTTCAGTCGTGAAAACTGATTAAATTAGTGTATTAGTTGTTTAAGTCAAGTTCGATATCGCCAGAGAAGACCGAGGGCTTATCTGGCCTGTAACTAATTGTTTAGATCAAGCTCGATATCGCCAGAGAAGACCTTAGCTTCCTTACCGAGAGCGTTCGGAATGATTGTAAAGGTATTGGAGATACCGTCCTGTGCATCCTTGAACGGAAGTTTTGATACAGATGACAGAGAAGCTACTGCACCATGTGTATCACGTCCGTGCATTGGGTTCGCGCCAGGAGCGAACGGCTGTCCCTTCTTACGTCCGTCAGGTGTGTTACCTGTAGCCTTACCATATGTTACATTAGATGTAATCGTAAGGATGGATGTTGTAGGAACGCCATTTCTGTAGGTGTGGTGTCTTCTGATTGCTGTCATAAACTTATGAACGATATCCTGCGCGATCAGGTCAACGCGGTCGTCGTCATTACCATACTTAGGGAACTCGCCGGTTGTCTCGAAGTCAACGATGATGCCGTCCTCGTCACGAATCGGTTTAACCTGTGCATACTTGATTGCTGATAAAGAGTCAGCAACGATGGAGAGACCAGCAACACCTGTAGCGAAGTATCTCTTAACGTCTCTGTCATGAAGAGCCATCTCTGCTCTCTCATAGCAGTACTTGTCATGCATGTAGTGGATGATATTCAGTGTATTTACATACACATCTGCCTGCCACTCCAGCATATCCATAAATTTGCTGTATACATCGTCATAGTTCAGAACGTCACCCTCAACAGGACGATACTTAGGACCAACCTGTTTCTTGGTAACTTCGTCAACACCGCCGTTCAATGCGTAGAGCAGGCACTTAGCAACGTTTGCACGAGCGCCGAAGAACTGCATTTCCTTACCGATAACCATAGAAGATACGCAGCAGGCAATACCGTAGTCATCACCGTGAGTAACGCGCATCAGGTCGTCGTTCTCATACTGGATAGAAGAAGTCTGGATAGACATCTTTGCACAGTATCTCTTCCAGTTCTCAGGAAGTCTTGTAGACCAAAGTACTGTCAGGTTTGGCTCCGGGCTGGGTCCAAGGTTTGTCAGTGTGTTCAGATAACGGAAAGACATCTTTGTTACCAGAGGACGTCCGTCAACACCGACACCGCCGAGAGACTCTGTAACCCATACAGGATCGCCTGCAAAGATCTGGTTGTACTCCGGTGTACGTGCGAATTTGATCAGACGAAGCTTCATGATGAAGTGGTCAACGAACTCCTGAATCTGCTCCTCTGTAAATGTTCCGTTCTTTAAGTCGCGCTGTGCGTAGCAGTCAAGGAATGTAGATGTACGTCCAAGGGACATTGCAGCACCGTTCTGCTCCTTAACTGCACATAAGTATCCGAAATAAGTAGCCTGGATTGCTTCCTGTACGTTTGTAGCCGGTTTCGAGATATCGCATCCGTAAGAAGCAGCCATTTCCTTCATCAGTTTCAAAGCAACCATCTGCTCTGAAAGCTCTTCGCGGAGACGGATCACGTCATCTGTCATAACGCGGCCTGTGGAATCCTTCTGCGCCTGCTTATCCTCGATCAGTCTGTCGATACCATAGAGAGCAACTCTTCTGTAGTCGCCGATGATACGTCCGCGTCCATAAGCATCAGGAAGACCTGTGATGATGTGTGAGGAACGGCATGCTCTCATCTCCTGATTGTAAGCATCAAAACATCCTGCGTTGTGTGTCTTTCTGTGCGTGGAGAAGAACTCACTAACCTCAGGATCTACCTCATAGCCGTTGTCAGAGCAAGCTTTTTCTGCCATTCTGATACCGCCGTATGGCTGCAGTGAACGCTTGAAAGGCTTATCTGTCTGGAAACCAACGATCGTCTCCTTGCTCTTGTCGAGGTATCCCGGACCATGAGAAGTAATGGTAGAGATCACCTTTGTGTCCATGTCAAGAACACCGCCGGCTTCTCTTTCCTTCTTCTGAAGATCAAGAACCATGTCCCATAAATCCTTTGTGTTCTGTGTAGGTCCGGCTAAGAAAGACTCATCTCCTTCATATGGTGTGAAGTTCTTCTGAATGAAGTCACGCACGTTAATTTCGCTTTCCCATTTGCCACCTACAAAATCTGTCCATTCTGGTCTCATTTTGCAAAGCCTCCTAAAATATAAATTAAATTTTTATGCGGTATGGCACCGCTGGTTACTGAAGTTTCGAATGTTAGTTATTACAAAAATATTAATTCGTATCTAACATTCATACCTGTATTATATCCTCAATTTTGTATACACGTCAACACTATTCTTTGTACTTTTTTGTGTACAGAGGGATAAAAATTATTAAAAATTTGTGAATTATAACGGAGGGTTTTATTTTGCAGTTGGTGATTGTGAAAAATATTTTCATCAAACGTCATAAATTTTTGGGCGTAGAGATGATATAATAGTTAGAAACGCAGTCAGAGGGCTGCGAAATAAAAGATAAAATGAATTATCAGGAGGAAACATGAAATGTTGAGAAAATTACGTATGGGACAAATTAAGAGCGAGATCGGGCTGTTTCTGATCTGTGCTGCTATAGGTATCTTTATGCTCTATCATACAGGCTTGTCCTGTATCACGGCCCTTATGGGGGCAAAGCCGCTTCCCGCAGAAGCGGAGCTTTCTGACATGGTCGGAAAATATGTATCCTGGGAGGTCCAATATCCCGTGGATGAATATATGGAAACTACCAAGACGACAAAAGTCAACGGAGTCTCTACCGGGACGAAGACGGACCGCTCCTCCTGGCTGGTGCTGGATGAGAACCGGGGCATCTGTCTTTCTGTCGAGATTCCCTACAAGCGCTATGATGAGATGGTTGATCAGGCGGAGGCGTTCTATGATGCCCTGGAACAGAATAAAGAGCTCACCGCAAGCGGTGTGAAAGTCTCCGGCACGCTGGAGATTTTGGAGGGGGAAGACCTGGGCTATTATAATAGCCTTGCGAGACAAATCGATATGGATTCAGATACGGCCGTGTATCATATCAGCGATGGCAGGATTCACGGGGAAAGCCTCAGCAATGTTTATGGGATCACCGGGCTCGGTTCCATCTTTGTGCTGTTTGCCCTGTTCATTCTGATAAAGACGTTGAAGGATTCCCCCAAAAAGCTGATCAGGGAATACCTGACGGCAAATCCCTCCGTCACGATGGAGGATTTGGAGAGTGATTTCGCGTCCGCAAACCAGCAGGGGAATGTATTCATCGGGAGAAAGTGGACTTTCAGCGCCAGGCTGGACAAACTGGTTCTGGATAACAGTCAGGTAATCTGGGTACATACAGGCTGTCGGAGATATAAACAGAATGTTACCTACTCTGTATTGTGGGAGATGCTGGATGGCAGTACGTTGCGGGCAGATCAGTCCTCTGAGAATAAATGCACGGCAGTTATGGAGGGCTACAGCCAGTTCTCACACATTGTCACAGGCAACAGCTCTGAGTACGCCCACCTGCTCAAAAATGACCGGGACGCGTTCCTGAATCTGAAATACAGGACTCTGGGGTAAATAGTGATGTCAAAAAGCCGCTTCTGCATTTTTGAGAAGAATTTTATGGGCGCGAACGGGAGGAGCCATGAACGCTCGACGGGAATGGGACTGTTTCTTGCGGTTCAACCGATCAGGCAGTTTTTTCCCTGAAAGGCGAATCCATATTTTCTGATCTGCTCCGGTGCAAATCCCTGTGAGATCAATTCCGCTTCGTATTGTTTTTCTTCAATCTGGGCGTGCGCGTTGGCGAGAGTGTCCTCGAGAGTCACCTCGTCCTCGTCAGCGTCCAGAACTTTGAACTCAAATAGGAATGCCTTGCCGTTTTTGTCGAGCGGTTCCAGCATGACATCATAGCGTCCGTAACCGCTTTCCCGGTTTGAGCGTACTTTGTAGGTATCCGCCAGATTGACGACCATGCCAAGCACAAAACCATGATAAAATCGTTCTGGTTCTGTCTGTTCCGACGGTTTATTGCCGCTGTCAAAAGAGCTGAACGTATTGAGTGCGACCTTGTTCATGAATGTGTTCATTTTGCGGACGTTGTCGTTTAACAGCGAATGGATGAACTCGTTGTAATAAGCCCTGGTATTTCCATCAAACCAGTTTCCTATCATTTTCCAGAACATTTTTTTTACTTCCATATTGGTTAGGCTGAGCGTGTACCAGATATCGTCTTCCGCCTCCATATCGTCACCACATTTCCCGGATTCTGTCTTAATTATCTTGAGGTATCCTGTCGCAAGCAGCAGACTCCAGATGGCATTCGCATTGTTGTTAAGCTGGGTGAAGACAATCTGCTCGTCGATGTTCACGACAATGTTGTTTCCCTGCACGAGGGATTCCATAGTCTGTTTGATATCCGCATTCCCTTCCTGGATTAGGGAGTTTACAAGTCCGTTTGAACTTGTATTGGCCCAGTAAGTGTCATATTTGCCATGATTATCAATAAAGGAAGCGATAGACCATGGATTGTAGATATCAGTATGGCTGCCAAACGTAAAGCCGTCGTACCATTTCTTCACGCGCTGTTTTTCCTCACCGAGCCCTGAGATATCGAGCGCTCGAAAAACCTCACTCTCTGTGAAACCAAACGCGGTCGCGTACTTTTCAGAGGTTGTAGTGACCACATCCAGGTTGTTCAGGCCGGAAAAAATACTCTCTTTGGAAATTCTTGTGATGCCTGTGATCAATCCGCGGTACAGGTATGGATTGGTCTTGAAAGTGCTGTTGAAAAGGCTGCTGTAGAAGCTGGACGCTTCGTCCCAGTAGCCATACAGCCATGCTTCCTGCATCGGGGTGTCATATTCGTCGAGAAGAATGATTACCTCTTTGCCATAATAGCGCTGCAGGAAATTGGACAGCATATTAATGGAATCGACGATGATCTCTTCTCCAATCCCATGTTTTATACTTCTGTAATATTCCTGTTCATTGGCGTTTAACAGATTTCCTTCGAGTAAATAGTCGTTTTGGTTATACAGTCCGGCGATGATTCCTCCAATCCGGTATATCATATCTTGATATCTGGTCGCTTTGATACTTGCAAAACTTATAAAAATAACTGGAAATGTACCTTGCAGCTGCCGGTAGTCTATGGATGAAGCGTTGTCTTCCCATATGGACAGTCCCTCAAACAAATCTCCCCGTCCTGCATATTTGTTGGAAAAGAAACACTCGACCGTGTTCATGTTGAGCGTTTTGCCAAATCTGCGCGGACGTGTGATGAGTGTCACATCGGAACCATCTTCCCACCATTCTTTGATGAATACGGTCTTGTCAATATAGAATCTGTTTTCTTCGATTAATCTGTCAAATCGTTGTATGCCTAGATTTACTGCTGTTTTTTGAATCATGGATACACCTCCCGTTAGAATGAATTGTTATATTAATCATAGTATACTGGAAATATTACGTTTGGGCAATAAGGAACAGTGGGAAAATATGATTCCCACTGCTTTTCCAATATCAGATTGCAAAAGTAAAATGACCTGCCTATTGACAAAAGTTCCGCTGTAAAGTATGCCCTTTGCTCCTGCACAATCTGCATCACTTATTTTACAGTTAGGAATAGAATTTAATTCAGTATAAATTGATTCGCAAGGGTGCGACAGCGGGATTGTTCGGGGATTCGATCGCGTGGCTTGTCTTTTCGGGCGTCGTGCTTCGGTGTGACAGGGTGAGCCGGGGCGATATGCCGCTGACAGCCTTTCGGGATGCCGCGTCATTCAAATTGTATCTGTCTGATGTCGGATTGCTGTCGGCATTTACAGGAATCACGCCTGAGAGCATTATCAGAAAAGAATTGTCGGAACTGTACTGGGGAAGCCTTGCAGAAAATTATATCGCACAGACACTGCGGGCAAAAGGATACGAACTATATTATTGGACAAGTGATTCGCCAGCGGCGGAGGTGGATTTTGTGATACAGAAGCAGGGAAGGGTGATACCAGTCGAAGTGAAGTCCGGTGAACATGTCAGGGCATCTGGATCAGACCATATAACCGTGATCAGTGGTATGTATTTCAGCTGCAGGAGTATACGTTGAGGGAAGAACGTGCAGCAGATGGTGATCTGTTTGAACAGGTTGAATTCAAGGATACTACAGTGCAGGATATATTACAACAGGAGATACGTTTTTGCAGTAACCATGTAGTCACATTTTCGGATGGCACATATGGTTATATTATGACAAAAGGACCAGAAGTAACACAGATTGAGTATTGCGGAGGTGGGCAAGTGTGGAAATTGTTTACGGAGGATCAGCCTCATGAGAACGATTTGTTAAAGCAGGACGACAGCTTTTATATGGATTATAGGGAATATGCTAACAAATCTGTTGAGAATTTTCTTGGCTGTTATAACACGTTTTATGAGCTTGGAGACTATGCAGCTTTATGTGCATTGTCAAAAAATTTAAGTTATTCAGATGAGGAGCAGCGTAAGTGGGCTGGACAAAAGCATGATGTGCAGATGCGGGCAGAAATGGATGAACAGGGAAATCTATATCAGATTGTGTTTGAAGAAGACAATGAACTCAAGAAGGTAGATATTGTGCAGGAGGATGGTGTATGGAAAGCGGATGGGTTGCCACATACATAAGAGAGAATAATCTTTTTACAGAGATGGGGTGGCCTGCATTCGCAAAAAATACAATGACGTGATATTTTGTATATCGTGTATCTTGGAAGCAGGTACACCATTTATTATACAGTCTTCCGGGCAGATTTACATCTGCTTTTTTTGCATATCTAAAAATATTTATGGCCTTATAAGCCATTAATGTGGGATCTTGTGTCATCCACTGCAAGACTAAACGGTAACATACAGAAAAAGATTCGGCGGGATCGCTGTTGCTGTATCAGAAAAACTGTGGCAATATAGAGATAGGGCATATGGATTGCCAGTGAAGAAAGGGGAATCAGGTGCAGATGAACAGACGAAAAAATGTGCTGAAAGAACCACTCCAGTCAGAGCAGGAGTTTGGTGTATTTTTAAAGCGCATACGACAGGAATCGGGCGTGTCGGGCGAGGAGCTGGCATAGGGACTAATGGACGTCACCCAGCTCTCGAGGATTGAGAATGAGATCAGGTTGGTTCC
Organism: uncultured Lachnospiraceae bacterium; assembly: GCA_947177165.1. Taxonomy (GTDB): domain Bacteria; phylum Bacillota; class Clostridia; order Lachnospirales; family Lachnospiraceae; genus COE1. The sequence continues at coordinate 61,466 of CAMWTP010000033.1, forward strand.
GAAAACAATGCGTGACCGTCTGCTGGGGAGGCTCGGCGTCACGCCGGACATGTATGAAAATTTGCTGAACAATGAGGATTATGCGGAGTGGGAATGGCAGCATAAAATCCTGTGGGAGATAGACCGGAAAGATCTTCCGGAGGCGGAGCGGCTGCTCGGGGAATACGAAATGCGGGATCAGGCTGAAGATAAAACAAAACATCAGTTCCGCACCGTGATGCGGGCGGAACTTTTAAAACTGCAGGGGGCAGAGCGGACGGAGATTGCACGCCTGTATGAGGAAGCCGTGCGGCTGACCGTGCCGGAGGTGGATCAGGTCTATATGGAGCAAAAGCTGCTGTCCGTGCTGGAAGTCAATATGGTGTTGGAGTATGAATGTTACAGGGAGTCAAAGTCTGGTTTTGATGACAAGTGCAGATATTTGGTGGCGTATGTGAAGGATTCCTTTTATGATGAGCTGGCCATGGCAAAGATTTATCCCAAGATCGTGTATTACTATCTGCGGGAAATTCTGACCAAAGATCATGTGATGGCATTGGGAGGACTGCAGCAGGCGCTGCTGCTCTGCGATGATGTGATCGAACTGCTGCGGGATACGGGACGGGCATATTATCTGGTGGAATTGTTGGAGTATAAGGGGAAGATATTGACCAGTATTGTCAAACAGCTTACAGAAAGAGCAGCTTTGACGCTTAAATTTTTATTTATACTATCATCATTACGATAATTAATA
>CAMWTP010000034.1 GCA_947177165.1 uncultured Lachnospiraceae bacterium
CTTTAGATTTTCTTAGCGGGCGTCTTTGGGCCGCTTAGAAAATCTCTTCACACTTTCGTCAACTCATCAATCTCCGCCAATATATCCTTTTTCCGCTCAGAGAACAGCATATCCTTATTGTGCTTAAAGTACGCCTGGCAGCCGTATTTCCCGATAAAGTGTGCCGAATAGGTGTTTGCGGTAAGCTCTGTCACCAAAATCAAAAGCTCCTGACTGCCCATCTCAAAAGCCTCCTCGCAGAACGCGAACACATTTGTAAGATTACTGTCCGTCTGCGAGACGAATTTCGTGAGTGCCTTTTTTCTCTTGTCAAAATCGGATTTCAGAAGCTTGAAAGCAGCATCCCCGCTTGCCGGAGCTTTCTGAGCAGTCAGTTCCAACTGTTCCCCCAGGGCAGCAATCGTGAGATTCAATATGTATTCGCGGTCTGCGGAGAGATTTCCCGCTTTTTTTCCGACGGAAATCTCCTTTTGTTCTGCCGTAATCCGACGCTTGACCACTTCCAGAAAATCCTTCTCAATGACCAAATCCGCCCGCATCAGTTTCAGGCAGTTTACCAGCTCCATGACCGCCCCCTCCTGCGCGAATACATCGCGAAGCCCGCCAATCAGAGCATCCGTCAGCAGGCCCAGCAATGACAGGCGCTCGTCAAACTTTGCCGCCTTTGCACGCCCCACAATCTCTTTTCCGGCCTTTCCGGCGAGAATCTTGTCCACCTGATAATCCGACCTGTATTTTTTGAACAAGTCATAGTACACCGCAAAGCTCTTGGCAATTTTTTTGTTCTGCAGATACTGTAATACGAGCTGTTCCGTGACTGGAAAATCTTTTTGTTCATATAGTTTTATCATATCAGAGAGGTCACTCCAGCCGCGGGCTGTCACAAAACTTTTTCCGTCCACAGTCGTCTCTATCTTATAAAAATCGTCCTTTTTGATATCCAGATACGTCGTGATCGCGGGGTGGGTTCCCTTGACATAAGCGTATTCCTTCCAGACCTCATAGTCCGCTGCCACATCAATGCGCTTCAGTCTGTCCCATGTCACGATGTCAAATTCGCGCACAGAATTGTTGTACTCCGGGGGATTTCCCGCGGTGACGACAATCCACCCGCCAGGGACATGGTGGCGTCCGAATGTCTTGTACTGCAGAAACTGCAGCATCGCCGGGGCGAGTGTCTCTGAGACACAATTGATCTCGTCGAGAAACAAGATTCCCTCCTGAAACCCCGTCCCCTCGATTACATCATAAACCGAAGCGATGATCTCACTCATCGTATATTCGCTGACGCTGTACTCCTCCCCGCCGTAATTTTTCCTGACAATAAACGGCAGTCCCAGCGCTGACTGGCGGGTGTGATGTGTCATGGAATAGCTGACCAGACCAATCTGCAGCTCCTGCGCGATCTGTTCCATAATCGCAGTTTTGCCAATCCCCGGCGCCCCCATCAGAAAGATCGGACGCTGCCTCTCAACAGGAATCACAAAATTGCCAAACTGGTCTTTGGTCAGATAAGCTGACACTGCGTTTTTGATATCTTCCTTTGCCTGCTTGATGTTCATCATTATAACCTCCCCTTAACAACTGTAGAAAAATGTGTGATATCATTTATTGTATCATAGCATTGATATTTCAAACCATATTTTTCACAATAAATTCTCGCGGATTCCAGCGGCGGAATCCACACCGTAAGTTTCGGGCAGTTGTGAAAAAGGTTCGGTGCATTTTTCACACTGTCAGCATCCTTAAAGATGTCGAGCGTACTCGGCAGCACGACATCTTCAAGCGCTGCTCCCGTCTGGTTCCAGCTATGCCAGCTGCTGAACAGCCCTTCTCCCACTACCCGCACGCCCTCTGGAATAGCGACGGATTTCAGCAGATTACAGTCGCTGAATGCATATTCCCCGATCACTTCCACTCCCGCGGCAATCACAACTCCCTTCAAAGACATCAAATCACGAAACGCACTGCTGCCAATCACCTGAATACTTCCGGGCAGCGTGATCCTCGTGATGGTCTGTCTGTGCGCCCGTACCGATGTCCTGATTCGAGGGCCATAAGGTGCGAATGCAAGCGTACCGATTTCCGTGACTTTATATTTTCCGATCGTCTCTGGCACGACAATGTCTGTACGATCTCCTTTGTAACCTGTAATTGTCAGTGTGCCGTCCTCTTTCTTTTGAAAAGACCACGTTTTCTTAAGCTGTGTCATGGAATCGGGAGCTGCATTCAGCTCACGCATGAGTCTCTTTTCCGCTCTCTCTGCTTCCGCGGCAAAATCAGCAGTCCTGTTCTTAAATTCCAACAAGAATGCAGTGCATTCCGTCTTGTTATTTTCTGATGCGAACTGTATCATCTCATCGCGCAGACGGGGCGTTTTGAGCCAGCCATACTCCACAGCAATCCTAAGACAATCCGTATTTTCATCCAGGATCATATTTTGTAACAGCATCGTTTTCTTCATCTTCGACTGGTCAAAATGTTCCATAAAAAAAGAAAAATATTCCGGTATCAGCAATCGTTTCCGATTAACGTAACCAATCCCGTCTGTAAAATGCAGTTTTTTATCTCCGCCGATTTCACAGAGCAGCTCAGACATAATGCGCAGAAAGCTCTTGTCGTCCATCCTTTCCATATAATATGTATAGATATACCATACATCATGCCCCTTTCCTTCTGTCAGCATCCTTTTCTTTTCATCCGAGATGGAGATGCCTCTGGCTTTCAGTGCAGCAGTGATTTTTTCTTCCCCGGCAAGAATCGTCAAATACAGAAGATCTCCTGGATGAAAGCACACTTTCTCGGCATTGTCACACAGATACGCGATCCCTTCCAGAAGCTGTGCATCTTGAATGGGCTTTACCGGATGTCCATCCCTGTCCGACAACATTCCGAGATACACCCGCAATTGCGCTTCACATATTCTGTTGATATCCGTGAATAAGAACAGGAGGAAATAATCCGGCTGATATGCCGTAAATCCAAACAACTCCTGTGATTTGTACCTGACAGTCTCCTTGTCACAGCGAAAGGTCGCACCGTTCTCAACCAGTACCTGTACCATATCCGGCCCGCGGAAACGACAGGCAATCCCCAGAATATGGGCGGTGAGTACCACTTTACCTAACTTTTGACAAAGCCTTGAAACCTCGTCAGGCGTATCGCTCAGCACAGCCTGTTCCAGCGCCGCAATCTTTGCAGCCTCTGTTCGATCCAATTTACCTGCTTTCATAACAATCCTCCTCACACCCGGCGCACATACCAGTTAACAATTTATATGCAAACTTCTTTACAGTTTATTATCGTACTCGAATCGAAAGCCCTTTTCCCGGCAGTAAGCTTCCGCCCTGCTTCCCTCCGGGCAGTACACCGTCACTCTCGGACAGCCGTGGAACACCTCGGCTGTGATGCCAATATTGTTTTGACCCGTCAGCAGACACTGAACCGATTGTGGTATCTGAATCTTCTCTAAACTGCTGCAGCTCTTAAATGCACATTCCCCAATTTCAAGAACCCCCTCGCAGACATGGACTTCTTTGAGCATACTGCAGTTTGCAAATGCCCACTTTCCGATTCTCTCCACTGTGCCAGGTATCGTGACTTTTTTTAAGGAGCTGCAGTCTTTGAAAGCATACGCATCAATTTCCCTGACACCTTCACAGATGCACACTTCCTCAAGCCGATCGCAGCTTGCAAATGCATATGCCCCGATTTTTTCCACGGTGCAGGGTATCGTGATATTTTTCAGGGATTTACATTCATGAAATGCATATTCGTCAATTTTCTTTGCAGCGTCGGGTATTGTGATACCTTGCAGAGCTTTACATCCACTGAATACATATTTTTGGATTTCCTCAACTTTCCTGGGAATGTTAATCTCCGTTAACGCATACATATCACGGAAAGCGCTCCAACAGATCGTGTGAATCGTCTCTGGCATTGTGATCTTTGTGATTTTGCGGTGCTGGTTGATCTGTTCCCAGGTTGGATACGCGCCAGCATAGGAGCCTCTAAATGCACTGATATCAATTGTTGTGACAATTCCTCTGCCAATCTTTTCCGGAACAGTTACCTCGATCCCCTTCCCTTTATAGTTGGTGATCATCAGTGTATTGTCCTCCCGCTTTTTATAGCTCCATATCTTCTTGAGTTCATAGACAGAATCCGGCGCGGCGTTCAGCTCGCGCATCATCTTCTTCTCGGCTTTTTCCTGCTCGGCGGCAAAATCAGCGGTGCGGTTTTTAAAGTCAAGCAGCCAGGCCAGCGCCTCCGTCTTTTTCTTTTGGGAAGCATACGCAATCATCTCGTCACGCTTTTTCGGTGCATTTAACCAGCCCTCGCGCTCAACGATTGCCATAGCCTCCAGAACGTTGTCATCGATCAGCCCGCGTATCATCTGATACTTGTTCATCTTATCCTGCCTGAAATGGGCCAGAAAATAGTCAAATACCTTGATATCACGGAAACGGTTCCTTGTAATATCAAACATCTTTTCTGTGTAATAAAAAGGCTTTCCGTCAAGCTCCGAAGCAAGCAGCGGCATGACTTCCAGGTAATCCTCATCAGCGAGCTTTCCTGTCATGGCGCCGTACTCATACCAGTATCCGTCCGTGGCAGCACCGCCCTCCGTAATCGCCTGAACACGCCTCTGCGAGAGCGTGATGCCACGCTTTTTGAGCGCCTCATAGATGACCGTATCCCTGGCATAGATCGCATAGAAAAGCATCTCCTCAGGTTGAAACGACAGTTTTTCTTTGTGCTGCATCAGATAGTCCAGCACGCGCACCCGCTCATCATCCGCCAGAAGCGGCAGCGGCTTCCCCGCGTCTCTTTTTGCGTTCTGTGTAAATTTCATTCCCTTCGTACTGCAGGCACCCTTTAGTCCGCCGCGGAAAATCTTCAGCAGATACAGCGAATAATTGGTGCGGTAGTTCGCATATTTCTGACCGATATAACAGCGGTATCTTGTCTCGATTTCCGGCGTCGAGGGAAAGTCAAAGCTGATTCCTTTTTCAACCAATGCCCTCGCCACGTCAAGCCCCCGGAACCGGCAGGCAAGCCCCAGTGCCGGCGCGGACATTTCCACATCGCCGAGTTCGTCATACACATTCAAAAGCTCCTCCACAGAACAGTTGATCACCGCCTGCTGCAGCCGGGCAGCTTTTTCTTCCTGTGTCAGTTCCATCTTTATTCCTCCCCTCTGCAAAATGATTCTTAGAACATGCTGGAAAAGACTGCCCGAATATCAGACAGTCCTTTCCTATGAAGCAGTTCTATTGTTCGGTCTCTGTATTCTTTTCCAGCAATGCCTTTAACCTCGCAATTTCATTGCGGCTTTCTGCAAGAGCGGAATCCTTTTCCGCAAGTGCAGCATCCCTTTCTGCAAGCTGCTTACTCTGTTTTTCAATCAGGGCATCCTTTCTCGCGTGCTCCTCCGCGTTATGTCGTTCGTATGCTTCAAATTCAGCGCGTCTGCGGCACAGCTCCCGAATGTTCTCGTCAGAACTGATTTCCAGGATCGTGTCAGCAGCGGCTTCCATATACTGGTTTGTGGCAGCCATATCTTTCAGCTCCTTCCATGTAGTTGCCTTGAAAAATGTCACCCACTTGTCAATTTCATAATGCCTGTCCTCTTGGGTCGCCAGTTCTACATGATTCAATTCTATCACAGACAGCCGCATTTTGTCAGTATAGACTGCATGTGTTTTCACATTTTTCATCATGTACGTCGCATAAAACTCCGGCGTCTCCATGAACCTTTTTAGGAATCACAATCTTCTCCAAAGCTGTGCGGAAAAATTCCTGCGCTTATTTAATCATCCTCACTGTTCCTAAAGGAAATCCGCTTTGCCCTGCAGTATTCCTCCGCTTTGCTCCCCTTGGGGCAGTACACAGTCATCTTAGGGGGATGACTGTATCCAAACATCCTGTGTGTCCCAATACCTTCCGTCGTTCCTGACAGATTCTGAACAGATTCTGGTATTCTGATTTCCTTCAGCATACAGTTTGAAAACGCAAACTCTCCAATTTCGAGAACACCCTCACCAATGTACGCCTTCTCAAGCCTGATACAACCTTCAAACACGGACGCTCCAAGCTTCTTTACTGTTCCGGGAATTGCAATGCTTTTCAAAACACTGCAATTTTGGAATGCATACACCCCGATCTCGAGAACGCCCTCATTGATATACACCTTTTCAAGCCCGATACAGTCTTCAAATACGTACTTTCCAATCTTTTTTACCGATCCGGGAATCGTAATACTTTTCAAAGATTCGCACTTCCAAAATGCATAGTCGTCTATTTTTTCCACCCCTTCAGGGATATCGATTTCCTTCAATGCAGGCACTTTACAAAATGCATCTTCTCCTATATATTGCAGCGTCTTTGGCAGTATTATTTTTGTAATTCGCATGTGCTGCTCTACTTGTTCCTCTGTTACTTTTGGATTGGAATAACCTCCCGAAAATGCGCCCGTTCCAATTCCTGTCACAATCCCTTTCCCAATCTTTTCCGGTACAGTAACCTCAGTGTCTGTGCCTTTATAGTTGGTGATGAGCAGCGTGCCGTCCTCACGCTTCCTGTAGCTCCATATCTTCTTTAACGCGGCGACAGAATCCGGCGCCATATTCAGTTCACGCATCATCTTTTTTTCCGCTTTTTCCTGTTCCACAGCAAAATCAGCAGTGCGGTTTTTGTAATCAAGCAGCCAGGCCAGCGACTCCGTCCTGCCGTTTTCTGAGGCATATGCTATCAACTCGTCGCGCTTCTTCGGTGTCACAATCCACTTCTCCCGCTCAACCACCGACAGAGCATCCGCTGCATCAATCTCAATCAGACCGCGTATGATCTCATATTTTTTCATCTTCTCCGGCTGGAAGTGGGCAAGAAAGAATTCAAATACCCTGACATCATAAAAGCGCTTTTTCGTAACCTCATAGAGATTCTCTGTGTAGCGAAACAGCTTTCCGTCAAGCTCTGCGGCAAGCTGCTGCATGACCCTAAAATAATCCTCATTGTCAAGCAGCTCCGTCATCGTGATATACTCCAGCCAATATGCGTCCATCAGTGCATCGACGTCCGTCATCGTGCGGACGCGGACATCGGAAATCCGGACGCCATACCGTTTCAATTCCTCCACAATCACAGTTTCTCCAAAATAAATCGCATAGTACAGCATTTCTTCCGGATGAAAGGAAATCTTTTCCCTGTTTTCCAACAGACATCCCAGCACTTCAATGCGCTTGTCATCCGGGAGAAATACAAGCGGCTCTCCCGTCTCTCTTTCTGCGCTGTGACTCAGCGTCATTCCCTTAAAACAATAAGCCCCTCTCAAATCCTCCTCAAAAATGTTCAGAAGATATAAGGAATAATTGGTGCGGCGATTGCCGCACTTTCGACCGATATAGCAATCGTATGTCTCCTCAATTCTCCTCTTTGATGGGAAATCAAACGTTGCACCCTTTTGGATCAATGCCCTCACCACATCAATCCCCCGAAACCGGCACGCCAGTCCCAGCGCCGGAGCTGACATTTCTACGTCGCCCAGTTCATCATATAATTTCGAAATCTCCTCAACGGAGCTGTTGATCACTGCCTTCTGCAGCCTTGCGGCTCTTTCCTCCTGCGGAAGTTCCATTTCCTCTCCTCCTTGTATTCCCATATCACCCTCAACCAATCAGACATGGTTTCCCCTGAAACACAGTATTTTCGTTAATCTCTGCCACGATGCTTTTTCCCTGCAGCAGATCCTTTGTGTTAAGATATCGCTTCACTTCCAATGCACCCAAAATCAAACATCACTATCCTTGTATGGAATCCCTTTTTTCTTACAATAGTTCTGCGTTTTGCTCCCTTTCGGGCAATATATGACCAGATTGGGATTTCGCTCAAACGTCTCGCCCAGGATACGGTTCGGAATGGATTGCAGCACTCTGATCACCTTCAGACTGCTGCAGTTTAAAAACGCAAGCGCCCCGATCTTATCCACCTCGCCGCATATACATACCTCTTCCAGACTACTGCAGTCCTCAAATGCGTTCTCTCCGATTTTCTCCACTGTTTTGGGAATCGTGATGCTTTTCAGACAGTCGCAGTTTCGGAAAGCACAAGCATTGATCTCTTTGACACCCTCACTGATACACACCTCCTCCAGTTTGTGGCAGTTATGAAAAGCATGTTGTCCGACGATCTCTACGGTTTCGGGAATTGTGATGCTCCGCAGCGACCGGCAGTCGTGAAAGGCGTATGCATCGATTACCTTCACTCCTTTACAGATCTCTACCTTTTCCAGATGAATGCTTCTGTTCCACGCAGATGTTCCGACTCTCTCTACAGTTCCGGGAATCGTGATACTCCGCAGCGCACTGCAGCTCCCAAAAGCATAATCGCCGATTTCTTTCACACCATCAGAAATCGTAATGTCTTGCAACAGTGTACATTGATTGAAAGCACCTTTGCTGATTTCGCTCACACCATGGGGAATATGGATACTTTTTAAGGAACTGCATTGTTCGAAAGCATACTCACCGATTTCCCACAGGCTTCCTGGAAGATTGATCTCCTTCAATGCAGACATACCCATAAAGGCACATGCGCCGATTTCCCGCAAACCTTCTGGAAGATTGATCTCCTTCAATGCAGACATACCCATAAATGTCCAATTCCCAATCGACCGGACCGTTCCTGGCAGTGTGATCCCAACAATCTTATCATGATGGTTTATCTGTTCCGCAGTTGCACAGCCATTGTAACTGTTAGGACTTCCCGCAAATGCACCGTTCCCGATGGCTGTGACAGTATTTTTCCCAATCTTCTCCGGGACAGTGACATGGACCTCACTCCCCTTATAATTCGTAATGACAAGCGTGCCGTCCTCACCTTTTTTATAGTTCCATATTTTCTTTAACGCCGCGACAGAATCCGGTGCCATATTCAGTTCGCGCATCATCTTCTTTTCCGCTTTTTCCTGCTCAGCGGCAAAATCGGCGGTACGGTTTTTATATTCAAGCAGCCACGCCAGGATCTCTGTCTGGCCTTTTTGTGACGCATATGCGATCATCTCATCACGCTTTCTGGGCAGGACAAGCCAGCCCGCTGCCTCCACGAGTGGCATAGCCTCCAGGATACCTTCCTCGATCAGATCGCACATGATATCGCGCTGATTCATTTTATCTTTTTTAAAATGGGAAAAGAAAAATTCAAATACCTTGAAATCGCGAAAACGCCTTTTCGTGACCTCATAAATATGAGGTGTATAATGAAACCGTTTTCCGTCAAGCTCCGCGGCAAGACACTGCATGACTGCAAGGTAATCCTCATCGGCAAGACGCTCTGTCAGGAGAACATACTCAAACCAGTAGCTGTTCATGGCCGTAGCGCCGTCTGTGATGATCTTGATACGGATATCGGAAATCTTAACATTCTGCTTCTTCAGTTCCTCTACAAGCATTGTATCGCGGAATAAAATCGCATAGTAAAGCAGCTCCTCTGGACGAAACGCTGTCTTTTCCCTGTTTTCCATAAGATACCTTAACACAGCAGCACGTTCCTCGTCCGCAAGAAACGACAGGGACTCCCCATCCTCTCTGTTTGCGCTCTGCTCCATCGCCATGCCATTCAGACAAAAGATTTTTAACTCTTCCCCAAACGCTCTCAACAGATACATCGAATAATTGGTGCGGCAATTTCCATGCTTCTTTCCTATATAACAATTGTATGTTTCTTCAATCTTTTTCGTTAAAGGGAAATCAAACGTTGCTCCCTTCCCGACCAGAGCCTTTACCATCGCAAGCCCCCGGAACCGGCACGCCAGTCCCAGCGCTGGCGCCGACATTTCCACCTCGCCAAGCTCGTCATACAATTTAGAAATCTGCTCAACGGAGCTGTTGATCACCGCCTGCTGCAGCCTTGCGGCTTTTTCCTCCTGCGGAAGTTCCATTTGCTCTCCTCCATTCCGATTAGAACCAGTCACGCACCCGTTTCCTTAAAACCACTCAGATCTCGTCCTTCCTGAGCACCAGCTTCATCGCCCACGACGGAACGTCATAGTTATTGTACGAATCATCGATAAACACAAAAGCCGTATCATAAGGCGGTTTCTTCTGCGGAAATACGCCGCAGCCGTCTGTAAAGTAGATCAGACCCTTTAGATTTTCAAACTCGTGATTGTCCACCATCTTATTGACATACTCAAACACAGGCCGGAAATCTGTCCCGCCCAGACCATGCAGCTTCATTTCCTTTAAGTAGGTGTCAAACTCCTCCTGCGTCGTGATCTTCGCATCCTCCTGAATAACCGTGTCACACTGGATAATGTGCAGATTGATCTTGGTAAAAAAGCTTTCTGTGCTCTTGAGAATGTTGTACGTTTTCTGCACAAACATCTGCACCAGATCGCCGGCCGTCGAACCAGAAGTATCGATCGCTACCACAAACTCCCGTATCCGCTTTACTTCCTTGTACTCAAGCGGCTCAATCAGGGGCATATCCTCGTACAGCTGCAAGCCATACGTGTAAAAATTATAGTCAAATTCATCGGGATTGAGCTTCATCACCTCTCCCCGGACAGCAAATTTTTTGAGAAATTCCGTGTAGTCATAGCGCTCCCGGTTCACTTCCCTCAGATTCTGCGTCAGCAGCCCTGCCTCCGTTCCCCTGCTCTTGACAAACACTTCCAGTTCGGTCTGCATGCGCAGCGCGATTCCCGCCCATCCGTCCACAAGCAGAACCCGCTCGACCGGAATAATTGCATTTCCCCCTAAGCCGCCATAAAGACCCTTCTTTTTCTTCTGCTCCTCCGTCAGATACCAGAGACAGTGATCATCTCCCTTAAATAATAGAGACAGTCTCTCTACCAGGTCATCGGACAACTTTTCACTCAAAAAATAGCTGTAAATTTTTTCTGCGGAAATGGTCTGAATCTTTTTCTGAAAAAGATGAAAAAACTGAATCTGCTCCTTCGCTTTCCCAATATTGAGATAGTTCAGATCCAAATCATTGATGGCGCTCTCCACTGCGATATCGCACGCCAGATCCCACATCTCCTGATTTACCAGCGTGTTTACAAAAAAATGCTTGAATACACAGTGCAGTACTGTATGCAGAAAATTGCGTATGGGAAGATTCTCATCCAGCACATATGCCTTCAAGAGATGCTCCGGGTCATAGATATAGATCTCCCCGTCGCTTGCTGTAAAAGGTGTCAATTCCGGTTTTGGAAAAATTTTAAACTGATTGAGCGACATATCCATAAACCGCATATTGACAAGCAGCTTGTTCTTTGCCATCTGAAGAATCTCAGCCGCAATCTTTTCTGTCTTTTTCTGTTTTTCCTGTTCCAATCCTTTTTCTGTTTCGTCTGACACTTTCTTTTACCTCATTTATCATAGATCGTTCACTGTCTGTTTCCTCTTAATTCGGCTCTTTTGCAAAAAACTGATAGATCTCCTCCGCCACTTTCGCCGTAATTCCCGGCACTTCGGAAATCCTGGCGACATCTGCGCTGCGGAGCTCCTCTATCGATTTAAAGTACTTCATCAATGCCTTTCTGCGGCTCGGTCCCACACCTGGTATCTCGTCAAGCACAGAGTGCACTTGCGCTTTGCTCCGCAGCGACCTGTGATATGTAATCGCAAAGCGGTGCGCTTCATCCTGAATGCGTGTGATCAGCTTAAAGCCCTCGCTGTGTGTGTCAATCGGCAGCTCCACATTGTTAAAATACAGCCCCCTGGTGCGATGGTTGTCATCCTTTACCATGCCGCAGACCGGAATATGAATCCCAAGCTCTTCCAATACCTGCAGTGCAATGTTGACCTGACCGCGTCCGCCGTCCATCAGCAGCAAATCCGGAAACTTTGTGAAGCTTCCGAAATCCTCCCCGACACTGTTCTCATCAAGTCTCATCTCCTCGCGCTCATCCAGTCCGTGCCGGAAGCGCCTTGTCAGAACCTCATGCATACATGCATAATCATCGGGGCCTGCAACAGTCTTCATGCGGAACTTGCGGTAATCACTGCGCTTGGGCTTTCCCTTCTCATAGACAACCATGGAACCCACATTGGCAAATCCACTGGTGTTCGAGATGTCAAATGCCTCCATGCGCGTCAATGGACGGATGCCGAGAATTTCCTCAATCTCCCGCACCGCACCGATGGTTCTGCCCTCCTCGCGCTTGATGCGCTCCCGGTCCTGGCTCAGGACGAGCTGGGCATTTCTGGCTGCCAGATCCACCAGCCGCTCCTTAGAACCCTTCAGCGGCACTCTCAAATGGACGCGCGCTCCTTTTCTGCCCGTCAGCCACCGCTCCACCAGCTCCATATCCTCAATTGCCTCCTGAAGCATGATTTCCCTTGGTATAAATGGCGTTCCCGCATAGAACTGCTTGACAAAGCTTGTGAGGATATTGTCTGCCGTCAGTTCCTCGACCTGCATCATATAAAAATGTTCCCTGCCAATCAGTTTTCCATTTCGCAGGAAGAACACCTGAACAACTGTTTCATTTCCATCAATTGCAAGTGCGATAATATCTTTATCCTCGCCCACATTATCCGACATCTTCTGCGTCTCGCTGACCTTTTTGACACTCTCGATCAGGTCTCGGTACCGGATTGCCTCCTCGAAGTCCATCCTCTCCGAAGCCTGCTGCATTTTCTCCTTTAACTCTTTGATGATCGGCTGCTGTTTTCCGTTCAGAAACTCAATGGCCTGAGCGATCCGCTCCGCGTACGCCTCCTTCGTGACATCGCCCTGACAGGGCGCACAGCACTGGCCAATGTGATAATTCAGGCAGGGGCGCTCCCTGCCACAGTCCCGCGGCAATTTTCTGCTGCATGTCCTCAGCTGATAGAGCTTGTTGATCAGATCAATACTCTCCCTGACCCCTCCGTTTGTGAACGGTCCAAAATATTTCGCCTTGTCCTTCTTCATCTGGCGCACAGACATGACGCGCGGATAATCCTCGCCCAGCGTCACTTTGATATATGGATAGGTCTTATCATCCTTCAGCAGTGTATTGTATTTGGGCGAGTATTCTTTGATCAGATTATTTTCCAGAACCAATGCCTCAAGCTCGGAGTCCGTCACAATGTACTCAAACCGCGCAATCAGGGAAACCATCTTGTCAATCTGCGGCCCGCGCCCGATATTTTCCTTAAAATACGAGCGAACCCTGTTGTGCAGGTTCTTCGCCTTTCCCACATAGAGAATCGTGTCCTCCGCATCATGCATGATATACACGCCTGGCTTACTGGGAAGTTTGCGAAGCTCCTCCTTCACGTCAAACTCACTTGATTCGGATTCCTTTATTTCAGACTCATCTGCATTTTTTTCATAGCAACCTTCTCTTTCCTTGTTCGTTTCCTGTGAGATATCTGGCACAGAATACACCCCTTCCCTATACACTGAATAAAATCTAAATATAGAAAAACTGATGCAAAGCGCTGTCAATCACACTCATACTTTACACCAGTTCTGTTTTACCATCTGTTACTATTATTCTGATTCCCCTGATCACGACTCCCGTTCACATTTCTGTCCCACACAGATCCAAAACGTGATGTCTCACCGTTGGTGCCGTTATCCTCCGGCAGATCCGCATTCTGCGGATTCTGGAGCGGATATGGATATCCATTCTGCGGCGCGTTCTGGTACGGGTACGGATTCTGCTGTTGCTGCGCTGAATCCTGCTGTGCATTCTGATAAGAATTCTGATAACTATTCTGGTACTGTTGCTGCGGCTGTCCCTGATACTGCGGCTGACTTTGCTGCTGGTACTGCTGCGACAAATTCTGCGCCCCTGTTCCCTGCTGTGCATTTTGATAACTATTCTGGTATTGCTGCTGCCCCTGATTCTGTGAAGGATTCTGCTGCATCTGCGCTGGATTCCAGTCATACGCAGGCGGCATACTCCACTTACTTTCCTGCTGCTGCGATGTGTATGCAGGCTGCTGTATTCCGTCGCGGGGCTCCTCAGGTGCCGTTATGCGCACTTCCTCTTTTTGCTCCGCATCCTTTGCTGTTTCCGTCTCTGTCGTTTTCTCTTTCTCCTCTTTCTCCTCTATCTCAATCTCGACTTCGTCCTTCTTCTCCTCAGGCTCCGGCAGCCCCTTCGCCTCACGGTATATCTGCATAAATTCCTTACCGGTGATCGTCTCTTTCTCAATCAGGTGCGCGGCAATCTGATCCATCACATCACGGTTCTCGCGAAGCATTCCGAGCGCTTCCTCATAACACGCCTTGAGCATATTCATGACCTCTGTATCAATCTCCGCTGCCGTATTGTCCGCGCAGTTGAGTGAACTCCTTCCCTCCAGATACTGGCTCTCGACAGTCTCCAGTCCCATCAGGCCAAACTTTTCACTCATACCGTAACGCGTGATCATCGAGCGCGCGATGCCTGTCGCCTTCTCGATATCGTTCGACGCACCTGTCGTGACCGTGTCAAACACGATTTCCTCCGCCGCACGTCCACCCAGCAGACCTACAATCATATCGTGCAGTTCATCCTTGGAATTGAGATATTTCTCATCCTCCGGCACATGCATGACATAGCCGAGTGCTCCCATAGTGCGCGGCACAATTGTGATCTTCTGCACCGGCTCGGAATTTTTCTGCAAAGCACTGATCAGGGCATGACCGACTTCATGATAGGAGACGATCTTGCGCTCCTCCTTGCTCATGATGCGGTCCTTTTTCTCCTTTCCGACAAGCACCACTTCCACCGCGTTAAACAAATCCTTCTGGCTGACAAACTCCCTGCCCTCTTTAACTGCGTTGATCGCCGCCTCATTGATCATGTTGGCAAGGTCAGCTCCCACCGCGCCGCTGGTCGCAAGCGCAATCGCATCAAGGTCAACTGTCTCATCCATCAGCACATCCTTCGCATGTACTTTTAATATATTGACACGTCCCTTAAGATCGGGCTTATCAACGATAATACGCCTGTCAAAACGTCCTGGACGCAGCAATGCCTTGTCGAGAATTTCCGGTCTGTTGGTTGCAGCAAGGATAATAATGCCCTTCTTGCCATCGAAACCGTCCATCTCGGAGAGCAGCTGATTCAAGGTCTGCTCGCGCTCCTCGTTTCCGCCGCCATATTTTGAATCGCGGCTTCTGCCGATCGCATCAATCTCATCGATAAAAATGATGCACGGCGCATTTTTCTCCGCTTCCTTAAACAGATCGCGCACACGCGACGCACCGACACCGACATACAGCTCGATAAAGTCGGAACCGGCAAGCGAGAAAAACGGTACTTTTGCTTCGCCTGCCACTGCCTTTGCAAGCATTGTCTTACCTGTACCCGGAGGTCCTACCAGCAGTGCGCCTTTCGGAAGCTTCGCGCCGATTTTTACATATCTTCCCGGATTGTGCAGAAAATCGACAACCTCCTGCAGGGACTCTTTCGCCTCATCCTCACCTGCGACATCCCGAAATGTGATGCCCGTCTCCTTCTGTACATACACCTTCGCGTTGCTCTTTCCCATACTGAAAGCACCGCCACCGCCTGTCATCTTCCGGAAGAGCAGGCTCAGCAATCCCCACATCAAAAGAATCGGCACGATGTAATATAGAAGCGACAGAATGATACCGGAACCGTCAGGCACTGTCCCGCGCACCTCTACTCCTGCTTCGAGCAGCCGCTGCGTGAGTGTCTCGTCATCTTCCACCTTTCCTGTGATATAAGTCACCCTGACTGCGGAAGCCAGCAGACTGTTCGGGTTCTGATTGTCCTGTTCACCTGCTTTTGGTGTGATCTGAATCTGACTGGACTCGATCTTTACCGACTCAACCGCCCCTGAGTCCACCATCTCAATAAACTTGTTATACGTGATCTCAACTGTCGTGGCACCTGACACAGCGCGTGTGAAATAGCTGATACAGAGCAGTGACAGCACTGCTGCAGTAATCATTATGATAATACTCTGCTTTTTCGGGTCTTTTCCGTTATTATTGTTGTTCCCATTCCCACCGTTATTGCCATTTCCTGGGCCTCCATTATTCCGGTTGGAATTGTTGTCGTAATTGTTGACCTGATTATTGTCCATTTTCCTATGGTATCCTTTCTGATTTATGTCATGATTCATCTATCAAAAGTCTATTGATTCATGATTCCTGATAATAGCATAACAATATGCCTGAGTCGTTTACCGCAATTATAATTATAGAGATTTCATGGTTATAAATCAACATAATTATTGTGATTTCTTTGTGAAAAGTTTCTAAAAAGTTGCTGGTCACTGTCGCCAAAAAAATCGAAAAAACAGTAGCTTTTTACCATGAGAACGTTGTATAATAGTAGAATATTTACAAAGGTTTTCAACAAAAAGATGAAAGGAAAAATTAGGTTATGCCAGTTAAGTATGTATTTGTAACCGGCGGTGTAGTTTCCGGTCTTGGAAAAGGAATTACAGCTGCTTCACTTGGACGACTGCTCAAAGCCAGAGGCTATAAAGTAACCATGCAGAAGTTCGATCCCTATATCAATATTGATCCCGGTACGATGAATCCCATTCAGCACGGAGAGGTTTTTGTCACGGACGACGGCGCGGAGACCGACCTTGATCTCGGCCACTATGAGCGTTTTATTGATGAGAGTCTGGACAAGAACTCCAACGTGACCACAGGCAAAGTTTATTGGACGGTACTACAGAAAGAGCGGCGCGGCGATTACGGCGGAGGTACGGTACAAGTCATTCCCCATATTACCAATGAGATAAAAAGCCGTTTCTACCGCAATTTTACGGATCCCGATATGCGCATTGCCATCATTGAAGTCGGCGGCACAGTCGGCGATATCGAGAGCCAGCCTTTCCTGGAATCCATCCGGCAGTTCCAGCACGAGGTCGGCCATGAAAACGCCATTTTGATTCATGTGACACTGATTCCCTATCTGAGTGCCTCGCAGGAAATGAAAACCAAGCCGACGCAGGCAAGCGTCAAAGAGCTGCAGGGAATGGGTATCTGGCCGGACATTATCGTGTGCAGGAGCGAGCATCCTCTTGACCAGACACTGAAGGACAAGATCGCCCTTTTCTGCAATGTGCCAAACTCCCATGTGCTTCAAAACCTTGATGTCGAATACCTGTACGAAGCGCCGCTTGCGATGGAGAAGGAGCACCTTGCGGAGGTTGCCTGCGAATGCCTGCATCTCGAATGCCCTACTCCCGACCTGACAGACTGGACCAGGATGGTCGATGACCTCAAATCACCCACGCAGGAAGTCACAATCGCCCTGGTCGGAAAATACACCCAGCTCCATGATGCCTACATCAGTGTTGTCGAGGCATTGAAACACGGCGGCATCCCGCAGCACGCCACTGTCAATATCAAATGGGTGGACTCGGAGCAGGTCAATCCAGACAACGTCGCAGAGACCTTAAAGGATGTCAATGGCATACTCGTTCCTGGCGGATTCGGTGACAGAGGCATTGAGGGAATGATTGACGCCATCCGCTATGCGCGCGAGAACGGTATCCCCTTCCTCGGACTCTGTCTCGGCATGCAGCTTGCCATCGTGGAATTTGTCAGAGATGTCGCCGGCTGCAATGACGCGCACAGCATTGAGCTCAATCCGAACACAACGCATCCCGTCATCGCACTGATGCCCGACCAGAACGGCGTGGAAGATATCGGCGGGACACTGCGGCTTGGCTCCTACGAGTGCCATCTCGACACGACCTCCAAGGCATACAAGCTCTACGGAAACGAAATCATCCATGAGCGCCACAGGCACCGCTACGAGGTCAACAACGATTACCGCGCTGTCGTCACCGAAAAGGGAATGCTTTTGTCCGGGCTCTCGCCCGACGGGCGCATCGTGGAGATGGTGGAAATTCCATCACACCCCTTCTTCCTCGCAACACAGGCGCACCCGGAACTCAAGAGCCGGCCGAACAGACCGCATCCCCTATTTAAGGGATTGATCGAAGCGGCGTTGAACTATAAAAACAGCAGGTTGTAAACAACCTGCTGTTTTTATAGTTTTTATCTGATTCAAGCCTTTCCGACAGAACCAAACAGATTCATCTTGATCTTAACGATCTCCTTGATTCCCTCACATCCCGGTGCAAGAAGCTTCCGGGGATCAAATCCCTTGCCCTCCAGGTCCTTTCCTGCCTCGATGTACTTGCGTGTTGCTTCCTGGAAGTAGAGCTGGCACTCTGTATTGACATTGATCTTGGCAACGCCGAGCGAGATCGCCTTCTTGATCATGTCGTCAGGAATACCTGTGCCGCCGTGAAGAACTAACGGCATAATGCCTGTCTTCTGCTGGATCGCATCCAGTGTCTCAAAGCTTAAGCCTGCCCAGTTTGCAGGATATTTTCCATGGATGTTGCCGATGCCTGCTGCCAGCATATCAACACCAAGATCTGCGATCTGCTTGCACTCATCCGGATCTGCGCACTCTCCCATGCCTACGACACCATCTTCCTCGCCGCCGATTGAGCCTACCTCAGCCTCAATGGAAAGACCAAGCTGATGCGACACTGCAACGAGCTCTTTTGTCTTTGCGATATTCTCATCAATCGGATAGTGGGAACCGTCAAACATGATTGATGTAAAGCCTGCCTTGATGCACTTATAACATCCGTCATACGTACCATGGTCTAAGTGGAGCGCTACGGGAACCGTGATCCCAAGATCGCTGTCCATCGCCTTCACCATCGCTGAAACAGTGTTAAATCCTGTCATGTATTTGCCAGCGCCCTCTGACACGCCGAGGATAACCGGGCTGTTCAACTCCTGCGCTGTCTGTAAGATAGACTTTGTCCACTCAAGGTTATTGATATTGAACTGACCTACCGCATAGTGACCTTCTTTTGCTTTCTTAAGCATTTCTGTAGCTGATACTAACATAAATCCAAACCTCCATCATGAATATTTAATTGTTCCGTAAAATGGCTGTCAGGAACCATTCTGAAAATATGCATCCTGACTCATTGATCTCCAGACAGCTCCATTCTTTCCGATATGATTAGTATATCGCTATTGGTGATAAATGTCAATTTTTTAACATATTTTTTTGCCTTTTAAAACGCTATGCCACTGTCGACGCGATCAGTTCCATTTTCCCCTGAAGCTGCGCTTTGCCGAAACCATTCGGCAGAATAAAGTGATCGCCTTTCCTGAGCAGCTGTCCGTTGATCAGTCCGTCCCCCTCAACGACGCTCATGATCAGGAACGGATAATCCTGCGAGACTTCCATACTTCCGTCCACGTCAAGCTTCCACACCTGATAATAGCTGCATGCGATCAGCTGGTTCATCGTGTTCTTTGTGTCCGCGGAAATGTTGATGACACTCTCCTCCACCGACTTTGCCGGAACCGTGATGACATCGATACTCTTCCCGATATGAAGCTCACGCGGCCTGCCGTTCTGCAGACGGCCGTAATCGTATACGCGGTATGTAATGTCGGAATTCTGCTGCGTCTCAAGAATCTCGATGCCGCCCTTGATCGCGTGGACAGTCCCCGGATCGATCTGGATAAAATCGCCCTTCTTTACGGGAACTTCCCGCAGAAATTCATCCCATCTGCCGTTGCTGATCATATCCTCCAGCTCTGCCTTGTCCTTTGCGTTGTGGCCGATCACAAGCGTCGCCCCTTCCGGCGCGTCGAGAATATACCAGCACTCTGTCTTTCCGAAAGAGCCGTTCTCATTCCTGCCGGCATACGCGTCATCCGGGTGCACCTGTATGCTCAGGTCGTCATTTGCATCAATGATCTTGATCAGAAGCGGGAAGCGGTCGCCTGCCACATTGCCAAAAAGCTGCGGTTCTTCCGCCCAGAGCTGGCTCAGTGTCTTTCCGGCATAAGTGCCCTCTTTTATCGCGCAATCCCCATTCGGATGCGCGCTCACAGCCCAGCACTCCCCGGTATTCTCTCCCGGAATCTCATAACCCCACTTGCTGCCAAGCTTGTTTCCACCCCAGATCATCTGCTTGAATACAGGATTCATAAACAATATTTCCCTGTTCGCATCTGTACTGTTCATACTCAATATCCCTCCGTTCGTCTCCATTACCTTCTGATACCAGAATGCTGAGTCCTTCGCGATGCGCTTCTGTGTCGCAAAATCCACATAGACAAGGCCAAAGCGCTCACTGTATCCCTTGTCCCACTCAAAATTATCGAGAAAAGTCCACAGGAAATAGCCTCTGATATCAACACCGTCATCCACTGCCTTCTGCAGCTGCGACAAATATTTGTCAAGAAAATCAATCCGGTTGCTGTCGTGCACACATCCGTCGGCAGAAATCTGGTCATGGCAGGACATGCCGTTTTCTGTAATATAGATCGGCATCCGATAGCGCTCGTACAAAAATTTTGTCCCCCAGTACAGACACTCCGGCGTCACCGGCCAGTTTGCAGCTGTTTTCGGGAATCCTGCCGGTCTGTCGACATACTCTGGCTTTCCGTCAGCACCCATTCTGATATAATAACCATTGTATATGTTCTGCCCCATAAAGTCAATCGGCTGATGAATCAGTTCCATATCTTCGTCCGTGATCTTTGGAAGATAATCTTTGTATTTCGCAAGTGCCTCATCCGGATATTTCCCCAAGAATACGGGATCTGCAAACCATGCCACATTCCATGTCCAGTTCCCGATCGGCTGGTCGAAGCCAAAATAAATACTCCTGGCCGCCTCGATATCCTCCGGCTTGTCCGTGTAGGGGTACGCCACACCGCATGTCGGTGCATACCCGATTTGAACGGGCTGTTTCGCATATTTCCGAAGCTGTTTTACTGCATTTCCATGGGCGCGGAGCGCATTATGCGCGATCTGGAACACCTTTGCCGGTTCCAGCTTCAGTCCTGGCGCATGGACACCGCTCAGATGTCCCAGCCCAACAAAACACTGTGGCTCATTCAATGTGATGATGTACTCTGACAAGTCGCTGAAATTCTCCGCTACCACCTTCGCATACCCGCCAAACCACTCAACAATATCCTCATTGAGCCAGCCTCCCTTGTCCTGCAATGCCTGCGGCAGCTCCCAGTGATACATCGTGATATATGGTGTGATGCCGTTCTCTTTCACGCACTGTATCATATCGCGATAGAATGCGATCGCCTTTTCGTTGACTGTTCCTGTGCCTTCTGGCAGAATGCGCGACCAGCTCAACGAAAAGCGGTACGCTTTCACACCCAAAAGGCGCATCATGGCGATATCTTCCTTATACCTGTGGATATGGTCGCACGCCACATCTGCATTCTGGTTATTCTGTACTTTTCCTTCACCGGCAAACGTATCCCAGATACACTTTCCCGCTCCGTCCTGCGCATCTCTTCCTTCGATCTGATAGGCGCTGCTCGCCACACCCCACACAAAGTCGTCTCTAAACATATTCCTGCGTTCCTTTCCCTTTTTCTTTCCTATCCCGGAAAACTGTACCATAAGTCCGTTCTCCTGATTGCAAATATCATTGTTGCATTATCTTCGCGATATACCCTGCCAGCACCTCCGCCGCCTGCTGATGGCACAGATATCCCGGGTGCTCCCGCGAACCGACGCTTTCCGGCGTGGTGTCTGGAAGCTGCAGATAGGACACGTGCCTGTCACCTGTCGCCTCGATATATCCAGCCACAGCCTCACACAGATATAGTTGTATGCCTGTGCCCAGCATGCCGTAACACCATATAATCCTCGCATCTGGATTGCACTCCCGGAGCAGTGCTATGAAATCCTTCACCGCCTGCTGCAGTGCACGCATATCCTCCATATTGTATGAACCGTCCGGATTCCTGCGCATCTTGTGGCTTTCACCGCTCGCCTCATCCACCCACTGCGGCTGTTCAAAAGCGCTCGCGTCATTCGTCCCCAGGTTCACAATCACGCAGTCCGGCTGCCAGCCTGCAAAATCATGCGGTGCATTTCCGCCGAGCCGCTCATTTTCTTCGCCCTGCATCAGACTGCAGATCTCCTTATAATATTTCGGTATTGCCCCGCGCGTATTATTGTCCCACGTACTGTACACACCCCAGCCGCTCTGGGAAAACACCCTGTACTCCGCGTCAAGCTTCTTTGCCGTCTGATACGCATAATCCTTAAGCGCCGAGAAAAACATTGGAATCCAGTCCTGCTCCTGCTTCGCACCAAAAAGTCCTTCCCCCGAAGTGATGCTATCACCGATAAATTCCAGTTTCAGCTTTTTCTCCGCCACAGGCACAAATCTGCCGTCATGGCGCAGCGCATGGATATGAATATACGAGTTCCCGTCGTCACTCATCGCCTGCAAATCCTTATAGAAGTGCACATTTTTGACATTCTCCGGGCTCATGCCGCGAAACAGCGGTATCCAGTACCTGCCCTTTGGCAGCATCTGTCTGCCTACCCAGTCCCCGTTTACCGTGTAGCTGAACCAGGGTTCATACACATCATATGTAGTCTCCACCTCCACCCAGAGCTCCGAACCGGTCACATTGCACTCAAATCCACTTGCCGTCCAGAAGAGCGTCAACGGCTCGCGGCACGCTGTTGTCCTTCCATGCACTTTTACCTCTGGTATATCCTTGATCAATGTCTCTGTAAGCATTTTTCCCCCTCCTATATATGAAACTGTCAATAATGATTCTATGAAAAGAACGCCGGGTACCGGCGTTCTCTTTCCTTATAAAAAGTTATCTCTTTCCAATCTCCGTATCTGATTCTGTCACCCTGCTGTTGCTCTTGATATAGTCAACGATCTCGTCAAGCTCTGTAAACGCAAGACCCACATAGCTGTCTGCCGCTCCGTAGTAGATTGCGATTCTGCCGGTCTCTGAGTCATGAATGGTCGCGCAGGGGAAGCATACATTGGGAACGAATCCCCTCTCCTCATACCACTCCTCCGGCGTCAGCAGGAAGTTCTCACAACGGTATTTTACAATAGATGGATTGTCAATGTCAAGGATTGCTCCGCCGATGGAGTACACATAGCCGTTGCAGGTACCTGACACACCATGGTAGAACAACAGCCAGCCCTCGCTTGTCTCGATCGGAGCTGCGCCGCCGCCAATCTTTAAGGACTCCCACCACTCATTGCCTTTGCCCATCACATGTCTGTGTTTGCCCCAGTATACCAGGTCAGGGCTCTCGCTCACGAACACATCGCCAAACGGTGTGTGTCCTGAATCAGAAGGACGGCTCAGCAGCATGAAATTGCCGTTGATCTTTCTCGGGAACAACACTGCATTTCTGTTAAATGGAAGGAATGGATTCTCAATCCGCGTGAACGTCTTGAAATCTGTCGTCTTTGCCATACCGATCGCCGCACCGTAGAAATCCTGGCACCAGATAATATAATAGGTATCCTCTACCTTCACAAGACGCGGATCGTATGCATACACTGGCATGAAAGGCTTGCCATCCTCATCTACAAACGCAATCTTGTCAGACTCGAAATCCCAGTGAATCGCATCCTGGCTGCGTCCGAGATAGATATAAGGAATGCCGTTTGTCTGCTCCCCGCGGAACACACCGATAAATGCACCTTCATATGGAATGACCGCGCTGTTGAAGATTCTCGCGACACCTTTTACCGGATTTCTGCCGATAATGGGATTCTCGCTGTATCTCCAGATCGGTGCATCAGCCACACCTGTCGTCTTTCCGTCCGCCCTGTCCTGCCACGGCATATTTGGAACCGCCGGGCTCATCATTTTTACTTTGCTCATTTTAAATCCTCCTATTTTTCTTTCTATATCCAACAACTGCAAGTTTGCGCCCTTTGCAAACTTGCCGGATGAAACTTAGAATTTCTTAGGTGCTGTCTTTTAGCGCCTTAGAAATTCTTTTCATCCTGTGATCACAGACACCAGATAAAATGGCACTTTGTCATCCTCGTGTGTCCCGATCAGTTCAATCTCAACATGATGTTTTCCATAGGGCAGATGTTCCGCAACCGTATCCAGGTGAAGACTGTCCCCCCATGTCTCCTCGAAGTTGCCGTCGAGTATCTTTGCATTGTCCGTGTCGCCGTCGACCACAGCCCTTGCAATGCAGGCAGGGTGCACCACCGACTTCCGATACTGTACGCCGATACAGCTTCCCACGATATCAAAGCCTATATGTGCGCCTTTTCTGTCTGCTGTCCAGCCGCGCCGGAAAATCTCCCGGATGTCATTCTGCGGCTGTTCATCTATCGTAAAACCGTCATTTTCTGTCATGACAGATTCACAGTTATAATTCTGATATCTCACAGAGTTCTCGTAGGCATTCGGCGTCAAAGGCGCCATTTTCTGCACGTCCAGATGATTGTCTGCCGCCTCATTTCCTGCTCTCAGCTCCTCATAAACCATATTCAGGAAACTGATAATGACCTCCGCCATCAATCCATGCCCCTCGTCATTGGGGTGCAGATCATCCTCTGTGACATCGCGGCTTGTGAAAGTGCCGTCCAATACTTTCTCATACAGTGTCGGCTTCATGCTGACACACGGCAGTTCATAGGCCTCCCCAATCTTTATATGCTGTGCCTGTGCATTCGTGCCGTCATTGTACCGGACACTGTTCACGATCAGGATAGCCGGCTCGGTGTGGCTGCTGTATATTTTCCTGATAAGCCCCTCATAGGTTTCCAGAAAATGATCATTATCGTCATCATTGACACTAAACTCGACAACCGTAAAATCAATATTCTTTGACAGCAGATCGCTGTCTGCCCTCGCTACGCCAAACTGGGAAGTCGTTCCCCCGATCCCGGCATTGACATATGTGATCTTTGCATCCGGAAACGTCTCGCACCACCATCTGTACACCAGATAGGCATAGCAGGTCTCCGGAGACGAGGACAGACAGCCCTGCGTGATGGAACCGCCCAAAAATCCCACGGTTATCTTCTCTCCGCGCATCGCTTTCTTCATCGCTCTCTCAATTCGATAAAGATTTCCTCTATTCATAACGCCCTTGCTGCAATCGATTCCATACTTTTCGGCTCTCATGTCCCCACTCCTCACACTATTGATTCATATAATCCAGATTTTTTCTGATAAATTCGCACCTCTGCTCCACGCACTTCACGGAGCGAAGCGGATCTTCCGGTGTGTTAAACACATAATCCACAAGTTTGTCTATCGTCGTCGTGGCGACGTGGAGTCTCGTATCGCTCGATGCATAGTAGATGTACACGTCGCCGTTCTCCCGCGCAATCGCGCCGTTTGTGAACACGACATTCGACACATCACCGACCCGCTCGCCCCCGAGGGGTGCGATGAGGAAACCGCCCGGCTCCGCAATCACCTTCATCGGATCGTCAAGCGCCGTGGCAAACGCATACACAACATAGCGAAGACCTGCTGCCGTGTTTCTGACGCCGTGGGCAATGTGGATCCAGCCCTTCTCCGTCTTGATCGGCACTGCGCCGGCACCGTTCTTTGCCTCCGTGATCGTGTGATACTTTCTCTTGCTCGTGATGATCTCCTCGTCAATCACTGCATGTGTGATATCGTCGCAGAGTCCAAATCCAACGCCGCCGCCGCTTCCTGTATCAATAAAGTCGTCCATCGGTCTGGTGTAGAACGCGTACCTGCCATCCACAAACTCCGGGTGCAGCACGACATTTCTCTGCTGCGGGGAGTTGAGTGTCTTGAGATTGTCGAGTCTCTCCCATGTCTTCAAATCTTTTGTCCGCACGATGCCTGCTGCCGCGACTGCCGCTGACAGATCATTCACTGACGTATCCTTGCTCTCGGAACAGAATACACCGTAGATATATCCGTCCTCATGCTTTGTGAGACGCATGTCATACACGTTTGTCTCCTCCGGGCACACATCGTCGAGCAGAATCGGATAATCCCAGAAACGGAAGCCATCGATACCGTTATCACTCTCCGCCACGGCAAAGAACGACTTTCTGTCATTTCCCTCAACTCTCGCCACGAGGTAAAACCTGCCGTCCAACTCAATCGCGCCGGAGTTGAACGCACAGTTCACACCGAGACGCTCCATGAAATACGGATTGGTCTCAGGATTCATGTCAAATTTCCAGAAAGGGGGAATATGGTCGCGTGTCAGCACCGGGTACTCATACCGGTCATAGATGCCATTGTAGAAATCACTCTTTACATTCTTGCGGCTGATGATCTCGTCATACCGCTTCATTACCTTTGCTTTGTTCTCTTCAAATATCTTTGTCATGTCGACCTCCAAACTGAAATAGCCTTCGCAGTTCCAAGGCTGTGTCTTATACAGACTTAGAACTTCTTTTTACCATATCTCCTGATTACTTCAAAACACATCCTGCCATTGTGATACGGGCACTTCCACGGCTCCACGATCGGCTGTGTCTCATCCGGTGTGCCGTCTGTGCGCACTCTCCAGTACCACTCCCTGCCTGCCGCGTAACCATCGCGCTGGTCAATCAGATGCTCCCTGATGAATGCCCACACATTCTGTGCTGCCTCAAGATATTCCCCGCGCCCTGTCCTGTCATAGCCGTTCAGGAATCCCACGACCGTCTCCGCCTGCACCCACCAGATGCGCCAGTCATTTACAACACCTTTCTCGCACTCGTTTGCAAGGGAAGAACCGTTGAATGCTACTTTGTAGATCTGATCCGTCAGGTCCTGTGTGATGGGTGACATCTTCCTCTCATACACATCGTCGCCCAAAACCGCAACACTCCTGTCCACAAGCCATGCCGTCTCGATATCATGACCGTAGGAGTGCAGATCAATGATCGGATTCCACTTGGCGTCAAAAAATACCTCCTGGCGGTGCAGCTTCGGGTTGTAGACCTTTTCGGCTATAAGATCCATCATCCACCTGATCTTGTCCGCCACCTTCTCGTTGTGATCCACTCTGTACAGCTCTGTGTAAGCCTCAAAGACATGGAGCAGCGTGTTCATCGTCCTCGATGCTATCACGCCGTTTTCCGAGAGCTTGTCGTTGTCGATCTCGTTGAAGGCCTCGTCAAAAGCTTCCTTATATCCCAGCTCATCGCGCATCTTTCCCTCGATGATGTCATAGAGCTGATATGCCATATCCAGCGCTTCCCTGTCCCCGCCTGCCTCATAATAAGAGGACAGCGCATAGATGGAGAACGCCTGGTTATATGTATGTTTCAATGTCTCCGCGGGCGTTCCGTCATAATTTACTGACCAGTACACGCCGCCGTTTTTCTTGTCCCAGCACACATCTCTCAAGAACCTAAATCCGTGTGATGCCTCCTCGAGAAGACTGGCATCTTTCAGCAGGGTATATGCATTGGCAAAGAACCAGGTGATGCGGCTGTTGAGGATGCAGCCCTTGACTGCCTTTCTGTCCGCTTTTAAATCATACCCGAGATAACCCGTATAACCGCCATTCTCATCGTCCCGCAGACCTTTCCAGAATGGTATGATATCCTTTGTGAGGTGCCTTGTCACCTCCGAACACATTTCTGAATGCGTTTCCAAGTTAGCCATAATAAGCCTCCTTAAATTTAAGCAGCTAAATTTAGCTCATATTTATCTTAACAATTAATCTCTCAAACCGCAATTAGGAAATATTCCAAAAGTATTTGTCTATTTTTAACATATGTAACACTTTTTTGGCTATAAAAATATACTGCACCGCTTTTATTTCCGCACAAACGATGCAGCATATTTATTTTAAATTATTTTTAAGTATATTTAACCTTTGACAGCTCCCGCTGTAAGTCCGGAGTAAATCTGCTTCTGGAATGCAATGAAGATAATCAGTGCCGGCAGCAATGTGATGATTACGCCTGCACAGATCAGGTTGTACTTGCTTCCAAGAGGTCCTGTAAAGGTATACAGGGAGATCGCAACGGTCTTGAGCTTCTGGTCAACCAGATACAGGTTGGCACTATAGTACTCATTGTACACGCCCACACCCTTCAGGATCATACATGTGACAATCGCCGGTTTCAGCAACGGGAACAGAATCCTGAAGAAAATCGTGAAATAGCTCGCGCCGTCCATATAAGCCGACTCATCCAGCGAGGTCGAAATATTCTCAAAGAACTGGATAAAGATATAGATCGACATGACGTCTGTACCCATCATCAGGATAATGTAACCATACATGTGATTGATAAAGCCGATCTGGTACATCAACTGGTAAGTTGACACCTGCATCGCGATACCTGGTAAAAGTGTCGCAAACAGGAACAGGTTACGGATCAGTCCGTTTCCAGGGAACTGAAAGCGGTTCAAAACATACGCGATCATCGAACCGATCATAACAGAACCAATGACTACAACGATTACGACGATGACCGAATTCAGGAATGCCCTTCCCATGTGTGCCCTCGTAAAAGCATCCGTGAAATTCGAGAAGTTCAGCCAGCTCTCCGGCGGTGTCATGACATTCGTATTCTGATACTCTATGTCTGTCTTGAAGGCAGTGATCACGCAGGATACGATCGGAAGGATTGACACAAATGAGAAGAAAATCATCGAGAAATATTTGATAAAGATCCAGAGATACTTTTTAACCTTTTCACCAACTGTCATTATTTACTGCCTCCTTTACCTTGATTTTGCAAGCTTCTTTTCGCGTCTTGCAGATGCGCCCTTATCCTCGTCCTCAGCGTCCTTAAAGACATACTTGAAGAAGAGCTTCTGCAGAATCGTCGCGACAAAGATAATCAGTAACAATACGATTGCCATCGCCGATGCAAGACCAAGCTTCTGGCTTGTGTGAGCAACTTCGTGCATCTTTACAAAGTAAGTTGCCGTACCATTTCCACCGCCTGACATGATAACGAAAGGAGGCTCAAATGCACTCAGGGAACCTGTGATTGCCATGATCAGGTTCAGCATAACGATCGTCTTGATACTCGGAAGCATAATGTACTTAAACTGCTGCCATTTATTTGCACCGTCCAGATCCGCTGCCTCGTAAAGCGTAGCGTCCACCGACATCATCGCGCCTACGAAAAGCACCATGTTCTGTCCGAAGTATTTCCACACACTGGTTGCAACAAGTGATATATTGTTGATGCTGGTGTCCCTCAGCCAGAAAGGAAGGCTCTCCAGGTCAAAGCCAATCCACTGGAGCACTGTATCCAGCACGAATCCTCTTGTATAGAAGAATTTGAAGATAAAACCGATGGCAATACCGTTGATCAGGTAAGGGAAGAACATGCATCCTTTAAAGAAATTGCCGCCCTTTACACCGAAGCAGAAAACTGTGGCGAGATACAACGCCAGTGCCAGCTGTACAACCGCTCCACCCATGTAGTAAAGCGATAAAAACAGCGATTTAAAGATATCCGGTCTGTTAAATACGTCAGCATAGTTCTTAAGGCCCACAAAGCCTCTCACCTTGGTATAATTTCTGTCATAAAAACTGAACTTTGCCATTTCCGCAAACGGGTAGTAAGTAAAAGTAAACAGGAGTACTAAGGGTATAATAGAAAAGCCGATAATGATTAATGTCTGCTGACCTTTTCTGCTCTTTGCCCACTT
Source organism: uncultured Lachnospiraceae bacterium (assembly GCA_947177165.1). Lineage (GTDB taxonomy): Bacteria > Bacillota > Clostridia > Lachnospirales > Lachnospiraceae > COE1. Next base: position 29,401 of record CAMWTP010000034.1, read on the forward strand.
CAGAAAATTAAATGGTTTTTTGGTTTGATCTGCTGTTGCCGATGCTGCCATAAAGCCATCCCCCCTTCTCTTTTCATTCAAATAATAATGTTGTTAGCTGCATTCCCCTCTGGGGATTGATGGCTTGCAGGTGCCATGCCTGCAAGCCATACTGTAAAGTATTATGATTAGTATGTTACGTCTACACCCAGAGCGCTCTGTGCATCGTTCCACTTCTGTGTCCACTCTGCCACAAGGTCATCGTAAGATCCGCCCTGCGCTGCTGCCTCAACGATTGCCATAACTCTGGAATCTCCGCCAGCGTTAAAGTTCAACTCAGACTCTGTGTTCATCTGGTTCATCAGATCTGCCTCGTCCTCCGGAGCAGATTCATTGTTGACAACCTCCACACCATCAAACACGAATGATGTATCTGCTGACTTGGAAATCGGATAACCACCCTCAAAATCACACCAGCCAGACTCTTCTACCATCCACTTCACAAATACCATAGCTGCTGCCTGGTTGTCTGCGGAGCTCTCCTTGTTGATACCATAGCAGTAGTCAGGACCTGCTGTAGCGTACTGCTTGCCGTTAACTGTGATCGGGAACGGCATATATCCGATATCGTCCGGATTGTCGCCAGCTGCCTTCATCTGCGCCACTGCCCAGGAACCAAGTACCATTGTACCGATCTCGCCTCTGTTGATCATGCCCTTGCAGCCTTCCCAGTCAGTTGTCGTGTAGTCTTCCTCTGTCAGTCCCTGTGCCACCGCATCATAGAGAATCTTGTACAGTGCATATGCGCCTGTTCCATCGCCGTTGTCCTTGAAAGGATCTGCTGAGTGTGTAAATTTCTGGTTTAACCAGGTAGTGTCACCTGTTGTGATCGCGCCAAGGTAGCCATCCCATGCGCCGCCCATTGTCCAGCCTGCTGCATAGTTCGTGTAGAGAGGAATCGCATCTGTGTTGTCCTTGATGAGCTGCAGGTCTGCGATAAACTCGTCCGGAGTTTTCGGAAGCTCTGTGATACCTGCATCAGAGAACACCTTCTTATTATAGAGAACGCCCTGCGCATTTCCCATATAACCGATACCGTAGCACTGATCCTGATATTTCCACTGATCTGCAAAATTGATCAGCTCAGACATCTCTGACACAGAGCCATACGGAATGAAGTAGGTCTCAAGGTCAACCATGTCAATAGAAGGAATGAACATGATGTCGCCCCAGTCGCCTGTAGGAATTCTTAACAGCGCTGTCTCAGCGTAGTCTGTGATTCCCTCCTGCTCTACTGTGATGTTGGGATACATCTTGTTAAACTCATCAATATATCCCTGTATTGTGCCATCCTCCACACGGTCTGTCTTGTGATGCATGAACTTGATCGTTGCCGTGAGATCTGTGTAATCCTCACCGAGTTTGATGCCTGCGTATGTAAGTCCACCTGATGATGCGTCTGAACTGCTGTCTGATGATGCATCACTGCCTGCTGCATTGTTGTCTGCTGCCGTGCTGTTATCTGCTGCTGTGCTGCTGCCTGTCGATGTGCTGCTGTCTGATGATTTGTCATCGGAACCGCCGCCGCATGCTGTCAAAGACATTGTCATAACTGCAGCCATACCAAGTGCCATGAGTCTCTTTAATTTCATTGATGAAACCTCCCTTTTGAAACTTTGTTTTTAGTTTTCTTTTAGTTAAGTCAGCGTTGCTTGTTAACTTGTTTTTAGTTTAAATTAAATCCTGTATTTAATCACTACTTATAATTGCATATCGTATCCAATTATTGTGCTTTTTCGTCATTTCCTCTATTTTGCCAATTTTCGTTTGTCGTTTTTATCTAAAATGTCCATTACTTCTTTTTCATTTAGCTAAAATAGGCTAATTTTAAGCTTTTTGTTTAATCTCTGCTCTGATATGCGCGAAATATTTCGTTAATTTTCGTTTTGAATAATCAAATATTTACATTTATATTCATTTCTTGTTTTTTTATTTTCAATATTATATAATATTAACAATACAACAGCTTGTCCAAAAACAGTCGCTATACAATTTACATTTATTTTTTCAAAGGAGTATGACAAATGTCCCAAAAATTATTTTCCACCGAGTTTTTCAGCTGCCTGATCTCGTCTGAGACGAGCAACCGCTTTTCCCTGTCTGATTATTTTGAAAATGCATACAGCAGGGACTATGATTTCTGTGATGTGCTTCCCCATGAACTATGCCACAGGCACGTATCTGTCACCTCGCCCTTCTCTTACGAGGCGGCAAATCTCAATGCGCTCTGCATTGTACACACAACCAACGGCGCCGGAAGACTCTATTATGAAAATGCAAATGGAATCAATGCCGGATATGATCTCACAAAAGGCACACTCACAGTCATTGACTGCCGCAAAAATCACAAGTTGATCTGCCAGCACAACATCTGGGAATACACAATCTGTTTTGTGAGCATCACGATCCTTGAATATTATCTGCAAAAAATACACAGTCTTGGAAATTTCATCTACAGACTTGACAAATATTCTGATATTCTTGCCGCGTGGGAACAGCTCCTGAGAAATAATACGGATACAGAAATTCACGGCATCATTCGTTCGCGGGAGCTTGTCAATCTCTTCACACAGCTCTATCTTGTGCGTGCAATTGAGCAGACCGGCTCCTATCATATCCCTTCCTATATCGCCGATATGCACCACCGTTTTACCACCGCATACCAGGAACCTTATTCCCTCGACGAACTTGCCCTCGAATACGGCATCAACAAATTCCGCCTGTGCCGCGAATTTGCAAAATATTATGAATACACGCCCATACAGTACCTGAATAAGATTCGCATCGAAAAGGCCAAAGAACTGCTTCTCTCCACCGATGAGAAGATCGTGGATATCGGCCAGATGGTGGGAATCGAGAACACCAACCACTTTATCCGGCTCTTCAAAGAAAAAACCGGTGTAACCCCGCTCACATACCGCAGGGAAACACCGGTGATCGACTAATTTGACTGTTCATTAAGTTTTTTGACTGTCATGCGTTCTATGATTCTGCCGTTTACGATGTGCACGCTGGCATTCATGGAGATATTCTCGATGCGCTTGATGACGCACGAGAGCGCAATCTTTGACATTTCTCCCATGTCTACCAGATATGTGGTAATCCTGGAATCACCGTACTCTGCATACAGGTAATCATCGTAGCCGACTACAGAGATGTCCTCAGGGACGCGGTAGCTCTGCTCCTCAAGCTGTCTGATCAGCGAGTATGCCGTCACATCGTTGTTGCACACAAACGCTGTGGGCATCTCCTTTGGCAGCTGCAGCCTGTACTCTGGTCCAATGACACCGTCATTGTAATCACGGTCCTTGATGATCCAGTCCTGCCGCACCTCGATACCGCTCTCCATCAGGGCTTTGCAGTATCCAAAGTATCTGTCCGTGATGCTCTCCGTAAACATCAGGCTTCCCACAAACGCAATGCGCGTATGCCCGTTTTTGATCAGATAGTCCGTCATGCGGTACATCCCGTTAAAGCTCGCTGATATGACCGAGTCGACAATCTCCTCGTCATCATAGAAATCCATAAATACCATCGGTATTTTTTTGTTCTGGTACAGCATCTTCAGATAACCTGTCTTGGGCTTCCCGATCACGACAATGCCGTCAACTTTCTGGTTCTCCGTGATCAGTTTTGGCCAGACAAGATTTTCCTCGTCGTAGGTCGATATCACCTCGAGCATGGAAAAACAGTTTTTCTTGACCGCACGCGTGGCAAGCTCCTGATACATTTTCCAGTAAAAAGAGGCAAATCTGGCAAAATAGGTCTCAAATGTGACCACACCGATTGTGTAGGACTTCATCCGTCCTGTCTGTGCCGCATGAATTGGCGTGTACCCCATCTCGTCCGCCAGTTCCTTGATTCTGGCACGCATCTCCTCGCTGACACCCTTCTGACCTGATAAAGCTTTTGATACAGTGACGACGCTGACCCCTACCTTCTCCGCGATATCCGCAAGCTTTACAGCCTTAACCATCCTTATCACTCCCCGATTATCTATATTTGTATAACCTTCTATCTTATATCTGCTGCCTGTCACAGCGCAGCGCCTACACCTCGACGAGCGAGATCAGGTGTGCCCTGAAATCTCCCCACGGATTGGGCACCAGCAGCCCCGCCTTCATCAGCGTGTCGCCGCTGTATGTCCTGTCCGCTATGCTGTCATCATTCTCAAACGTTACCTGATAGCGCTTCCCGGCGTCCAGTCCTTTCAGCAGAATGCGCCTGGACTTAAAGTTCACCCTGTTCAGAACCTGCACGAAGGTGACAAGCGACTGCTTCTTATCCTCACTCACAACCTGCCAGCAGTCATACTTGTGATTCTGGGAATAGGACGCAATGCGGTAGTAGTCACCCTCCCTGACCAGATCGTTGAACCTGTGGTACATTGCGACCTGACCAGGTATCATATCCCTGTCCTCCTGCGGAATCTTCGTCACATCCAGCTCATACCCAAATGTCCCCGCAAGCGCCACAATGCCGCGCGTCTCAAAAGGAGTCACACGCCCCACCGCATGATTCGGGCAGTCCGAGACATGCGCCCCCATCGTGGACAGCGGATAGATCAGCGCCGTCCCCTCCTGGATCTCCAGGCGCTCAACCGCATCGGTGTCATCAGAGCACCATATCTGCGGGCTGAAATACAGCATGCCCGGGTCAAAACGCGCACCGCCGCCCGAACAGTTCTCCAGCAGCAGATACGGAAACTCCTTCGTCAATCTGTCCTGCATCTGGTAAACGGCAAGCACATAGCGGTGACAGAGCTCACCCTGCCTGTCCGCCGGCAGCCCGTAACTTCCGATATCCGTGAGCTGCCTGTTCATATCCCACTTCACATACTCAATGTTGGCGCTCCGCAGCACAGATGCCACCTGCTCGTAAATACAGTCTACAACCTCCTGCCTTGACAGATCCAGCACAAACTGCTGCCGCGACTCCGTCCCCGGTCTGCCCGGAATCGCGATCGCCCAGTCCGGGTGCGCCCTGTACAGGTCGGAATCCGGCGAGATCATCTCGGGTTCAAACCAGATGCCGAACTTCATGCCGAGCCTGTTGACCTCGTCCACCAGATATTTCAGACCGCCGCGCAGCTTCTCCTCGTTTACCTTCCAGTCTCCCAGCGCGCAATTGTCGCTGCTGCGCTTTCCAAACCAGCCATCGTCCATGACGAGCATCTCAATGCCGAGTTTCGATGCTTCCCCCGCGATGGACAACAACTTCTCCGTGTCAAACGCAAAATATGTCGCCTCCCAGTTGTTGATCAGGATCGGTCTCTTTTTGTCCTTATACACACCGCGGATCAGATGCTTTTTGTACAGTCTGTGAAATGTGCTTGTCATCGCATCAAATCCCCTGTCCGTGTAGACCATGACAACCTCCGGCGCCTGAAAAGAATCGCCGCTCTCCAGTTTCCAGCAGAAATTCTCCGGGTGGATTCCCATTGTCATGCGGACATAGTCAAACTGTGTCACCTCCGCCTGTGCGCGGAAATTGCCGGAATACACGAAATTCATCGCGTAGATCTCGCCGCTCTCCTGTGTGGTATTCCTGTCCACCAGAGCCAGAAACGGGTGGTCCTGATGACTGGATTCCCCGCGGAACGAACTGACATTCTGAATCCCATAGCCCAGCGCCTTTCTCTGGATATGGCGCTCCCGCGCCCAGCTTCCGTGGAGGGAAACCATATCGTAATCCCTGTTGTCCATGTCAATGCAAGCCGAGTACACTTTCGTGAGGTAAAAATGTTCTCTGCCTGTATTTGTCACCTTCACGCTTCTCGTGATCACATCCACATCCTGAAATGCGGTGTACAGCAGCTCCACCTGCATGCCGACATACCTGTCCTCGCAGACCAGCCGCAATGTCGCGCAGTCTTCCGGTGTGCCGAATGTCGCCGGAAGTCCCTCAAGTTCCGGCTTTCCCTGAATGATCTCATGTGACACATAGGAGAGCATGCTTCCCATATGTCCCGCTGCGGTCCTGACGCCGATACAGCCTTCCCTGTAATCCCCAACTCCGCTTGTGGGATATTCAAAGGGAAAACAGTCATAAAACGAACAGCGCTCCCTGTTATTTTTGCCCGGAACAAACGGCGGTTCCTCCGTCCGCATCAGGTAGGCCGCCTCATCCCCATCTAATTTTCTTCCATAGTAGACATGTCCGACAAAGTTTTCCTCGTCCACGATGCCAATCATATAGGTCGTGTTGGGCGTGTCCAGCTTAAATACCCGTTCTTTCTCATTGTACGATATCATTCTTAATCTCCCTTCGCAGCGCGTATTTCATTTTTAATCATTGAATATATTTTTCGCATCGTATGATACATTACATATCTAACATACCATCATTTTATTAATTAATCAATTTTTAAAGTAAATTTAGTTTTATTTTTTACCATTTGCACAGATTTCTTTCAAAAATTTTGGTAAGAAGTTTCAGCGCGCGTCAGCCTCTGCTGACATATTTCCCTTGGGTGCCCGTGTGCATAAAAGATACGCAGTTTGCCCGAAAACAAACTGCGTACTTCCATATCCTCGATATCGTTCTAAACCGTAATTGTATATTCCGCGTAAAACGTCTCCGCCGGTGAGAGCTTATTCCCATACTCGCGCTCAGACAAATCACCTGCGAACGTCTCTCTGTCACATCTGCCATACCACGGCTCGATGCAGATAAACGGCGCATTTTTCTTTGCCGGGGACCACAGTCCGAAAAGCGGCGCGTCGAAGCTGACTGTGAGATAGGGCTGCCCCTCCGGGCTGCAGAGTGCTACCTTGTGCGCCTGATTGTCCTCGATAATCAGCGCGTCCTCGTCAAACAAGTCTGCCGTGATGTCCATCATTCCGTTATCCAGACGGTACTCCTTAGTGCGCGCCGAGAGCGTCCCGCCGCTTCCTATAATCCCCGATGTCACTTTATCGCTGACGTCAAACAGCACTTTGTAATCTGTCTGCACGCCTTTCTTGTCAATCGGGCACATAAATGCAGGGTGTCCGCCGATGCTGAAATACATCTCCCTGCTGTCGCGGTTTGTCACCTTCCACGAAACGACAAGATTATTTTCACGCAGCCTGTAGCCAAGCTCAAGCTCAAAGTCAAACGGGTATTTCGCCTTTGTCTCCTCCGTAGCCCGCAGCACAAACTTCAGCTCGTCTCCGGTCTGCTGCACAGGTTCAAACTCCATATCCCTCGCAAATCCGTGCTGTGACATCGGATATTCTTTTCCGTCGCATCGATAACTACCGTTATTCAGACTCCCCACAATCGGAAACAGCACTGGAGAAGTCCTCTTCCAGTACTCCGGCGCTGCATCCCACATATATTCCGTGCCCGTACTTACTTTTTTCAACGATTTCAGCTCCGCGCCCAACGTGTCCACGCTGACTTTAATCTGCGCGTTTTCCAGACTGTACACTGCCATGTGACAACCTCTCCTTCCCATACATTTCAATATTTAATGATGCTGTAACTCTCAATGTTTTCAAAAACATTCGTTATTTAATCATACTCTTTCTGATCACGCCAAATCCCAGAGGGTACGGTCCTGTGTGAACACTGATCGTCGCGCCAATCTGATACTTGCAAAGCTCCGCATCTGTGACCGCATACCCCTTCGCGCACAGAAAATCGATTGCCCCTTTGCGGAACGCCTCCGCCTCCTCAATGTCATAGCCGTAGCCAACACAGAGACTATACTCGCCCGATGATGCGTTCACCTCCTGGAGATACTGCCACAGCATCTCGTATACTTTCTCAAGCGATTTCTTGCGGCTTCTCGTCACACCAGACGGAAAGATCTCCCCCTCCTTCAGCGTGATCAGCGGCTTGATGCCCAGCACAGAGCCCGCAAGCCCTGCAAGCTTGCCGATGCGCCCGCCATGCTTGAGATAATCGATATTCCCAACCGTAAAGAAAATGCGCCCGGTACCCTTGATCGACTCCAATTCCGCGACAACCTTTTCATATGAAAGCCCCGCCTCATACATCCTGACTGCCTCAAGCACAAACAACCCCTGCAGCACAGTATCCACTGTGGAATCCATCACCGTTATCCGCGCATCCGGATAGCTCTCGAGAAGTATCTCCTTCGCATTCATTGCAGACTGGTAAGAACCGCTGAACTTTGTCGTGATGCAGATGCAGATGATCGCCTTTCCCGCCTCCACAAGCGGCTTAAATACATCCGCGTAATCCTGCACGGAAGGCAGTGAAGACTTCGGAAATGTCGCCGGATCCTCCACCATCTGCTCATAAAACTTTCTAATCGGCATATCCACGATTTCTTTCTGGTAATTTACACCGTCAAATGATACGTAGAAGGGCACTACGTCAATCCCTTTCTCTCTACAAAGCTCTGGCGGCAGGTCGCAGGAACCGTCTGTCACTATTCTGTAATCCATCAACATTAAAACCTCACTTTTTCATATACTATCATTGATAACAACATCGCAGCTGTCCGTCCATGCCGCTGAAAATCATTTTTGTATTCCCGCATGGCGTTTTCATTACTACGTTAAATAGATATTGAAATTATATCACGTATTTTGCGTATTGTCATCGTATATATGAAAAAACAGTTTAAATTTTCGGATATGTCACGATTGTGGTAAACGAGGCATCCATCGTCGGACACTTCACCTTGTCAATCACCGATTTCACAAGACGTCTGCCCATCTCCTCAATGCGCACATCAACCGTGAGTATGTCCTTCTTGAAGAAGTCTGACTCCAACGTGTTGTTAAAGCCTGTGATCACCACCCGCTTCACAGCCTGCGGATCGCGCTGCAGAAGAGCCAGCGCCACATGTTTTGCCACGTCATCATCCTCACAGATGATCGCCTCCGGTATGTATGGCATATTCTTTACGACCTCCTCAACCATGGCATAGCTGAAACTAATGCCGTTGGCCGGCCGTGTATACTGGAGACGTTCATCCAGCTGAACATGATTTCTGCTGCATGCGTTCAGGAACCCCAGATATCGCGCCTGTATCATGCGCGATCCCTCCGCAAACCCAATATATGCAAACTTCGCGCATCCTTTCTGTTTGATCACATACTCTGTCAATGTATTCATGGAATAAAAACCGTCCACATTGATGACATCTCCGATCTTGATATACTCCTGCGCGTTGACCGGACTGTTAAAGAATGTGACCGGAAGCTTTTTGCGCCCGATTCCCTTCACGAATTTTGCCGGAAATACACTCAAAAATATAATCCCCTTCACATCATCCGCAATCAGCCTGCCTGTCGCCTCACCATCCTTGTCCTTCTCATCCACCACATGAAGCTGCATGCGATATCCCTCATCATTCACCGCGTTGCTGATACCTGCAAGTGCTCTCGTCCAGAAAGTGGACTGCATATGATTAAATAACACCAGTATTGTTCCCGTGTTGGCTCTGCGATATGTCGACTTGACTTCCTCCACAAGATTCTCATCCAGCTTGGTGTACCCCATCTGCCATGCCTTCTGTACAACTGCATGTCTTGTCTGCGGAGAGACAAGCCCCCCGTTCAGTGCCTTTGCCACAGTATTGCGGCTAAGCCCCATCTCAGCCGCAATATCCTGTATCGTTACCTTCTTCATTCGCTTCCCCTCTTATACATTTGTTGTATGAATTTTAGAACAAAGATTAGAACAAAGGAATCTTTCCTTCATAAGAATTATTGATTACATAGTATGCTGTGAAATCCGTCGGCTTGAGATACACCTGAATCAATTCGATCCTGGACGCGTCATTCCCTCTCCTTGCGTAATCCTCCGTCACTCTCTTTGCAATATCTCTCATGTCTGTCTCATGCTCGCGGTACTGCAGTTCAAAATCAACCTCAACACCGTCAATCTCCGACAGGTATCCGCCCTTCTTCGCCGTCTCCTTTTCCTCCGCAGTCACGGCAGTCTCCGGCGCCTTCGTTTCCTCTGCTGCCACGGCAGCCTCCGGTGCCTTTGTTTCCTCCGCTGCCTTGACCTTCTCCGTCTCTTCTTTTTCCATATCCTTAACATCGCTTCCATCGAACTTGTCCAACATGATAAACCATCCTTTCTTTTCTATATATCATTAATCGCTATGAAAATAAGTAACTCTTTGATAAAGTGTGTCTTTTGATCTATTCCTGTATTATCATAACACACTTTTCGAAAAATGAACACACAATCTTTCATAAATAACGTTAATGAAAACCAACGTGTTCCCGCCTTTTTGTTCTCCACCCTTTAAATATCGTATGTTTTCTATTTTGCAACTATAAAAAAATTTAATCTGTAACACGAGATTTTTATTGAATTCCGGGCGCTTTTGCACGCTCATCAAAGTGAAATATTTCTTTCATCTTTTTATCATTTCGAATTGCTCCCGATATTGATAACTCTTTTTTATCAATATATTTTTATACCGAAAACTTTCAATTTTCCTTCATTTTTACATTTTTCGACATTTTATGCACACTCGCCCTGTATCCGCCTCTCTGGAGGCCATATTAAAATAATTGGTATTATTTTAATATCACTGTAGAAACGCAAAAGGCGCGTCCTGGTCTGCATGCAAGAAATTCATGAGGAGATACGCAGCCCTGATGGAGACTTTCTCCTCGCGCAGGATGCGTCCCGCCTCCTTCCGGTCCACAATCAAAACCTGTATTGACTCTGTGTCCTCCAGCTCATCGCGGCTGATCGTTCCGCTGGCGTATCCAAAGACTGCATTGCAGCTCTCATCGGTAAAACCTGCCCCCATAAAAAACGGCCTGCGATATGCAGCGTCACCGTCCGCATAGACCTCGAAGGTAAGCCCTGTCTCCTCCTTCATCTCCCGCACCGCCGCAATGTCAGGCGTCTCCCCCGCATCGATCAACCCCGCCGGAAGCTCATACAGATAATCCCCCAGAGGATAGCGGTACTGTCTGATCATCACAATTTTCCCCGGATCATCCCTGAGAATTGGATAGATGACAACCCCCTCCGCTTCGCTGTCCCCCGTCAGCAGTTTGATATTTTCCGCCTTTCTTCTTGACACGAAAAAGTAATCGAAAGGACGGCCGCTGTCGGTCAGCGCATCCAATCGGAACAGATTCAAAAACTTATTATCGGACAATTTGTGGATTTTGGTGTACTTTTTCATATAATTATCTCCTTTTGTTTGACATTTTTAACAAAAACCGCTAGAATAAAAGTAGCGTTTTTGAAATCACTATTTTTCCAGAAAGAGAGAGCTTTATGAGACAAATTCCCATTACAGCACTGACACCCGGTATGGTAACTGCCGAGGACATCGTATCTTATGATCATGTGACAATCGTTCCAAAGGGCATCATACTCACTGAAAATATTATATCACGTTTAGAAGGATATTCCATATATTATGTACAGATTGAGGACAATCTTATCGTCGATCTGTCTACACCCATGGTAAATGCGGCAATTCTCACACAGGACGCCTCTATGGCAAATTTGTACAATTCCGGCAATACCGCAGAAGCCACGGCCGCAGACAGACAGCTCCAGCGATTTTCCCAAGGCTTTGCGCGGTGCGCCGAGCACTACGAGAGCAATCTCATGAAATCTCTTCACCGCAATGAGCCGTTTCGCGCAAACGAACTGCTAAAGGAGACCCTGGCCCTGCTACGTCAGGACAATCAGGACATCAGTCTCTTCGAAATGCTGCTGAACATGCACAACACCGAGGATTCTGTGTACGATCACTGCATCGATGTCGCACTCATCTCCAATGTACTCGCGCGCTGGCTGAACTTTTCCGAGGCCGACCAGATGATGGCAACCGCCTGCGGACTGTTTCACGATGTCGGCAAATTCATGCTTCCTGCAGGAGTCCTGCGCAAGCCTGGCAAACTGACACCTGATGAGTTTGAGATCATCAAGACTCACACCACGGAAGGCTTTCACCTGCTGGGACGCTACAGCAGCATCCCCGATCCAGTAAAAAACGCCGCGCTGATGCATCATGAGAAATGCGACGGAAGCGGATATCCATACGGGCTGACCGGTGACGACATTGACAAATTTTCCAAGATTGTCACGATTGCCGATATCTTCGATGCCATGACGAGCGAGCGTGTGTACCGCGCAGCGATGTGTCCTTTTTCTGTCATAAAATACTTCGAGGATGATGGGATCCAGAAATATGAGATCAAGTATATCCTCACATTCCTCGAAAATGTGTCAAACGCTTATCTCAATCACAGAGTTACCCTGAGCAACGGCATGGAGGGAAATGTCATCTTTATCAACCCGAACAATTTCTCCCAGCCGGTCGTCCGCACAGAGAACAACGAGATCATCGATCTACAGAAATCCTACTACCAGAGCATGCTGCAATTGTCAAACCAGAAAAATATTTCCATCGAGACAATCATGTAAAACGCAAAGACAGAAAGAACCCGGAAAAATCCCTGGGTTCTTTCTGTCTTTGCGCTTCGAACTACTCAACATCTGCAAGTGCGGCCATATTCTCCTCACCTGTGCGTATCTTGACCACCCTATCCACGTTGTACACAAATATCTTGCCATCACCGATATGCCCTGTGTAGAGCGCCTTCTTCGCTGACTCGATCACCTTCCCGACAGGGATTGCCGATACAACCACTTCAACCTTCACTTTCGGGAGCAGTGTCGCATCAATTTCCGTCCCGCGGTACTTTTCGCCTGCACCCTTCTGGATACCGCAGCCCATGACCTGCGTCACCGTCATACCAGTCACACCGATGTTGTTCATCGCCCTGCGGAGCACATCATACCGCGACAGCTTCGCGATAATGACAACTTTGTAAATGCCGCTTGAAACGGGAACCTGCGAAACCCTGACCGCAGCATTTTTCTGCGCCTCAGAAGCCTCCTCGTAATTGTCAGAACCGAGCTGCGTGTTCTCGTTCTCCTCCATGATCATGCTGTTTGAGATATCCATCATGGAGAAACCTGCGTATGCCGACGGAAGTCCATGCTCTGTGGCGTCGAGACCGATGATCTCCTCCTCCTCGCTGACGCGGAGACCAAAAACTGCCCTGATCACAAGGAATGTGACTGTGATTGTGGCCACTGTCCATATAATCACACTGAACATCCCTGCCAGCTGCATACCCAACAGCTTAAAACCACCGCCGTAGAAAAGTCCTGTTCCGCAGATCTGATTCGCACCATATGCTACGCCGTCGCCATATCCTCTCGCAAATGCAGGCGCTGTGTCCGTCGCAAAGAGTCCGACCGCGACTGTTCCCCAGATACCATTCATACAGTGAACCGCCACTGCGCCAACCGGATCGTCAATGTGCAGTCTGTAGTCAAGGAACCACACGCCAAACACCACCAGAAGACCGGCGACGGCACCGATCACAATCGCGCCAAAGGCATCTGTCACATCACATCCGGCCGTGATCGCCACAAGACCTGCAAGAGAGGCATTGAGACACATAGACACATCCGGCTTGCCATACCTGATCCACGTAAAGACCATGCAGACTACCGTGGCGATTGCAGGCGCGATCGTCGTCGTCACGAATATGGAGCCGAGCTCCGCAAGACTTGTCGCTGCCGCACCGTTAAATCCATACCAGCCAAGCCACAAAATAAACACGCCAAGTGCACCTATTGTGAGGTTATGTCCGGGAAACGCGTTTACCTTCGTAATATTTCCCTGATTATCCTTTGTAAACTTCCCGATGCGGGGACCGAGAATCTTCGCTCCGATCAGGGCGCTGATACCGCCTACCATATGTATCGCACAGGAGCCTGCAAAATCGTGAAATCCCATCTGCGCCAGCCAGCCGCCGCCCCAGATCCAGTGCGCCTCAACAGGGTAAATCAACGCTGAGATGACCCCTGAGTACACACAGTAGGAGAGGAACTTCGTTCTCTCTGCCATCGCACCGGAAACGATTGTCGCAGTCGTCGCACAGAATACCAGATTAAAGACGAAGTTTGACCAGTCAAACTCCGCATAGCTGGTGAAAATGTCAAAGCCGGGTTTTCCGATAAATCCCATCAAATCCTCACCGAGCAGCAGACCAAAACCAATCAGAATAAATGTACATGTCCCGATACAGAAATCCATCAGATTCTTCATGATGATGTTTCCTGTATTCTTTGCCCTGGTGAATCCTGCTTCCACCATTGCAAATCCAGCCTGCATCCAAAATACCAGCGCAGCGCCGATCAAAAACCATACGCCGTAAATCTCACTGTTTACGGCACCCAGCAGTTCCTGTAACTCTGTCATAATAATCTCCTCCTCTTCCTTTCCCTGTTCAGACGCCGCCGATGCGTCGCTCTGGATGATCTTGCGCAATAACATCGGCGTGCGCAGAAAACAAACGAAAAAAAGGTGCTAAGGGAGTATATCCCGCAGCACCTTTGCTTCATGCACCTAATATTACCACCACATTTTTCCATTGTCAAACACTTTTATCTCATCACCGTGTCCGTATCTGACGCAAAACAGCCCGTTAATGCGCCATATGATATTGCGTGTGCACTATACATTGCCATATTTTTCATGTCATGTCCCGTTTTTTGTCTAATTTGCACGATAGACATACTGTATAAACTCCTTCTCCACCATCATTCCGTCGAAATTGATCTCCTGCAGCCTGACTCTGTCCTGCGGCACAAACCCCAGCCGTTCGCACAGGTGAATGGAGGCCTCGTTGTTCTCATTGATGAAAGAACAGTATTCCCTCTGATCCAACTCCTCGATTCCGTAGGCGAGAATCGCACTGCACGCCTCATACGCATACCCCTGATGCTGATACGCCACTCCCAGCATAAAGCCAAGCTCCAGCCCCTCGAAACCTTCCTTGTACTCCAGTCCGGCTCTGCCTATGACCTGTCTGCTGTCTTTGCTCTCGAGCACCCACATGCCATAACCGTAAAATCCATATATATTTTTAATGTACTCTCTCGTGTAAATGATCTCCTGCTCCGGCTCTGCAAAGAGCGGCTCCATAAACTGTGTGACGCTCGCATCACGGTACAGTTCATACAGCTGCGGCACATCCTCCACTGTGATCTCCCGAATCCGCAGTCTCGGTGTCTCGGTAATATCCCACGGAATATCATGAAAACGCCTGTACACCCTGTCAAGATACCTCGCATCGATGTCACTCAGGTCTTCCACACAGTAGGAGCCGCACGGAAAGCTCTGATCCCTGTTATTTTCATTTAGCCAGACAATATACGGAATCTGCCTGGCAGCATAGCGCGCCGCCTCCTCAGCACTTTCCGTTATCATGACCTCACGTGTGATATCTGCCATATTGCCACCCCGCCCTGCTTGATTATCGTCCATTGTCCTGTCAGGATATCCCCTTTCTTTTTGTGTATCTCTTATGATATGTTTTCAGATGTCTGCCTGCGCTCAGATTCTGATTCCACTGCACCAGCCACGCCACATCGTGACTTGGTATCACCAGCTCATCCATATGTACATTTAATATCCTGCTTAACTTGTACAGATTGTCGATGGACGGCATTGTCTGCCCTCTGAGCCAACGGTAGATCGGCTGTGGGCACGATAACATGAGCTCCTTTTGGATTTCGCCGACCGTATAGCCCTGTTTCCTGATCATATAATTCAATAATTCGCCTGTCATCTGCATATCGAGGGATACCCCTGTCTCTTTTTTCATATTCCTGCTGCCTCCGTACTATCATAATTATGATTTGTGATACTCTTATCATACACACTTTTCTGCAAAAAGTCATTGTACTTTTTGTTTAAATTACAAATTTTTGTATCAATACAGGCATTTTTTTCCTGATGGAAAATATTCTTTAATAAGAACGCTTCTGAAAGTATCATAAATGAGGCTAAAAATGGGAACAAAGATGAAAATAAACCTGAAAAAAACAGTGCTGCTAATCGCACTCCTGACTGCTGCCTTCCTCCTGGGACGGGGCATCGCTTATGTCAGATACGAAAAAATTGACGAATCAGCGATTCCGGCCAGCGGAAGTGTCTCCTCCGAAAACTGGGGGCTGGGCTTTGGTCAGGAGGGCAGTCAGCCCACTGGAAATGCCTCTGTCGATGAACTGAAAAAATACGATGCCCATTACGTGGGAGACAACACAGAAAAAGTGATCTATCTCACTTTCGATGCCGGTTATGAAAACGGGAACACGCAGCCCATCCTGGACGCATTGAAAAAGCACAGCGTGCCCGCTACTTTCTTCGTTGTTGGCCACTATCTGGAATCAGCGCCAGAGCTTGTAAAGCAGATGGTCGCAGACGGGCACTTTGTAGGAAACCACACTTATCACCATTTGGATATGTCCTCCATCGCCTCGAAAGAATCCTTCGAAAAAGAGATGCAGGATGTAGAAAATCTGTTCAAAGAAATCACCGGCACAGAACTGGCACATTTCTACCGGCCGCCGCAGGGAAAATACAATACAAACAATCTAAAGATGGCACAGGAGCTTGGATATCACACCTTCTTCTGGAGCCTTGCCTATGTCGACTGGTATCAGGATAAACAGCCGACAAGAGAAGAGGCCTTCAAAAAACTCGTCGGAAGGATTCATCCCGGCGCAATCGTTCTCCTGCACAGCACCTCCCAGACAAACGGCGAGATTCTCGACGAGCTGCTGACAAGATGGGAGGAAATGGGCTACACCTTCCGCACACTGGAAGACTTTGCAAAGACATCAGAATAAAATACTCAGGTAATAATCGTACACCTTCATGACACTTGTATCACAAAATACAGTGAGCTGATCTCTGACCGCCCTGAAATACCACTCCTGCTTTGCCTTGTCCGGCTGGTTGAACTTATCCCAGATCTCAACCCCCAGATAATGCTGCTCCCTCGCAATCGACTCCAGATTGGCGGTCTTGTCCGCAAGGACAATTATCTTTGTATCCGGCGAAGCATTCTTTAAATGCTCCACCGTTTCGCGCTTTCTGATCTCCCATGTCTGGGAGGCAGGCATATTGCGGCGCTTATTCTCCGTCTCTGTCTCCACAAGCCCGGCTACCCGCTCTCCAAACTCTCTTTTCAGGTCGTCAAATGTCACCCAGGTGTCCTCGACCGTGTCATGGAGAATCGCCGCAGCAAGCACCTCGGTATCCTGTGTGAGCTCCAGCGCATAATTCATGGTCGTGATAATATGTGTAAAATAAGGAATCTTTGTCTTCTTCCTGTACTGTCCCAAATGCGCCCTGGCAGCGTATGCATACGCCTTGTAGAGCCGCTCGTCCAAACCATCGGCAGACGGAAAAAGGGCTGGCTGATCATCCATCCCTTTCTCGTTATAACGGCACACAAACTCTCCTTTGGCGCACTCTGCCTTTCCAGTATAAAAAGGACATCCGCGCCCACACACATGCTGTTCCATCCTGACATTCAAAAAACTATCCACTGCCCTGCAATAGAAATATCCTTCCCTGTCTGCACTTACAAAATGTTCGTTTTGATTCATGGCCTAATCCTTTTTGGTAAACTCTATAATCCAACCCTTGCCTTCACTGCCGTCACTCGTCTTGTAATCGCCATACTCCATGCGGCACGTAAATGAAACACCCTGCTCCGCTTTCATCTCATTCACCACAGTCTCCATCGCCTTCTTGACCTTGGTCTCGTCGCTTCCGATGCTGGAATTTCTGTACACCGTCCCAAACTTCCCGATATCATAGCGTATCGCCCGGTTCAATGCCAGCTTCAAATCCCTGTCATTGCGAAACGGTCCGGCCAGACTGTCGCTGAGGTAATTGTTCCGATAGTTGATGAGATACGCCTGCATCGTCAAAGCAGCCACATTCTTGTCTACCTTCGACTCGCTCTCGTACACTTCCTTCAGGGTTTTTCCGCTGTCCTGCATAATACAGTTCTCCAGCATCGCATATCCCATCAGGAAGGAATCGAGATACTTGATATATGTATTTTCGTCCATGTCCTCGACGTCATCCGCATCGAAGTCGCTCAGCTCCGGATTTCTGTAAAAGGAAAAAGTCCCCTTTGTCAGCTTCTTGATGTCCGTGCCCGACACAACCGCATTGGCGCTGCTCGCGTTCTTGGAAACCAGACCTTCACCCATCACATAGTAAGTGCCATTTAAGGATATCCGGAACCAGCCGTTGGAAGTGATTCCTGTCACATTGACAGGAATGTCCGGCGCTATCACTGTCACCACTTCCGAGTTGACATCCGGCTGTTTATACACTTTTGTCTTGTCGTTGCTGTAGAGCACTGCCTTGTTCTCGGTGACAGTGAACTCTGCCGCACAGGTCTCCAGGAGCTGCCCGTTTACTCCGGCAGTCTGTGCGGCGGAAACAGCTACCACAGCTGCCATCAGCGCTCCCGCCAGTTTTAGTCCCAATTTTTTTGTCCGTATCATACTCTTCTCCCCTTTATATCACGCTATTTCCAGATTCCAACCCTGTCCTCCGGCGCCACATACATCCCGTCCGTCTCCTTGATGTCGTAAATCTCGTAAAAGGCATCGCAGGAGCTTAAGACTGCATTGACGCGCACCTTGTTCGGCGAATGTGTATCTGTGTTTAACAGATACATCATAAAACTTGCCGTGTCCTCACTTGCCCAGTTATAGGTCATCTGTCCAAACGCCTCGTCAAGTGCCTTCGCATCATCTCCGATAATAGAGGTAATGCAGGTCATCGCGCCGAGATCTGCGATATTCTCCATCAGTGTCAGGTCTCCATTGACCTTGATCCCCATCATCTCATAGTTGCTGTAATAGTCTACAATAGACTGCGACATCCTCTTGTACTCCGCAAGCTCCTCGTCCGTCCACCACACATTATAGTTGCCATACTCATCATAGAGCGCACCGCTCGAATCAAATGCGTGGCTGACCTCATGGGCTATGACAAAGCCAATTCCTCCCAGGTTTGCTCCGTAACTGTTGTCACTGTCATAAAATGGTGCCTGCAAAATTGCCGCTGGAAAGATGATCTCATTATTCAGTGGATCATACATCGCGTTGATCGTCTGCGGTGTCACATCCCACTCTGACCGATCAACCTTGGTTCCAAGCTTACTCAGACTGTCGTCGATCGCGACCTGCATACTCACCAGCAGATTGGACAGCAGACTTCCTCCCTCGGAAATCGGCGTCACCTGCATCATATCGCGGGCTGCCGGCCACTCGTCCGGATATCCGATCTTGACCTGCATCGTCTCAAGCTTCCGGATCGCCTTCTTTTTCGTCTCGTCGCTCATCCATTCCTGCCTGTTGATGATCGTCTCATATTCCTCCAGAATCTCTTCGATCATCTCCTCCACTGCCTCTTTATCCTCCGCGGAGAAGTGCCGTTCCACATAGAGCATGCCAAAATCCCACGGCAGCATATCCTGCGTCAGGTTTTTCCATGTCCTCTCATCCCCCCGGCTCTCCGTGATGCCGTACAGTGCATTTCTCATATCGTCGCTGAGCCTGACATAGGTAGCATTGGCATATTTTGCCGTATCGTTCAGCATGACAAATGTCGAGTAATCCTTCAGCGCCTGCAAATTTTCTTCTACCAGCAATGAGTTAATCTTCTTTGCCTGCTCCACATCCATGACAATATATTTATCCTGCCCGTCAACCCGCAGTGTCTCGAGCATCCTGGGCACATCGATATTGGTATAGAGCGTCTGCAGCCCCTCTGCCGTGTACACATTGTACGTCAGGGATGGATCGTAGAGCTGTTCTGTCGTCAGCGTTGACTCACAGATATCACGCAAAAGGCGTTCGATAGAATCCGTACTCTGTGCCGCCTCATCCGCTGTCATGCCAAACTCCATCAGCATATCGCTGATATAGTTAAGATAGAGTTCCATATACTCCTGTGTATTCCCGCCCTCGACATACTCCTTGCCGATCAGTGTGTCCGCGTACAGCATGTATACCGCATACTCACTGGAATCTGCCTTATCCTGCATAATATTGTACCCGCCGACAATGCTGCTGAACCCAAACTCACCGCTCAGGTGCGCCAGCGCGTCCACATACTCATCAATATCAGAAGCGTTCCGTATACTGTCCATATGCGGTTTCAGCGGACCAAGCCCTGTCTCGTTGCGGTTATCCATGTCCGTCACACACTCGTACATATCCTTGATCTTCTGCTCAGAACTTCCTTTTTCGTAAGTCTTTCCGTCATTTGCCAGTTCATCGATAATATTATTCATCTCCGAATTCACGACGGCACTCAGCTCACCAAACCAGTCCCAGTGCGCGTCTGTCGCAGCAAGCTCAATCCTCGACAGCAGATTCTCATTGACAAACTCATAGTAATCATCCTGATATCTGACTTCGGTATCCTCGTCGTCTGTACTCTGTTCATCTGTCTCCTGTTCATCGGTATCCTGCACAGCAGAAGACCCGTTTGTCTCTTCCCTTTCCGCCTTCGCACTGTTAAACATATCTTTGATACTGTCTTTTGTCTCATTTCCCGCTGTGTCAGTATTCTCTGTACTGCACCCCATAAGCTGCAGCGGCAGTGCGAATGCCATCAACAACGCCAGTATTCGTTTTTTCATGCTGGTTAACCTCTCTCTAAACATATTACTCTGTAACCACTCAGTACCCGCATAGTTACATTCAAAGATATTTATATTTTATAACAAACCCAGTCAAAACACAACAATTCTTACGAAAACTTCATATTCCTTTCACAATAATCGCTTTAACTGTTTACAAATCCCCTGAAAACGCGTAATATAGGAATGTATGGAGGTAATTTACGCTATGATGGGACTATTGTTTACGCTGTTGGAAATCATTTTATCCTTTATCTCGGTATCGGTTTTGTATCTGATATCCATCAAGCCGCGCACGCACGGACGCCCCGATTACAAGCCCTTTTTCGGACACATGTATGCCCACCGCGGACTTCACAACATGAATCCTGCGATTCAAAAACTGAAAAATATCGGACACAGTCTCGGACAGCAGCCGGAAACAGAGTCAAAACCTGCAGACACCGAAGAAAAACTTCCCGAAAATTCCTACGCTGCCATCAAACGGGCCGCAGACCTGGGCTATGGCATTGAGTTTGACGTACATCTCACCAAAGATGATATCCCTGTTGTCTTCCACGACGATACCTTAAACCGGATCTGCGGTGTCAGGGGAAATTTAAGGGATTATACATACGAGGAGCTTCAACAGTTCCGCCTGCTCGGGACAGAGGAGCGCATCCCCGCTTTTGCCGATATCCTGAAAATGGTTGACGGCAGGGTTCCTCTGATCATTGAGTACAAAGTAGAAAAAAATGCTGACAAGCTGTGCCGGATCTGCGACAGCATCCTTTCTGATTATAAAGGGCTGTACTGTATCGAATCCTTTCATCCGCTGGCCGTGCGCTGGTACAAAATCCACAGGCCACACATCGTGCGCGGACAGCTCTCCGAGGATTTTACAAGGCAGAAACTGAATATTCCGTACTTTCTGCTGTCACACCTGATCGGCAACTGCTATGCGTCACCTGATTTCATCGCGTACAACTGCAAGCACAGAAACGAGCTCTCGCGAAATATCTGCCGGAAATTCTACAAGAGCCTGAGCGTCGCATGGACCGTCCGGTCACAGGAGGAGCTCGACAGGGTATCCAGGAGTTTCGACTTATTTATCTTTGAGGACTTTGTTCCCGCAGAGCAGAGGGAAAATTGTTCCTGACATTTCATTTATTTTGTGTAATTGTGTAAAAATTCTGAAAATTTTCGTTCACAATATAATATTCTGATGATTTTTTGTCGATACTGTTTATGACAAGCAGTTTTGCCGGACCGCGAACAATAACACATTTTAACAAAGGAATTAGGAGGATTCCCATATGAAGGATTTAGTAAGAGAAATGGATTTCACGACACTAAAAGACAACTTTGATGAACTATGCGATGACATAAACAACGGTGATGAGGCCGTCGCTCTCACATTGAAGAGCGGGCGCAAGGTTTTCCTCATGCCTGAAAAAAATTACGACAATATCTCCCATATCATTATGGTAAATACATCAGAAAATGCATTACATTGAGATCCACAATATAAATTCACAATATAAAAATGCAGTGCCCTTCACGGAACTGCATTTTTATATTGCTTTATTTCTTTTCTACCTGCATCTGCTCTGTCAAATCACTTGATTCTCGCCGTAAATACCCGCTTCTCTCTGACTGCTGTTCTCTTGTAGCAGATCGAATACATCACCGCCGACAACAAGAACGCCAGAAGCACATCCAGCATGGAATGCTGTTTGATCAGAACTGTCGAACATATGATGCTGGCACCGAGCGCAAGCATCGACGTCCTGATAACGTTGTGGCCTGCAAAGCACCTGCTCCTCCACACCGCAATCATGATTGCGACCGAGTTGTACACATGAATGCTCGGCAGAATATTTGTCGGTGTGTCTGTCGCGTACAGATGTCTGATCAGATCGATAAAAATGTTATCTCTCACAAAAACTTTCGGCCGCAGATTGTGTCCGTTTGGAAAGACAGCTGACACGACGATGAAGATTGTCATTCCCGCCATCAGAAACGCTACCAGCTTATCGCTCTCCTCCCTGTCCCTGATACACAGAAATACAACGGTGAACGCCACATACACAAACCATAACAGATACGGCACAATAAAGATTTCGCAAAATGGTATATATTCGTCAATCCAAAAATCAATCTCATGTACTGCCACATCTCTCCGCTCAAGATAGAAAAACGCCATGAGATAAAAAACTGCATACACGGACATGACTGCCAGTGACTTGTACTGCATCACAAGCTCTGATGCCCGCCTGTAAATACTTTTTCCTTTCCTTTTCACAATATTCCCCTCCATAAAAATAGACAATTCCTGTTCCTTTCTAAGTTCATCATTATAGTAGATACATTTTGCAAAGTCAACTTGTAAATGCAAATCTTTAAGTAATCTTCATAAAATCTTAAAACTCTCATTTTTCTCCAAAACTCAGGGCATCTGTGAATACCCGCACCACCGGCATTGTTCGATATGAGCACAAATCACCGCTCAAATGCGATTGCTGTGTACAAATTTACCTACATATTTCATTTTTTCAAAATCAGGACAAATTATTCAACAATATCCCGCATATAATTTTATGAATTTTTTTATATGTTTTCCATAAATTGATGTTTGATTATTTTGTTTATTTCGAGTACACTTAATAAAGAAAGAAATTGTTTCGTTTCAGGGAAAAATTTTTCAGCTCTTATTAATATGGAGGTTACGTCTGTTATGAGATTCGATATGCACTGCCACACAAAGGAAGGTTCTATGGATGGGAAAATTCCAATCTCCGAATATATTCAGATTTTAAAGTCCAAAGGCTTTCATGGTATGCTTGTGACAGACCATGACTCCTACAATGGTTTCCGCAGATACCGCGACCATTTGAAAGGTAATATCGGTGATTTTGTTGTTCTGAAAGGAATTGAGTACGATACGATCGATGCAGGCCACATTCTCGTGATCCTGCCGGAAAATGTAAAGCTTCTTCTGATGGAATGCCGCGGTCTTCCCGTGAAGGTTCTCCAGGATGTCGTACACAGACACGGCGGTATCCTCGGCCCGGCACATCCCTGCGGCGAGCGCCACTTAAGCATCACGCGCACGCGCGCCTACAAGAGAAACCCTGACATCATGAAACATTTTGATTTTCTCGAGGCATTTAATGCCTGCGAATCACAGGAGTCCAACTCGGAAGCGCGAAAACTTGCGTCTCAGTATCATCTGCCTATGTTCGGCGGAAGTGATTCCCATCACTCCGACTGTGTAGGCACCGCATACACAGAATTGAAAACTGATATCGCAAGTGAATCAGAGCTGATCCAGTACATCCGGGAAAAGAGAGCCATAAACTATGGCGGAGAATATTATCAGGGCACTGTCAAAGGGAAAATCGGTGTCTTTAATCATATCCTGGTGGAGGGTTTCTGGTTCTACAACCGTTTTGCAAGCATGTACCGCCACCACAAGAGAAAGCTTGCGCTGTCTCTCTTAGATCATTAGAAACCGCAAAAGATGCTGACATACAAAAATACGCCGCTAAGCGGCGTATTTTTGTATGTGTGTGACTCATATCATATCTCATGCTCAATCCTTAATTTATTCGTATGCATCTCCATCAGTTTATAGCGGTACTCATCGTCTGTGATTACCCGCTCCAGGGTATCCATATCGCCCTCCTCGAGCAGTGTCTTTAACAGCTCATTGTAGCTCTTGATAATATTCCTCTCCAGAAGCTCCATCTCGTTCAATTCTTTTTCCTCTCCCATATCAATGCCTGCCTTTCCTGATTTCACATTTCAGATTACAGAATTCAAATCTCATAATTCAAATCTCATAATTTACAGTTCAACTGCCCGACACTCCATCCGGCCATATCTGCATTAGATCACTTTTTCGGCCTTGCCCGGCGTGAGGATGCGGAATGTTCCGTCTCCAGGCACAAACACAACCGTTCTCGGAAAATTCTCCCCCACATCCGCGGCAAGCAGCGGAATCCCAAGCTCCTGCAACTTCTCTTTCACTGCGCACAGATTTCTGGAGGAGATATCCTCACTCTCCGGTATCGTGGCATTTCTGATCATATGAGCTGCCCCCGCGATCTTGGCCACCAGATGACTGCGCCCTGCGCCCTGCATCACCAGGGTCTTTATCATCTCATCAAGCCCTGTATCGGCATACTTTGCAGCGACAAAGCAAGACCCGGAAGCCCTCGTCTCACTGTGGCGCGGAAGCATGACATGCAGCAGTCCCCCTACTCCCGTCCGCGGATCTCTCACCGCGACACCCACACACGATCCCAGATCCTTTGTCATCAGTTTCTCTTCCCCTTTTGCAGTCTTGTAATCGCCCATATTTACGACGATCATACTTTCCAATTCTGCCACTGTAAACGTTGCCACTCTTACACCTCCGCCAAAACAATGCCTCGCGCGCTGACTCCAGCGCCTACTCCCCTTTCAGAGTATAATATTTTGTATTCATTCACTAATTTTCTAAATACTTCCCAAAGACTAACATACCTATTATACCAAATATTACCACACTTTCAAGTCATAAAAACCGCAATTGCAAAAAAATGTTACCGTTCAGCCTACGAATACATTGTGGCTGGTATGTGCCATAATCATTTTGCAAAACAATGTATCTTGTGGTAGACTGGATATACAGCAAACCAAAACAATTATCAAGTCAGAAATAAGAGGAATACCATGAGTATATTAATGAAATCAAAAGGAAAAAGCTTACTATTATCGATATCCGAGCTCGAGGAAGCGGATTACGGCAAAAAATCCGCGGAACTGGAGCAAATGTACCGTCGTCTGACTGCAGGGCGCACACAGTTCGAGGACGTGATGTCCAAAATCTTTGACTCTCTGATGAAAATCAGTTCGTTGGACCTCGCACTCAGCCACCACTCCGAACTGCTCCAGCAGGTGTCAGACAGCGTGGCTGAGGCGACGGAGCTGATTCATCAGGCGTCATGCAAAGCCGCCTCCGTCTCGTCAACCGTGTCGTCACAGCACGAAGACCTGACCAACACGATTATTGAAGTTTCAGAAGCGTCAGGCAGCGTCTACCAGAAAATCGATGAGGGACAACAGGCGCTCACTGTGACCAAAGACCTGTCGGACGACACGATCAACGCCTCCAAAGAGATGCAGCAGGATATGAACCAGCTCTCTGACATCATCAATCAGATGAACAACGTGATCGCCGGTATCAATTCAATTTCCGCCCAGACCAATCTGCTCGCACTGAACGCCTCCATCGAAGCGGCGAGAGCTGGCGAAGCCGGAAGAGGATTCTCCGTCGTTGCCGAGGAGATCAGACAGCTTGCAGTCGAGACACAAACCCTGACAGCGAGCATGGGACATTTTGTGACAAATATCCACACCGCATCCGAAAAAAGCGTAAAAAGTGCAGACATGACCATCAAGTCACTGCAGACCGTCACACAGGAGATAAGCCATGTATGGGAATTAAACGAGGATAACCGCAAAAATCTGGAAAAAATCACGAACAGCATCTCGTCCCTTGCAAGCCTCAGCGAGGAGATCAGCAGCTCCATCATCGAGCTGGAATCGCGCTCCGCTGACATCGAAAACCAGTGCAGTATCCTGCACCAGGACACGGTCACATTGCGGGAACATGGTAAGGATATCGACAGTATTGCCGCGCCGCTGGAAACGATTGAGGCAGCGTTGGACGAATCCGCCAAAGTCATGGGCAGCATGTCAGGAGATGCCTTCTACAGGCTGGAAGACAAGAATTTCGCCGCGTATATCGCGAAGGCGATCACCGCACACAAGACCTGGCTTGACAGCCTGGAACGGATTGTCAGGGAAAAAACAATCCTGCCACTGCAGATCAATGACAGGAAATGTGGTTTTGGTCATTTTTACTATGCGATGAACCCGACAAACCCAGAGGTGCTGAAACTCTGGAAAGAGCTGGGCGAAAAGCACAAAAAATTCCACGCTTATGGCAAACAGGCGATTGATGCCCTGTTTGATGAAAATTACAGCAAGGCAGAGAGTATCTACCAGGAGGCAAGCCAGTATTCAAAGACCCTGATACAGGATCTCGAAAATATCAGGAAAACGCTGGGGTGCTGATCCTACTGTTTTTCGCCGTACTGTTTAAAAAATTCATTCAGGTTCAGGAGGCACTTTATCATCACCTTCATCTCGTCCTCGTCAAGGCCTTTCACGATCGCCTTGATCATGTCTTGATGGAACCCGCGGTGATGGTAAAATGCCTTTTTTCCTTTCGGAGTGAGTACGACCAGAACGACACGCTTGTCTGTCGTGCTGCGCTCCCGTATGATATATCCCTTGTCCTCGAGACTGTTCATGTTGGTGGTGAGCGTGCCCATGGTCACATCAAGCCTTTTCGCAATATCGGACATCCTGCGCGGTTCCTCGATACCGATCGCTTCTATGATATGCATATCATTGTTCGTGATATCCTTGTACTCCTCGGTGATCACCGCCTTCTCCTCGATGCTCATGACATTGTTGAAAAGCTTCACCAGCGTCTCGTTCAATATCCTTCTTGTAGACTTTTCCATGTTCATTCCCCTCCTCCCTTTAATCTCGACATTACCCCGGAAGAACGCCGCACTTGCGTTCTTCCTGCATGAAGCTTTAGAAGTTCTTAGGCTGCGTCCTTGGCAGCCTTAGAACTTCTCTTCATGCTCAACATTACCCCGGAAGAACGCCGCACTTGCGTTCTTCCTGCATGAAGCTTTAGAAG
>CAMWTP010000035.1 GCA_947177165.1 uncultured Lachnospiraceae bacterium
ATGAAACATATTTGTGTTCCTGAGTGTAAAGTTGGTCACTTTTCACACTTCCCGTCATGTCGGCATAGCCGGCACAAACAATCCGTGAGAAGAATGCCTGCTTTTGGCATTCTTCCAGTGTGTAATTTAGAAATTCTTAGCGGGCGTACTTTGGCCGCTTAGAATTTCTTTATACACTTACGCCAAAGTAGTGGAAATCATGCGCCAAAATGCTTGCACTTTAGCATTTTGTGTGCAAAAATTGTTATGAAATATGAAAGGAGTAAAATTCAAATGAAATTCAAAAGTATTAAAAAGAGAGAAGAGGGGCAATTTATCACGCGTTATGATGTCGCCTACGAGACAGTGGACAACGAGGAAAAAATTTATGAGATTATCAGCCGCAATAAAATGCTGGACTCGATCGAGGCGCTCAACGGCAGCAGACCGGATTCGGTTGTCATTATCGCGACGGACGAGAGTGGAGAGAAGCTGCTGATCAACAAGGAGTTCCGCATGGCAGTCGGAGACTGGGTATACAATTTCCCGGCAGGGCTGATCGACGAGGGTGAGGAACCGGTAGAGAGCGCGAAGCGCGAGCTGTGGGAGGAGACCGGGCTGGAATTGTATGAGATGGATGATTTTATCGGTCCCAGCTACAGCGCAGTCGGTTTTAGTAATGAGATCAATGTGTGTGTCGTAGGGAAGGCAAGAGGGACATTTAAGCCGAGTACCTCCACTGTGGAGGAGATCGAACCGGGGTGGTACACGAAAGCGGAGCTTCGCGAACTGTTGAAGACAGAGCGATTTGCCGCAAGGACACAGGCGTACAGTTATCTGTGGAGCAGGGAATAGAGAACTGCTGCAGATCGGCGCTTGCCGTGCGGCAAATCGTTTTGAGAGCTGTATTTAACTGTATTTTCTGATTTTCAGGAAAATTCCCCTGTCATCGGCAATCTTCTGGCATGCGGCGATCTCGTCTGCGGGAAGGACATCCACGATCGAGAGCTGTGCGTGTCCAAACGACGCGTTGGCGAGGGAGGCAAATTCCAGCAGTGCCGGGTAGGCGTTCTCAAACTGTGGTCTTGTGACGGCTTGGTATTTTTCTGCGGTCGGCGCATTCAGACTGATGGAGACACTGTCGATCACCCGGGCAAGCTCTGGAACGATATTTCTGTTGTGATACAGATTGCCCAGCCCATTTGTGTTCAGCCGGATGGAAAGCTGGTATTTTTCTTTTACATAAGCGGCGCTTGCAAGCAGATTGTCGAGCGCGCAGGTGGGCTCCCCGTAGCCGCAGAACACAAGTTCATCATACCCGGTAAAGTCAAAGGCATCGATCGCTTTGAAGATTTCTTCCAGTGTCGGCTCCGTCTTGTGCCACAAGGTTTCAGAGTCGCCGACAGCGTCCTTCAGCGAGCGGACGCAGAAGGTGCAGCTGCAGTCACAGCGGTTTGTGATGTTGGCATACACCTGGTTTTTGTATGTGTATAAGATATCAGCCATGGCAAACCTCCTAATATAAAGCAGCTTTTAAACAGCGCTGATCATCCTGGATTTCGCGTGTATCCTGTCAAGCGCCAGGCCAAAAATGATAAAGAAGACAGCGCTGCCGCCGGACTGAATCAGGCTGCCGGACATGGAGGCGATCAGTGCTGTCCATGTGCCGAAAAGGAGATACTCGGCGAGAAAATAGCTCAATCCCGAGATAAAATACGCGATGATGCAGGCGATCACATTGCGCGGTGTGATAATCTTTGCCGACTTGTTGGTGAATGGAATCGTGATCAGCATCTTAATGATGATGGTTGCCGGCGCCCATATGGGAGATGTCAGCAGATCTGCGAGTCCGCCTCCGATCGCTGCCGCTGCCAGCGCATACGGTGTGGGAAGCAGCGCAGCGGCGAGGTAGATGATGGAATCGCCGAAGTGGATGTAGCCGCCGTTTATCCCTGTGGGGATATGGCAGATATAAGCCGTCATGATGGTTATCATTGCTGCCATAAGCCCTGTGATGGTCAGATATTTCAGTCTGGTTCCTCTTTTTTCGCCCGTTTGGGGCAGTGTACGTGTTGTCATAGATCAAATCCTCCTATTATTTCATCTTTTATTCCAATAATAAACGCAGGTATTTCTCGAAGTAAATACCGTGGTTTCTGGGGACATTATCGCGTGAGGCCTCCTCGATGGCGGGCCACAGAAAACGGACAGCTTTCTGCATCGCTTCTTCGATGGTCAGGCCGTTGATCAGACTTCCCATAATGACGGAGGCAAACAGATCTCCGGTGCCGGAAAAGCTCTCGCCCCGGTAAGGGGTCTCTGTATAACAGCTGTTATTCAAAGTGACAGCGAGGTTGCCCACAAAGGACTGTTCCGGCTGTTTTCGGACGATGCCTGTTATGACGATTGTCTGAGCGGTGTAGGCTCTTGGCAGAAGCGCGCGCGCTGTGTCCTCTATATAGGATAGATAGTCTGCGTCTGAGGCGTGACTGGTCAGTGCATCGTAGTCCATATCTGCAAGGAGACACAGCTCTGTTAAGTTTGGTGTGATGACATCGGCGTGTTTTGTCAGCTCCTTCATGCAGTCTAAGAGTTCCTGTGTAAAAATGCGGATGCGCCGTCCGTTGTCACCCATGACGGGATCAGCGAGATAGAGCGCGTCTTTGGTCTGAAATTTTTCCAGAAAATACAGGACATTGTGCATCTGCGCGGCGCTGCCGAGATACCCGGAATAAATGCCGTCAAAGGATGCCTGCATCTCCTTCCACGCGTCGGTAAAGCGGTTCATTTTGTCGGTGTAGTCGTCACAGTAGTAGTGCGGAAATCCGGTCTGTGCGGATAAAATGGCGGTTGGCAGGGGACAAGCCTGCATCCCGAGGATGGAGATGACAGGGATTGCCGCAGCCAGTGAGCATTTCCCAAAGCCGGACAGGTCATTGATTAAGGCTATTTTTTTCATGTTGCTGGTCTTCCTCTCACATATTTTAGGAACGAATGATTCTTTAGGAACAGAAGGTTCCTTATGTACAGGGGCATGTGTTGCTGCCCTGTGCAGCTGCATAAGTTATACTATACAGAAAAAGTGTATATGTGAAAATGGACAATTATAATAAAATATGAGGGGACAGTTTTGTGGGATAACTTTGACCGGTGAATTTGGGAATGCGAATTGAGATAAGTGCGCGGCAACAATGCATTGATGAGCCATTTCATTAATATATTGAATTAAGAATTGTTATGGTGAATCAAGGTGTGTATTTATGGCAAATAATCAGGAACCGCTCGTGTGCAGCTGCAATTTCTCAGGAGTCAAGCCGGCAGTGATGGATCTGCCGTATCCGCCAGTGCGGGTGCGGGAAGGGAATCCGGATTATGCGGATCTGATCAGTGTCAGTTATTGCGGAATGGTTTCAGAGATGTCTGCTGTCATGCAGTACATCAACAATGAGAGCCGGATCGCAGGCAGCAGCTGTGCGGCGGGGAAGATCCTTCTGGGGATGGCGATGGCGGAAATGACGCACATGCAGATTCTGGGATCGCTGATCGGTCTGCTGGGTGGAAATATCTGCTATACGGCAAAACAGCCGGGGAAGCAGGGGTGGATGTGGTCGCCGCAATGTCTCACGCTGCCCACTAAAATAGATGAGATGCTGCAGACAGACTTAGAGCGGGAGATTGCGACAATCGACCAGTACAATATGCATATCCGGATGATCCGGGATGATTATATCAATGCGGTACTGGGAAGAATCGTGCAGGATGAACAGTATCATGTTATGCTGCTGCGGTCTATGATGGATACGATGTAGCAAATAGCAGCAGGGATGAAACATTATGGGAGCTGTCAGGGCTCCTGTAATGTATTTGAGAAAAAGTAGTTTTGTGGATTTTAAATGCTTGGTTTGGTAGTTCATTTAAACAGAAAATAATTTTATGGTTTTTATGTTAGGGAAATGATATAATGGAGAGAAATAAAATGAGTAGAGGAAAATGGTAAAGAAATTGTAATATTTATCGTTGAAATAACAGATCTATGAGGGAGGATGATATTATGATGTATCCATATATGACACTTAATGACGATACAGAAATTACACATTCTGAGATGAAGCCAGATGGGCGGGTAAAGGTATATATTGAAACACCAGATGAAAAGGTGTGTTTTCGCCATGCTACTTGTTGGCTTCCAGAATATAAATGGGAAGATGTATACGCTTATTCAGCTGTAGACATTGATAAATTTCAGGAAATTATAGAGTCTACGGCGCATTTAATCATGGAGTTTTCGCAGGAAGGAGGATTTGATAATGCCTCAAATCTTTAGATTTGGCTCATATTGGGTTTATTTCTGGACGAATGAGAGTAAACCGTTGGAACCGATACATGTTCATATATCAAGTGGAAGTCCAAACGCAAATGCGACAAAAATCTGGATAACAAAAAGTGGAAAATGTTATTTGTGTCATAACAAATCGAAGATTCCAGAGAGAACTTTGAGAAACATGATGCGTATGATAGAAGCCCGGAGTTCTGAAGTAATAAATAAATGGTATGAATATTTTGGAGAAATTTCATATTATTGTTGATAGACTTAAAATCAAAGCCTATTATTTCATCCAGTCACAGACTTCAATTTCTGGCCGGATGGAATAATAGGAGTGCTGAGGAAAATCATGGCAGCAGTGGGAGAGATTATATAAATACAATGATGAAAATTCAGAGGATGATACATATGACAGAAAATGAAAAGGATTATCTTGAGATCGAACAGGATCTGCGAAAGCGCTACCGGAAAAATCTGTGGTGCAAATTCACGAAGGCGATACGGGAGTACGATCTGGTGCAGGAGGGCGACAGGATTGCGGTCTGCATCTCCGGCGGGAAGGACTCCATGCTGATGGCGAAGCTTTTTCAGGAGCTGAAACGGCACAACAAGTTTGACTTTGACGTGAAATTTCTGGTCATGGACCCTGGGTACAAAGCAGAGAACAGGCAGTTGATTGAGCACAATGCAAAGCGGTTAAATGTTCCATTGACGATTTTTGAGTCCGATATCTTTGAGTCGGTATTTCATATCGAAAATTCTCCCTGCTATCTGTGTGCGAGAATGCGGCGCGGATATCTGTACAGTAAGGCGAAGGAACTGGGGTGCAACAAGATTGCGCTCGGGCATCATTATGATGATGTCATTGAGACGATCCTGATGGGAATGCTGTACGGGGCGCAGGTGCAGACGATGATGCCGAAGCTTCACAGCACGAATTTTGAAGGGATGGAACTGATTCGCCCGATGTATCTGATCCGGGAGGATCACATCAAGGCGTGGCGGGATTACAATAACCTGCATTTCCTGCAGTGCGCATGTAAGTTTACAGAGAACAGCACTTTTCGCGGCGATTTGGAAAACACCTCAAAGCGGCGCGAGACCAAAGAGCTGATCCGGCAGCTGCGGCAAATCAATCCGTTTGTGGAAAATAATATTTTCAAAAGTGTTGAAAATGTGAATCTGAGTACTATAATAGCATATAAGCAGGACGGGGTGCGGCATCATTTTCTGGACAGCTACGAAATGCCGCAGCATGAGATACCACAGGAAACAATGCTGCAGAATGAAGCAGCAGACGGGAAGCTTGCGCACTTAAAGGCGTATCTGCGGGAGCTTGGCAGTGTGGCAGTGGCTTTTTCAAGCGGCGTGGACTCCACCTTTTTGCTGAAGGTGGCGCACGAAGTGCTCGGGGAGAACGCGGCCGCGATTACCGCCAAATCCTGTGTATTTCCGGACAGGGAGTCTGCGGAGGCCGATGCATTTTGCAGAGAGGAGAAGATCGCGCAGTATGTCTATGAGGCGGACGAGCTTGCGATCGAGGGCTTTTCTGAAAATCCGCCCAACCGCTGTTATCTGTGCAAGAAGGAGCTGTTTATGGGAATAGAAAGAATTGCGCGGGAACACGGATTTCAATATGTGATCGAAGGCTCCAACATGGATGATCTGAGCGACTACCGCCCCGGCTTACAGGCGATAGCAGAGCTTGGCATCAAGAGTCCTCTCAGGGAAGCGAATCTATACAAACAGGAAATCAGGGATTTGTCTCAAAAATATGGTCTGCCTACGTGGGATAAGCCGTCGTACGCCTGTCTTGCGTCGCGTTTTGTGTACGGCGAGACAATCACGGAGGAAAAACTCCATATGGTGGAAAGGGCAGAGCAGCTTTTGATGGACAGGGGATTTCGGCAGATGCGTGTCCGGATACATGGAACACTTGCGCGGATAGAGGTGCCTGTGGCGGATTTTGAACGTGTCATGCAGGAGGATGTCAGAACGGAAATCACAAGGAAGTTTGGTGAGTATGGATTCAGCTATGTGACGTTTGATTTGGAAGGGTATCGGAGTGGAAGTATGCAAAAAACATTAAGAAACTCTAAGGTGGCAAAGTACGCCACCTAAGAGTTTCTTAATGTTTGGAAAAACGCAAGGGCAGCGTTTTTCAGGGTAGTGTAGGGCAAAGTACGTCACCTAAGAGTTTCTAAATGTTTGGAAAAACGCAAGGGCGGCGTTTTTCAGGGTAGTGTAGGGCAAAGTACGCCACCTAAGAGTTTCTTAATGTTTGGAAAAACGCAGGGACGGCGTTTTTTAGGGGGTGGAGGAGTGGAAGAAATGAATCAGTTTTCGAGGTTGGAGCTTTTGGTGGGGGATGTGGGGATTGAGAAATTGAAAAATTCCCGTGTCGCGGTGTTTGGAATTGGCGGTGTGGGTGGTTATGTGGTGGAGGCGCTTGCGCGGAGCGGTGTGGGGACGCTGGATTTGATTGATAATGACAGGGTGTGTCTTACGAATCTGAACCGCCAGATTATTGCGACGCACAGCACGATCGGTGTGTACAAGGTGGATGCGGCCGAAAAGCGTGTTTTGGACATCAATCCGGGAGCGGTTGTCAATACATACAAGACTTTTTTTATGCCGGAGACGGCAGCGGAGTTCGATTTCTGTGCATATGATTATGTGGTGGATGCGATTGATACAGTGACTGGTAAAATCGAGCTTGTCATGCAGGCGGACAGGGTACACACACCGATTATCAGCAGCATGGGAGCGGGAAACAAGATGAATCCTGCAGCTTTCAGGGTGGCGGACATCTATAAGACAAGTGTGTGTCCGCTGGCAAAAGTGATGCGGCGCGAACTGAAAAACAGGGGAATTAAGAAACTAAAGGTGGTTTACTCGGAGGAGGTCCCAATTGTGCCGCGCGGCGGGGAAGCATATTCGGAAGCGGTTGACCAGAATGAGCCATGCAGAAAAAAGCGTATCCCCGGAAGCAATGCTTTTGTTCCGTCGGTGGCGGGACTAATTATAGCAGGGGAAGTGATCAAGGATCTCCTGCAAAACGAGGCGTAAAAACGAAATCATACAGGAAGGAAAACAGCAATTATGGTATATGAGAAGCTGCTAAACGAGATATACGCGGTGGTTTCCTTAAAATATCTCTGGCGGGACTACAAGCCATCCTTTGTCAAGAGCGAGTCGCCGGACTGGATTAACGAAACGATGGATATGGGGCTTGAGGTCAGTCAGGCGCTCCTGCCTGACGATGGGCAGACCAAGAATTTTATTGAGCAGTATCTGGGCTGTCTGAAGGAAGAGCTGCCGCCTGCTGCGCTGGAGCGGTACGGGGACCGGCTGAACTTTTACAATGGCAGGTTTTGGGCTGTCCTGCCTGACGATCTGGAGCATCAGGACTATCTGTACAAGGCAAAATACCGGTTTGACAAGAAGCTTGAAAAGCTGAACACGAGCTATCAGCAGAGACGGCACAACGGGCTTTATCTCTTCCTGCACCCGAGGGACGAGAACGATATCGATGTGACACATCTGTTTGAATATATGGGAGAAAAACAGAAAGACTGCGCGCAGCGTTTTGACTGGGTGTTTTTGAACTGCAGAAAGGTAATCTATGTCTGCAGCTATAAGGATGACAGGATAGAGCCGATCGTGCTGCCGCAGAATGCAGCGGATTTTCTGAACACAGAGTCGGAGTATCTGCGGTACTGCGGGGCTTGGGAGAACGGTGTGTCCCTGGAGGATGCGGCCAATCTGTTTCGACAGGACAACGATTGAAAATCATTAAGGGAGGAAGACAAATGTACCGCGAGATCGCAAAATTAATCATGTACGGGGATATGGACGAGGACTGCATCCTGTACCAGTTCGGGGAGATATTCCACCGGTTTGACGAGAAGACAAGCGCAAAGCCGGCGCTGATCAAGGATATTTACACACAGCTCAAAAGGCTGTTGATCGTCGCCACGGATTACGGGTTCAACGATAATCTCTGGCACAATTACCTCACCTTTTATCTGGTGACAAATGAGAATCCGTTCAGCATTACCTGTGAAAAAGTGGGCGCCAATGACGGGAGTGTCAACCACTTTGCAAAGAATGATTTCAGGGTTTTCAAAAATCTGTTTGATTATGATTTTTCCGGGATAGAAAAGGAACTCGGTATTGACTGTTTTTCACAGATTTCGGACTACAGGGCAATCGGTAAGAAGGAACTGATGTACAACAAAAATGTCAGTGAAAAAATCATTGCCCTGAGTGCACAGCTTGAAAAAGCGGCGGACGAAAATGCTTTTTTTGACTGCGTGACGACATTTTACAGGGACTATGGCGTGGGAATGTTCGGCCTGAACAAGGCATTTCGCATCAAAGACAGGGATGACGGAGGGATCGAATTCCTGCCAATCAACAACATGGACAAGGTGATGCTCGACGACCTTGTCGGGTATGAGATACAGAAGAAAAAGCTCGTCGATAACACGAGAGCGTTTGTGGAGAACCGGAAAGCGAACAATGTACTGCTGTTCGGCGACAGCGGAACAGGGAAATCCACCAGCATCAAGGCGATTGTGAATGCCTTTTATCCACAGGGACTCCGCATGATTGAGATATACAAACACCAGTTCAAAGACCTGTCTAACGTGATCGCGCAGGTTAAGAACCGGAATTACAAGTTTGTCATCTATATGGATGACTTGTCTTTTGAGGAGTTTGAGATTGAGTACAAGTTTCTCAAGGCTGTCATCGAGGGCGGCGTGGAGACGAAGCCCGACAATATATTAATCTATGCGACTTCCAACCGCAGGCATATAATTAAGGAGACATGGAATGACAGAAGCGATGTCGAGGTCGACAATGGTATGCACCGCTCCGACACGATGGAGGAGAAGCTCTCGCTCGTAAACCGTTTCGGTGTCACGATCAATTACTCCAAACCTTCGCAGAAGGAGTATTTCAACATAGTGTTGGAGCTCGCGCACAGACAGGGAATCCGGATGTCGGACGAGGAGCTGAAAGCGGAGGCGAACAAGTGGGAGCTGAGTCATGGAGGTATCTCAGGGCGTACCGCACAGCAGTTTGTCAACTATCTTGACGGGCAGGGGCAGTAGCAGCGGGATGCTTAAATTGAACAAGTGAATAGGAAATAGAAATAGCAGAAAGAGGGAGAAAGTGACAGATAGAAGAAACTTATGCAGATTACTGGTAGCAGACATTCTTACAATGGCAGTTTTATATTTGATACCTGACAGCTGGGGCGACTGGCAGGTGAAAAAGACAGCGCTTGTCCTTATGGCGGTCGTGGGCATTGTGCTGATTGTCCTGATTTCAAGGAAGAGGGAGAAAGAAAATCATGTACAGGTAATAGGAATTGATTCCGTCAGCCAGATGAACCCGGGTCAGTATCTTTCCAAGGCCGGACCGGTCTGTGCCGGGTCTGACGGAAGGTATCATGTGACGTTTTTGCTTAGGGATGATACCCGGCTGATTCTTTCCCTTTCAGGAAAACAGGCAGGTGTACTGGCAGCAGGGATGTATGGAACGCTGGTACATAACGGTTCTGTATTTGTAAGCTTCATT
Source organism: uncultured Lachnospiraceae bacterium (assembly GCA_947177165.1). Lineage (GTDB taxonomy): Bacteria > Bacillota > Clostridia > Lachnospirales > Lachnospiraceae > COE1. Next base: position 9,893 of record CAMWTP010000035.1, read on the forward strand.
CCTGAAAAATGAAGAAAGTCCATTTTGAGATTTACGGAATAACAGAATAGTTCTGCTTTACACTTTTTACAGAATCTGGTATGATGAATTTCAGAGCAGTTAAGTGATAAACTTACAGAGAAGGAATGCAGCGTCATATTAATAAAGGCGATCACTGCGGAGGAAAATTATTGACATGGGAATAACATCAATCTTATCGTTACTTAGCGGAGTGGCACTTTTCCTGTTTGGAATGTCCCTGATGGGAGACGGACTGAAAAAGGCAGCGGGTGAGAAGCTGGAGCTTATCTTGTATAAACTGACCAGCACGCCAATCAAAGGGGTCCTGTTGGGAACAGCAGTCACGGCGATTATACAGTCCTCGTCGGCGACCACGGTCATGGTTGTCGGGTTTGTCAATTCTGGTATGATGAAGGTGGCACAGGCGATCGGTATCATCATGGGAGCAAATATCGGTACAAGTATTACCGGCTGGATACTCTGTCTGTCGTACATAGAGGGTTCGGGCGGTATCGCGCAGCTTTTGTCCACAACCACGATTTCAGCGGTCGTTTCTATTATTGGTATTTTGTTTAAGATGATTTCCAAGAAGAGCACCTACAAAAATGTCGGTGACATCATGCTTGGATTTTCGATACTGATGTTCGGTATGCAGAGCATGAGCGGCGCGGTGTCTCCTTTGAAGGAAAATCCGCACTTCGTAAATACGCTTACCATGTTTTCCAATCCCTTTATGGGGATTCTCGTCGGTATTGCATTCACGGCGGTTTTGCAGAGTGCGTCCGCATCGATCGGTATTCTGCAGGCGCTTTCTGTGACAGGGGCAATCACGTTTGCATCTGCGTTTCCGATTACGCTCGGTATCGGTGTCGGCGCTGCCTGCCCGGTTCTGTTGTCCTCGATTGGAACGAACAAGAACGGCAAGAGGACAGCGCTCATCTATCTGATGAACGACTTGTTCGGCATGGTATTCTGGGCGGTGATTTTCTATTCGGTCAATGCCATTGTCCGGTTTGATTTTATGGATATGACGATGAGTCCGATCGCGATTGCGATCTTAAATACCGTGTTCCGGCTGGCGACCGTCATGATTTTGTTTCCGTTTATCAAGTGGATTGAGAAACTTGTGTTTACATTGGTGAAGGACACCGAGGAGGACAAGGAAGAGCAGGCGGATTTCGACCTGCTGGAAGAGCGCTTCCTCAAATATCCGGCGCTTGCAATCGGTCAGAGCCATACAGCCATGAACGGCATGGCAAGGAAAGCAAGGAAAAATATTGTGCGTGCCATGGGACTCTTTAACAATTATTCGGAGGACCGTTACAATAAGGTGCAGGAGAAAGAAAATCTGATTGACAAGTATGAGGACAAGCTGGGGACCTATCTCATGCAGCTGACCGGGCGAGACATGACGGAGAGCCAGTCGAAGCAGGTGTCCATATTTTTACATACAATCAGCGATTTTGAGCGGCTTGGCGATCATGCGGTAAATCTGTCAAGATCTGCAAACGAGCTCTATGAGAAGAAGATATCCTTTTCGGACGAGGCGACCTACGAGCTGTCTATTCTGGGAGCTGCAGTCAAGGAAATTCTCGAGGTAACAGTGGATTCCTTTGCGTATGATGATGTTGACATGGCAATCAGGGTGGAACCTTTGCGGGAGTTCATCAATGTGCTTTGCAATGAGTTAAAGTCAAGGCACATCACACGTCTTAGAAACGGGAAATGCGAGCTCAAACAGGGCTTTGCGTTCAACAATATCCTGACTGATTTTGAGCGAATCGGTGCGCACTGTTCCAACGTGGCCGTCGCGCTTCTCGAGTCGGAGGCGGAGGATTTTGACACGCACGAGTACCAGAAGAGTATCCGCGAGATGAACAACCGGATGTACAGGGAGCTTTTTGAGGCGTATGAGATGAAGTACGATATCAGCAAGCCCAAAAAGACGAAAAAAAGTAAATAGGGAAATTGAAATAGAAAAAGAATAGCTTGTTTTGGAAAAAGAAAACAGGCTGTTTTTTTAAGAAATTCGGCACAGGAGAAGGAGAGCGCGTAAACGGAGGAATATTGGATGACAGTTGCATTAATTTTATCGGGAGGAAGCGGCGTCCGCCTGGGCGCGGACATTCCTAAGCAATATATCGAAGTGAACGGCAGACCAGTCATTTCTTATTGTATGGAGCGTTTGTCCCGCCACGGAGAGATTCATGCGATACAGATTGTGGCGGCGCAGGAGTGGCAGGAGCAGATAAAAGGCTGGCTGGAAAAGTATGATGTCTGCGGGAAGTTCCGGGGGTTCTCACTTCCGGGAGAGAACCGTCAGCTATCTATTTATCACGGATTGGAGGATATCAGAAAATATGCGGATGATTCGGACGTCGTGCTGATACATGACGCGGCAAGGCCGCTGCTTTCGGAAAAGATGATCGCGGAGTGTGTGAAAGCAATGGAGGGGCATGACGGCGTTATGCCGGTGCTGCCCATGAAGGATACGGTGTATCGCAGTGTGGATGGAAAGACAGTCAGCGCGTTGCTCGAAAGGACGGAAATCTATGCAGGGCAGGCGCCGGAGGCCTTTCGAGTCGGATTGTACTATGAGGCGAACAAAAGACTTATCCCGGATCGCATTCATGGGATAAACGGTTCGACAGAGCCGGCAGTTATGGCGGGAATGAACATTGCCATGATACCAGGCGACGAGGGAAACATTAAGATAACGACGTCGAATGATCTGGAGCGCTTTCGCAGGCTGGTCACAGTAGAATAAATATGGTTATAGAAAGATATCGATTTAGAAGGGGCAGATAAAAGCAATGAAAACGATGAAAGCATGGGTTTTGCATGATATTGGTGAGATACACTTTGAGGAGACGGCTAAGCCGGAACCGGCGGACAATGAAGTGCTTGTCGAAGTGAAGGCGGCGGGGATCTGCGGCTCGGATATTCCGCGGATATATCGGACAGGCGCACATGTGCACCCGCTGATACCAGGGCACGAGTTTGCGGGACAGGTTGTTCAGCTGGGAAAAAATACAGACGCGGGATGGCTGAATCGGCGCGTCGGTATCTTTCCGCTGATTCCCTGCAACCATTGTATCGCGTGCCATCAACAGCACTACGAGTTGTGCCGCAGTTACAGCTATCTGGGATCGCGCAGGGACGGCGGCTTTGCGGAGTATGTCGCGGTGCCGGAGTGGAACCTGATAAAACTGCCTGACAATGTGTCATACAGACAGGCTGCGATGATGGAGCCGATGGCGGTGGCAGTCCATGCGATGAGAAATGCGCTCCCGGCTGATGCGGATCGGCGCAGAACAATCGCAGTCTGCGGATTCGGCACGATCGGAATCCTGCTGACCATGTTTTTGACCGAAGCGGGATATTCTGATATCTATGTAGTTGGGAATAAGGATTTTCAGAGGAAAACGGCGTTAAAGCTTGGCGTTGAGGAAGACCATTTTTATGACAAGAGAGACGGTGATGTGCGGGAATGGCTGATGGCGCAGACGGATGATGTCGGCGTCGATGTTTTCTTTGAGTGTGTAGGAAAAAATGAGACGGTGACAAGCGCGGTCATGTGCACGGCGCCAGGCGGAACCGTGCAGCTTGTCGGAAATCCGGCTTCGGATATGCTGTTTGAAAAAAATATATACTGGAAAATCCTGCGCGACCAGCTGACGGTCAGGGGCAGCTGGAATTCTTCGTTCAAACACGACAGGGAAGATGACTGGTGTTATGTGCTTGACAAATTGCGGGGGGAAAAGATTCACCCCGAACAGTGCATCACACATAGCCTCTCGCTGGATGCGCTGGAGCAGGGGCTGCTGCTGATGCGGGACAAGACACAGGAGTACGTCAAAGTGATGACAGAGACAGGCGCTTAACGCGCCTGCTCACATATCTGACTGTAAAAGCGAATCAGCTGTTCTAACTGCAGTCGCTTGGCATCCATGGTCGGGTGAACATAACGGTTTAGAGTAATCTTTACATCAGAATGCCCTAAGATTTCGCTGAGACTCTTTACATCAATCCCTTTTTCGACACAGTTTGTCGCGAATGTGTGGCGCAGGATATGAAAATTCCTGTCGGAAATCAGAGCTTCTTTTAAGATCCGCTTAAACTGGTACTGCATTGTCCGCGGCTCCAGCGGTTTTTCACCGCCGAAAATATATGGCTCGCTGCTGTGGATTTTGTCGAGCATCTGCAGGAGTTCGCCGGTTACGGGGATCATTCTCTTTGAGCAGTCGCTTTTGGGAGCGCCCTCCAGGAGGTTTGTCTTTGCTGTCTCGTCTGCGATGCCCATGGAAGTGATCCGCTGTACAGTGTGGTTTATGGTCATTGTCAAGTTTGAAAAATCGATGTCTGTCCATTTTAGGGCACATATTTCGCCCAGCCGCAATCCCAGGCAGAGCGAGAAGGTAATTGCGATTTTGTATTTATCTGTATCGGTGTGGATGCAGTCGAAAAGCTTTGCCTGTTCCGCCACGGAGAGTGTTTCAATCGACCTTCTCTCTGCGTGTGTGGATATGCGTGTCAGCATAGGTACGTTGATCCGGTAATGACTGTTTGCGTAGCGCAGGATCTGATTTGCAACACAGTAAATACTTTTTTGTAGGTTTTCGGACAAATCGTCTGAAATCTCCGCCTGCAGCTGGGTATCTGTAATATCGGTCAGAGGACAGTCACCCAAGAGACCGGCAAGGTGTGTCCGGTAGACCGTGTCGTATTTTACGTAGGTTGAGTATTTGCATTTTTCCCTGATCACTCCGAGCCATTCATTGGCGGCCTGTGAAAACAGGGCAGTGTTGAACAATTCATTTGAACTGTCGCCGGAAATGATTTTTCTGGCAGTCAGCTGTTTGATTGTCAGCTTCTCCCTGACTTCGGCATATGTGTGCCCGTATACAGAGCGGTATACATAACCTTTTTTTTCTTCGTGGTACACTTTGTAGCGTCCTTCCCATCTGCCGTCAGATTTCCGGTGTCTGATGTTTTCTCCATGTCTTCCCATAGTTTTCTCCTTTGTATGAATGTATTATCAAAGTCCCATAAACACGACAGGATAGAGATGCATGAATTATGGGACCGTTGATTCGGAAACTGCTAACCAATTATGACCTGACAGTTCTTTTTTATTGTAATATAGAAGTGGATATCTCTAAAAATGAAAGATATTGGAGCGATGGAGATACGGAATCGCTGTAGATGTTGTTTTAAGTGCAGACCTGGTATATAGTAGAGATAGACAGGCAGAGATTGAGGGGGATAAATTTTGAAAGAAAGGTGTTTTCAAACGATGGATATGTGTAATGGAGCATGTGAAGGGAATCATTATGAAAAAGACGAACAATCATAATACAGAAAAAAAGCGGTATGAGAAGCTGGACGGTATTCGTGGGATTGCGCTGTTGAATATGATTGCCTACCACACCGTATGGGATCTGGTCTATCTGTATCAGACGGACTGGAGCTGGTACAAGTCAGAGGGCGCTTATGTCTGGCAGCAGGGAATCTGCTGGACGTTTATCTTTCTGTCAGGCTTTTGCTGGTCACTCGGCAGTCGTGCGTGGAAACGGGGCATCACGGTCTTTCTCGGCGGCGCTGTGATTACGCTGGCGACCTTGATTACCATGCCGCAGAACAGAGTCGTTTTCGGTGTGCTGACGCTCACAGGCTCATGTATGCTGCTGATGAATGTGCTTGACAGGTGGCTGCACAGGCTTCCGGCGGCCTTGGGAATGGCTGTCAGCGGCCTGCTGTTTTTTCTGACAAAAAATATCAATGCAGGGTATCTCGGTTTTGAAAAGTGGAATTTTATCAGAATTCCGGAGGTGCTGTATCGCGATATTTTTTCGACTTATCTCGGCTTTCCGCACAAAGGTTTTTACTCGGCGGATTATTTTTCGCTGCTGCCATGGGGATTTCTGTTCATGGCAGGATATTTTACATACCGGTTTCTCTGCGGAAAGAGGATTATGCGGTTCTTTGAAAAGAGTGCGCTGCTGCCGGCTGAGTGGCTTGGAAAACATTCTTTTGAAATCTATATGATACACCAGCCGGCGATTTATGCGATACTGGAGATTCTGTTTTTTGCGTGGAAGCGGCAATAAGAAAACAAGGGAGAGAGAAGATGGGATATTTTCCTTTTTTTATGGATATTGAGGGAAAGAATGGTCTGATAGTGGGCGGCGGCAGAATTGCGTTTCACAAACTGCAAAAGCTGCTGCCGTATGGAGCAAAATTGTGGGTTGTGGCGGCTGAGGTATCAGAGGAGCTGGAGCAGTTTGTTTTTCAAAATAAAAATGACATTCGTGTCATAAAGAGAGGGTTTGAACCCGGGGACCTGACCGATATGAGTTTTGTTATCGCCGCGTCGGACGACGGGAAAGTGAATGCGGAGATCGGAAAGCTCTGCAGGGAAAAAGGGATTCTTGTCAATGTGGTGGACGACAGGGAAGCGTGCAGTTTCATCTTTCCGTCGCTTGTGCGGGAGGGAAAACTCAGCATCGGCATCTCGACAGAGGGTGCAAGCCCGGAGGCGGCAGCTTCGCTTCGAAGTCAGATTGCATCCCTGATACCGGCGGATATGGAGGAAATTCTGGATTACCTGAACAGGTTAAGACCGCTGGCAAAAGAACTGATCAGGGACAGTGCAGGGCGTGCCGCCTTTTTGAAGGACATGGCGAGGGTATGCATGGACAGAAATGCGGTGTTTGATGAATCTGAGACCATGCGGCAGCTGGAAAAATATATGCGGGATGAGAAAAAAGAGTCCGCGGCAGTCATGGAGGGAGTATTGCTTGTCGGTGCAGGCTGCGGCTGCTATGATCTGATCACATTAAAGGGACTCCGCGCGATACGGCGTGCAAAAGTTCTGGTATATGACGATCTGATTGACCAGAGGCTTTTGGAACATGCCTCGGAGAGCTGTGAGCGGATCTATGTGGGAAAGCGGAGCGGAAAGCACAGTATGCGGCAGGAGCAGATCAACGCACTGTTGGTTCAAAAGGCGCGGGAGGGTGGTCTGGTCGTCCGCTTAAAGGGCGGCGATCCGTTTGTGTTTGGCAGAGGGATGGAGGAGATGACAGCGCTCCGGGAAGCAGGAATCCATGCAGACTACATTCCCGGGATCACTTCCTGTATCGCAGTCCCGGCGTTTGCAGGAATCCCGGTGACGCACAGGGAGCTTAGCAGGAGTTTTCATGTGATCACAGGGCATACCGCAGCTGGAAATCAGGACAGAAATCTGGAAGAGGACATTGACTTTTCACTGCTTGCCCGGCTGGAAGGGACGCTTGTGTTTTTGATGGGATATGGTCATTTGTCTCAGATTGCGGAAGCGTTGATGCGCGCAGGAAAGGAAGCCTCCACACCTGCGGCCGTGATCCACGGCGGTTTTGACTCGAATGTCAAGACTGTGCGGGGGACGCTGTCGGACATTGCGGCTAAGGCGGAGGAAGCCCGGATACAGACACCGGCAGTGATTGTTGTCGGCAGTGTTGTGGATATTGTGCAATGATACAGTCCTTCAAACGGGATTATAGTTTGGCAAATATATGAAATTTTCGTTTCAAAATGTCCTGGGACATGTTATAATGTACACGAGAGCAAAGGAGCAGTTCGGGTCATAACATGACGTGACATGTCAAAGCGGGCTGCCCGCGGGTTAATATAACGAGGTAATAATGATGTACAATGAGCGAAGAAAGGTAAGGAACATCAGGACAAGTCTGGCAGTGTCTGCCGTGCTGATCATCCTCTGCGTCTGCAGTATGGCAGACGGGATTGGCATATCACAGGTGTATGGTGCGCAGAAACGCACTGTGAAAGTCGGTTTTTTTCCTATGGAAGGTTACAATGAAAAGAACGAGGACGGAACTTATGGAGGCATGGATGTGGAGTATCTGGAGACACTCTGCGACTATGTTAACTGGGAAGTCGAGTACGTGGAGTGTGACAGCTGGGACGCCGCGCTGCAGCTTCTTGCAGACAGGAAAATTGATTTGGTCGGTTCTGCGCAGTTTTCCAGTGAGAGGGCAGAGATTTATCAGTACGCAAATCTTGCGAGCGGCTATACGTTTGGAACGATTGCGGTAAATGGCGGGAGCAGTCTTCCCTATGAAGATTTCGGCGCGATGGAGCAGATTACGTATGGTGTAGTGAAGACGTATATCAGAAAGGCAGAATTTTATGAGTATCTTTCTGACCATGGGATCCGTAATCCGGTTGTCAAAGAGTATGACAATACCGCAGAGCTTCAGGCGGCGCTCGCGGAACAGCAGATTGATGCGATGGTGCATTCCCTGACAGAGATCAGGGAGGGGCAGCGGATCATAGGACGTTTTGCGCCGATGCCGATCTATTATATTTCTTATAAAGGAAATGATGAAGTGATGCGGGAGTTAAACCAGGGCATCGCGGATATCAAGATGAAACGTCCGGATCTCGAAAACGAACTCATCGCGAAATATTATGACAGCAGACTGGATCAGACGATCCTGCTGTCGCAGGAAGAAAAGGATTATATCGAAGAAAAGAAGAACATTACAGTCGGCTATTTTGATGGCTATTATCCGTTTTCTTATGAGAATGAAGGGACATATCACGGGCTGACAAAGCACGTTCTCGACGAGACGGCTGTGCTTACCGGACTGACGTTTACCTATGTCAAAATGACAAATATGGACGAGGCAAAGCAGGCCTTGAAAGACGGGAGAATTGACCTGCTCAATTACTGCGGAGACACACCCAAGAGTATGCGGAATTCCGGTGTTGTGGTGACGAAAGCGTATGCGAAGGTGCCGCACGTGGTCATCATGGATCGGGACAGCACTGCAAACGAGATCAAGGTGCTGGCTGCCGTAAAAAACGGTAACGAGGAGGAAAATATCGCTGCTCTGGTGAACGAAGACGCTCAGATTCTGATCTTTGACTCGCAGCTGGAATGTCTGTATGCGGTTAATGAGGGGGAGGCAGACGCTGCAATCTGCGACGGCTATCTGTCGGAATATCTGCTCGGATCGAATCTGCGGCTGAACAAGCTTGAGATCCGCAGTGTGTTAAACGATGCGCATGTCATTTACATGGCAGTGAGAGATGATGCCGATTCGCCGCTGCTCAGCATTTTGAACAAGGAACTGCCCGAAGTGAGCGACAAGATGGTGAATGATTATATGCTCAGGGATAATCTCTTTGCGAGAAACAGTGTGGAGAACTTTATCAGGTCCCACAGTGTGCTGATTGTCGCAATCGTGATCGTGATCGCAGTCTGTATAGTCCTCGTGATGCTGCACATGCTCCGCGACAGCAGACGGATCCAGAAGCTGATGTACAAGGATCCGGAACTCAACATCTGGAATCTGAATTATCTGAAATACAGGGCGCAGCAGAAACTTGCGGCAGACAGGAATCAGAAATATGCGGTCGTCTACATGGATGTCTGTCAGTTCAGGCGGTACAACACACTGTATGGATGGCATGCGGGGCAGAAGATTTTGGAGCTGATAGTGCGTATGCTGGCAGAAGATATTGACAATGACAAGGAACTGTATGCCAGAAGCCAGGGAGACCATTTTGTGCTGTTTGTGCGTTATGACAGCCTGTCTGAGCTGGAGATAAGGCTGGCTGGGCTGGAGGATAAGATTACGCAGCGCATCTATGAGATGGCTGATATGCGAATGCCCATCACAATGGGAGTCTGCTGCATTCCATCGGGAAGTGATGATATGCAGGTGTCCATTTCCTATGCGGTACAGGCTTCCGACTTATTGAAAAACAGTTACAGCAACGAGATTCGGATATACGATGAGAATCTCCGCGTCCAGTTGAAAGAGAATCATGACAGGGAAAAACTGTTGGAGTCCGTCGATATCAATAAAGATTTTGTGGCGTATTATCAGCCAAAGGTGGATATCAGAAGTGAGCAGATTGTGGGCGCGGAGGCGCTCGTGCGTTTCAAGGATCCGACGGATAACGGTGCGATCAGGGCACCGGGATATTTTGTTCCCTATTTTGAGCAGACCGGAAGGATAACGGAGATTGATTTCTTTGTCATGGAGTGCGCATGTAAACTGTTGAGACGGCGAATGGATGCCGGAAAGCGGATTGTGCCGATTTCCTGCAATTTTTCAAGGATTCATTTTACCAGGGAGAATTTTCCGGAGCAGTTTGAGGCTGTGATGGACAAATATCAGATTCCCAAGGAGTATATCGAGGTTGAGATCACGGAGACACTTGTCGTGGAGGAGCTTCAGCAGCATAAGGTGAAGGAGACTGTCGAGATACTGCGCAAAAAGGGAATCCGCCTCTCAATTGATGATTTTGGCTCAGGCTACTCATCACTTGGCGTCTTTGAGCAGATTCCGGCGTCGGTCATCAAACTTGACCGCTCATTCCTGCTAAACAACGAAAATCGGTTGAGACAGGTAAAAATTATGAAAAACATCGTGAATCTGGCGCAGGATCTGGACGCGCAGGTTGTGTGTGAGGGTGTAGAGAATGAGAATGACACGGAGCTCATGATGGAGATCGGCGCTTATGTGGCGCAGGGATACCGCTACAGCAAACCTGTTCCGGAGGAAGTGTTTGAGGAAAAACTGGATAAAAAACAGATATAAAAGGGAGTATAACAATGAAATTAGACGAGATTTTATTAAAAAATGATGTGACACTGTCCTTTGAAGTATTTCCGCCCAAGGTCACGTCAAACTATGAGGCAGTGCAGAAGGCAGCGTATGGGGTTGCGAAGTTAAAGCCGAGCTACATGAGCGTGACATACGGTGCCGGCGGGAGCACGCGCGGCAACACGCTAAAGATTGCAAAAGGAATCCAGGAGGAGTACGGTGTTACGACAATCGCGCACCTGACCTGTGTCGGTGCGACCAGGGAGGGAATCCGGCAGTCGCTGGAGGAGATGCGGGCAGCAGGCATTGAGAATGTACTTGCGCTCCGCGGTGACAGACCGAAGGATTTCGAGGGGGATCCTTTTACAGACTATCACTATGCGTCAGAGCTTGTGGCGGACATCAGGGAGTTCGGCGGCATGTGTATCGGCGGTGCATGTTACCCGGAGGGACACGTCGAGTCGGAGAACACGCAGGAGGATATCCGGAATCTGAAGAGGAAAGTCGATGCGGGCTGTGCGTTTCTGACGACACAGATGTTTTTTGACAACAATATTTTCTACAATTTCCTCTGCAGGGTGCGCGAGGCCGGAATCAATGTTCCGGTTATTCCGGGGATTATGCCGATCACAAGACCGTCCCAGCTGCAGAATGCGATAAAACTGTCGGGATGCAACATGCCGATACGGTTTCGGAGCATTGTGGACTGCTTTGGCAATAACCCGGAGGCGATGCAGCAGGCAGGCATCATCTACGCCACTGACCAGATCATTGACCTGATCGCGAACGGAATCAAGCATGTCCATGTCTATTCCATGAATAAGCCGGAGGTCGTGAGAGGGATTCAGGAAAGTCTCAGCAAAATAGTGTAAAAGAAATCTTCTTTGAGAAGGCATGGCGATTTTGATGCATGGATGCCTGATTCCCGGCATAGATTATACAAATAAATGGTTTGATGGAATATGAGGTTATGCGCAATATTTATGTTGGGGATGTGGGTGTTGCTGTAGCGTATCTGCAGCTGGCTTTGAAGAGAGCAGGTTTTCCGGTATTGGTCGATGGCCAGTTTGGCAGGGAAACCTGCAATGCGTTGAGAGCGTTTATGGGAGAGGGAGTCGGCTGCTATGCGGACAGGGCAGCGTGGGCGAAGCTGATTCCCTATCTCAAGGGCTATACGACACATGTCATCACATCGGGAGAGACACTGTGGGGGATAGCGGATACATATGATACACAGGTGTCAGCCATACTGACGGCAAATCCGTCGCTCGACGCCATGGATTTACAGATAGGGACGCGGATTTACGTTCCTTTTTCTTTTGCGCTGGTGGATGAGTGTGTGCCATACACGTCGTGTCTTACCGATTTTATCCTGGAAGGATTGAAGGTCCGGTATCCGTTTCTGATCTCGGGGTGCATCGGAAAAAGTGTGATGGGCAGGGAGGTGTGCTACCTGCAGTTTGGAGAAGGCCCAACACAGGTCTGTTACAATGCCTGCTTCCATGCCAACGAGTGGATCACGACGCCGATATTGCTGAAGTTTGCGGAGGCATACGCAAAAGCTTACGCGGAGGGAGAAGAACTCTATGGGGAAGATGCGGAGGCACTTTTTAACGAATACAGCCTGTATCTGATTCCGATGGTCAATCCGGACGGTGCAGACCTTGTAAACGGTATGATTCGAAACGAGGAGTATGTCGAGCAGGCGAAGGCAATCTCATCGGATTATCCCTCGATCCCTTATCCTGATGGCTGGAAGGCAAATATTAACGGAATTGATCTGAATCTTCAATTCCCGGCAAGCTGGGAAAGGGCAAGGGAGATCAAATTTACGCAGGGCTACACATCTCCTGCGCCGAGGGATTTTGTCGGGGAAGCACCACTGACAGCAATCGAGAGCATCAATATGTATCACTTCACGACGGCCCATGATTTCCAGCTGATACTCGCCTATCACACGCAGGGAGAAGTCATATATTGGAAGTATCTTGACTACGAACCGGAGCGTTCAAGACGCATCGCGGAATATTTTGGCAGGGTCAGCGGTTATCAGGTGGAGGAGACGCCTTACGCGTCGGGTTACGCCGGCTATAAGGACTGGTTTATCGAGACGTACAATCGTCCCGGATACACGATCGAGGCAGGGCGCGGGATGAATCCGCTGAGTATGAGCCAGTTTCCGGGGATTTATGCGGATAACAGACTGATTCTGGTCGGCGGCATGACGCAGCTGCGGGAGCCGGAGTCTTAATATACAAAACTTACGGGAATTGGAACTAATCTGGCGGGTATTTATTTGCGGGGCTTCATGGTAAAATCTTTTCATTCAGTATCTCAACGACACGTTTTTATGGACTATGCAGTATATCTCACAAATGGAGGACTTTACATGAAGCAGATTTCATATGAATACAAAAATCTCCCGATACCAGGCGGCGGTTATGTCACGGGATTTTTGTATCACAGGAAGAAAAAGGATATTTTATATGCCAGAACGGACATTGGCGGCACATACCGTTTTGACGCAGGAAAGCAGGAATGGGTCAGCCTGATACCCCATGTCACCATGCGCGATCTGAGTGAGACATTTCCGATCTCTATGGCGCTCGATGATGCGAATCCAGCGATGTTGTACGTCGCATGCGGCATCAATGCAGAAAAGTCCGGTGTGCTGGCAATCTCGGAGGATTGCGGGGAACATTTCCGGTATGAGCGGATACCTGTGATGGTTCACGGAAATCTGAATGGCAGGGGAACCGGGGAAAGACTGATCGTGGATCAGAAGAATCCGCAGAAACTGTACTATGCAAGCCAGCAGGAAGGATTGTGGGTTACACGTGATCAGGGCAGAGAGTGGCGAAAGCTCGGCGCGCTGCCGGAGGAGTATCTGGCATTTGTCGTACAGGTTGGCAATGCGCTGGTGGTATCCTCTGCGGGCGTGACTGGGATAGATCGTGATAAAAACAGAAGAGGGCATAGTCTGTATGTTACTTATGATGATGGCGGACATTTCGAGCAGCTCCCTGAACCGCGAAGCAATATTGTTGAAGGCTGTCGTTTGAATGGGCTGGTGGCGCAGAGGTGTGCATCGGACGGAAGATATCTGTATGTGACCTTTGCCTCCACCGGGAGGCGGTCTTATGTGATCGAAAATGGTTACAGCTGCGACTCTGGGGACACGGTCGACGGCAGGATCGCGCGCTATGAGATTCTCGAAGATGGCAGAATCGGGGAATACAAAGAAATCACGCCTGTGGCTGCAGGGAAAGCGCTCGGAATTGGTCTGGACAGCATTTCGGAAACAGGACCGCTCGATTTTGGATTTTCGGGGATTGATGTGTCCCGGCAGACGCCGGGAATGGTCGTGTGTTCTACCATAGTGAAAGATGATGGGGACAGTGTCTTCCGGTCTTATGATTATGGGGAGAGCTGGCAGCAGATTCTCTATGATCTGGAGGAGGGCGAAATGACGTTTCGGGCTCCCTATATGCGGCCGGAATGCAACGGGGGACATTCTCTGATCCACTGGCTCAGCGATTTCAAGATCAATCCCTGTGACGACAATGAGGCGTGGTTTAATACGGGGACAGGCGTTTTTCGGACGCGGAATCTGAGGGACAGGAAGTGCTGTTTTACAGACTGGTGTGACGGTATTGAAGAAACAGTGCATTTGAATGTGTACGCCATGCCGAAAGGCGGTGTTCAGGTGATTGATATTGTGGGCGATCTCGGCGGATTTGCTTTTACGGAATTGGACAAGCCCTGTGCGAACTCGTTTGCAGACGATGCTGGGAATCGGTACATCACATGCATCAACGCAGATTTTTCGGACGAAAACCCCAATGTCCTTGTCGTGACGCCGCGCGGCAACTGGAAGGGTAAGACCAGGGGCGGGCTGATTCTCTCGCGTGACCAGGGGCGTACATTTACCAGACTTGACATGCCGTTTGGCCTGAGCAGTGAACTGGACGAGGCGTTGAGAAATATAGAGAATCCGAATGTCAACTCGGGCTGGGTGGCGATGTCGCCGGACTGCAGACATATTGTGTGGTCGGTTGCGGATGGCATAGACCTTCCGGTGAGCAGAATGATCGTAAGTCATGACACGGGTGTCAGTTTTTCAATCTGCAGCGTCTACACAGCGGACGGAGCGCGGAAGACGCAGGGCGATATCAAGGTCTTTTCTGACAGGGTGGACAGCAGCATTTTCTATGCTTTCGGTGATCACTCAGATTTTTATGTCAGCAAGGACGGCGGAAGTACCTACCACGAACGTTTGCTTCCTATAGATTTCCCGAAGGTGCACTTTGGGCTGATCGACTGTGCCAACAAGACGGAAGTGCGCGCGGAGACGGGAAAGCGGGGCGTATTTTACATGGCGCTCGGGGAGAACGGACTGTGGAAACTCGAATATAATTCTGACACAGATGTCATAAAAACGACAAGGCTGAGCAAAGAGGGCGACAGTATATATCGGATGGGACTGGGGCTGCTCTCACCGGAGAGTGACTACTATAAGGATCATAAAGCGATCTATCTGAGCGGTATCATCGACGGAGCGTATGGTTTTTACAGGACATTTGACGAGGGAGCGAGCTATGAGCGGCTGAACACGGACAGGCAGATGTACGGTGAGATCAACAGCATTGACGGGGACTGCCGTGTGTTTGGCAGATTTTATCTGGCCACGGGTTCAAATGGGTTGAAGTATGGCGATGCTGTGTGATGGTTAAAAATGAGATAAGATAATATTGTAATACAGGATTTGAGAAGTCAGGGAATTATCCTGAAGATTGGAGGTTACAGGATGCAGTTATATCAAGAGGAAAACAAACTGGTGATAGCGGAGGGAAAAAGTTTTGTGTGGATTGAGCCGTGGGGAGCAAACTCCCTGCGCGTGCGCATGAGCGCAGTGCCGCATATGGACACAAACGACTGGGCGCTCACAGAAGAAATGGAGAACATCACACCGCAGATTACCTTCGAGGAAGTTGATGTGACAGATCCGTGGTACAGGGGCGCAGAGTATGCAAAGTACCATCAGACGGCGACACAGGCGCGCATCACCAACGGAAAGATTACGGCGAAGGTGTCTCATGAAGGGTGGATTTCTTTTTACAACCAGAAGGGCGAACTCCTGACGGAGGAGTACTGGCGCACGCGCGACAGAATCAACCGATACTGTGTGCCGCTGCGGATTGTGGCGAGGGAGCTGAAGCCGGTTCCGGGTGGTACGGACTTCGAGCTCACGGCAAGATTTGAGGCGTTTGACGATGAGAAAATCTTTGGTATGGGGCAGTATCAGGAGAAAAATCTGAACAAAAAAGGCGCAGTTCTTGAGCTGGCGCACAGAAATTCACAGGCGAGTGTGCCGTTTATGGTGTCGAGCAGAGGATACGGATTTTTCTGGAATAATCCTGCCATCGGCACAGCCACGTTCGGCACAAACAAGACAGAGTGGCATGCAAAGAGCACCAGGAAATTAGACTATTTCATCACGGCGGGCGATACGCCGGCTGAGATTGAGGCGCAGTACTCACTTGCGACAGGCCGGACGCCCATGATGCCAGAGTACGGTCTTGGCTATTGGCAGTGTAAGCTCCGCTACCGCACACAGGACGAGCTGCTGGCAGTTGCGAGGGAGCACAAGAAGCGCGGACTTCCGATGGATGCGATTGTGATCGACTTTTTCCACTGGACGATGCAGGGCGATTTCAAATTCGAACCGCTTGACTGGCCGGATCCAGAGGCGATGGTCAGGGAGTTAAAGGAGCTTGGCATTGAGACGGTCGTGTCTGTCTGGCCGACCGTGGACGAGCGGAGCGAGAATTTTGGAAAAATGAGTGACATGGGTTATCTGGTGAACGCCGACCGTGGAAACCAGAATCACATGACATGGATGGGAAACACGGTATTTTATGATGCGACACACCCGGGAGCACAGAAGTTTGTGTGGGAGCGCTGCAAGGAGAATTATTACAAGTATGGGATCCGGTGCTTCTGGCTCGATGAGGCGGAACCGGAGTACGGACCATATGATTTTGACAACTACCGCTACTATGCGGGCCCGGCACTGCAGTGTACCAACACCTATCCGGTGGGTTATGCCAGGGGATTTTACGAAGGACTCAGGGCTGAGGGGGAGACGGACATTATGAGTCTCGTGCGCTGTGCGTGGGCCGGCAGCCAGAAATACGGCGTGCTCACATGGTCGGGCGATATCTGTTCTTCGTTCCGCGCTATGCGGGAGCAGCTGCAGGCCGGGTTGAATATGGGGATGGCAGGTATCCCGTGGTGGACTTCCGATATCGGTGGATTTCTGGGCGGGGATATCAGTGATCCTGCGTTTAGAGAGCTTCTCGTGCGCTGGTTTGCGTGGGGGGCATTCTGCCCGGTATTCCGTATGCATGGAGAGCGCTCCCCGTGGTATGAGAGGGAGCAGGAGTTCCGCAATGGCGTGCGCCAGTTGACGAGCGGACAGGACAACGAGGTGTGGAGCTTTGGAGAGGATAATTATGAGATTTTAAAGAAATATCTGTTCATCAGGGAAAACTTAAGACCATATATCCGCGAATGTATGAGACAGGCGAGCGAGAACGGATCGCCTGTGATGCGCCCGCTGTTTTATGATTTTCCGGGAGACCCGGCAAGCTGGGAAGTGGAGGATTCCTATATGTTTGGACCAGATCTGCTGGTTTCGCCTGTTATGGAGGCTGGTGCGGACAGCAGGACAATCTATCTGCCCAGAGGAGCGCAGTGGACAGATGCCTACACGCACAAGGTCTATGAGGGCGGACAGACTGTGACTGTTCCGGCGCCGATTGATGTGATACCGGTTATGGTCCGGGATGGGAAGGTATTTCGAATTTATGAATAGTGGAATGAATGATGCTCATTCTCCTGAATCATATTCTCACGGAATGCGCAGTATGACGCACTCCTGATCCGTGAATCGGAATCCACAGTTTCTTAGGCGCACGGATGTGATCGTGGATTATCAGGGGGAACAGTTTATCATAGAAATGAAGATCTGGCGCGGAAACGAGTACAACAAGCGGGGTGAGAGAAGACGATCGCGGAGGCTGTGGTGCAGCGGTATGGAATATAGATTTATTTCTGTAAAGATGACGATGTTTACAATAGTAATTTTGCGTTGGCGGCAACATGACACGGAATTGAATCAATGATATAAGAAAAGATGTAAAATATATAATTGCTAAAGCAATGCGTATTTTACATCTTTTTTTGTATAAAATCATGTGTTCTGTAAATTTTTCTTCTTGATAAATATGCAAAATTTCGCAGATTATACTGTTCTGCGAAATTTTACCCATTTTGTTTCATTTCACTTTTTATATCGACAATAGTCTATCATGTTTTAACCCAATTGACAATTCTTTTTTTCAAAAACACATAGGAAATAGCTGGCAAAAAATCCGAAAACAGGCTATTTTACGGGAAAAATCAACAACGAAATGCGTATCAAAAATTTATGGTCTATTTTGTGGTCAAGGTCATATCAATGAAAAAACAAAGAACATGAATAGCAATGACACTTTTTCTATATGTGGTCAGATTTATGGTCAGTCAGCGAAATAAAGCCTCGATTTTCATATCTTGGACGTCTTTTCGCAGAACAGTATAATCTGCGAAATTTTATGAGATTCATTACTATTTATATCTGAATAGTAGAGTTGTATCGTGTGATATCGGCAGCATTTCAGAATGCGCGGATACCACAGAAAAGGACAGAGAGATGGGAACAGTGTCCGCGGACAGCACAGTGACAAAAACGGTCTGGCAGTACAGCGAACCATTGCCGGAGGAGACGATGACATTCCTGAAAGGCATCGCCATTGATTACTGCAAGGTCAAAAACTACGTTTACGGGAAGTATTCGGGGGTTAAGAATGTAAATAATCTGACGCCAGTCTACAATATCTTAAACGAGATGCGCCGCTGCGGACTGCGGGAGCAGTTAAATCTCCCGGTTGTGTACTATGAGCTCGCGATTGCGGAGGCTGTCACAAATATCAAGTGCAGCTGGGGCACTGTGAAAAACAAAGTTGGCGAGTGTGTCACCGCCAATGAAAACCTGAGTGATGACGACAAGCTTTATCTCAGGACCGTGTTGAAGATGAACGGTGTGTACGCAGCTATTTTAAACCATCAGGATTACGAAATGCCCAGAAATGCAAGGGGACTTGATATCGACGTAAAGCGTCTGAACAATCTCCTGTGCAGGCTTACCAGAAGATATCTGACACAGCCCAGGACGGACTGCACGGATTCTTTTCGCATATCGCCGAATGGCTATTCCTACAAGGACGGCGAGATGCGCATTGTGTGCAGGATTCCCCGAAAGAGGATTTCCATACCACTGAGGGATGACCGTATGTTTGACAGACAGCTGCAGATACAGATCAGACAAAATGATGTCGTGCTCGCAGTGCCTGTTGAGACAAAGATTAAAAGACATCGGGATTATACCAGCACAATTTACGTCTATATAGGCAGCAAAGATATGTTCACACTGTCCAACGGGCATATCTATGGGGAGGCGCTGGAAGAGCTGACAAGCCCGGAGACAGAGCGGCTTGCAAAGAAAAACAGGGAACGCCGCAAAATATATACAGTCTACATGCAGAGCGCCGGGAATGGTGATACAAAAAAGGCTGAGAAGATTCAGGCCAACAATCTCGGAAAACAGAAATATGACAGGCAGAAAGAGAAAGAAAAGATAAGGACAACAACATTTATAAATTCTGAAATCAACAGAATGCTCAAGGTCGAAAAGCCTGTCAGAGTCGTGATAACGAAGCCTGTCACGAAGAATAGGACAAAGATTTATTCCAAAACAGCGAACAGGAAGCTTTCGAGAAATTTTAACAGTTATATCAGGGAGAGACTTGCCTATAAGTGCAAGATTCATTCCATAGATTTAGTGGAGATCAGCTCCAGCCGCACAGGAAGTATATGTTCTGCGTGCGGTGCGGAAGGGAAAAGGCAGGGAAAAGAATTTGTGTGTGAAAGCTGTGGCTTGAAGACAACGATTGCCTTGAACTCTGCAAGAAATATACAACAAAAGTATCTGACAAAAAGGAATGGTTAATCTGTACGCATCTGAGAATGAATGGTCGAAAGATGATTTTACCGCAAAGCGGATCGCAGAGAGTGTACATTAACATAGAAAATCCGACGAAGTCGGATTGGAATCGTGAAGAAATAATCTGTGCAGTACAGCAATGTTATTTCTTCACGGTTCCAAAAGCAAACAGTCGGCATTAGCTAAACTGTGCACTGACAGTTTTCAGGTATGCCAGGACCGCGGCTTATGCGGAGCGAAGTCAAATTGTATGCGGTGCATACAATTGACAGACAGAAATGTCCTGATAACGCGTATGATAAAAAACTAACCAGCTCTAAGTCTGCAAAAGACGCAGACTAAGACCTGCTAAGTTTTTAAGAGAATGCCAAAGGGCGGCATTCTCCGAGGAAGACAGCGTCTAAAAAGTAATGAGAACCAGCTCTAAGTCTGCAAAAGACGCAGACTAAGACCTGCTAAGTTCACAAATGATCAATATGCGAAAAATTTGAACGAGGAAGATTATGAGAAAGGCACAGAAGCAGCAGGCGGAAGCGTTGGTCACGCAGATGGAAGAGGCACATGACCAGATTAAAAAGTTCATAGAGCAGGACTGTATTCCGTCGGCGCTGGAGTTGTTGGAGGAATGCCAGAACGGCGGGATTACATTAGGCACATTAATCGAGAATACCGAAGGAGAAGGACATCCGACCGTACTGCTTCTGGAGGAGTATTGTGAACTGACCTATCAGATTCACGAAGAACTCAATGACGATAGAGAACTCAATGCAAATAAGGTATATAAGCGATTGCGGCAGAAGCTGATCAAGGCGGCGAACAGCCTGAAAAATGATGTTCCAATCAAAAGAGAGGCAGTTTTTCTCCCATACAAGGCAAGCATGTGGGACAGTCTGGAAAGTGTGTGGAAGGCAGCCGATGAGGATGAACATTGTGACGCGTATGTCATTCCGATACCATATTATGATAAGAACCCGGATGGAAGCGTCCGCGAAATGCACTATGAGGCTGATCAGTATCCTGATTATGTGCCAATCACAAGATATGATGAATACGATTTTGAAAAACGTAAGCCAGATATGATTTATATACATAATGCCTATGACAATTGGAACCTGGTCACGAGCGTGCACCCGGATTTCTTCTCGGGAAATCTCAAAAAGTATACAGAGAAGCTGATCTACATTCCATATTTTGTGCTGGATGAGGTGGAACCAGACAACGAACAGGTGATAGAAAATATGAAGCACTTCTGTTTTATGCCGGGTATCATCAATGCAGACAAGGTGGTTGTGCAGTCAGAAGATATGAGGCAGATTTACATCAATGAATATCTGAAAGCTGCAAAAAAACACGGCCTGCAGGGGAGGCATCTGGACAGGGCATATCTGGAACAGAAGTTTTTGGGACTCGGCTCGCCAAAGTATGACAGGGTTCTTTCTACGAAGAAAGAGGAGCTGGATATCCCACAGGAATGGATGAAAGTGATTGAGAAGCCTAACAAAAGCTGGAAAAAGATTATTTTATACAATACCGGAGTCGCGGCACTGCTTGCCCATAATGAAAAATGGGTGGACAAGATTGAGAACGTGCTCAGGGTATTTGAGGAAAACCGGGATGAGACTGCACTGCTGTGGCGCCCGCATCCGTTGATTGAGAGTACAATGAAGTCCATGCGGCCGGAAGTCCTGCAGAAATATATCATGCTGAAAGAACAGTATCTCGCAGGCGGCTGGGGAATCTACGATGAGACAGCCGATGTGGACAGGGCAGTGGTACTCAGCGATGCGTATTATGGGGACGGCAGTTCGGTGGTACAGCTGTACAGACAGACTGGGAAGCCGGTCATGATACAGAATGTGGAGATTTTAAATGAAATCCGGCAGGAGAAAATAGAAAAGTAAGACAGTAGGATGACAACATGAATGATCAATACATAAAGGAGCTGATACAGACCCTGGAACAGACTAAGGTTTGTATAGAAAACGGCAGGGAGTTAGATTATGCGCATGGGATTCAGGCATTGGTTGAACGATTCAGCAGGCACAAAGCGGAGGGCGGACAGATTTTTTTTATTGGAAATGGAGGAAGTTCGGCGATAGCAGGCCACATGACCGCGGATTTTATGAAAAATGGCGGCATGAAAACCTGCAGCCTGTATGACAATGCGGTGACGACCTGCATGGGGAATGACTATGGATATGAATATGTCTTCTCGAAACCGCTTGAATTTCTTGGACAGGAAAATGACCTCCTTGTGGCGGTCAGCAGTTCCGGCAATTCACAGAATATCGTCAATGCCATCAATACTGCAAAAGCTAAGAATATGGAAATAATCACCTTTACAGGTTTTAGGGAAGACAATAAGGCGAAGCAGTCAGGGACAGTCAGTGTGTATGTTCCGTCGGAAAAGTATGGGATAGTGGAGTCCATCCATAATCTGATGCTGCAGCAGATAGTTGACTTGATTATGGAGAGAGACGGAGTGCGGCTGTGACAATCATCCGGACCAGAAGTTGATTGTGCTGCGCAAAGTTTTGCTGTTAAGGTGTAAGTGGGACGACTGGTAGAAATATCTGCCGGTAACGAATTTGCGAGTCGGGTTAGTATGGCAGAATAACATGGTGACAGAGCTATTCATTGGTATCAGTCCCGACAATCTGAATGGAGGAGCAACATGGTTTCATTAGTGACAGGCGGCTGTGGCTTTATCGGGTCGCATATGGTAGACAGGCTGCTGGCAGAAGGGCATGAGGTAAGGGTGATCGACAACTGGACGACAGGACGGCCTGAAAACCTTGACCATCAAAAGGATAATAAGAATCTGAAAATATATCATATGGATATCAGAAATAAAGAGGCGATTGAGCCTGTCTTTGAGGGTGTGGATTACATTTTTCACTTTGCCGCGCTCGCGGATATCGTGCCGTCAATACAGAGACCGTATGACTATTACTCGTCAAATGTACTGGGCACATTCAATGTGGTGGAGTGTGCTAAGAATGCCGGGATCAAAAAGCTTGTGTACGCGGCGTCTTCATCCTGCTACGGCATACCGGATGAATTTCCTACCAGGGAAACAGCTGAAATCAGACCGCAGTATCCATATGCACTGACAAAACGGCTTGGAGAGGAGACTGTGCTCCACTGGGGACAGGTCTATGGACTGCCGGTGGTGACTCTCAGATTATTTAATGTATATGGTACAAGGTCAAGAACGTCAGGAACTTACGGGGCAGTATTTGGCGTATTTCTTGCGCAGAAGCTTGCTGGAAAGCCATTTACGGTTGTGGGTGACGGGAACCAGACAAGGGATTTTACCTATGTGACAGATATCGCGGATGCATTTTATACAGCGGCGGTGTCAGATGTGGTTCAGGATACCTTTAATGTGGGAAGCGGCGGGACTTACTCAGTGAACAGACTGTGTGAGCTGCTCGGCGGGGAGGTCACACATATCCCGAAGCGGCCGGGAGAGCCGGACTGCACTTTTGCGGATACCGCGAAGATTGAGAAAACATTGGGCTGGAAGGCAAAAGTCACTTTTGAGCAAGGCGTACAGAAAGTGCTTGACAACATTGATTACTGGCGCGAAGCACCGGTGTGGACACCGGACAGCATCGGCGAGGCGACGCAGGACTGGTTTAGATATCTGGGAAACAGATAGGTCCTGGCAGATATATCTTTCAGAAGATAGTTGTCACTATGGCTGTCATAACAGTTTTAAATAACTGTGCTTTACAAATCTGGATTTACCAGCATTTTGGGGTGAAATATAGTCCCGTTAACTGGCGGACGTTATACTATATGCCGTATTATTAAAAAGCGGCGTGAAAGATGAATCAAAATTGTTAGGGGAATTAACTTCAACCATGGAAAAGATCGTAGACAAGATTACATTCAGGGAAGAGACAAGACCAAAACTGAAAAAAGAAGGAAAGACCATAGCGCTCTGCCATGGCGTGTTTGATTTAGTTCATCCGGGACACATCATACACCTGCAGCAGGCAAAGCAGATGGCGGATATCTTAGTGGTGTCCATCACGGCAGCAGAGTTTGTGCGCAAAGGACCGGGAAGACCGTATTTTAATGATGAGATGCGACTCAAAGTACTGGAAGCGCTGGAGTGCGTGGATTATGTGATGCTCTCGGAAGGTTACACGGTTGACGACATTGTGGAGAGTGTGGAGCCGGACTTATATATAAAAGGTGAGGAGTACGCAAAAGAAAGCGATGATATCACAGGAAAGATGACCGCCGAGCGCGAGCTGGTAGAGCAGCACGGCGGGAAAGTGGCATACACCACAGGGGAGGTGTTCAGCTCCACAAAGCTGATCAACACAGCGCTCTCGGGACTGCCGGAAGATGTGATACGTTACATGGAAGGCTTTGTCACGAAGTATTCCATGGAGGACATCAAAAAGTATGCTGAGAAGGCGGAAAAGCTCAGAGTGCTCGTTGTGGGAGATGTGATCATTGACAAATATACATACTGCATCGTGCACGGGCTGATGAGCAAGGATACCGGGTATTCGTCGGGGCTGGAATATTCTGAGCAGTATCTTGGCGGGGCAGCTGCAGTCGCAAGGCATCTGAGCAGTTTTACTGAAAATGTGACACTCATGTCAATTGTGGGAAATGAGGAGGAGATGCGGCTGCAGCTCTTTGACGGACTTGCAGATAAGATGCGGTTAAAGTTCACTTACAGCAGCGAATTTCCGACCATCATTAAACACCGTTATCTCACCAGAAATGCAAAGAGGGAAGAGTACAGAAAGATTTTCTCCATTAACAATATTCCCGAGACGGTGCGCTATGAAAAAGAGGCAGGGGAAGCATTCCGCAGAGGACTTGCAGAAAAACTGGAAGAGTCTGATGTGGTGTTTCTCTGTGATTTCGGCCATGGGCTGATAGATGAAGAGATTCGGGAACTCATACAGGAAAAGGCAAAGTACCTGGTCCTGAACTGCCAGACGAACTCAACAAACTATGGAATGAACATAATCACAAAATACAACAGGGCCGATGCGTTTACGCTGGATCAGAAAGAGTTGAAGCTCGCCTATCCGTTGGATATGGCAGAGGAACATTTCGCACTGGCAAAGTTAAGCTCACATCTCGGGTGCGGCGGCTGGCTGACAAGAGGCTCGGAAGGTGCGTATGGCATAGAAGGACGAAGTGTTCATGAGTGTGAGGATATTCATGAATGTAAGGATATTCACGAATGTAAAGACATTTATAAATGTAAGGACATTCACGAATGTAAGGACATTCATAAATGTAAGGACATTCACGAATGTCCTGCATTCACGCTGACCGTAAAGGATACTGTGGGCGCAGGGGATGCATTTTACTCCATAGCCGGGCTGTACGCGGCAGCAGGAGCGCCGACAGAGCTCGGCACCTTTATGGGCAATATCGCAGGCGCACTCGGGGCGAATATTGTGGGCAATAAGGAAGCAGTAGAGAAAGTCAATGTGCTGAAATATGCGGCGACGCTGTTGAATATATAGACTGGAATGCAGAAAAGGGGAAAGTACAGATGGCAGAAGACATCAGAATGGATTCACACAAGTTAATATACCATCCGGAAACCGTGGCTCGGTGGCTGAAAGGTGAGAATATTTATCCGGTTGAGATAGAAATTTCGCCGAGCGGCACATGCAATCACAGGTGTGTTTTCTGCGCGGTTGACTACATCGGATACCAGCCTGCTTTCCTCGATAAAGAAGTGCTACTCCGCGATATCAGCCACATGGGCAAAAAAGGATTAAAAAGCGTCATCTGCTCAGGCGAAGGGGAGCCGCTCCTGAATAAAGATATGCCTGATATTGCAAATGGTATAAAGTCCTGCGGCGTAGATGTGGCGATGAGCACAAACGGTGTGTTGTTCACGAAGGAAAAGATAACGGAGTGCCTGGGGGCATTTAGCTGGGTGCGCTACAGTATCGCCAGTATGGAACCGGATTCCTATAACAAAATACAGCAGGGAAAAACTGATGATCTGGAAAAAGTAAAAGAGAACCTGAGTGAGGCAGTGCGTTTCAAAAGGGATAAAAATCTGACAACAACGCTGGGGGTACAGTGTTTACTGCTGCCGGATAATGCGGGGCAGCTTCCTCATATGGCAGGAACGCTGAGAGAGATCGGTGTGGATTATCTGACCGTAAAGCCATATTCACAGCATCTGCACAGCAAGAATAAATTCGAGATTGATTACGAGGAAATGCTCGATCTGGAAAAGCAGTTAAGAGAGTATGCCACAGATGATTTTGCAGTGTATTTCAGGGCATCTACAATGAAAAAGATGCATCATGAAAAATGTTATAGACAGTGTTATGGACTGCCTTTTATGACGCACATTGATGCAAAAGGAAATGTGTGGCCGTGTGTGGCGCATATCGGGACAGAGGAAATGTGTTATGGAAATATTTATGATCAGCCATTTGAACAGATATGGGAAGGCAGCAGGCGGCAGGAAATAAATGGGCTGTTAAATCAGATGGACATCAACAAAGTGTGCAGGGAGGCCTGCAGGCTTGATGAAATAAACAAGTACCTGGATGAATTAAAACATCCGGGACTGCATGTGAATTTTATATAAAAGATTGGCAGAGAAAAATGGAACCTTGACAATTAAAATATGAAATTGTCAAAACAATGGATATTTTGCATCTTTTTTTATGGTTCAAATTACAGTATCACAAAACAGGAATATGAGGAGATTGGATATAGGCATGAAATCATCACCGTACAGTAATTTAAAAATATTCGGACATTTGGAAGAAGTACATAAAGTGAAGCGCGGCGAGAGAATTGCCCCGGTTTATGTCAGGATAAAACCTACGAACCGCTGTAATCAGAACTGCTATTATTGTCATTACAGAAATCCTTATCTGGAATTAGACCAGTATAAACCTACCGATGAGATTAGCCGTGAAAAGATGCTGGAGATTATACGGGATTTTAAAGATATCGGAGTGAAAGCAGTAACCTTTAGCGGCGGCGGGGAACCGCTACTGTATCCATATATTGAGGAAACGATGGAGGCAGTACTGAATGCCGGGATTGATCTGTCTATTATAACGAATGGAAGTTTGTTGACAGGTAAAAAGGCAGAATTGCTTTCCATGGCAAAATGGGTGAGAATTTCCATGGAATCCGGCTGTCCGGAAACTTACTCAAAAATCAGGGGAGTCAGGGAAGATGCATTTAAAGAACTTTGTGAAAATATAAAAAATTTTGCAAAGAAGAAAAATGTGGATTGTGAGCTGGGAGTTAATTTTGTAATTGGTCCAGACAATTATCGGGAGGTATACCAGGCAGGAAGACAGATGCAGGAGCTCGGCTGTAATCATATAAAGTACACAGCACTGATGAGTAATGATGCTGAAAAAATGCATGCACCATTCAAACAGGAAGTAATCAGACAGATACATAAACTGATGGAAGAGAATACAGGTAATTTTAAAGTAGTAAACCTGTACGAAAGTGATTTTGACAGCAGTGCGGTGTTTGGCAGAAATTATGAGCATTGCGCGATCAAGGATTATGTGACAGTAATTGCTGCAAATAGCAGGATCTATTATTGCCATGACAAAGCTTATCTGAGCGCAGGTGAAATAGGTGACATATCCCGGAAGTCTTTTAAGGATGTATGGTTCTCGGAGGAAACAACAAAGAAATTCAGGATGTTTAATCCTCAGGAGGTATGTAAACACCATTGTGTGTATGATGACAGAAATGAGTTGTTAAATCTATTTTATGGTCTGGATGAACAGCATATCAATTTTATTTGATGCAGATAACGAAGATTTTGCGCGGAAAGATGCCCGTCGCGTATATCTGTATGGAGGTTGAATATGGAGACAATAGAAGAGATCGCTAAGGATATCAGAAAAACAATATATAAGATTGCGCATCATGCGGGCGGCGGTCACATAGGGGCAGCATTTTCCATGGCGGATATTATCAGTGTGCTTTATTTTGACAGTGTGTTGAAATATGATGCGGACAAGCCAGACTGGGAAAACAGGGATAAGTTCATTCTAAGTAAGGGACATGCCTGTTATGCGCTCTACGCAGTGCTTGCAAAAGCTGGATATTTCCCGGAGGAAGAGTTATGGCATGTGGGAAAACCCGGTTCAAGATTTGGCGGACATCCGAAGTTACATGAGATACCTGGTGTGGAGGCATCGACCGGGGCGTTGGGACATGGGCTGTCGTTTGGAATAGGGATAGCATATGCAAACAAGGTAGATCATAAGGACAATCACGTGTATGTGATGCTTGGCGATGGTGAATGCCAGGAAGGTTCCATATGGGAAGGGGCACTCTCTGCACCGACATTGGAACTGGACAACATGACAGTTATTGTAGATCACAACAAACTGCAGGCGATGGATGAACTGGATAATATTGTGCACATGAAGCCGTTTGCGGATAAATGGAGGGCGTTTGGATGGAATGTGGTGGAGATTGACGGGCATAATTATGCAGAAATCAGAGAGGCGCTTTTGACAAGGTGTATCGGAAAGCCGACTCTGGTCATTGCGAATACCATTAAGGGAAAAGGCGTTTCTTTTATGGAAAATGTTCCAATATGGCACTACAGGATGCCGAATGAGGAAGAACTGCGGGTACTTTTTGATGATCTGGAGTTCACAGAAGAAGAGCGTAGAAAATTGCTCCTGAGTAAATAGAGTCAATCTATAATATAAAACTTGTTCCTTGACAATTTCATATTTTACATCACAGAATTTGAACGGATATTTCGAACATATATTTGTAAATTTCTTGACAAATATTATGACCGATGATATACTATCAGTATAGTTGCGGCTATTATATAGGAAAAACAAGGAGGTCATATTATGTTAAAGATATTAGATGAGAAAGTGCTTAAGACAGATGATGAGATTGAGGAACAGTATAAGGATTGTAAATATCTTACGATAATTGACAGCTATGATAAGATAGCAGATAATGATGGATATCTATACTGTGTCAGCACGTCAGACGAATCGTTTAATGAGCTGATTGAGGAAAGGGACAGATTAGAGGATGCAGGAAAAATATGTGTTCTTGGAGGAAGTTATAATAACGGAGGTGCGGTAGGTGTACAGTACGAATATAAAGAACAATAGATTCTATGCGCAATGCATTACAGTCTTTGACAGAACGCGTGCCGTCATGTTTATCGTAGACACGGGAGCAATGTTTACCTGCTGTACCTATAAAGCATTTGATAAACGTATGCGGGAGTGTGAGTTGGAGGATTGTGAGATAAAATTTTTAGGAGGATTGGTTAAAGGTTCACGGGTGAAATTTTATAAATGCGCCCTAAAACAGTTCACTATCGGAAGTATAAATATGGGAGAACAGAATTTATGGATAACCTTTGACGAGAGAGTGACAGATACTGTACTGGGAATGGATATTCTGCAACAGATTATTTTTACGGCAAATCTGTATAATAAAAAGATTTATTTCTGCAAAGACATAGATGATTACCACAATAATTTTGAACTTTTAACGGCATAAAGTACAATTGCATAAGTAGGATGAGAATTGATGTAAAATATGAAATTGTCAAAGCAATCAGTATTTTGCATCTTTTTTTGTGAAAAAACATACAGAGAAGAAGCTTGATAAGGAAAGGTAAAGGACTAAAATGAGGACAGCATATCTGGACACATTATATGAACTTGCGAAAAAGGATCAAAGAGTATATGCCTTAATATCTGACAATGGTGCAATCGTATATGATCAGTATCGCAGGGATCTGCCAGGGCAATATCTGAACCTGGGCATATCAGAAGCGAATATGGTAGGAATGGCAGCAGGAATGGCAAGCTGTGGGAAGATACCGTTTGCCTATACGATCGGCGCGTTTCTTGCCTATCGCGCATTTGAGTTTATAAGGAACGATGTATGTCTGCAGAACCAGAATGTCAAGATTGTAGGAACAGGAGCAGGAGAAGTGTACAGTGCACTTGGTCCGACACATCATTCCACGGAAGATTTGGGTGGACTGCGGGCATTGCCGAATTTGACGATTATATGTCCTGCGAGTCCTTTGGAAGTAGAGAAAGCTACAAGAGCTGCATATGAGTATGAAGGACCTGTGTATCTCAGGCTTGGAACGAACAGGGAACCGGAGATATATGAGGGCGATTATGAGTTTGAGATTGGGAAGGCTGTTACATTAAGAGATGGAAAGGATGTTACGCTCATTGGAACGGGCAGCATACTCAAGGAGGTGTTGGATGCCGCGGAGCAGTTAAGTGCGGATGGGATAAATGCAAGGGTAATAGATGTGCATACAATTAAGCCAATAGATAAAGAAACAATTATAAAGGCGATTGAAGAAACAGGGAAAATCATTACAGTGGAAGATCATAATATTGTTGGCGGTCTGGGCAGCGCGGCTGCGGAAGTGATTGCACAATATGGGAAATCTGTTCAGTTTAAAACCATGGGACTGATGGGGTTTTCAAATGGATATGGAACTTATGAGCAAGTTAGGGAGCAGAATGAGTTGGGAAAAAACAGGATTAGAGAAACTATCTGCAGCATGCTTTGCCTGTAAGCGTTTATGGAAAAGCGGCCGGCAAAGCATGGAAATGGTTCATACACCATGATTTAACTGGCAAATGAGTCAGGCGGGAAAGGGAAAACAGCATGTCTTACATAGATTTTGTATCAGATTTGCATAAAGCAACGAAAAGGGATTATATTGGACGCGTCGTAAGTGATGATAAAGCAGACTGTGCCATAATTGCCAAGCAATATGGATATGACTATTGGGATGGTGACAGGAAGTATGGCTATGGCGGTTACCGTTACGACGGCAGGTGGAAAAGCGTGGCAGAGAAACTGGCAGACCATTATCAGCTGCAGCCGGAACAGAAAGTGTTGGATGTGGGATGCGGTATGGCACATCTGCTGTATGAGCTTACGCAGGCAGTTCCAGGGATAAAAGTGGCTGGCATTGACATATCACGTTATGCATTGGAACATGCCAAGCCTGAGGTACGCAGCATGCTTCAGTATGGGCAGGCGCAGGATCTTCCATTTGGGGACAATGAATTTGACCTGGTGGTTTCACTGGCGACGCTGCATAACCTCAAAGTATTTGATTTAAAAAAAGCGCTGCAGGAAATAGGGCGCGTCAGCAAGAAAAACAGTTATATCATGGTGGAATCCTTTCGCAATGACAGAGAAGAGGTCAATATGCTGTATTGGCAGCTTACATGCGCAAGCTACTATTCCGTGGAAGAATGGGAATGGCTGTACCGGGAGTGGGGCTATGATGGGGATTACAGCTTTATTTTCTTTGAGTAGGAGCCAGTATTTGAAAGCGTTTTAAGATTGGAAGACAAAAACTGAGACAGGGTGATTTTATGTTTATACCATATGCAAAGCACTATATCGACCAGGACGATATTGATGCGGTTGTGAAAGCCTTACAGGCAGATCATATAGCGGCTGGTCCTGGCATGGAGGAGTTTGAAAAAGATTTTGCCGAATATGTGGGCGCAAAATATGCTGTTGCGTTATCCAGCGGAACAGCTGCACTACATGCCTGTTGTTACGCAGTGCAGATACAGGGCGGTGATGAAGTCATCACTACCCCGATGACGTTTGTGTCAACGGCGAGCAGTATATTATTTTGTAAGGGAACGGCAGTGTTTGCGGATATTGACGGGAAGACCTATAACATTGACCCGGCTGACATAGAGCGCAAGATATCGTCGAATACAAAAGCAGTCATCCCCGTGCATTACACGGGTCAGCCTTGCGAAATGGAAAGGATATTTGAGATTGCAAAAAAGTATGGCTTGTACGTCATAGAGGATGCGGCGCATGCACATGGGGCGGAATATAACGGAAGCCGTATTGGCTCATGCAGATATTCTGACCTGACAGCGTTCAGCTTTCACCCTTCAAAAATAATGACCACTTGCGAGGGCGGGATGGTCACTACCAACAGCGAGGAATTATACCAGAGGATAAGAATGTTCCGTGCATACTGTTCGACCAGGGAACCGAAATTGTTGACTGACAAGGAGGAGGGGCCGTGGCATTATGAAGTGCAGGGGCTTGGATATAATTATCGGTTGTCAGATGTCATGTGTGCGCTTGGGAAAAGCCAGTTGAAGAAATTAGACAGCTTCGTGGCGTACAGGAGAAAAATTGCGCAGCGGTATGATCAGCAGCTGCAGGACCTGAAGAACATTATCCTGCCGTATCAGGCTGCCGGATGTAACAGCAGCTGGCATTTATACGTGATCCGGGTGGAACACGGGCATCGCCGGGAAATATACACGAAGATGAGGGAGAAAAACATAGGGGTCGATGTCCATTATCTGCCGGCATATAAGCACCCTTATTTTCAGGAAAATGGATATCGGAATGTCTGCTGCCCGGTGGCGGAGGCGTTGTATGATGAGGTGTTGAGCATACCGATTTATTATGGATTGACGGAGGGACAGCAGGATTATGTGGTCGAAACGCTGCGGGAACTCATAAAGGGGAACAGATGATAAAAGTGATCTTATTCAGCCCGAATGGATATGTAGGCAGATTCTTAAAGACAAAACTGGCTGAATGCGAGTGGATTTCACTGTCTGGAATCACAAGGGAAAGTGATCTGGATGTATTTGAGGGAGAATATGATATCCTCTTATATACGGCTTCCATCACATCTGCCAGAAAGGCTTCAGCAGAACAATATATCAGGGATAATGCGCTGTGCGCAGCTGATATGATGGGATTTTGCGAAAAACACCGGATAAGGCGCATCATTTACCTGTCAACGGATGAGATATACGGAATGCTGCGGGCGTGTGAGGTGACAGAACATTCAGCAATGGTTTCCCCCAATATTTATGCGGCTACCAAGTATCTGGCAGAACAGGTAATCAGGGAGAGCGGGATACCGTATTACATACTGCGCCTGCCCGGGATCGTAGGCCGGGATTGGGGAGATAATTTCATATACAGGACAATGGAAAAAGTCCGGAACCAGGAAGACATATATATTTATAACGGACAAAAGGAATTCAATAATCTGGTTGATATAGACGATCTGGCACAATTCACCATGGTGCTTTGCAATAAAATAGAATGTCCAATATCTGAAACATTTGTTGTTGGAAATTGTGAAAAGATAAAACTGTTGGAACTTGTGGAGTTTATGAAGGAAATGTATGCCTCATCATCTGAAGTCCATGATGAGGCGAATTCCTCAGGAAGGTATTTTACGTTGAATGTTGAAAAAGCGGTAAGCTACGGTTACCGTTCCAAAAGCATAAAGAATATCATATATGAACTTAAGGAGTTACAGTACTATGGTTGATAAAAAGTACAGGCCCGGAGGGAAGAGTTATCTATGTGTAAATGATGACAGCAAGCTTGTGGTCAATGCGGAATATTTAACAAGGCTTAAGGAAAGGCAGGATGGAAATCCAGAAAAAAAGTGCACACTGTGTCTCCACAATGATACAAGGGAAAAGCGTCATGAAATGATCAACCTGTATTCCAAAGGGGAATATGTGCGTCCGCATTGCCATGCTGACAAGACGGAAACGAAGATTATGCTGGAAGGAAAAATGCTGGCGGTCCTGTTTGATGATAAAGGCAAAATAACAGACCGTATCATCTTATCATCTGGCACAAATGATAATTTTTTGCTTCGCATTGACAGGATGGTCATCCACACAAATATCCCGCTGACCGATGTTGTTTTTTATGAATCGATTACGGGACCTTACATGGGAGTCAACGATAGTCTTTTTCCTGCATGGGCACCGGCATTGGATGATGGCGATGCCATACAGGAGTTTTATGCCAGATTGGGTATAGAGGATTTCTACAGATTGAAGAATGAAGTTTGAAAGAAGGCCGCTTTCAAATTATTGACTGGTATGCGTGCTGGAGCACGCAAGGGGGTATAGAAATGAATATATTAGGAATATCTGCCTTGTATCATGATGCGGCGGCGTGCCTTGTAAAAGATGGAGAGATCATTGCCGCTGCGCAGGAAGAACGTTTTACAAGGATAAAGCATGACCTGAGTATGCCGGTAAATGCGGCAGAATACTGTTTAAAAGAAGGAAAGCTCAGCAAAGATGAGATTGACATAGTTGTGTTTTATGATAATCCGCTGTATACGCTTGACAGATTCCTGAAAAACACGGCTGCTGTAAGTGGTGATGCAAGGGAGCTTGTTGACAGGAGCTTTGAGCCGATGTTTGCGAAAAGGCTGTGGGTGCATAAGCTTGTTGACCAAATGCTGGGGGAAAATGCCTTAAGAAAATTCTATGTATGCGAGCATCATATGTCGCACGCCTCATCGGCGTTCTATCCGTCGCCGTATGAAAAGGCGGTCATACTTACCGTTGACGGTGTGGGAGAGTGGGCGACGGCAACAATTGGCACAGGCGATGGCGGGAAAATAGAAATAAAAGAGGAGATGCGTTATCCCCACTCTCTGGGGATGCTTTACAGTGCATTTACATATTTCTGTGGTTTCAAGGTGAATTCAGGGGATTATAAATTCATGGGTCTTGCTCCGTATGGAGAACCTGTGTATGAAAAGCTGATAAAGGAAAAGCTTTTAGATATCAGGGAAGATGGCTCGTTTAAAATGGACATGGCGTATTTTGACTATCAGCATGGCAGGGCGATGACAAATGAGAAATTTGCAGAACTGTTTGGCGGGGCAAGGAGAATGCCGGAGGGCAGGATCACCAAAAGAGAGATGGATATAGCTGCCTCTGTGCAGAAAGTGACAGAAGAGATTATCCTGAAAATGGCCTTGCATGCGAAAGAGGCATATGGAAAAGGAACAGACAATCTGGTCATGGCTGGCGGGGTTGCCTTAAACTGTGTGGCAAATGGAAAGCTGGCAAAAAGTGAAATCTTTAAGAACATCTGGATTCAGCCGGCGGCAGGGGATGCTGGCGGCAGCCTTGGTGCCGCGCTTTATGCCGCGTACAATTTGTGTGGGGCAAAAAGAATAATAAATACGCCGGATTCCCAGAAGGGAAGTTATCTTGGACCGGAATATCCGGAAAATGAGACTGAAAAATATTTGAAAAGCAATCATTATGTTTACCATAAATTAGATAAAGAGCACTTGTATCAGACGGTTGCATCAAAGCTTGCAGAAGGCAGGGTCATCGGGCTGTTCCACGGAAGGATGGAATTTGGGCCGAGGGCGCTTGGGAACAGAAGCATCATAGCGGATGCGCGTTCAGAAAATATGCAGGTGAAGCTAAACCAGAAGATTAAATTCCGGGAATCCTTCCGGCCGTTTGCACCTGCTGTCTTAAGGGAAGACGTACAGGAATATTTCGAACTTGAAGGCGACAGCCCATACATGCTTCTGTGCGCAAACGTGAAGGAGAACAGGAGAAACCGGTCGCAGTTGCAGGAAGACTTAAAGCGGCATAATGGAGACATGCTGGAGGTCGTTAAGCAGAAACGTTCTGATATCCCTGCAGTCACGCATGTGGATTACAGCGCAAGAATCCAGACAGTGACAGAGGAGGGAAACGATTATTTCTACCATATCATAAAGGAATATCAGAAAATTACAGGCTGCGGGGTAGTTGTGAATACGTCTTTTAATGTCCGCGGAGAGCCTATCGTATGCACGCCGGAGGACGCATACAAATGCTTTATGCGCACAGATATGGATATGCTTGTGCTGGAAAGCTGTGTTTTATATAAAGAAGAGCAGCCTGAATGGACAGAAGGAGACACCTGGAAAAGCCTGTATGAACCGGACTGAAAAAAGTGATGGGAGGGAGATAGAATGGCTGAACGCACACATGGCGATTTGTGCTCACGAGAGCGGGAAGTGCTTTATCATCTGGAATTGGACATGCCGGATGGATGGGAAAAATCATTTGATTTTATGTATAAGGAGAAGGACAGTTATTATATGCTGCAGGACAAGCATGAATATCTGATGGAATATGGTTTTGAAACCGTACCGCAGCTAAAAGAAATGCTGGACAGATTGTGGGAAAACGAGCAATGCATGCAAAATATTGAAAAGACGGTGCTTGCAGCGTCGATAAAGAACAAACCGAAGCAGGAAGAAAGAGAGAATACAAAAAGGGATGCAGATGGGTATATGCCGGAGTTCATATACAATTTCTGAATGATATGGAAATGCCACGATAGGATGATGGATACCGATATTGCGGGGTAAGTGAGCCAAATCGAGGAGGAATGCACGATGTTGAAAATATTATACGCACTGGCGGAGAAGTATGAAGGTAAAGAAATCTTCATATATGGGATTGGATTCCACGCAATGAGTGCGTTTGCAGAATTATCATATTGCGGTATTGACATAACTGGTTTTGTAAATACAAATAAGGCATATGAGCAGCATGCAGGCAAATATATCATGAACAGGAGAATCGTGGTAAAAGAAGAGCTGGTCCAAAACGATAGCATCGTAGTTGTCCCAAGGGAAATATCAAAGACTGCAATACAAAAAATGCTTTATGGGATATGTGTCCTGGAAATAGATGAATTGCTTGCACCAGATTACAGGCTTAGGAATAAAAAAGTGATCATATATGGGATTGGCCAGAGAGGAAATGAAATATATGACTTATTGGAATCAAATGGAATCAAACCGGCAGCAGCATGCGTTTCGGAAAAAAAACAGGATGTCTGGAAAGGATTACCGGTATATAGTGTTGACGAGTTAGAAGCTGCACCAGATATAGTTTTTATTTTAGCAACGAAACTTCCTAAATATAGGGATGAAATGCTTGGGGAACTGGAAGATCGCGATGCGGAAAAATATATCGATCTTTTTCTGACATATAATGATATGGTTTCGGGTGACATGTATCAGATCGTCGATAAGGCATTTGGTGAGAGGAAGAATATCTTCTTATATGGAAATGATGATGAACTTTTTAAGTTCATAGAAAAAATACTGAACCGGTACGGTGTCAATATCGGTGGCAGGATATATGAGAAGGGTAATCCGGATAAAAAGATTGAAAGCATTTATGAACTGATTTATAAAGAGCTGGATAATACCGCTGTCATTGTGGCGGAATGGGACAGGGAAAGATCGAAAGCTGTCTGCGATCAATTAAGTGAAATAGGATTTTGTATACAAAAACACAATTATACATCCATATATCCTAAAGCACTCAGATATAAAAAGGGTTTCCAGGTTAAGACAGATTGCCTGTTAGGGTACAGCCCATATGTGGATGAGAGATTTCCGGGGTATGTCGTGTATGGAGATGCAAAAAAAGATGATTTGAAAATCATGGTTCTGGGCGGTTCGACTTCAACGGATGGATACTATCAAAGTATTGGATGGCCATATTTCTTTTGGAAAAAATTTCAACAGCAGAAGGAGGTAACCGTATATAACGGAGCAATGATGGGTCATGATGTTGTTCAGGAATTATTAAAGCTCCTCAGGGATATTGCGTATATAAGGCCTGATGTTGTGATAAGCATGGGCGGGCTTAATAACGTAAACGTAAAAAAGGATACAGATAATCAATTCTGCGTAAAGGAAGTCATGCAATGGATAACCGCTATGGCACCGAAGGAAAGATATATAAGCGGAGTGAAAGGCGATGAGTGTACCTATGAGTTCTGGCATAGGAACCTTAAGGTGATGAAAGCAGTAGTGGAATCCTATGGGGCAAAGTTTTTTGGTTTTCTGCAGCCTATGAATGTCGCGAAAGATAATCCCAGTCTTTTTGATATCCTTACAACAGGGGAGGATAATGAAGATTTTTGGGTTTTCAGGGAACGCGCTGGAAAAGAATCAGATCCGGCCTATCGAAATCTTATCAGTCTGTTCGATCAGGAAACAGAAATGTATATAGATTACTGCCATTATTCAGAAAAAGCGAATGAAGTGCTTGCTGATAGCGTGTTTAAGACGGTCATTACGAATATGAAGGAGAATTTGGAATGAGAAAAAATCTATACGTCATATCAGAAGAGTATCAAAAAAAAGATATTTATGTATATGGAGTGAGTAGAGATTCTGTTGATGTTTTTGCTTATATAACCTTGCATAACGGAGAAGTAACAGGTTTTGTAGATGATAGTGGAAGCGTGATAGGCAATCGTTTCATGAACAGAGATATCATTTCAGAAAAAGAATTCGAGGATATAGAGGATGCTGTCCTTGTTTTACCGTATTTTTTGACCAAGGATAGTGTGAAGACATGTAAGGAAAAATTCTACTGGAGAGAAATTCTTGAAGTGAATCTTGATATAGGTGAAAAAAATATATATGTATATGGTTTGGGAAAAGTCGGCAAAGAAATATGCAAAAAACTAGATGAAGGAAATATAAAAATAAAGGGCGTGTGTATCAGTGACCGGGGCGGATATGAGCAGTGGAATGGCAGGACGATAGTGGATTTAGAAGAGATAGAACAGGGAGAGGATTGTGCCATTATACTGGCAACAGAAAATAATGGTTTTCGGCGCCAGATGCTTGAAAAGGTTGAATGTTATCAGGCAGAATTATATTTACCTGATATTATATCGCAGAATTATGTAAATAATAGTACTTTTTTCCAATGTGTTGCAAAGGCCGTGAGAGAACATAAAAAGATATATGTATATGGGAATAAAAATGATTGGACTGATCTGATTCTGACTATTTTCAGAAGATACGGCGTTAAAGTTGAAGGAGTCGTATATAAGGAAGAGAATCAGGCATTAGGCATAAAGAACGTATGCGACCTGATCTATGAAAAATTGGATGACATAATGGTTGCCATTGCTTCGGATTCAGGGGATGAGGTGAGTCAGGCTGGCGATATTCTGGAAAGCATAGGGTTTGCGATGGGGTGTTTGTCATATGCATCCATTGATATACCACATACGTCTCCTTACGTATTTGCATATCCGGGAAGCTATTATGAGCAGGACAGCCTTTTTAGCCAATGTGCGCATCATAAAGGGAAATATCCGGGGATTGTTGTCTTGGGTGATGATCAGGCTGATGATATAAAAATATTTGTTGTCGGCGGTTCGACATCTACAGTGGGATTGTACAAGCAGATAACATGGGTGGAATACTTATATAAAAAAATGAAAAACATGGGTTATTCGCTCACGATATATTGCGCGGCATCGGCCGGCTATAATGTAGCGGATGAGTTATTGAGGCTGGTCAGGGATGCCTGCCATTTGAAGCCGGACTACGTGATCGCATTCAGCGGAGTAAATAATTTATATGGTGATCTGCCGTCAAACAGGTTTTTATTATACCCGAAGCAAAGCCAGTGTAATAAAAATATGCCAAATGGCGTTGAGACATCAGAGGATGCCTATGATTTTTGGCATAGGATCATTAAACTGGAGAAACTGGTTTCGGAATCTATGGGAGCAAAATATCTGGCTTTCCTACAGCCTATGAATATACAAAAAAGAAATAAAAATGTATTTGAAAGAAGTTTTTTTGAAGTTTTAAGATGCTCTGAAAATGCCAGACTATTTACAGAAAGGGCAGGTCAGGTGGATGGAGACTACTTAAATCTGATATCGTTGTTTGAGGATAAAGAGGGGATGTATATAGATGAGTGTCATTATTCCAATGCTGCTAATGAAATCATAGCGGACATTGTAGTGAATGAGCTTCTCAAACATATTGGTATATGAGGTTTATGGAAAGCAATCGTTTGCTGCAAATAGGGATGTGCGGCAGTACGAATTGGTATATGTATGTGGTACAGTGCTAGGAGGAAAAAGAGATGCTGAGTCATTTGCCGTTAAACAAAAAAATCGTTATTATCGGGGAAGGAAAAATAGGGAAGATCATAGCAGATTTTTTGATATTAGGTGAAGTACAGAAATTTATAGCAGAAGGATGCCTGCTGGTGGATGATGGGTATCGGAAAAAGGAAAATTACCGGGGACTGCGTATTCGTGAGTTGTCAGAATTTGTGGCGAATGAAAAAATAGATGAGTTTGTTTTTCTCAATACAGTAACATCAATAGAAACCGAGACTTATAAAAAGCATTTATCTGATTACGGAATAATAGATGTAGTCGAATGTAACGACATAAATACGGCAATGGAAATTGCAGCACGATATTGGTCGGATTATTTTCAAAAAAATGGAATAGAGACAGATCAAAAAGAATTGTGTATCAATGATTTTGTTTTTCCAAATCCGTTTTTGCAGGATGTACCTAAAACTGTCCTGCATGCTTTTTTGACAGATGTGAGGGATTTAGTCATTCCTCTTTGGAAGGGTGATTATGAATTTTGTGATGACGGACCGTATGAAACAGAACACGTGAAAGTTTCAGAGGGTGACATCGTCATTGACTGTGGTGCCAATATTGGCATCAGTACAGCAAATGCAGTGGCAAGAAAATGTAAAAAGGTATACGCGATAGAGCCGGTTATGAACAGATCACTTGCCAATTGCAAGGAATTATTTGGAGACACGGTGGAAATCTGCCAGATGGCAGTAAGTGATTATGAAGGTTCTGCAACGATACATATTAATCCTGATTCGTGCAATGACAATTCCATTTACTATGTCCAGAACACTTTGAGAGACGAATTGGAGACAGAAGTTACAACGATAGATTCCCTGTGTGAAAGGATGGGAGTACGGGACATAGGATACATAAAGTTCTATATTGATGATTTGGAAGGAAGAATGATTGCCGGGGCGCGGGAAACGATAAAAGCGTACAGACCCAAAATTGCGATTTTTCCATGTCGTCCTGATAATACAGAGGCCTTTAAAAGTAAGTTGGAGGAATTGATAAGGAGCATGGATTCAGGCTATATATTTGAATATGCTTATAACAAAATGTTTGCCTATACTGTTTAAGGGGGAAATCGGCAGGATCACCGTTCCAATTGGGGCTGGTTTTTCATAGAAAAAATATTAAGAGGAGACAAGGAAAAATGAAGAAAGCGATTATATTAGGCGGCGGTGTGACAGGCTGCGTATCGGCAAGGGAACTCGGAAAAAAAGGGTATCAGGTGACTCTGATCGAAAAAAACCCCTATTTGGGAGGCGGATGCCATACATTTTTTATGGGAGGCCATCCCTATACAGAGGGACCGAGATTTTTAACGATCACAGATGAAAAAATATTTGATTACATAGACGAGATTGTTCCGTTACGGCGGTTTGCGCTGTATGAGGATACTTATATTGAACAGGATCAGGCATTTTATTCTTATCCAATGCATTGGGATGACATTCAGGTTATGCCTGATTTTGCAAAGATAAAATCAGAGCTTGATAACCGTCCTGAAAACGTTCGTGCGGATAATTTTGAAGATGGCTGGATCAATGCAGTGGGACCGACACTATACGGAAAATATGTCAAGAACTATACAGAAAAAATGTGGCAGGTAAGCAGCAATAAGGAATTGGACGGATACGAATGGTCTGTAAAAGGGTTTACGATACAGCATGGGGAGAGGAATGTGACAGATCTGGGAACTGATAAGCATGCCCATCCATTTGAGAAGGAGGGATTCAACCGTTTCTTTGACGCCTGCGTGGCGGATGCGGATGTTCGTCTGAATACGGAAGTAAAACACGTGGATCTGGAGCAGAAAAAGATATATCTGGGAGACGAAGAAATAACAGGGGATATTATGATATCAACGCTTCCATTGGAAGAGCTGATGGAAAATACTTATGGTTCCCTGCGGTACATAGGTCGGGATTTCTACCCGATTGTTCTGCCGATCGAGCACCTGTTTCAAGATGGCCATCATTTCCTGTATTATCCGAATGGAGAGAAGCATACAAGGATTGTGGAATATAAAAACCTGACAATGCATGAAGCTCCAGATACGCTGATCGTTGTAGAAGTGCCGTCCATGAATGGAAAACTCTATCCGTGTGAGATGATGACTGGGGAGAGGAAAAAGGCAGACTTATATAAAAAAGCGCTTCCGGATAATGTGTTTTCTCTTGGCAGGCTGGGCTCATACCAGTATACAGGGATAGCACAGTGCATTGAGCAGGTTTGGGACCTGGTAAAGGAATTGTAACGAAAAAGGAAGAGATTATATGCATGTTTTTGATTATTTCTTGGTTGATGATTTGCAAAAATACAAAGGCCTTATTATATATGGAACTGGATATTGTGCGAAACAGGTATATCCGATCTTGTGCAAAGGGGGACTAA
This sequence comes from uncultured Lachnospiraceae bacterium, assembly GCA_947177165.1. Classification (GTDB taxonomy): domain Bacteria; phylum Bacillota; class Clostridia; order Lachnospirales; family Lachnospiraceae; genus COE1. The sequence goes on from CAMWTP010000035.1 coordinate 51,815, forward strand.
AAGGAAAGATTATTTCGTTTGCCGTCTCAAAACTGGAACAGGATGGACAATTTGAAAAGCATGCAGTTATACAGATTGACAAGATTGAATGTGATAAGGATGCAACGGCTGTATTGGTTTCCGTGGATGGCAAATGGCAGAAGGAAATGTTACATAACGCACAGAAACTGGGGTACAGGCACGTTTTATTGCTAACCGATTATATGAAAAATTCCAATAATCTTCTCCGATTGTACAGCAGATTAGATTATGTGGAATTTCGCAAAAAGATAGAATGCAAGCATGCATATTATGCAGGAGAGGATAAAGAGCTGCCGATAGAAAGCAAGTGTGATACGGAAAATCATATTGTTTTCATATCAGGCTGTTTTAAACCCAGAGACGCCAAGATCATAAATGCGTTAAAGAGAAAAGGCTTTGAGGTTACAGTCATTTTATATGGTGAGTATCGTTATGAGGAGCTTTTTGCAGAAGAGATCGTGAGGAATGGGATAAGTCCTATCAAGTGCAAGGATGAAGAGGATATGATCTATTGCATGATGCGGTATCGGCCAATGCTTTACTATTTTGAACCCAAATGGGCAGATTGTCGGTGGGTAAGCATTTTATTGAGGCATAAATCGCATTTTCGACCAATCGTACTAGCTTTATACGATGTGATAAATGATGGTTATGCGTTTATTCAAAGTGGTTTATTCAGTTTGTGGAAAGTGTTGTTGGAAAGTGAGAAGCATGCATTGGAAAATGCAGATGGAATTGTGTGGAGATGGTATTCTAAGGAATACTTAGAGAAAAGGAAAGGTTTTGCATATAAGGGAAAGTCTGTACAGTTTCCGGATTACTGCGGAGCTTATACAGCAGAGGCTGAGCAACCAGAGAATAGAGACAGTGAGATCTTAAGGCTGTGTTCATTGAGAAGCTCTTTTAATGATTTTGGAGAGAAGGGTGGCGTGCCTGAAGGATATGAAAGATTTTCAACGCTGGAAGAGATATTGGAATTGATCGGAAATAGGAAAGACTGCATTTTGCATATGTATATTAGCATGTTTGATCAAAAAGACTACGAGGACTCCTTAAAGCTGGAAGAAAAATATAGCAATATTAAATTTTTCTGGAGTGTAGACCATATGGAACTGATTGAAAGATTAAAAGAATATGATTATGGGTGTAGGTTTTATAATGAGGGAGATCCTGTTCCGATGGAGCAGGTAGTAAAATATGGCAACATGTTTTGTTTTGGAAGTGACAATGAGAATGCGGTTACAAATGCACTTGTTGATTATATTGATGCTGCGCTCCCGATCATTGTTAAATTTCCGCATAAACAGGTGGATTTTTTGGAACAGTATGGGGTAATTGTGAAAATGCCGACAAACGAATTTGATATTGACTTTTTAAAGCAAAAAAAGAGTGAATACAAAAAAAATGCATTGGAGGCCAGAAAACTATTGGCAATAGATGATCACATACAGGAATTGATCGATTTTTTTGAGGAGGTTTCCGGAAATGCCTGATTATGCAATATATGAGACAAAGAATGCATTTGCCACACTCAATGATATGATTTTTGATATTGACTATGCATGGTACGAGGAAGGCAAAGCATGGTTTACAGGCAAAAGAAAGAATTACATATTTTGTGCAGATATTAGGAAAAAGGAAATAGATATACTTGGAAAGCTGCCAGGGAATCAATATAGACATTACAGCAAGGTGACAAAGATTGGCAGTAAACTGATATGTCTCCCATGCGCAGAGAAGGATATTATCATTTACGATCTGGAAACAGGAACATATAAGAGAATTGCAATGAATAACTGCGAGGAGACATCACGGATATTTTGCTCAATTGCAGGTGTTATAGAAGGAAAACTGTATTTTATGATAACAAACCTGAAACGGATAGTATTGCTTGATTTGGTAAAGGAAGAAATAGTATCGTTTTTTGATATTGGTTGCTGCAGTGCGGAAGATGTGATTGGTCATAAATCAGAATTATATGAACATAAGCTCTATATCCCGGTAGCAACTGAAAATAAAGTGATCATCTTTGATATTAGAAGTAAGGAATTTAAAGAAAAGCGTATTGAGGGTGACATATCCGGAATAGGCTGGATATGTCGCGATGGTGATTGCTTATGGCTGGTAGGGTTTTCTTATGGGATTGTCAGATTGGATATTCATACAGACGAAATATCATCGGCAAAGGATTTTCCAGAGGATTTTAAACTGTATGATGTAGTAATGAGGAAAAACCGAAGAGAATTAGAATGGCATTTATATTCAGAAAAAAAAGAAATCATTTCTAGTGATGATAAATTTTTTTGCTGGGAATGTGTATGTAACAAAGAAAATATATGGAATATAACAAGTAGATCGGACAGTATCATACGTGTAAATGCAAAAACAATGATTGCAGATGTCATAAAGCTGGCTTATGTAAAAGATTTTATATTTGAGGCGTATGAATTTGTCTTGTTAGGTCTGGATTCGGACAACCATATTTTCGTGTTTTCAAGACGCAATCATGAACTATACAATATTAACGGTGAAACATTGGAATATTGTACGGAAAGCTGGAATATTACACCTGGAGCTATTCATATTCTGGCGGAAGATTTGTTTGAGAAAATGGCGAATGAGGGTTTTGGCGGATTAAATGAATTTGTTTTTGGTCTTTTAAACAAAAATAGTGCTAGAAAAGACGATAAATTATATTCAACGGCTGGAACCCAAATATATAAGCAGATTGTTAAAAGAGGAATGTGATGACAGAGGTTTGGCTCCCAAGACAGTTTATGATTACTTAATGGAAAAGCGGGAAAGGAAACGGAGAGTTTTATATGAAGAAATATATATTTACATTAAATGAGTTATCAGACTGCTTAAACGAAAATAAGTGCATTGTCATTTATGGAGCGGGTGTGTGGGGGCAGAAGCTTATTGATTATATTTTTTCTGTTGAAAAACAGGAAGTAGTAAAAGGGATAGCAGTTACTGATAAAACAGGAAATATTTCAGAATATAGGGGGATTAAAGTTTATGAAGCTTCGGAACTTTTTCGACAAGAAAACTGTTTTATTTTGGTAGCAGTATCTAATCGTTATCTGGAGGACGTAAGAAAGATGGTGGAACGTCACTGTCTGGGTCAGTACTCTTGTATTACATGGAATTTGATAAGCAGTATGCAAGACCGCAGAAAAAGAGTGGGATGGAATGGTAAGATAGACTTCCTGGTGCCGGGATTTCCAAAATGTGGTACGACTTCCATATACTATGCGTTAAAGAAATTCAGTGACATATATTTGTCAAGTAAAAAGGAAAATCATTATTTTGAATGGTGCGATAACGTGGAAGAGCCTTTTAAGGTTTTAGGAGATGTATATTTTAATGATATAAGGGAAGGACAGATTGTGGGAATAGTGGAGGCCAGCTATACCGAGAAAGCACAACGGATATACAATACCTTTGGGGGAGATATAAGATTGATATTTTTGCTTAGAAATCCTGTAAACAGTGCATTTTCAGATTTTATGATGATGTGTAGGGATGGAAGTCCAGAAGTTGAGGAAGCATATCAAAAATATAATGGTACATTTTCTGTTGAAATGTTTGATGAATATATAAAATATCAAAAATCGTTAGAATATGATAATTTCAACTATGCACATTGGATTAGCGAATTTATGAATTACTATCCAAGGGAACAGATAAAGATAGTATTTCTGGAAGAATTGTTGAGAAATCCGAGAGAGGAAATGAATAATATTTTAAATTTTATTGGGAGTGAAAATGAATACGATGCAGATGAATTGCCACATGTAAATGAGGGAAAGTATGTAATGGCAGATATTGAAAGTTATAGAAGTACAAGGCAGAAGACTACTTTGGCACAAGAACTTAGGGGGATAAGGAGTTCAGGCAGACAATTTGATGAGAAGTATGAAGCGTATGTGAGTTTGTACATGAAAGAAGGCCCTGCAAAGAAACTATATAATATAAAAATCCTGCCAGAGCAGAGAGAAAAAACAGAAAGCTATTATTATGAAAGTGTGAGGGATTTAGAAAAGCTGTTGGATAAAGATTTATCAAAGCTGTGGTTTTAGCGACGATATAAAAGTGTCTATGAAAAAGCTACAAGGAAGGAATGTATGAAGAAATATATTTTTACAGTAAGGGATTTACAAGACTGTTTAAATGATAATAAAAACATTGCCATTTATGGTGCAGGAGTATGGAGTCAGATACTCATAGATTATATTTTTTATGCTGGAAGGCTGGATAGGATTAAAGGAATAGTGGTATCTGACAAAAAGGGAAATATTTCAGAATATAGGGGTATTAAAGTTCACGAAGCTCCAGAATTTTTCGACAGGAAAAATTTTTTCACTTTATAGGAAATTGCGATTTTTGAGAAGATATAAGAACAAATATTCTGAATGT
>CAMWTP010000036.1 GCA_947177165.1 uncultured Lachnospiraceae bacterium
ATAGTAGGCTCGGCATAGGCTTGCATATGCCGAGATGCTAAGATTGGAGGAAGCGGAGCAGTAGGCTCGGCATAGGTTTGCATATGCGAAGATGTTGAGACTTGAGGAAGCGAAATAGTAGGCTTGGCATAGGCTTGCGTGTGCTGGAATGCTGAGACTGTAGGATGCGGAACAGTAAGCTTGCGTATGCCGAGATACTAAATTTAGAAAAACAAACATTAGTTTGTATTAAAAGAAAGGCAGTTTACCATGGAAAAGAAGGAACTGTATGTGAATGCAGATGGCGGGCAGGCGTTTGAGAAAATAGGAGAGGCACTAGAGGCTGCAAAGCAATATGCAGATATGGAGGTTGTTATACATATTGCGCCAGGCATTTACAAAGAACGTCTCGAGATAAAACAGAATCATATCTCGTTCCTTGGCACAGACGCAGAACAAACAAAGATAACATATTCGGATGGGGCTTTGGATCTCATGCCAGAGGGCGATAAGCGCGGAACATTCCGGACGCCGAGTGTGTTTATTGATGCGGACTATTTTTATGCCCACAATATCTCTTTCTGCAATGAGGCCGGACAGGGAAACAAGGTCGGTCAGGCGCTCGCGGTGTATGCGGACGGAGACCATCTGATGTTTGAGCATTGCCGTTTTGACGGGCATCAGGACACGCTTTTTACTGCACCATTGCCGAAGAAAGAGAAACAGGCAGGTGGGTTTAAGGGACCAAAAGAGTTTGCGCCGCGGCGCATGGGCAGACATCTGTATAAAGACTGTTATATTGCAGGAAATGTCGATTTTATCTTTGGTAGCGCCACGGCCTGGTTTGAGAACTGTGAGCTGTTCATGAAACAGAGAAAAGGCGATATAAACGGTTATGTGACAGCGCCCTCAACTTACGAGGGGCAGAAATACGGCTATGTATTTCAGAACTGCCGCTTTACAAGTGACTGTCCTCCTGAGAGCGCGTACCTTGGCAGACCATGGAGAAATTACGCAAAATGTGTTATCATTCATTCTGAAATCGGGGCACATATCCGCAGAGAGGGCTGGCATGACTGGGACAATAAGGAAGCGTGGAATACCATGTTTTTCGCAGAGTATGGCAATTATGGAGCTGGCACTGGAAAAGAGCGCGCGCCGTTTGTGAAAATGCTTTCCGAGGAGGAAGCCGCGGAATATACCAGGGAGAATGTGATTGGATTTTAGCAGCCAGCGATTGCGCCAAAGTTCATTTTGACTGGTGTTAATCTTTGGATAAAGAGAAAAGCTATTAGGAGGGAAAATCAATGCAGTTTGGGATCAGATTACACGATGCTGTACAGGCACCGGTTGAGGAGCGGTTAAAGATTGTAAAGGAACAGGGATTCACCTGCGCGCATGTGGCGCTGTCAAAGGTGATCAGCGAAAATTCCGTGGCGCCGGAAGCGCTTACGCCCGGGTATGCCATGTACTTAAAGCGGTTGTTTGACAAGAATGAGCTTGACTGCGCTGTCCTTGGCTGCTACCTCAATCTTGCAAACCCGGATGCAGCGCAGTTAAAGGCGATTCAGGAAAAATATAAGGCGAATATCCGCTTTGCGGCGCATCTGGGTGCAGGTGTGGTCGGCACAGAGACAGGTGCGCCAAATGTGGAGTACAAATTTGAGGAGGCTTGCTGGAACGAGGAGTCCTTACAGATTTTTATCAAAAATCTAAGACCTGTTGTAAAGTACGCGGAGCAGATGGGTGTGCTCATGGCGATTGAGCCGGTTGTGCGTCATATCGTGTGCAATCCTGTCCGCGCAAGGCGTGTTCTCGACGAGATCGATTCCCCGAATCTCCGAATTATATTAGATCCGGTCAATCTCTTAGAGAGCTACAATTATGAGAAGCAGGACGAGATCATCGACGAGGCAGTCGAACTTCTGGGCAAGGATGTCGCCGTTTTGCATGTGAAAGATTTTGTCATCAGAGACGGCAGGCTGGTATCCGTACCCGTAGGACAGGGACAGTGCCACTGGGACAGAATCATTCCCTATATGAAGAAGGAAAAGCCATATATGCACGCGACGCTTGAGGACACCAAACCGGACAATGCGGTGGCAGCACTAAATTATATTACAAAGATTTATCAGGATGCATAAAACGGAATGAAGTGTAGACAGAGGATAACATAAATGTTTGTTTTGTTATTTTTAGTAATCATTGTATGCGGCATTTTGCTTTTGTTCAAAGCAAAGAATGCACAGGGCAGAAATGGATTGGGTGTCATCTTTGGCACAAGCGGGCTTATATTGATTATTTACGGTGTTGTACATATTTATTATGTGTTTACAGGTGTTATAGAGCTTCCGTTGTGGTGAGAAATTGTGGAGAGATATCCCGTCAAACATTGGTGGTCAGGCGTTTTATATGACTGCGCACGGCCATTTTGCAGAATAATCTGAAAAAATTGCGTATCTATATTGAAATATTGTATTGAAATATTGTTAAAAATATGTCAAAATAATACTGTTCCAAGTTGCCAAAGAAAAACACTTGGACAGTATTATGTTGTTTGAAACAGATTGATACGCAGGAGGCATAGAGTATGAGAGGGATAGATACACAGGTTCGCAAGACGCGACGTGCGATTTTCAGGGAAGTGGCAAACATGGCATATCATTCCACGAATCTTGTGGATGACATGGAGGCGCTTCCCTATAAACTTGCAGATGCAGAAAATTCACCCTACTGGGATAATATTTACCGGGAACGCGAGATTATCCGCGAGCGCACAAGGCTTGCTATGGGGATGTCGCTGCGCCCAGAGGATGAGCCGGTGCAGGTCAGTCAGGGCGTGGAGGAGAGCAATATTGACGAGAAGTATTATGAGCCGCCTCTGATGCAGGTGATTGCGTCTGCGTGCAATGCATGCCCGGAAAACCGATATGAAGTGACAGATAAATGTATGGGCTGCCTCGCACACCCGTGCAATGAAGTGTGTCCGAGAGGTGCGATCACGATGCAGAACGGACACTCTGTGATTGATCAGGAAAAATGTATCAAATGCGGTAAGTGCAAAACTGTATGTCCTTATGATGCGATATCCCACCAGCAGCGTCCCTGTCTTGCCCACTGCGGGGTGAATGCCATTCATTCTGACAGCCACGGCAGGGCAGTGATCGACAATGACAAATGTGTCTCATGCGGACAGTGTATGGTCAGTTGTCCATTTGGGGCAATCGCAGATAAATCTCAGATTTTCCAGCTGATTCGCGCGATGCAGTCGGGCAGAAAGATTATCGCACAGGTGGCACCCGCGTTTGTCGGACAGTTTGGGCCGAAGGTGACACCGGATATGTTAAAGACTGCGCTCAAGGAATTAGGCTTTTTTGAAGTATATGAGACGGCGATCGGTGCGGATATGGGAGCAATGACCGAGGCGGAGCATTATGTGAAGGAAGTTGCGACAGGGGAGGTTCCATTCCTTCTCACGTCGTGCTGCCCATCGTGGTCAATGCTCGCCAAGAAATTTTTCCCGGAAACGATTGATAAAATCAGCAATGCATTGACGCCGATGGTTGCGACAGCCAGAGTTATCAAGGAAGAGCACCCGGATGCGAGTGTCGTGTTTATCGGACCATGTGCAAGCAAAAAGCTTGAGGCAAGCCGCAGGACGATCCGCTCCGATGTGGATTTCGTCATAACGTTTGAGGAGCTCACCGGCATGTTTGAGGCGAAAGGAATCCTTCTGGAGGAGATCGAGGCGATGGACTCCATGAACGACGCGACAGCGGCAGGGCGCGGCTATGGTGTGGCCGGCGGCGTGGCAAGCGCGATTGAAAATTGTATCAAAGAGTACTATCCTGACACTGAGATTCATATTGAGCATGCTGAGAGCCTTGCTGAGTGCAAGAAAATTCTGATGCTCGCAAAAGCAGGCAAGAAAAACGGATGCCTGATCGAGGGTATGGCGTGTCCGGGCGGATGCGTTGCCGGCGCAGGCACGAATATTGCAATTCCTACAGCGACCAAGGATTTGTTGAGCTTCAAAAATTCTTCTGAAAAGAAGCTGCCGGAACACAATGTCCGCCAGCCAGAGTGAGCAGTAACGCTTGTATGAAATAGATGACAATTAAGAGGAGGTATGGGAAAATGGCAAAGAAAGTGAGATGCCGATTTGCGCCAAGTCCGACAGGTAGAATGCATGTCGGGAACTTACGTTCGGCATTGTACGAGTTTTTGATTGCAAAACACGCAGGGGGAGATTTTATCTTTCGTCTGGAGGATACGGACCGGGAGCGTTACGTAGAAGGTGCAGTTGATATTATATACAATACATTGGAAAAGACAGGTCTGATATACGATGAAGGTCCAGACAAGGACAAGGGATTTGGCCCTTATGTACAGAGTGAACGTGTGCAGGCGGGGATTTACATGAAGTACGCGAAAGAGCTGATTGACAGGGGGGAGGCATATTACTGCTTCTGCGACAAGGAGAGGCTTGCCACTCTGAAATCGGAAGTCGTTGAGGGCAAGGAAATTACCGTCTATGATAAGCATTGTCTTGGGCTCTCCAAAGAGGAAGTTGAAGAAAAACTTGCGGCCGGAATCCCTTATGTCATCAGACAGAACAATCCGACTGAGGGGACAACAAGCTTTCACGATGAGCTTTATGGTGATATCACGATTGACAACACAGAGCTTGACGACATGATCCTGATCAAGTCCGACGGATATCCCACCTATAATTTTGCCAATGTGGTGGACGACCATCTGATGGAGATTACCCATGTCGTGCGCGGAAATGAGTATCTCTCCTCCACACCAAAATACAACCGTCTGTACGAGGCGTTTGGATGGGAGATACCGACTTATGTGCATCTGCCGCTCATCACTGACGAGGAGCACAAGAAGCTCAGCAAGAGAAGCGGACATTCCTCCTTTGAGGATATTGTGGAGCAGGGGATTCTGCCGGAGACAATTGTAAACTTTGTCGCACTGCTCGGATGGAGCCCGGAGGAAAACAGAGAAATCTTTACGCTTGACGAGCTGATTCGGGACTTTGACTACACCAGAATCAACAAGTCCCCGTCTGTGTTTGACATGAACAAGCTCAAATGGATGAATGGCGAATATATCAAGGCGATGGACTTTGACCGTTTTTATGACATGGCGCTTCCCTATATGAAGGAAGTGATCAGTAAAGATCTCGACTTGAAGAAAATCGCGGCAATGGTAAAGACCAGAATTGAGGTTTTTCCTGACATAAAAGATTTGATTGGCTTCTTCGAGACATTGCCGGAGTACGACACTGCGATGTACACACACAAGAAGATGAAGACAACCGCGGAGAGTTCGCTCGCGGTCTTAAAGGACGTGCTTCCGCTGCTGGAGGCGCAGGAGGACTATTCAAACGATGCGCTCTATCAGCTTCTGCTGTCGTATGTGGCCGAGAAGGAAGTGAAGAACGGCTATGTCATGTGGCCAGTCAGGACAGCGGCTTCGGGACTGCAGATGACGCCTGCCGGAGCAACAGAAATTATGGAAATACTAGGCAAAGAGGAAACCCTTGTGCGAATCAGAAAGGGTATTGAGTTACTTGAGAATGCTTGAACAAAATGTAAATGAAGCCCAGTACAGGGCGATCACCCACGGAGCCGGGGCTATGCTTGTCTTAGCTGGACCTGGCTCCGGGAAGACTTTTACCGTGACGCAGAGAATCAAATATCTGATCGAACATCATCATGTCAAACCGGAGGATATTCTTGTCATTACATTCACCAAAGCTGCTGCCGCAGAGATGCAGGAGCGTTTTGTGAAACTCAATGAGGGAAGAAATGATCCGGTTCATTTTGGCACTTTTCATTCTGTTTTTTTCCAGATATTGAGGCATACATATCGGTTTACCGCCCAGAATATTATACGCGAGGGGGACAAATACAGGCTTTTGTCCCAGATTATCAGTGAGATTCCTGATGAGATCCGGTCGCAGTCCCAGATTGACGACAGCAGTGACACACTGCAGCGGCTGTTATCGGAGATCAGCACTGTCAAAAATAACGGGATCACGCCGCAGGAGGTCAAAAGTACTACGGTGTCACAGGCAGAGTTTGAGTATATTTTTCAGATTTACAAACAGGAGATGAACCGCAGTAAATTAATCGATTTTGACGATATGGTGCTCCTGTGCCGCGATCTGCTTGTGTCCAGACCAGAGACGCTGAAACTATGGCAGGAGCGTTTTCAATATATCCTTGTCGATGAATTTCAGGATATCTGTCCCCTGCAGTATGAGGTTGTGAGACTGCTTGCGAAACCGCAGGACAATCTGTTTATCGTGGGGGACGACGACCAGTCGATCTATGGTTTTCGCGGTTCCAGGCCGGAAATTATGCTGAATTTTACGAGGGATTATCCTGAAGCCAGGCAGGTTCTTCTGGATGTAAATTACAGGAGCAGAAAGGATATTGTCGATGTGGCGGGAAAGCTGATCGCCCACAATAAGACGCGGTTTGACAAGAAAGTCAGGACACAGAACGGGCAGCTCGGCGGCGTAAAGATCTATGCGTTTCATTCGAAGCTCAAACAGGCGGAGAATATCGCGCTGCTAATCAGACAGTACATGACACAGCCGGGAGCCAGATACAGCGATATCGCGATTCTTTACCGCACCAACAACCATACGGTGTACACAGCGGACAGGCTGATGAAGGAGGGGATTCCATTCAGCATGAAGGAAAAACCCAGGAATATCTATGACAGTGCTGTGGCAAAGGATATCATCGCGTATCTGCGGTATGCCCTGCATGAGGACAGCGTGGAAGATTTTCTGCGGATCATGAACAAACCTGTGCGGTATATCAAGAGACTCACTGTGCCGCGGAACCCTTTTCGGATGCAGGAGCTGATAGAGAACAATCGGGCAACTGGCTATGTCGTACAGAATATTCTTGATTTTTACGATAATCTTCGTTTTATTAAGAGTCTGAATCCGTTTTCCGCAGTGAATTTTATCCGGAAGGGGATAGGATATGAAGCTTTTTTGAAAAAGCAGGCATCAGAGCAGGGCAGGGATGTGTCAAAGGATTTTGAAGAACTGGACGAGCTGATGCAGCTTGCAAAGGATTACGAGACTATTCCGGAATGGCTGGAACAGATACAGAACTATGACGCAGTGATGCAGGAGATCATACAGCAGGAGCGCAGGCAGAAGCAGGAGACGGATGCGGTCAGTATGGTGACAATGCATGCCTCCAAGGGCCTGGAGTGGAAGGTTGTGGTGCTTCCCGATGTAAACGAGGGTGTGATTCCGCACAAAAAGGCAGTTACGGACAGTGAGCTGGAGGAGGAGCGCCGGATGTTCTATGTGGCGATGACGCGCGCGAAAGAATACCTGTTCATTTTTTATCTGCAGGAAAAAGAGGCAGGAAACCTCCTGCCTTCCCGTTTTCTTGATGAGATTATGACTCCTGTTCCTTAGCCTTGGTAATCAGATCTTTCAGATCCAGGGCTTTGTCCTTCAGACGCGGGCTGGTGCTGCGGTTTGAGACAACGCCTGACAAAAACTGCATGGCCATCTGATAATCGCCTTTTTTATACGCAAAATATGACAGAAGGTAATCGAGGGTTGTCTCATTCATGCCTGCGATTGGGTATTCCTCATGCATACGCGCATTAGCCAGATGCTCATAGGCTTTCATAGCCGCATTGTCCGCTTCTTTGAGATACAACTCCTTTTTGGAGGCATCAGGAGCGTCGTCAGGGATCTCATCAGCCAGATCCTGATACAGCCAGCATATTTTGAGACAAACATTTCCGATTTCGCTGTCCTTGGCCTCCTTTGTGATTGTGCACAGCAAAGCCATCTTCATGCGGCTGATTGCGACCTCTGTCGTATAGAAATCACATTCTGTTTCCTCGTGGGATTTGTAGTTGTTCTGGATTTTGTCATGGATAAATTTTTTCTGGGTCAGGGTAATGTTGCTGAAATTCTGGGTAAGCGCAGCATAACCGCAGTTAGGACAGCATACGGCGTCGTATTTTGTGACATTGATATTGCTGTAGATTGGTCTCAAATCGCCCATTGTGTTGACAAATCGCGCAGAGTTGGATTTCACTGCCTTGGCGCGTATCTGTTTCTCACAGACCGGGCAGTTATATCGCTTGTCTATAAGTAATGTTTTTTCGTTTGTTTCCATTTCGTTCGCTCCCTCCATTTTACGGTTCGTTTTGGTTATCGATGATTTCGTCAAATTCAACATTGTCAAGATACTCATCAAAAGCATCTGCGACATTTTCGTATTCCTCGTCATCATCAATATAGGTTAATTTGGGTTCTTCGTTCGGGTCATCTTCGTTTTCTTCATATTGATAAAACCATACTTCGCCATCGTCGTTGTTTCCATTTTCATCAAGCGGAAGCAGGGCAATGTAGTCTTTTTTATCAACAGTCAGGATCGTGATGATGGCACAGTTGACAACCCGCCCGTCATCAAGCTCAAGCTCAACTGTCATCTCCTCGTCATCATAACCATTTGTGTTTGTGTCAGTCATAGATTATTGTACCAAACCTTTCATAATTTATATGCAGTTATTCGGCTGCCAATACTTATATCTTACTCAAATTGTTTGAACAAATCAAGAAAATTTTGAAATTTCATGCCACATGGTTCGCTCTTAACAAAAAAATATCAATAAACTTGACACAGAGTATCAAAAGCGAGTATTATTACTATGTAAGGAACAATTCTTTAACAGTTCCTAATACGGATAAATCAATTTGAAGAGTTCTTTTGCCATGGCAGACCGAGGTACGTAGATGGAAGTCCAAACAGATAAAAAAATAATCAATTTTATAAAGAAAAGAATTAAAGATTCCCATAACATTGTGGCAGTTCTGGGGATTGAGATGCTTGTGGAAAGTGGAGGGTGCGATCTTGACTCCAACGATGAGAATTATCGCGTTGAGGAGGAATATGGATTTTGTCCGGAGGATATACTCTCAACAAGTTTTTTCAACGCTAAGGTAGAAAAGTTTTATCGATTTTACAAAAACGAGATTCTTGGAATGCAGCAGCATTCCACAGCTGCCTACGATTCGCTTTTGAAACTTCAGACGCAGGGTAAGCTGTCCGCGGTCATCTGTCAGAATTTCCATGGAGTACCACAGAGTATCAACCTGAGGAATGTAATAGACTTGAACGGAAATATTAATATCAATCAATGCCCGCATTGTGACAAGGATTTTGATATTCAGTATCTTATCAATTCGAAAGGGATTCCGCAATGTGATCACTGCAAGGCCGCAATCAGACCGGGAATACGCCTGATTGGCGAACGTGTGGACTCAGAGCTTATGACAAAGGCGGCAGAGGTATGCGATGCGGCAGATGTATTGCTGATACTCGGGAAGAATATGTATAATGACCGGCTCGAGTACAGCTCCGCCCCGGAGCGCAAACAGCTCAAAGTGCTTTTTTCCAAAAATGACTTTGAGCGTAACGGCAAAGTTGATTTTATTATCAGAGATGATATATGCGAATTTTTACCTCTTATTATCGATTAATTGGGACAGCCAGAACAGTGAGGTTTTATGAAAAAGATAAAAATTAATATTGGACAACCATATCCTTTGGGAACCGCCGTCAAGGAGACTGGTATCAATTTTTCCATGGTCAACGGTTCAGACGAGGAATGTGGAATCATTTTCTATCGAAAAGGTGTTGAGCAAAAGGAGCGGATTCTGTTTGACCAGAAACATAGAATCGGAAATATATGCTGTGTTCTGGTTGAGGGAATTACTGCCAGTGATTGTGAGTATAATTTTTTTATCGGAGATAAAGTTTTTGTAGATCCTTACGCCAAAAAAATTGTTGGAAATGAGAAATGGCGTTCGGGTGAGTTTGTGCGTCCTCTGCTGAGAGGGGGATTTGACTATGGTGTATTTGACTGGAAAGAGACAGGACCATTACATATCCCCTACCATGAGAGTATCATGTACTGTCTCAATATCAGGAGTTTTACAAGGCATTCGTCCTCAAAGGTAAAGAGAAAAGGAACGTTTGAGGGACTTGTGGAAAAAATTCCTTATCTGAGGGAACTTGGTGTCAACTCCATTGAGCTGATGCCGGCATATGAGTTTGAAGAATGTGAGTGGGACGACACAGATGTCAGTGCCAAAACACAGATCGAATATCAGGTGAACCATATTGACGAGCAGCTGCCATCAGATGAGGAGCCGCAAAAGGCTAAGCGGCTGAACTGCTGGGGATATAAGGATGCATTTTATTTTGCGCCGAAAGCATCTTATGCTGCAGGAGGCAATCCGTGCGAGGAGTTTCGCCGCATGGTGCGTGAGCTCCACCAAAACGGCATTGAAGTTATCATGCAGTTCTATTTTCCGGATCATGTCAAACAGGGATATATTCTTGAAATTATCAAGTACTGGGTTTTGGAATACCAGATTGATGGTGTGCATCTCAAGGGCAGCAGACTGCCGATGACGTTACTTGCCACAGAGCCGCTCCTTGCGGATACCAAGATCATGTGCGAGGATTTTTACCTGCATGAGATCTATCCGAATGGAATGCGGCCTGTCAGAAAAGTGTTGGGCTATTACAGGGATGAATATATGTATGACATGCGCAAATTTCTGAAAGGCGACCAGGATATGCTCAAGAGCTTTCGGTATCATATGAGGAATACGAATCCGAAGTGCGGTGTTGTCAATTATATTACGAACTATTATGGATTTACATTAAAGGATCTTGTGTCTTACGAACAGAAACACAACGAAGCCAACGGTGAGAATAATGCAGATGGGACAAACTACAATTTCAGCTGGAATTGCGGGGCAGAAGGACCATCGCGCAAGAAAGCGATCAGACAGCTTCGAGACAAGCAGATGAAGAATGCGCTGAGTATTCTGTTCACTGCGCAGGGAACACCGCTCCTGTTTGCGGGGGACGAGTTTGGAAACAGCCAGAATGGCAACAACAACTGTTACTGTCAGGACAATGAGACAGGGTGGGTCGACTGGCGGGAGCTTGCCAGAAATCAGGAGCTGTATACATATGTGAAGGAACTGATCGCTTTTCGGAAGCATCACAGTATTTTGCATTTGAGTGAGAATCTAACGACACTTGACAGATATGGGCATGGTTATCCGGATCTTTCTTATCACAGCGAGGAAGCGTGGAAAGTGCAGATGGAGAATTATAGCAGGCATATCGGCATTATGTATTGCGGACAGGGTGATAAGGGGGATGGGGATTATATCTATATCGCGTACAACATGCACTGGAATTCGCACCGTTTTGCACTGCCGTCCATCGCGAAGCATAAGTGGATTTCCGCGCTCAGCACAGAGGGAAACAGTGTTGTATTTGACGAAGAAATGAATATGGAATACGTTGATATAGCGCCCAGAAGTGTCGCGATTTTGACAGGGAGGAGAATGACAGAAGCGGAGCTCAGGCAGAAAAACGCGACGCGGGCAAAAAATGTGACACCTCAGTCAGAAGGAGCTTTGACGATGCCTGTGACAGATGCGGCAGACAAGAAAAATAAAAGGAGTCGAAAGAGGTAAGCAGCTGTGCACATTTGGAAACATTTTAAGACAATTACACATCACAAGTTTATGGTGATGAGGGGATGCTTTGCCGTCGGACTGTACTGGCAGGGATTGCTGCATGACCTTTCCAAATATATGCCAAGCGAATTTTTTGTCGGGGCACGGTATTATCAGGGGACGCAGAGTCCTAACAATGCAGAGCGGAAAGAGAAAGGATACTCGTCGGCGTGGCTGCATCACAAAGGGCGGAACAAACACCATTATGAATATTGGATGGATTACAGTGCCCATGCAGGGGATGGAATCATTCCTGCAAAGATGCCAGACAAATATATCGTGGAAATGTTTATCGACCGCATTGCCGCATCCAAAAACTACAACAAGGAAAAGTATACCGATGATATGCCGCTGGAATACTATCTTAGCGGCAGCTCGGAGAACTTTATTCATCCAGAGACGAGGCGGAAGCTCGAAAAACTGCTGCATATGCTGGCAGATCACGGCGAGGCGTACACAATGTGCTATATCCGCAAGAAGATTATTCCCAAAATAAGACGGCGGAATTTGGGAATAATTAAAAAAGGATACAAGTAACCGAAATAAATACTTCTCATATATTAAGTATTAGAAAAAGCGCTTGATGCATGAGGAGTTGTTTTTATGAATTGTTGGTTTTGGATTATTTTACTGTGGTGTTTCTGCGGAAATGGCGGCAATCGGAATAATTGCATGTGTTCATGTAATCGTGACTGCGATAATGATTCGGATTGCTGCGAATCCGTATTCCCGACACCGGTCGTTCCCCCCTGTGCGCCTCCAAGCAACGGATGCGGCTGTGGCAATGAGATGGTACAGCCACGCGGGTTTGCAGGATTTGGAGACAACAACACCTGCGGATGTGAGGAGAAAGAGGACAAAAAATAGTCTTAAATCGGCTGGGCGCGCAGCAATGCTGCGCGCTTATAGCATGTGAAGGGATACATTATTATGGAAATATCGAATGCGGATATCGGACAGAGAGTAAATATCAGGGAGATATATCGATATCTGGGGTATGGTACAAGGATTCCGGACGACAGTGTGGATGCGATGATCAAGGAAGTCCTTGCGAGCCTGACCAGTGTGATACAGCCCAAAAATATCTACAAGATATACACATGCAGCACTTCGGAGACTGTTGTGGTCTTACAGGGCGAAAAGAGAACCCTTGCCTTTGAAAGCCGGAATCTGGCGGCAAATCTTGCGCAGTGCGGGCGTGTGATCCTGATTGCAGCAACGCTGGGACTCGGGGCGGACAAGCTCCTGCAGAAATATGAGATATTGAATATGACAAAGGCGACGATCACACAGGCATGCGGTGCGGCATGTATTGAGGCATACTGCAATATCCTTCAGGAACAGATCTGTGCGGAGGTATCGACAGATGACAGGATGTATTATCTGAGACCGCGGTTTAGTCCGGGATATGGGGATTTGCCGTTACATTACCAGAAGGTTATCTTCGAGGAATTGGAATGTACGAAGCGCATAGGTCTGACACTCACAGACAGCCTGTTGATGTATCCCACGAAAAGCGTGAGTGCACTGATCGGACTGACAACAAATCCGCAGAGCTGCCATATAGGTAAGTGTATAGATTGTGAAAATATAGAATGCGAGTTTCGGGAAGTATAAAAGGTTGGGGGAATATGATGAGTGTTAGAGAATTACTGGGAAAACAGATACTATTTTTTGACGGCGGCATGGGAACGTTGCTGCAGGAGCGCGGACTTCAGACTGGAGAAGTCCCTGAGACCTGGAATATCCTGCACCCGGAAACGATTCGTCAGATTCACAAGGAATATCTGATGGCGGGATGTAACATGGTTTCTGCAAACACATTCGGCGTGAATGCTTTTAAGTGCAGGCATCTTGACTACACAGTGGACGAGCTGGTGACAGCCGGCATCCGGCTCACGAAGGAAGCGATAGCAGAAGTATGCAGCCAGGCGGTGTGTGGAGAAAAGAGTCATCCGATGTACTCTGTGCTGGATATCGGTTCGATTGGCAAACTGCTGAAACCGCTTGGCGAAATTTCCTTTGACGAGGCATATGATACCTTTCGGGAGATTGTCTTAGCGGGAGACAAGGCGGGCGCAGATTTGATTCTAATCGAGACGGTGAGCGATTCCTATGAGATTAAGGCAGCTGTCCTCGCTGCAAAGGAAAACAGCAATTTGCCTGTCGTTGTCACAATGATCTTTGACGAGAGCGGAAAGCTTCTGACAGGCGGTGATGTTGCGAGTGCGACAGCCATGCTCGAAGGTCTGGGCGTGGATGCGATTGGCTTTAACTGCGGGCTGGGACCGGAGCAGATGAAAGAACTGCTGCCGCAGCTGACTGCGTGCTGTTCGCTCCCGATTGTAATCAATCCCAATGCTGGACTTCCAGTTGTTGTCAATGGACAGACGGTGTTCAACGTGGAGCCTGACGAATTTGCGAAGAGTGTAAGGACGCTGGTCGAGATGGGGGCAAGTGCAGTCGGCGGCTGCTGCGGAACAACCCCGGCACATATCAGGCGTGTTGTTGAACTCTGCGGGGAGATGGATATCAAACCAATTACCGACAAAAAACTGACAGTCGTGTCGTCTTATAATCACGCAGTGTACTTTACCAGAAAGCCGCTGATCATCGGAGAGCGCATCAATCCGACTGGAAAATCGAAGTTCAAGCAGGCACTCCGGGATCACAACATGGAGTATATCTATAAAGAAGGGCTCACGCAGGAAGAGAATGGTGCACATATTCTTGATGTCAATGTAGGCCTGCCGGAGATTAATGAGCCGCAGCTTATGGAGGAGGCCGTCACGGGAATTCAGGCGATTATTGATCTGCCCCTGCAGATTGATACCTCCGACATAGAAGCGATGGAGCGGGGACTGCGGTACTATAACGGAAAGCCGATGCTGAATTCCGTCAATGGCAAGAAGGAGTCCATGGAGAGCGTCTTTCCGATTGCAAAGAAATACGGTGCCGTGTTAGTATGTCTGTGCCTCGACGAGGGCGGAATCCCTGAGACTGTCGAAGGGCGGCTGCAAGTGGCAGAGAAAATAATCAGAACTGCTGCCGCATATGGTATTCCGAAGAAAAATCTTGTGATGGATGCACTCGTGCTCACGATCAGCACTGGTCAGGACAACGCTAATATCACATTGGAAACCCTGCGCAGAATCCGCTATGAGCTGGGGCTTCACACGGTGCTTGGCGTGTCCAACATTTCCTTTGGACTTCCCGAGAGGAGCCGTATCAACACTGCATTTTTCACGATGGCGATGAACAATGGTCTGAGTGCCGGCATCGTGAATCCTTCCAGTGAGCCGATGATGGCAGCGTATTACAGCTTTAACGCACTGATCGGCGAGGATGAACAGTGTATGGAATATATTGCAAAAGCGTCTTCGCAGACAGCGGACAAACCTGTCGCAGCAGCATCCAAAAAAAGTGAACTGACACTTGACGAGGCGATTGTGAAAGGGCTGGCAGAGAGTGCCCACGAGGCGACTGTCAGACTGCTCGGACAGAACGTTGATTCTCTGACGATCATCAACGAAAAGCTGATTCCGGCTCTGGATATCGTCGGAAAAGGCTTTGAGGAGAAGAAAATGTTTCTGCCGCAGCTCTTAATGAGCGCGGATGCGGCGAAGGCGTCCTTCGAGGCGATTAAGACCGTCATGTCAAAGCAGGGAAAGAGCAGTGAGAGCAAGGGAAAGATTGTGATTGCCACAGTGAAGGGCGATATCCATGATATCGGGAAAAATATCGTCAAGACACTGCTTGAAAACTACGGATTTGACATGATTGACCTCGGGAAAGATGTCGATCCGGAGTTGATATTGAAAACAGTACAGGAACAGCGCGTGAAATTAGTGGGGCTCAGTGCGCTCATGACAACCACAGTCGTCAATATGGAGGCAACCATCAGGCTTCTGCGTGAGAACGGCGCAGACTGCAAAGTCATGGTGGGCGGGGCCGTGCTCACACAGGAGTACGCAGACATGATCGGCGCAGACTTTTATTCCAAGGACGCGATGGGCTCAGTGCGCTATGCAAATGAGCTGTACGATAACGGGGAACTGTAACAGGATGTCATGAGAAAAAATTAAGAGGAATGGTAAGGAGCAGTTATAGTTATATCTGACTGTTCCTTTTTTTGTTGACAATATTTTACAGATATAGTATACTCAACTGTGTTAAGTGTATTAATACAGTTAAAAAGAGGAGAGGTGGCAATGATTTTAATAGACCACAGGGACAGACGGCCGATTTATGAACAGGTCATTGAACGGTTTCAGCAGATGATATTGTGCGGTGCATTGCAGCCCAATACGCCCATGCCTTCTGTGAGAAGCCTTGCGATGGAATTGTCATTAAATCCGAATACGATACAGCGCGCCTACCAGGAGCTGGAGCGCGCAGGGTATATCTATACCATAAAGGGGAAAGGCAGCTTTGTGAGTGAGACGGCGGCAGCAGCGTCGCACAAGCGCCAGCAGCTCAGAAAGGAACTGCAGGGGTTTGTCGACAAGGCATTGCTCGCTGGTGTCCTGGCACAGGAATTGCAGGAAATGCTTACCGCATGTGTAGAAAACAGCAGCGTGTTAACGAACAAAACGGGGGATGAGTAGTATATGATAACAGCGACCAATGTAAAAAAGCATTTTGGTGAGATTGCGGCGGTGAACGATATCACTGTGACAATCAAAGACGGGGAAGTTTTTGGGCTGATTGGCACGAACGGTGCCGGGAAAAGTACTTTTCTGCGCATGGTGAGCGGCGTGTTGAGGCCGGACAGCGGAACAATCCTTGTGAATGAAAAACAAGTTTATGAGAATCCTGCAGTCAAGGCTGATATTTTTTATATATCGGACGACCAGTATTTTCTTCCCAATGCCACGCCAAAGGACATGGCAGATTTTTACAGTGATTATTATGTGTCCTTTGACAAAGTGCGGTTTGGGGAGATGCTTGGAAGCTTTCAGCTAGAGCCGGACAGGAAGATCAACACCTTCTCAAAAGGAATGAAAAAGCAGCTCTCCGTGCTTCTCGGTGTCTGTGCCAACACGAAGTATCTGTTGTGTGACGAGACGTTTGACGGACTTGACCCGGTCATGCGCCAGGCAGTGAAGAGCATTTTTGCGGGGGAGCTTGCCGGGAGAGATTTTACGCCGGTGATTGCCTCCCACAATCTGAGGGAGCTCGAGGATATCTGTGACTGTGTCGGCATCCTTCACCAGGGCGGCGTGCTGATGCAGAAGGATCTGGAGGAGATGAAGCTGAATATTCACAATATCCAGTGTGTCTTCCAAAACGCGCAGGAAGAACAGGCTGCCTTCGGGCTGCTGGAAATCGTCAAAGCGGAGAAAAGAGGGAGTTTGAATATTATCACTGTACGCGGCGCGGAAAGGGAGATCATGAATAAGATAAACTCCTTCTCACCAGTTTTTGCAGAAATTCTTCCGCTTACGCTCGAGGAGATCTTTATCAGTGAAACGGAGGTGGTCGGATATGACATCAAAAAACTTATTTTTTAAAATGGTCAGACAGGATTTCAAGAAAAGAATATGGTGTCCGATTCTGATATTTATTGCATATTTTCTGAGTTTAGAGGTGCGTCTCCTCATGGTGACAGAGCAGTATCTGAAGTATCCTGGTAAGTACTGCTATGATATTGGCTTTTATGATGTGGTCACATTTGTGAGGGATCATTTTTTTGGCAGGGATGCGTCGATGATGTCGATTGTGACCTGTGCGGCTGCGTTCTTGTGCGGTATCAGCGGATATACCTATCTGCATTCCAGAACACAGCTCGATACATATCACAGTTTGCCAGTTAGCAGGTCGCAGCTTTTCTGGTCAAAATATATATCCGGAATTTTGCAGTTTTTCCTTCCTTTTGTGCTTCATGTGCTGATTTGTGCAGGAATTGCTTCGGGAAGAGATGCATTTACCATAGAAACGGTTCCTTCTATGATATCCTATACCGCATTGCAGCTCGTTGTGTTTGTTCTGGCATACAGCATATCAGTGATGGCAGTGGGACTCACAGGAAATATTATTGTCAGTATTTTAGGAACAGGTGTATTGTTTATGTATAGTGCAATTCTTGCGATATTGACGAACCTGTTGTTTGACCGTTTTTTTGATACATACATTATATATGGGAAGGAATGGATCAGCGATAAGATGTGGTGTTTTTCACCGCTCTCGATGCTGTTAAGGTTGTTTTCCAGACCAGACAGCACGACGATGGAGGAGGCAAAAAAGTTTTTCAAATACGATACTTCCTTTGTGTGGGTTTTGGTCGTGGCAGCCATTGTGTACAGCCTGGCAGCATATTTTATTTACCGGAAAAGGGCATCGGAAGCTGCTGGAAAATCCATTGCGTTTTGCGCGGCAGAGCCTGTGATCAAGACAATGATTGTCATACCGTTTTCCTTCTTTTCTGCGCTCTTTTTTAGTGAGATTTCTCCTGATACCGCTTCGGACAGCTGGTTTTTGTTTGGGCTGATCTTTGGGTTTGTCGTACTCTGCATTTTAATGGAAATCATATTCCGGCTGGATATCCGCGGTGCGCTGATGCACAAAAAGCAGTTTCTGTTCAATGCGGCATGCACGGCACTGTTGTTTGTGGTGCTGCGGTATGACGTGATGGGTTATGATACCTATGTGCCTGCGGATGCCCAGATGCAAAGCTGTGCTGTATCGATTCATCAGCTGATGACACTGCATCAGAATATCAAAGTGAGTGCATTTGGATTTCACTATGTGGGTGCAGAGGAGTACCGCATGGCCAATATGGCAATGCAGGGAAATCCCAGCGTCATGGAGCTTGCCCGGAAAGCGGCAAAGGAACAGCTCACCTATCGCTATTTTGATTATTACGAGGGAATCGAAGAATCGCCGGAATATGTCGAAACGTTGAACAGGCAGGAGAATTACCGGACAATTGCTTTTGGGTATAAGCTTCTGAACGGGAAAATAATCTACCGCAATTATATCATTGATATCGCTGACACAGATACCATAAGGCTTCTCGCAGATATTTTTGATGACTATGACTATAAGCTTGGCTCTACGCCGCTGTTCAATGATGGTTGGGATATTGCATTTGATGCTGTGGAATGTGGGAATAATTTTGTGACAGCGGAGATCAGACTGACACCGGATATGCAGGCAAAGCTGATTGAAACCTATCAAAAGGAGTACGGAAACCTTGCTTTGGATACGGTCATGAATGAGATACCTGTCGGGACAATAGATTTTGTGACAAAAGACAACGAGTACGGTTTCACAAGCTATTCCGGTGAAATGTTCGTGTATCCGCAGTTTGGCGATACGATTGCACTGCTGAAGGAATACGGTTTTGATATGGAGGAGCGTCTGACGGCGGACGATATAGAAACAATCAGTGTGCGAAAAAATAATTATGGCACAACACAGTCTTACTTATACGATACTTCTTCCCGTTTTGCGTCAGAGAGTGTTTCTTATATAGCGGATTCGGTGGCAGAAACAGACACTGTAGAGTATACAGACAAGGAGCAGATTCAACAGATTCTTGGCAGTGTGATCAGTGAGGAATATTCGTGGGATATCAGTAGTTTTGCAGACTTTTTTGATACGCAGTACACGATTGTGATCAGTTTTGATGCGGAAGATAACAGACGCTCCAACTATTATTATTTCATAGAAGGACAGAAACCTGATTTTGTAGAATAGAAGCATAGTACACGCGCAATAATTATACAGGTTCTTGGAAAATATCTGCAAAAAATAATTAACAAATACAATCTCTTGTGATAAAATACTTATATATGTTTTTAGTGAATAAAAATTTTATATAAATGTGTAATCAGGAGGAGAACAGGATGGCAGAAAAAAAATGTATAGCCTATGTATCTACTTATACAATGGGCGACAAGCATGGCATTAAGATTTATGATGTAGATATGGAGCGGGGGCGTTTCAGTGAGAAAGGATCGGTGCATATCACGAATTCCTCATATGTCACGATCTCGCACAACAGAAAATATCTCTACGCGATAACAGATACGGGAGTTTCCAGTTATCGGATTTTGCCGGATGGAAATCTGGAATTTGTGAATACTGCTTCTACAAACAGTATGAGAGGGTGTTATCTCTCGACGGATTATGAGGACAAGTTTTTATTCTGTGCAGGTTATCATGATGGAAAGATCACAGTGCTGCATCTGGATTCCAGCACTGGTGCGGTGGATGCCATCACGGACGAGGTATTTCATAAGGGACTCGGAAGCATCGCGGAGAGAAGCTACAGACCGCATATCAGCTGTGTCAAGATGACGAGGGATAACAAGTATCTGTGTGCAGCAGATTTGGGCATTGACTATGTAAATATTTATCGTCTCGACCACGATAGAGGAATTCTGCGGCAGGTGGACATCATCCGGTGCGATATTGATTCTGCCCCGAGACATCTCAAGTTTTCGGAAGACGGACAGTTTTTATATATTGTCAGCGAGATGAAGAACTGTATAGATGTATATAAATACTATGAGATGGACAATGTCCCTTACTTCGACCTGGTGCAGACGATACCGACTTCGGACAAGTTTGAGGTGAAAGGCGTTGCTGCAAGTGCGCTCAATATCTCTAATGATGGCAAATATATTTTGACATCGACTGCGGGTGATAACTGTGTTTCCCTGTTTCAGATCAACCAGGAGAACGGAGAGCTGACACGGCTATTTTATCTGCCAGTGAGCGGGGAGTATCCAAAGGACGCGGCGCTGTTTCCGGATAACAGACATCTGGTAAGCCTGAATCACGAGTCGAACACGATGACGTTCTTCCGCGTAGATTACGAGAATAACTATATGGTAATGAACGGAAAGGAGCTTGAGATCAATCAGGCAAACTGCATTATCTTTCATGAACTTTCGGAATAAAAAAAGTGGCTCAGCCACTTTTTTTATTTATTCTATTCCCTATAAAATTTTTGGATCCTGTCTATTCTGGAAGTCATATTCTGCAGGAGCAGATCGAGTACCGTGATTGCAGTCATAGATTCCACAACGACGACCGCTCTGGGAACGATGACCGGATCATGCCGGCCTTTGATCTGAATGGTTATATTTTCCCCATTCTTATTCACTGTGTCCTGTTTCTGAAAAATGGACGGGGTAGGTTTAAAGTGCGCGCGCAGTATGATTTCGGAACCGTCACTGATGCCGCCGAGGATTCCTCCTGCATGGTTTGTGGCTTTCGTCACTGTATGACTGCCATTCATGCGGAAGCTGTCATTGTTGGAAGAACCGTTTGCGGAGGATACCTTTACGCCGTCTCCGATCTCGAAAGCTTTGACCGCGCCGATCGACATGATTGCCTTTGCAAGGTTTGCGTCTAGCTTCTCGAACACAGGCTCTCCGATTCCCGTGGGCATATTGGCAATCCGGCATGCGACGATTCCGCCGGCGGAGTCAAGATTTTCCATGCATTGCTGCAGATAGGTCTCTGCTTTCAGGGAAGTTTCCCTGTCAGGCATGCCGGTCGGATTGCTTCTTGCCTCCTCGATATCCAGCATTTCGAAAGGACATTCTGCATCTGGTATTGCAATGTCACCGATGGCCTGTGTGTAGGCTGTGACTGTGATGCCGAGCTCTGCCAGAAGTTTTGCGGCAATGGCACCGGCGGCGACACGCCCGATTGTCTCACGCCCGGAAGAACGTCCCCCACCGCGGTAATCCCGAAAGCCGTACTTCTGGTCAAAGGTATAATCCGCATGACCAGGGCGGTAGTAGGAGGCGATATCGCTGTAGTCAGAAGATCTCTGCGAAGTGTTTCGCACAAGCAGGGATATGGGAGTGCCTGTTGTCCTGCCTTCAAAGATACCAGATAAGATTTCTGCGCTGTCCGATTCTTTTCTCTGTGTCGCAAAGCGGGAAGCGCCGGGCTTTCTCCTGTAGAGAAATGCCTGTATATCTGATTCCTTTAATGCAAGACCGGCCGGGCAGCCGTCGACGACGACACCGATGCCAGAGCCATGGGATTCTCCCCAGGTTGTGATTTTGAATATATTTCCAAATGTTGAACCTGCCATGATTGTTTCCTTTCTGAGATTGGGCTGCTCTGAAATTGAGCTGCGTTCGTGAATGAACAGTAACTGAATTTTTTGTAAACAAATTTTAAAAATAATAGTTGCATTTAAGACCAGCAACATATAATATTATAATTGTAGCAGATAGAAAAATCAAGGATAAGTAGTTTTATGATTGAAAGGGAACGAAACTGTTACAATGCTTTTTAATTTTTGTAAAATATTGATGCAAAATAGAGCGCACTGTGTTATGATGAAATATATATGGTGATGTGTATTGTGCATATTACATTACTTGAAGATCAATCACGAAAAAGACAAATTGAGGATGAGGCATAATGAAAAGAACATGGAAAGACAACCTTACAGCAAAAATGCGGCAGCAGATCAAAAATCATAAGCGGCTGAGGCTGCCGATTACAGTAGGCATGGTACTGGTCACTCTGTTTTACAACATTGTTTTTTATTTTGTGTACAATACAAAGCGCCTGGCCAGCGTTTTGGTCATCTTAATCTTTTTTTTCGTCAGCAGCAGCTTTTCTTTCCTGACAGAATCGGATCGCATAGAACTGACATACGAGTCCGAGTGGGCTGAGATTCAGGAGAGTTACGAGTATGTTCCCACGACTTTTCACATTCGTGAGGAAAAGGTGCTGGATGATGACGATGTTTTGGAAGGCTACGACAATGAAGAACTGAATGTGTCCGCTGATGAGATTGATCAGTATTCATTGGATGACATTCTGGAGGCAAACGAAGTAAGCAAAGGAATGAGCAGTACATATTCTTCATCTGCCGCAACGTTATCGAAGGATGACTGGCAGCTGGTGCTTGTCAATAAACAGCATCCTGTTCCGGAGGATTACACTGTGACGCTTGGCAAAATCAAGGGTTCCATGAAATGCGATATCCGCATTATTGATGAACTCATGGATATGATGCAGGCGGCAAAGGCAGATGGTATCAATCTTGTAGTCTGCTCTCCATACAGGGATTACAACAGACAGACGGTTTTGTTTGACCGCAAGATTGATTATTATATGGAGGAAGGGCACTCCTATATGGAAGCTTACAAGCTTGCGTCCATGACGGTGACTGTTCCCGGTGCGAGTGAACATCAGATCGGTTTGGCTTTGGATATTGTCAGTACGACTTATTCGGGGCTTGAGATTGGTTTTGGCGAGACGACAGCAGGTAAGTGGCTCAAGGAGCACTGTGACGAGTATGGTTTTATTCTCAGATATCCGGAAGGGAAAGAGTATATCACAGGTATCCAGTACGAACCATGGCATTTTCGTTACGTTGGAAAGGAAGCAGCAGCTCAAATTATGGAGCGGGATATCACACTTGAGGAATTCATTGAGGAGCTGGAATAATAAGGGTTAATATAAATGTATAAATTATTAAAGCAGGAAGGACGTGCCAAGCGCGCGGAGGTTGCTACCGTCCATGGCACGATTCAGACTCCGGTATTTATGAATGTTGGTACTGTTGCGGCGATAAAGGGGGCTGTGTCCACAGCTGATCTGGAAGAAATCGGCACACAGGTGGAACTCTCCAACACGTATCATCTCCATGTCAGGACAGGGGATGAAACGATAAAAAAATTGGGCGGACTTCACAAATTTATGTCATGGAACAGGCCGATACTGACGGATTCAGGCGGATTCCAGGTCTTTTCTCTGGCGGGACTGCGAAAGATCAAGGAAGAGGGCGTGTATTTTAACTCTCACATAGACGGCAGAAAGATTTTTATGGGGCCGGAGGAGAGCATGCAGATTCAGTCTAATCTCGCCTCCACGATCGCCATGGCCTTTGATGAGTGTGCACCCAGCAAGGCGGACAGGCAGTATGTCACAAATTCCGTGGAGCGCACGACACGCTGGCTTGAGCGGTGCAAAAATGAGATGAGCCGGCTGAATTCTCTTGAGGATACCATCAATAAGGAGCAAATGTTGTTTGGCATCAATCAGGGTGCGGTCTATGCGGATATCCGGATCGAACATGCAAAGCGGATCGCGGAGATGGATTTGGACGGCTATGCTGTCGGCGGTCTGGCAGTGGGAGAGACGCATGAGGAAATGTATCATATCTTAGAGGAGACGGTGCCGTATCTGCCGAAAGACAAGCCGACCTATTTGATGGGAGTCGGTACGCCGGCTAATATTTTGGAGGGGGTTGAGCGCGGAATCGACTTTTTTGACTGCGTATACCCAACCAGAAATGGACGGCATGGACATCTCTACACGAATCAGGGCAAGATCAACCTCTTTAATGCAAAATATGAGCTGGATGACAGACCGATTGAGGAAGGGTGCAATTGCCCGGCTTGCCGGAGATACTCGAGAGCGTACATCCGCCATCTCCTGAAGGCAAAGGAGATGCTTGGTCTGCGTCTCTGTGTTCTTCACAATCTATATTTTTACAATACGATGATGACTGAGATCAGGGATGCACTTGATGCGGGTGAGTTTGCCGCCTATAAGAAGCGGAAACTGGAAAGCATGCAGGCGACGGCTTCACAGAGTTAGGCTGTTGTAATTATATCTTTTTATAAATATTTTACTTGAAGAATTGGGAAATTTTGTGTATGATATATACTATGTGTTTTATATAATAATCACTTTGGATTTAACTCAAATTCGTTAGGAGGAATAATTGAATATGAATTTATTATTGGCAGAAGCAGATGCGGCGGTAGCAGGACAAGGTGCTGCGAGTATGATATCACTTGTCGTGATGTTGGTATTTTGGTTCGGTGTTATGTATTTTCTGATGATTCGCCCTCAGAGAAAGGAGCAGAAGAAAAAGGCCGCGCTTGTCAATTCGGTAGAGGTTGGTGACAGTATTCTGACAACCAGCGGATTTTATGGCATTGTGATCGATGTCACTGACGAAGATGTTATTGTGGAGTTCGGCAACAACAAAAACTGCCGTATTCCAATGAAAAAGGCAGCAATCGAGCAGGTCGAGAAACCCGACAGTGAATAAAAAGGTTCGGAAAAATAGTGACAATAGTAGTGATAGGAAATCTTCTGAAAAGTCTCTCAAGTTTTTCGGGAGATTTTTTCATGACTTTTTCTGCAATGGCAGTGTTTGAAAATCAGGATAAAACGAAAGATGAAAGCCATGACTTGAAATGGAGAACAATATGCGAGGCAAAAAAGATTTTAGTATAAAGATACCGCTGGCTAGTGCTGTTGTGATTGTGGCAGGGAGTATTGCTCTGATTCAGATGAATACCTCTGACCCAGAGAAAGCAGAAGACACTGTAACAGAACAGACAACGCAGGACCTGACTGCTTTTAAGGCTGCCGCAGGCGCCGCAGAACAATTGGATGAGGAACTCCTGCAGACTGTTTTTGAGACCACTGCGGGTGTGGCGGGGATATTAGATCAGGATTTTATGCTGGATGCGTACACGGCATCTGCAGGAGAGGAACCATCAGAAGAAAGTGAATATGCAAATCTGGCAATCGCCCAGGTAAACAATTATGTGAATGTCAGGAGCGCACCTGATACGGACAGCGGCGTGGTCGGCAAGATGTACAATGGCTCTGTGGCGCAGATTTTGTCGGTGGCTGGCGAAAACAATGAATGGTTTGAGGTCATTTCCGGAAATGTCGAGGGATATATCAAGGCAGAATATTTTATATATGGTGATGCTGCTGTCTCAGCGATCGATGAATACGTGACACGCTATCTGGTCGTTCAGGCAGACCGGTTGAATGTGCGTGAAGAACCAGATATCTCATCTGGCAGAATCGGTTATATTGACAATGGAGAGCGCGTGAAACTGATCGAGTGGGGCGATGAATGGTCGAAGGTGGATTATGCGGAAGCGCAGGAGGGATATGTGGCGTCAGAGTATGTGACCGTTGCTGAGGAATTTATTTACGCGAGGTCCATCGAGGAAGAACAGGCAGAGCTGGCTGCCATGCAGGAATTGCAGGCGAGAACACAGGCGTCAGAGGAAGCCGCCCCGGAGCGAATGGTGAGATCCGCGCCGCCGCAGACGGATTATGCCACTGTGTCAGAGCTTAGGACTGCGGTGGTTGATTATGCGATGCAGTATCTTGGCAGCCGATATGTACATGGAGGGCAGAGTCTGGCGACAGGGACAGACTGCTCCGGTTTTACCTGTTATGTCTATCAGGCCTTTGGGTACAGTCTGGGAAGAACGCCGCAGGGACAATATACTTCGGCGGGAAGAGCGGTTGACCTGTCACAGATTCAGCCGGGAGATGTCATATGCTACAGCTCGAATGGATCAACCTGTACACATGTGGGACTCTATATCGGAGGCGGGCAGATCATTCACGCAGCCAACTCCAGAAAAGGCGTCATCATCAGCAACTATGATTATGACGGCGTTATTCTGGGGGTGCGTAATATTGTTGACTGATTTCGTCAGCAGAGAGCACCCAGCTGCCCAGAATTTCATCGCTCCATTTCTGAAGACTGCTTAGATGGAAAGCGACACCTCCGTAGGAGATAATGCCATGGGACTGGGCAAGCGCTTCTGTATAGTTTTCCAGCAAATATACATTTTTGAGGCGCACAGGTCCGCTTGAATAGTGACACACCAGCGGAATGACACCAGAGTTCTCCTCGGAAATCGATACGCCGCTTGGCGTCACATGAAATGTCACCCATGCAAGCCCTTCTAACATACTCTGTGCTCGTTGCTGTGTGGAGACATAATTTCCAAGAGAATAGTAACAGAGCGCACGATTGCCATTGTCCGCATGAATCCATGCGACAGGCTGCACAACATGCGGATGGGTGCCGATAATGACATCTGCACCGGCCTCCGTCATCTGCAGGGCAAATTTTTCCTGATAGCTGGAAGGAACCGTCGAATATTCGGTTCCCCAATGCGGGCATACAACAACGACATCGGCTAACAGGCCAGCCGCAGTGATATCAGTGAGCACCTGTGGATTCAGGGTGGTGAAATCAATCATCCGGCTCGTTTCATCCACAGCGCAGAGCATGTCCAGCCGTTCAGATATGGAGGAGGGCACGCTGTTACTGTTGGGGCCGTAGGTATAGTTGAGGAACGCGAATGTGCAGCCATTGACTTCCAGCAGCGGAATACGGTTTTGGATGGGAAGATCCGCCGGAAATGGTTCGTGGAGTCCGGCAACGAGCACTTCAGGATGTGATTTCCACAGATCAAGGCAATTTTGGATTCCGTTTAATCCCTGGTCCGCTGTATGGTTTGTCGCCTGCAGGACAACATTAAATCCTGCCCTTGCGATAGCGTCGCTCACCTCGGATGGCGAATTGAATTTGGGAAAGCCATGAAATCCTAGCTGATTGCCGCCGAATATTGTTTCCTGATTGATGATTTTGATGTCCGCCATTTCCAGAAAATTGCTGATTCCATCAAATAAAAAATCATAATTTCTGGTTCCGTCGTACTGTCTTCCGGTGTTTACGATTCCCATATGGAGCAGGTTATCGCCGACAGCCATCAGCGTGATGTCGAATTCTTCCAGTGAAACAGATGTGTCTGCCGAGTCGGAGGCAGCATAGGTATTTTGGCAAAATAAGAGACAGATGATGAGCATAAGCGCTCCGATCAGGGAAAGGCATCCGTGTTTTCGTTGTTTTTTCATAAATAGAAATCCTCATTTCACTTGTAAGGCAGGCAAAACCTGCCACTTTACATTATTACATTGATTATATTAGAATTAGATCAAAATAGCAATCCCATCTTTTTTTCTGTATTCTGTTGAAATTTTCTGTCGAATGTAATATTATTGAATATGTGTATATTTATTCACAGGCTGGAGCTTTAGTCAAAGAAAAGGAGATAGTAAGAATGAATTCTAGAATGAATTTGAATATTGTGTGTATACCCGGTGATGGAATCGGACCGGAAATCGTTGCAGAAGCAAAAAAAGTGCTCGACAAAGTTGCTGTGAAGTACGGTCACAGTATTTCGTATAAAGATATTTTGATGGGAGGCGCTTCCATTGATGCGTGCGGGGAACCGCTCACAGATGAGGCGATTGCCACAGCCAAGGCTGCAGACGCCGTTCTGATGGGCTCCATCGGCGGAAACACTTCCACATCGCCATGGTACAAGCTGCCGCCGCATCTGAGACCGGAGGCAGGGCTTCTGAGATTGAGAAAAGAATTGAATCTCTTCGCGAATTTAAGACCAGCCTATTTGTATGAGGAATTAAAGGAAGCATGCCCGTTGAGAGATGATATCATCGGCAGTGGTTTTGATATGATGATCATGCGTGAGCTTACAGGCGGTCTTTACTTTGGCGAGCGCAGCACAAAGAAAGTAAACGGCATTGTTACTGCAGTCGACACACTGACTTATACAGAGAATGAAATCAGGCGCATTGCGGTCAAGGGGTTTGACATTGCGATGAAGCGCAGGAAAAAGGTGACAAGCGTCGACAAGGCAAATGTGCTTGATTCTTCCCGGCTTTGGAGAAAGGTTGTTGAGGAGGTCGCACTCGATTACCCGGAGGTGGCTTTGGAGCATATGCTTGTCGACAACTGTGCAATGCAGCTTGTGAAGGACCCGAAACAGTTTGACGTGATTTTGACAGAGAATATGTTCGGCGACATTCTTTCCGATGAGGCGAGCATGGTTACAGGCTCCATCGGTATGCTCTCATCAGCAAGCCTGAACGACACGAAGTTCGGACTTTACGAGCCGAGCGGCGGTTCAGCGCCGGATATCGCTGGAAAAGGCATCGCAAACCCGATTGCGACGATTCTGAGTGCGGCTATGATGCTCCGTTATTCCTTCGATCTTGACAAGGAGGCTGACGCGATCGAAGCTGCTGTCAGGAAAGTTCTCGAGGAAGGATTCCGCACCATTGACATCATGCCGCAGGAGGAGAGCAGGCGCGCGAGTGTCAATCAGGTCGGCACAGCGATGATGGGAGACCTGATCTCAGATAGAATATAGATCAAAAAATGTTCATTGGGCGATGATATGGAGGATAGATAGCAATGAGAAGTGATAATGTAAAAAAAGGAATGCAGCAGGCTCCGCACAGAAGTCTGTTCAATGCATTAGGATTTACAGAGGAAGAGATGCAGAAACCTATGGTTGGAATTGTAAGCTCCTATAACGAGATCGTACCCGGCCATATGAATCTGGATAAGATTGTCAATGCGGTAAAGCTTGGTGTGGCGGAAGCAGGCGGTGTGCCAGTGGTATTTCCCGCGATTGCAGTCTGTGACGGTATTGCAATGGGACATATCGGTATGAAGTATTCCCTTGTCACAAGGGATTTGATTGCCGATTCCACGGAATGCATGGCGCTGGCGCATCAGTTTGACGCGCTAGTCATGGTGCCGAACTGTGACAAAAATGTTCCAGGACTTTTGATGGCGGCTGCGCGCATCAATGTGCCTACTGTGTTTGTGTCAGGCGGTCCGATGCTTGCAGGACATGTAAAGGGACAGAAGCGCAGTCTCTCGTCCATGTTTGAGGCGGTTGGCTCCTATGCAGCAGGTACAATGAGCGAGGAGGATGTGTGCGAGTTTGAAAACAAGGCATGCCCAACGTGCGGCTCATGTTCTGGTATGTATACTGCAAACTCCATGAACTGTCTCACAGAGGCACTTGGTATGGGCCTGCAGGGAAATGGCACGATTCCTGCTGTGTATTCCGAGCGGATCAAGCTTGCGAAACACGCAGGCATGGCAGTGATGGAGATGCTTCGGAAAAATATCTGTCCGCGCGACATCATGACAAAGGAGTCTGTCATTAATGCGCTCACTGTCGACATGGCACTGGGATGTTCCACAAACTCCATGCTTCATCTGCCAGCGATCGCCCATGAGATCGGTTTTGATTTTGATATTTCCTATGCAAATGAGATCAGTGCAAAGACGCCCAATCTCTGCCACCTTGCGCCGGCTGGTCCTACCTACATGGAAGATCTGAATGAAGCTGGCGGCGTGTATGCAGTGATGAATGAACTGTCAGAGCTCGGACTGTTGAACGAGGACTGCATGACCGTGACAGGAAAGACGATCGGCGAAAATATCAAAGGTGTTCAGAATAAAAATCCTGAGGTTATACGGCCTCTGGACAATCCATACAGTAAAACAGGCGGGCTCGCTGTATTAAAGGGTAATCTCGCCCCGGATGGAAGTGTCGTAAAGCGTTCCGCGGTGGCTCCCGAGATGCTTGTCCACGAGGGACCGGCACGTGTGTTTGACTGCGAGGAGGATGCGATCGAGGCGATCAAAGGCGGCAGGATTGTCGCGGGCGATGTTGTGGTAATCCGTTACGAGGGTCCGAAGGGCGGTCCCGGTATGCGCGAAATGCTCAATCCTACATCAGCGATCGCTGGAATGGGGCTTGGCTCTACAGTGGCACTGATCACCGACGGACGGTTCTCCGGTGCATCGCGCGGGGCTTCGATCGGTCATGTGTCGCCAGAGGCAGCTGTCGGCGGACCGATCGCACTTGTTGAGGAGGGTGATATCATTTCCATCAACATTACAGAGTGCACGCTGAATGTCAAGGTGTCGGACGAAGAGCTGGCAAAGCGCCGCGCAGACTGGCAGCCGAGAGAGCCGAAGATTACGACAGGCTACCTTGCGAGATACCGTGAGCTCGTTACAAGCGGAAACAGGGGAGCGATTCTTGAGATACCAGTGTGAAGAGTATGAGTATATATATGAATGGAGAATTTTATTATGCAGTTGACAGGTTCACAAATTGTTATCGAATGTCTGAAAGAGCAGGGAGTTGACACCGTATTTGGCTATCCCGGCGGCTCTATATTAAATATTTATGACGAATTATACAAGCACAGCGATGAGATCAGACATATTCTTACATCGCATGAGCAGGGGGCTTCCCACGCTGCGGACGGCTATGCGCGCGCGACGGGCAAAGTCGGTGTCTGTCTTGCGACGAGCGGTCCCGGCGCGACCAATCTGGTCACAGGTATCGCAACAGCGTACATGGATTCTGTGCCGATGGTTGCGATTACTGCAAACGTTACGCTGCCGCTGCTTGGAAAAGACTCTTTCCAGGAGGTTGACATTGCGGGCGTGACAATGCCGATCACAAAGCACGGCTATATCGTAAAGGACGTGACAACACTTGCTGATACGATCAGAAAAGCTTTTAAGATCGCAAAATCTGGCAGACCTGGACCTGTGCTGGTCGATATCACGAAGGATGCCACAGCAAACAAATGCGAGTTTGTCCCGGTGAAGCCGGAACCGCCTGTTATCACCAATTTCTATACGGAAAAAGATATTGACACTGCCCTTGAGATGATCAAGAAGGCTAAGAAACCGTATATTTATCTGGGCGGCGGTGCGATCATCTCAAATGCCTCGAGGGAAGTCAAGGAATTTGCAGACAAAATACAGGCACCGGTGTGCGATACACTTATGGCGAAAGGCGCTTTTGATGGAAAGAGTGCACTCTATACAGGCATGATCGGCATGCATGGCACCAAGACATCGAATTACGGGGTCAGCCAGTGCGATCTGCTGATTGCCCTGGGTGCGCGGTTCTCCGACAGGGTTGTCGGAAATCCCAGGAAATTCGCCGAGAACGCAAAAATCTTACATATCGATATCGATGCTGCGGAGATTAACAAGAATATTAAGACAGATGCCTCGATTATCGGTGACTTAAAGACTGTTCTGAAGGAGCTGAACAGCAAACTTGAGCAGCAAAATCATGATGAATGGATTGCACAGATCAAGGAACTCAAGGAAAAGTATCCGCTGCGGTACAACTCGGATAAGCTGACCTGTCCTTATATTATCGAGGAGCTTGACCGCGTTACGGAGGGAAAAGCGATCGTCTCTACCGATGTCGGACAGCATCAGATGTGGGCGGCGCAGTATTATCAGTACACAGAACCCCGCACCTTCCTCTCATCAGGAGGACTTGGCACGATGGGATACGGGCTTGGGGCCTGCATTGGTGCAAAGGTGGGTATGCCTGACAAGATTTGCGTGAACATTGGCGGTGATGGATGCTTCCGCATGAATATGAATGAACTCGCGACAGCGAGCCGTTATAATATTCCTATTATACAGATCATCATCAACAATCATGTGCTTGGCATGGTGAGACAGTGGCAGACATTGTTCTATGACAAGAGATATTCGCAGACAATTCTGACAGATAAGGTTGATTTTGTGAAAGTTTCCGAGGGACTTGGCTGTGAGGCGATACGCGTCACAAAGCGCGAGGAAGTAGGGCCTGCTCTTGAGAGGGCTGTTTCTCTGAATAAGCCTGTGGTGATCGAGTGTGTGATCGAAGAAGATGACAAGGTGTTCCCCATGGTTCCGGCAGGAGCGGCAATCAGTGAAGCCTTTGACGCGGAGGATCTGAAACAGCGCCAGTAATATGGAATGATGTATGAGAAAAATTTTGCTTGGTTTCATCAGAGTAATCTGTGTGATGGCAGTGCTTGGCATTGGTGCTGTCATCGCACTGGATCAATATTATCAGCATGTCTTTCCAACATTTGTGGTGATGAACGGGGTGTATTGTACAGGCATGACCGTCAGGAATGCCACAGAGGTTCTGAACAGTTCCTATGATCTGCACAGTGACAGGATTACTGTGCGCATGCTTGACGGTGAGATATATGAGATGCCGCTTGACGAGTATGGGGTTACGATATCCTATCAGCCTGCCGTTGCGGAATACATGGAACAGTGCAAATCCCGTCCTTTTCAATGGGTGAAGGATTGTCTGAACAGCTGGCTGAATTGGAGTCCTCCCTACATCTATGATTTTCAGGAAAAGACAGTGTATCCTACATATTACTGTGATACTGCTGTCATGGCTGCGAAGCTGGAAGATGCGGCATGGCTCAATGTCAATCTGTACAATACTGAAAATACAGTTTCTATTGTGCGGAGTGCTGCTGCAGGCTATATCCTCGTCGACGAAACAAAGGATCTGCTTTCAAAGGAAGATGCGGTAGAGCTGATTTGCAGAAAAATTGTTAATCATTTAACAAAAATGAGCCAAAATCCGTATGAGAGTATTTTGATTGACTTGTCAACTGGAGCGTACAAAGAAACCTGTTACAAAAACGCTCCATACACAGATGAGATGAAGGACACGCTTGCAAAATGGGAAGGGGTCAGCGATTTCCAGAACTTTCATATGATTTATCAGTTTGGCGACTGTGAGGAAGTAATTGACGCAAACGTTGTCGCGGACTGGATGACACTGGACGCGGACGGGAATATTGTGTTTGACGAGAACAATCTTCCTGTGCTGGATGAGACAATGATTGCAGAATATGTGGCATATTTGTCAACAACGTATAATACAGTTGGAATAGAGCGCAAATTTAAAGCAACCAGAGGCGATATTGTGACAGTGTCCGGCGGAGGCTATGGCAATGAGATCGACGAGAAGGCAGAGTATGAATTTCTGTCGAATGCGTTTCGCAGCAGGGAGAGCGGCACACGAACGCCGCAGTATAAATCTGAGGCGTGGGCGAAAGGCACCGATGATATCGGGGATACGTATATCGAAGTGGATATGGGCAGTCAGCATATGTATTATTATGTGGATGGAGAGCTTGTGATCGATACGCCGGTTGTCACTGGGAACACATCACGAAGGTGGGGGACACCTGCCAGGGTCTGCTTTGTATATTTCAAACAGAAAAACAGAGTGCTCCGGGGCGCCAACTATGCAACGCCCGTAAAGTACTGGATGGCAGTGGACGGTCATATCGGCATCCACGACGCCACATGGCGCAAGGATTTCGGAGGAGAAATCTATAAGACGAACGGTTCTCACGGCTGTATCAACACACCGCTTGAGACAATGACGGAATTGTACGATATGGTGGAACTGGGGACACCGGTCATTATGTTTTACTGACGTGCACAGACCCAAACAGAACAGTTATGAAATATTCAACATTTTACCGTTATAATGTTGTTTATATAAATCTATTGTGTAATAAGCTGCTTTTGCGCTGTAAGGAATCTGTTGCATCTGCAAGAGCGCACATCAACAAGAAAACCAGGAGGAGTAGAAAATGTCCAGAGTGTACAACTTTTCAGCAGGTCCCGCAGTTTTACCTGAAGAAGTTCTTAAAGAAGCTGCAGATGAGATGTTAGATTATAGAGGAACCGGCATGTCGGTCATGGAAATGAGCCACCGCTCGAAGGCGTATGACACGATTATCAAGGAAGCGGAAGCGGATTTGAGAGAGCTCATGAAGATTCCGGATAATTATAAGGTTCTGTTTCTGCAGGGCGGCGCAAGCCAGCAGTTTGCCATGATTCCCATGAATCTCATGAAAAACGGTGTCGCTGACTATATCGTCACAGGGCAGTGGGCTAAGAAAGCATATCAGGAGGCGTGTCTCTTCGGCAAGGCAAACAAGATTGCGTCGAGCGAGGATAAGACGTTCTCTTACATACCGGACTGCTCTGATCTGCCGATTTCTGAGGACGCGGATTATGTGTATATCTGCGAGAACAATACCATCTACGGCACAAAGTTCAAGACTCTGCCTGACACAAAGGGAAAGACTCTCGTTGCCGATGTGTCCTCATGTTTCCTGTCAGAGCCGGTAGATGTCACAAAGTACGGTGTAATCTACGGCGGCGTACAGAAAAACATCGGACCAGCTGGTGTTGTCATCGTAATCATCAGAGAAGATCTGATCACGGATGATGTGCTTCCAGGAACGCCGACCATGCTGAAGTACAAGACACATGCGGACAATGATTCTCTGTACAACACACCGCCCGCATATGGTATTTATATCTGCGGCAAGGTATTTAAGTGGCTTAAGCAGAAGGGCGGACTTGAGAAGATGAAAGAGTATAATGAGAAGAAAGCTAAGATTCTCTACGATTTCCTCGATGAGAGCAAGCTCTTCAAGGGCACGGTCAGAAAAGAGGATCGCTCTCTGATGAATGTACCTTTCGTGACGGGCAGCGAGGAACTGGATGCCAGGTTTGTCAAGGAAGCTAAGGAAGCTGGATTTGAGAATCTGAAAGGACACA
This sequence comes from uncultured Lachnospiraceae bacterium, assembly GCA_947177165.1. Lineage (GTDB taxonomy): Bacteria > Bacillota > Clostridia > Lachnospirales > Lachnospiraceae > COE1. The sequence continues at coordinate 34,665 of CAMWTP010000036.1, forward strand.
GAACCGTAGGCGGAATGCGTGCGAGCATCTACAACGCTATGCCAATCGAGGGCGTGGAGAAGCTTGTGGAGTTTATGAAAAAATTTGAGGAGGCAAACGCGTAATGTATCAGTATAAATGTCTTAATCCTATCTCAGACATAGGATTATCAAGATTTACGGAAAACTATCAGACAACAGATGATATCACAAAGGCAGAGGGTGTGCTGGTCAGAAGTGCGTCCATGCATGAGCTGGAGCTGCCTGAGACACTTCTCGCAGTCGCAAGGGCTGGAGCCGGTGTAAACAATATTCCTCTTGACAAGTGTGCGGATAAGGGTATCGTTGTATTTAATACACCGGGTGCAAATGCGAATGGTGTCAAGGAACTTGTGATCGCAGGAATGCTTCTGGCATCGCGGGATGTCACCGGAGGAATTGACTGGGTAAAAGCCAACGCAGGTGCGGAGACGATTGCAAAGGACGCCGAGAAGGAGAAGAAAAATTTTGCAGGTACGGAGATACAGGGCAAAAAGCTTGGAATCATCGGTCTCGGAGCAATCGGCATCAGGGTAGCCAACGCAGCCGTTGCGCTCGGTATGGATGTCTACGGATACGATCCTTATCTCTCTGTTGATGCAGCATTAAAGCTTTCCCGCGAGGTAAAACATGTCATCAATGTCGATGATATTTATGCAGAATGCGACTTTGTCACGATTCACGTACCTCTGATGGACGCCACAAAGGGCATGATCAATGCGGCTGCCATTGCAAAGATGAAGCAGGGTGTGGTAATATTGAATTTCGCAAGAGATCTGCTTGTCAATGAGAAGGATATGATCTCTGCGCTGGAGTCAGGTAAAGTCAGAAAATATGTTTCTGATTTTCCAAATCCGACGACGGCAGGGCAGAAGGGCTGCATCGTCATTCCGCATCTCGGAGCATCCACAGAGGAGTCGGAAGACAACTGCGCTGTTATGGCAGTGGATGAGCTCAAGGATTATCTTGAGAACGGTAATATCAGAAACAGTGTTAACTATCCGGCATGTGACATGGGTGTGTGCGGCAATGTTGGAAGAGTGGCGATTCTCCACAAGAATATTGCAAACATGATCACGCAGTTTACAGCGGCTTTTGGCGCTGCGGGCATCAATATCAGTGATATGACCAACAAGTCAAGAGGTGAGTATGCGTATACGATGATGGATATCGAAAAGGCTGCTGACGACAAGATAATTGATCAGTTAAAGAACATTGCCGGCGTGTTCCGCGTGAGAGTTGTAAAATAATTATACTATTGACAATAAACATGCGGTGTGCGTCTTTTCCGCCTGCGATTGCGCACATCAATACAGCGGAAGTATGCCGATGAAAATGATAGTCAAATAGTAACGGTGTTTTTTGTGGAATATGCATGTTTTCAAGATTTAAAATGCACAAATTATATAACAATACATTAATAAAAAGTTAAGAAAACGGTTGACAATGCGTAATAAATATGCAATAATCTATACATAGAAACAACGTTACATATTTTAGGAACAAGGTTCTTTGGAACGTGTATTGAACAAGGTTTAACGGAATTTTGTTTGTGTAAAAGGGATAGACTTTCGGTAGCAAATTTGGGGAAGTTTGCATAGAAAGTTGCGACGTGTATGGGGGAAATGTGTGAGAGGAAAGACGATACAAAAGAATCATGTCGAAAATATGTAAAAGGAACATACAAAAAAGGATGTGTACCATCCTTTTTTTGTTGTCATAAACAATCTCATATCAATATGCATCATGTACATCGCCGTATTTGGTCATGTTTCCGATGGTATTCTGGAACTTTGTCTCGCGGCTGACAGTGACCTGACTTGCCAGATCCATATATTTGATAAAAATTTCTTCCACAGTTGCCCCTTTTTCTTTCGCGATTTCCTCCATAACAGGTTTGAGCTTTTCCAACTGGAAGGAAACGCGTGTTTTCTGGGGATCGAAGTCCTTCAATACCCGGTCAGCATATTCGTTAATGCGCTCCAGTAATTTCTGATCTTCAGGCGTCATATTTATCCATCCTTTCACAAGTATAGTGGGAACACAGTTACAATACTGTTTCCTCTAAATAATAACTATAGCACGATAGAGAGTTGTTGTCAAAATGGTGTTTTATTATTATTTTTTAATTCTGAAATCAAATCCCTTACAATTTTGACCTGTTTTTCGGTTAATCCTTCCACACTTATGACGGCGGAACTGTCATCTTTGAAAGTTCTGCCCAGAATATAATCCGTTGAAACATGAAATATATCTGCAAGTGCAATTAGCTTGTCAATACTTGGTTTTCGTTCCAGCTTTTCATAAGCGCTGATAAGGGCAGGCGTCACACCAATTTGATGAGCGACATCCGTTTGGGATAGGTTATATTTATTTCTCAAAAAAATCAGTCGATCGGCTATTGATTGCATTTGTATATACTCCTTTCAACTTTTAGTATAAAAAATTGCAATATAATTTGGGTAGAAATACAATTATACTTTCAGTTGAAATGTGGAATGTTTTGTAATATAATAAATATGAAATATAATATATATTAGCAAAATTGTGCAATAATTCGAACCAGAATTTATTTTGACACACGATAAGGAGTTTATAAAGAATAGAACGCATGGAGAAAGAGAGTATAAAGGTATCAGTTATTATTCCAGTATATAACATGGAAAAGTATTTAAGACATAGCTTGGAAAGTGTAATGAATCAGGATTTGGCTGATATGGAAATCATATGCATCAATGATGGCTCGACAGATTCTTCTTTGGCAATCCTACGGCAATACCAAAAGCAAAGTGACAAATTTGTGATTATTGACCAAAGCAATCAGGGTGTTGCATATTCCAGAAATTTAGGAATATGCAACGCAGCTGGTAAATATGTGGCGTTTTTGGATCCAGATGATTTTTTGCCCGATAATGATATAATGTCTGCATTGTATCAGGCGGCTGAAAAGAACGATGTGCTGATTGCAGGAGGAGAATTTAGTGATATCGACAGGAGAGGGAACATTAATATTCAATATATGGGAACATTGCAGGGATATACTTTTGAAAAAGAAGGAATTGTGTATTATGCTGATTACCAATTTGACTATGGATATCATAGGTTTATATACAATAGGGAGTTTTTGATCCGACATCACTTAGTTTTTCCCCAATTGGCACGTTTTCAGGATCCCCCTTTTATGGTACAGGCTTTTACAATGGCTGAGAAATTCTATGCAATAAAAAAAGTCACTTACTGTTATCGGATCAATTATCATTTGGTCGATTGGAATAAAAGGAAAGTAGCAGATTTGTTAGAAGGTTTGCATATGAATATTAGATGGGCAGCGCAATATCAGTTTGCAGATTTAATGAATCTGACAATTGAAAGAATGGCAGACGAATATAGAGAAGTAATCATGTTCCATTTTGTGAGGGATATAGATATACGAGATAATGTATATAAAATAGTAAAGGATGAATTAGTAGAGGAAAATCGGAAAATTAAAGATTTTTCCGATGCAATTCCGGATTATATGATACAACAGTTTGAACATATACTGTATTCAAAAACCTATAAAGTGGGAAGTGTGATAACTTATCTCCCCAAAAAGCTCAAAAAGATATTTGGGGAGAAATTGTGATAAGAGCCTTGTCTGAATGAGTAATACAAAAGAAATATCAATGTTTAATTTATGCAAAGGAGCAGAGATGTCTAAAGTATCAGTTATTATACCTACGTATAATGTGGAGCCTTATCTGGAGGAGTGCATGGAAAGTGTAACGCGCCAAACGTTGAAGGAGATAGAAATTATATGCATCAATGATGGTTCTACTGATGGGTCACTTCAAATATTACAGGAGTATGCAAAAAAAGATTCCAGAATCATATTAATTGATAAGAAAAATGAAGGATATGGGATCGGTGTGAATCAGGGAATTGATATGGCAACAGGCAAATATATAGGAATTGTAGAGCCTGATGATTATATTGCATTAAATATGTATGAGGATTTGTATCATATCGCGGAAACGAATGATTTGGACTTTGTAAAAGCGGATTTTTACAGATTCACGAGAAAAGAAAACGGGAACATGAAAATGATATACAACCATTTGTCCAAGAGAGAAGACGACTATAACATTGTCTTTTCGCCGCGTAATAATCCAAAAGCGATAAATTATATCATGAATACATGGAGTGGAATATATAAGAGAAGCTTTCTTAATGAGTATGAAATCAGGCATAATACAACTCCAGGAGCATCTTACCAGGATAATGGCTTTTGGTTTCAGACGTTCATTTATGGGAAACGGGCGATGATCATAAATAAACCTTATTATAGGAACCGGAGGGACAACATCACATCCTCTGTACATAACTCAGATAAAGTATATGCTATGAACATAGAGTACGACTATATCAGAGGGATATTGACGCGGGACGAAGCGGTATGGGAAAAATTCAAGGCAATGTATTGGAGAAAGAAATACCATAACTATACGGGAACTCTTCACAGAATAGATGTTCAATATAAAAAAGAATATATTCAGCAGTTTTGTATGGACTTTAAACGCGGACTGGAAAAAGACGAATTGGATAAAGATGTATTTACAGAATTGGAATGGTCGAATATCCAATTTATAGTAAAAGATCCAGATGGATATTATATCAGAGAGATTATTAGAAATGAGGAAAAAAAGGACGAGATTATCGATATCAAAAATTCAATGACATATAAAGTTGGCAGTGTCATTATGTTCGTTCCTAAAAGAATTAGAAGATTACTGAAAAGGATAAAAAATGAGTATACCTAAAGTTTCTGTAATAATAGCTGTATATAATGTCGAAATGTATCTTCGGCAATGTATGAATAGTGTAATAAACCAAACATTACATGATATAGAAATAATATGTATCGATGATGGCTCTACAGATAATTCCTTGCCTATTTTAAAGGAGTACCAGACAAAAGATATACGGGTAAAAGTATATACCCAGCAGAATAAGGGAGCTGGTGCCGCACGAAATCTGGGGCTGAAACATGCGACAGGTGAGTATTTATCCTTTTTGGATTCGGATGATTTTTTTGAGTTGGACATGCTGGAAAAGGCATATGATAAAATCAATACAGCGCAGGCACAAATTGTCGTGTTTCGGTCTGACCAGTACCGCGAGGATCTGAAGGAATTCATACAAGTAAATTGGACAGTAAGAATGGATGAACTGCCGCCATACAGACCAATTAATTGTCGGAATATGAATGGAAATGTATTCAAGGTATTTGTTGGCTGGGCGTGGGATAAGCTGTTCGAAAAAAAATATATTGACGAACACAAATTTCTGTTTCAGGAACAGAGAACCTCTAATGATATGTTGTTTGTATTCTCTGCAATTGCTTTTGCTGAACGGATTGAAGTAATGGATGATATTTTGGCTCATCAGAGACGAAACAATCCCAGTTCCTTGTCCAATACAAGGGAACAATCATGGGATTGTTTTTACAGGGCGTTGATCGCGCTGAGGGAGACATTAGTCAATCATGGAAATTTCTGGGAATATGAACAGGATTATATCAACTATGCGCTGCATTTCAGTCTTTGGAATTTGGACACAATTACCGGTGACAAAAAAGAAGTTTTGTATAGTAAGTTAAAAAGAGAATGGTTTCATGAGTTGGGCGTAACAGGGAAGAAAGTGGAGTATTTCTATAATAAAATTGAGTATAGGAAGTATAAGACGATTATGAATCACTCGATGAAAACTTATTTGAAAAAAGATAGATTCACTTTAAGAAGAAGGTAACAGATAAAATGACATTTAATTCTATAGATTTCTTGTTTTTCTTTCCGATAGTGCTGATATCATATTTTATAGTTCCTAAAAGATTAAGAGTTTTGTGGTTGCTTGTTGCCAGTTATTATTTTTATATGAGTTGGAATCCCCAATATGCGATTTTGATTGCTTTATCCACAGTCATCACTTTCATCAGTGGAATTTTGTTGGAAAAAGTAGTAGGAGGGAACAGAAAAAAACTTGTTCTGGTTATTTCACTGGTCTGCAATTTGATGATACTTGGCATATTCAAATATGCGGATTTTGCACTGAGGACGTTAAGCGGTATCGCAACCTATCTGGGTTTAGGAACAATAGACAAAAGGCTGGATCTTCTCCTTCCGGTTGGAATTTCCTTTTATACGTTTCAGGCATTAAGTTATACTTTTGATGTGTACAAAGGACGTATCACAGCGGAAAGAAATATTGTAAGATACGCATTGTTTGTGTCGTTCTTTCCACAGTTAGTAGCTGGACCAATCGAAAGGTCTGGAAGTCTGTTGTGTCAAATTCAGAAAATAAAGGAAGCAGAGCTTTGGAATTTTGAACGTGTTCGGGATGGGTTTCTTCTGATGTTCTGGGGATTATTCGAGAAGTTGGTTATTGCTGACAGGGCCTCCATTCTCGTCAGTCAGATATATGGCAACTATAAAAATTATGGGTTTCTTGAGCTTGCGATTGCGTCTGCCTTATTTGCGTTTCAGATATACTGTGATTTTGGTGGATATACCAATATTGCCCGTGGAGCAGCGCAGGTGATGGGATTTTCTTTAATGCAGAACTTCCGGCAGCCTTATTTTGCCACCAGTATAAGAGATTTCTGGCAGAGATGGCACATTTCTCTGACTTCATGGTTTACGGATTATTTGTATATACCATTGGGAGGAAACCGGAAAAGCATTGTCAGACAGTATTTTAATATTTTAATTGTTTTTGGTGTTAGTGGTTTGTGGCATGGCGCAAGCTGGCATTTTATTGCATGGGGATTGATTCACGCAATCTTTCAGATTGTCGGGAATTTGAAAAAACATATTAAGAAAAAGATGAAGATGGAAGTGAAAGATGATATTCAGGAGTCTTTCAGTCAAAAATTGGGAAAGGGAATTATTACTTTTGTTTTGGTAGATTTTGCATGGATTTTTTTTGCAGCAGATACTGTGTATCATGCTTGTGGTATTTTGAGACAGATGCTGACCTCATTTCAAACAACAAGTATTTATGAAATTGGGTTGGATAGGGGAAATTGGTTTATGCTTTGCTTTGGTCTTTTTATACTTGCAATAGTCGATTATTTTCATGAAAGTGGCGAAAGTGTATTTCTTTTGGTAAATCGGCAGAAGTTATGGTTTAGATGGATTTTATATCTGGGCTTGATCTGGTGCATCATTCTATTCGGAATTTATGGCGTTGGCTATGATAGCAGCCAGTTTATTTACTTTCAATTTTGATAAAGAAAGTGTGTCTTATATGAAAAAGAAAATGAAACTTATGATTTCCAGTCTGTTATTCTGTCTTCTACTGATAGGGTGTGGAAAATTTTTTCGGTATATTTTGATAGATGATATCAATTCTTATACAAGAGTTACTTTTCATGAGATGTACGAGCAGGATAATATTGATGTATTGTTTGTGGGATCATCGCATTGTTATAGGAGTTTTATTCCAGAAATTTTTGACAAGGAACTGAGATTAAATACCTTTAATGGAGGGACTTCTTCCCAGATGCTGGATGGTTCCCGTATGGTCATTAAAGAAGCTGCAAGATACTATGATGTACAACACATTTATCTGGAACTGTATTATAATCAGGCATTTTCCGCTTCATCGTATCAAGATCGGACAGACATGACCCAGACATATATTATTTCGGATTATCTGAAGCCTTCGTGGGATAAAGTACAGTATCTGCTCAATGCATCGTCAAAAGAGCATTATCCCAACAGTTTTGTTATAGCGAGAAGAAACTGGTCCAATTTTTTCGATGCCGATTATGTAAAAGATTTGATTATATTAAAGGGAACAGATGCCTATAAGAATTATGAATATACATATATAACTGGAGATGCAGAATAGTATGCTGGAAAGGGATATGTTGCAAATACTGGAATTGTGAAAGATTGGAATTATTTCTCTGCCTACAATTGGAATAAAATAAATCTAGACAATATTTCGGAAGAATGGTTTCATAACTTGGAAGATATTATTGCCTTTTGTGATGAACGGGATATAGCACTGACCTTAATATCAGCGCCTATGTCCAACTATTTGCTTTCTGGTGTGGAAAATTATGATGAGTATATAGCGCTAATACGGGGGATTATTGAGGATACAAATGTCAATTATTATGATTTCAATTTGTGTAAAGAAGAATATTTTCCAAACACATCTGCTTTGTTTAAAGATGTCGATCATATGAATTGTTATGGTGCAGAGGCTTTTAGCTATTTATTGGCAGCGTTTATTAATGGAGAAATTTCGGAAAATGAATTATTTTATGACTCGTATATGGAAAAACTTGAGCAGATGGAACCAACAGTATTTGGAATTAGTTACTATGACAGTGAAAATACCGAAGGATTACAGGCTCGAAATTGTAAAATTGTTTCAAACAGAATCAATAATTTAGAATTTGAAATTATTCTGGCACCAATGGGGAAAGAATTATACAAAATTCAGGATTTTTCTGATAACAGTTTTTTTACTATTGCGTCGGATGAGCACGGGGTGATTATGATTACATACAGAGAGGTTGATTCTCCGGATAAAACATGTAAGATTAATATTACCTATTAATTTTTTGAAATCTTATATATGGAGAGATATATTTATGAGTGTTAAAGTATCTGTAATTGTACCTGTTTATAACGTTAAACCTTATCTGGAACGCTGCATTAACAGTATTATGAACCAGACTCTCTCTGATATTGAAATTATATGCGTGGATGACGGTTCGTCTGATGGAAGCGACCAGCTCTTACGTCAATTAGCAAAAGGTGACGATAGGATTAAGACGCTTTTCCATAAAACAAATATGAGTACATTACAAGCGCGAAAAGATGCTGTGGCAATTTCTACTGGTCAATATATCATGTTTCTTGACAGCGATGATACATATGTAGCCGATGCTTGTGAAGTGGCATATAATGCAATTGTTGAGAAGAATGTCGATATGCTTCAGTTTGGTACTACAATTGAGAATTGTGTCAATGCATCAGCGCATAGGATTTCCATGAATGAAAGACTTCTTAAGCCATATACTGAGGAGATTTTGTATGGTGACATGGTAATGCAGTGCTGGAAAGAGAAAACGTTCCGTTTCACGCTTTGGAATAAAATATATCGCGGTGATTTGTGCCGGGAAGCATATTTATTGGTTGAAGAGGGTTCTTTTCCTAAAGCCCAGGATTTATATGCATTTTTCATCATTGCATGTTTAGCAAAATCCTATGCAGGCATTAGTACAAAACTGTATTGTTACTCTTTTGGTACTGGCATTACTGGACAATCTATCATTGATCTCTCGCATTTTGGAAAAATATTATCAGAGCAAAAAGTAGCTGCTGCAATCCGTCGCTTTATTGATAGCAGAAATCTTACGAAATATAATACAATTATTGATACAATTGAACTGGATTTGGCTGCTGACTGTGTAAACAATTGGAATGAATATCTGGAAAAGCATAGTCAGCTGGCGGGACTTGAACTTCTCATTGAAACATGGGGATACGATTTGACAGTATTTGCACTCGCAAAAATCTTATGGTGGAGATCTGACGTTGTTGCAAAATGTTTTATGGATACGCCTTACCTGAAATCAATAAACAAAAATAAACCTATCAGGACAATAGCGGCTCATTACAGATGTATTATTAATGGTGGTGCCCAGCGTGTTGTTGCAGCTCTTTGCAATATCTGGGAATCCATGAAAGATACTGATGGCAATCCACTTTATAAAGTTATTCTTATTACGGAAGAGGCTGATTTGGGAGAAGAATCAGAATATCCTTTAGCTTCAGCAATTGAACGAGCATATCTTCCTGACAGAAAAACTACGGTAGGTGACTCTTTTAAAACTCGTTATAAAGCATGGAACAATATTCTTGATCGGTATGATATTGATGTCATTGTCAACGGTATGTGGCTTGACCCTACTGCGTTCTGGGATATGTTTGCTATCAGAAATCATTTGTCTAAACCGGCATATGTGCTGCATACCCACAGCTTCAATTGTGTTCCTTATTTGTTAGAGGGCAGCAACGCCTATGCACTTACGCAGATATATAAACTTGTGGATGGGGTGGTCGTTCTCTCAGAGTGTGACCGCGAGTATGTTTCGACATTTGCTGATCACGTGAAGTATATCGTCAATCCTGTTTTTCTATCACCAGATGATGTAAAGCCATCTGTCTGTATGGAGCCTGTCATTGTATGGATTGGCAGAATTTCAGCGGAAAAGCAGCCTCTTGATGCTGTAAAAACAATGAAATATGTTGTAAAAACAATTCCCGATGCTAAGCTCTATCTTGTCGGTTCTGGTGATAAAGAGATTGAAAATGAAATTCATGAATATATTGACCATCATTCACTGAATGATAATGTCATTATGCCTGGATTTACTTTTGAGGTTGAAAAATATTATCAAAATGCTGCTGTTTATATTTCTACATCAAAACATGAAGGCTATTCACTAACATTTATGGAAGCAATGACACATGGGCTGCCTGTTGTGGCATATGATATGCCTTGGCTTTCTATTGCTCAGGACGGACGTGGTCTGATTTTTGTTGAATCCGGTAATCCTGTTTTTATGGCAGAACAAATTGTAAAACTTCTTTCGGATTATGATTTGTGCTGTAGTGTTGGTATGGAAGGACGCTCACAGATTTTAGATATGCAATCTATTGACATTGGAAAAGAATGGCAGAGCTTTTTTAATTCCATATATATGTTTTCTTCACATAAGGAAGCACCATCTTATAAGGATATTTTAATTTCAAAAATGTCCGAATATCAACAGGATTCAAAAGACAAATTGCGTGAGAAACATGCGGAGCTTTTAGATAAATATCATCAGGTATGTAATGATAAGACGGAACGTGGTATAAAAATTAAGATTTTACAGGAAGAAATTGATGCTTTACATCATTCATTTTCTTTCCGTATCGGTCAAGTGATTACAAAACCGTTACGCATGTTAAAATGTGTTCTGAAACGTATCATATATTTCGTTCGAAATAAGGAAGATACCGATTCATATAAAGGAGATTTTACAAATTATGACAGATCCGCAAAAGATAAATAATCCATGGATAAAAGATAGATTCTTGCGTACAGGTCACTATATTAGGGCGTTGATGGTGTCAATTGCTCTTTCATCTAAAGTAGTCGTCTTAGAGAATTATCAAAGTAGTAACTTATTTGGGAGAATATTCGAATTGGCAAAGGTACAATTTTGTGGAAATACAATTACGTTTGCCTTTTTGTTTGTTGTATTGGCATCTATTTTTAAAACACGTTTCGAGCTAAAAGAGAAAAAAATTATCATTAAAATATTGGCGGCTATATTTGCTTGTTTTTATATTATAGGAAGAAGTTTTGCAGAATATAATAATCTCAAATATATAGTCGGCAATACATATCAATTTGGGTTTGCTATTTTTTATTTTTGTGGATACATAATTTTTTTTAGTTATTGCATTAATTATTTAATGTATATTATAGAAAAAAATGCATCTAATGATATAAATAAATTCAATACAAAAATTGAGCAAAAATTTATACAAAAAAATGACAAAACATTATTTTTCCTTTTCATAATATGTTGGTTACCATATCTTATAATTTGTTATCCCGGCAGTGTTCCGTATGATGGATATAGGCAGTTGAATATGTTTTATGGAATTAATCAGGCAACAAATCACCACCCATGGTTTTCGACATTAGTTATGGGCAGTTTGCATTGGATAGGAAAGCATGTTTCGGATAATTTCGGCGTTTTTACGTTTGTTCTTATACAATCGGTATTTTGCGCTTATGTTTTTTCACGAATATGTAAAAAAATAATCAGTTATGAAATTTCAAAAAAAATAAAGGTCATATCGGTATTATTTTACGCAATTGTTCCGACATGGGGAGCTTATGCACAAGCTTTAATAAAAGATACGATATATTATAGTTTGTTTGCTTTGTTTATGATATATTATATTGAAATTATAGAAACAGGCGAATTAAAAAACAGGCGATTGATATTATTTCTTATGATTTCTTGTATGGTGGAATTATACAGAAATGAAGCAATATATATTTTATTTTTATCTTTTTTGGGTCTTATCATTAGCTTAAATAAAAAAGATTATAGAAAGCTTGTCCTGTCAGTGGCGGTTATTTTGCTTATCAATGCTGGTTTTAAGCAGATTGTTTTTCCTATGTTTGATGTTCAGGAGGGATCTGTGAAAGAAATGTTAAGCATTCCATTTCAACAGACAGCGCGATATGTCATTAAACATGAGGAAGAACTGACAGAAGATGAAATAGAAATTATAAACCAGGTGTTGTCATATAAAGTAATAAAACAAAAATATGATCCCAACATTTCCGATCCTGTTAAAAACACATATAGGAATCCATCAAAGGAAATTTTAATCGAATATTTTAAATTATGGATACTACAATTTATGAAAGATCCCAAATGTTATATAGAGGCAGCGCTAAATCATAGTTTTGGATATGTATATCCGGAATATGTTAGTAAAAATCTTGGTGCCATGCAGTTTTATATAATGGGAAAACCTGTAGCGACAGGGGATTTAGATATTTATTATGTACATAATGATAAAAGAAATATTATGAGTAACTATGCATACCTTTGGATGAAAATACCATTGCTATCTTTGTTAATGTTTCCGGCGGCATACACATGGATTTTATTTTTTTTGGCTGCATTAATGATACGAAAAAATAAGTGGAGGGATTTAATAGCTTGTTTGCCACTATTGTTAACAATTGGAATTTGTATAATTTCACCTGTTAACGGGTATGTAAGATATATGTTACCTGTTATGGCAGCGACACCACTATTAGTAGGATATTCTTTAAACATAGCAAATCAGGGGAATGATAGTGAGGAGATAAGCGAATGTTTGAAGAAGGCTTGAAAAGGAATGACACGCAGAACAAAAGTTTGAAATAAATAAATGGTGAAAATTGTAATAAAAAACTCCATTACTGACATTTAAGTGCAGTAATGGAGTTTTTATATTTTTTCTTATAGGAATCCTGGAATAAGATGTTTATAATAAAAATATGAAAGATATCCATACTTTGCAACCAACTGCAATAATTTCCCTCTTAATAGATATAGGGAATGACACATCGTTTCCGAAACCAAACAAAGGAGGACATCACTTTGGAAGACAATGAGATTATCGAACTATACTGGCAGCGCTCCCAGCGGGCGATTGTGGAAACGGATGGAAAATATGGAGGCCGGCTCCAGACACTGTCCATGAATATTCTGCATGACCGGCAGGACGCAGAGGAGTGCGTGAACGATACATATCATGCGACGTGGAACACACTGCCGCCGGAGCGTCCGAATTACTTTTTTGCGTATCTTGCCAAGCTCGCGCGCAACTTTTCCTTTGGAAAGTACGATTATTACCACGCACAGAAACGGTGTGTGACCGTTGTGGAGCTGAGCGATGAGATAGAGAACTGCATCCCGTCACCTGATGATTTGGAGCAAAAGCTGGACAGTAAAGAGATTGGGCGCATCATCAGTGAATTTTTATATAAGCAGCCGCCAGAGATGAGAACCGTGTTTGTGCGCCGCTATTGGTACATGGATTCCATAAAAGATATCGCGGGCATGTTTCAGATCAGCGAGAGCAAGGTGAAGTCAATTCTTTTCCGCATGAGGAATAAATTGCGTGAGCACCTGGAGGAGGAGGATATTCATTTATGAGAGGCAAAGATTTATTGGAATGTATGGAACACATAAACGATGCGCTTGTCGAGGAAGCTCTGGAACCAGCCGTTTACCCGCGCAGAAACAGCATTGTGGGCAAGTGGGGCATGGCAGCGGCATGTGTTGTTGTAATCGGCATCTCGGCAGCTGCGTTCTGGTCACACCAGAACATTAGGGAAGCTCGCGTTGATGATCAGGGCATAGATACCGCATCCCCTCCAATAGCAATTGATAACGCAGCTGCAAGCGATAGTGGCAGCGCTGGCGCTGGTGCTGCCGTACCCGATACACAAACCGGAACGATGGCAGGTGGTGCCGATGAGGGGGCAGCATCTGGCGGCATATCGGATGATTTGGATATTGCCGTGCAGGACTCTGCAGATAGCGCAGCATCATCCAAAGAGGATTCAATGGCAACAGCCGGAGCACAGAGTGAAATGAGTGAAATGAGGGAAATGACAGAAGAGATGGCTGACACAGAGACAAAAAAACATTCGTACACCGTCATTAGTGACTATTATGGCGAAAAAGAGCAGTCTGTTTACGATTATCCGATTCCCGAGAAAGGAAAATTCTTCTGTTATCATTACCTGCAGGAAACCATGAAATACTACGCGGAACTGGAGAGTGCGGCTGGCGCGGCTGAAAATCAGACTTACGCCTATGATGTTGTGATTGACATTTACGGTGATGTCGAAAAAGAGGGCAAATCACTTGAATGGCTGGGACATTCAGATACAGGAAACGAGAGGATTGAACAGGAGTATAGACGCCTGGCAGAACTCGGGTATACGGTGAGACTTTCCGAGGATTTCCAGCTCACAGGAATCTTTACAAAAATGGAACTTGATACATTTCAGGCATCGCCGGAGTACGGTTATACATTCCGGTTTGCAAGTGAAAACTAGCACTCCAATTTCTGACTGGATGGAGTACTAAATCGTATTTGAGAAATGATTCGGGAGGATGAAACTATGGTAAAAAAAGAAGTTATAATATTGTCGGCATTCATGATATCGGTGTGTCTGTTTAGTGCCTGTGCCGTCAAAGACAACGAAGAATCAGACTGGCAGATAACCGGACAGAGTCAGGCAGTCTCATTGGAAGATGACGACAATCATGTGGAATCCGTTTCGCAGACATCAGCGCACAGTCAGGCGGATGCGGCAAAAGTGACTGAAAAAGTGGAGAATCTGACGGAAAAAACAACACAGGGCGTATGCATTGATTATGTTATCAGGTCCTACGAGGATGTCCAGAATTTTGGATATGAGCTGTTTGCTCAGAATATCCATGAAAAAAATCCTGTCCTTTCACCAGTGTCAGCATATCTGGCACTTTCCATGGCGGGCTGCGGGGCTGACGGCGCAACATGGGATGAATTTTATACTGTGCTCGGGGATATGGAGGTGTTTTCTGATGACATGATGAACAACCTTCCGCAGAGCGGTGATCTGCTAAAGCTTTCGATCGCAAATTCCGCGTGGATCGATGATGAATTTATCGCGGACGACGCGTGGCTTGGCACGGTCAAATCCCTGATGAAGGCAGATGCCTTTCAGGTGAATTTGTCCACCGAGAATGCCATGAACAGCATGAACAGCTGGATTGCCGACCAGACAAACGGCATGATCGATAAAATGATTGATGTTCCGCTGGATGCCATGACCAGGCTTGTTCTTTTTGATACCGTGTATTTTAAGGGAAAATGGGAGACACCCTTTGAATCATGGAATACACATCAAGAAGATTTTTATATTGATCAGGCACAGAATATTGCGTCACAGAATGCGGCAGCGCAGAACCAACTGTGCGGATATCCCACCGCAGATACAAAGAAATCAATGCAGTACATAACAGAGCAGGTTGACATGATGAATCTCTATATGACATACTTGGATTATATCTCAAATGATTTCGCAGAAGGTGTTATCCTGCCTTATCAAAATAATGCAGAAGAGGATGGCCGCCAAAGTGCCAGACTTGCATTGATTGCGCTGAAACCCACAAACGATGAAAGTATCAGGGATGTATACAGTAAACTGAGCCCTGAAATCATAAAGAATATGCTGCTTGACCGGAAAAATGAAGTGGTTAATCTGAAGCTTCCCAAATTTGAAGTCGTGTTTGACAGGGAATTAAATAAGAGTCTGATTAATATGGGGCTGACCGAATGTTTTGATTTGGAGAAAGCCGATTTTAGCCATATGGGTAAATCGCTGAGCGGTTACAATATATATATCAGTCTGGTGCGGCAGAAGGCGAAAATCATTGTGGACGAGGAAGGGACAGAGGCTGCTGCCGTGACAGAGATTGAGGCAAGAGATGGAGGTGGGATGCTGTCTGAGCCAAAGGAGCTTTTCTTTAATGAACCGTTTCTTTATATGATTATGGATATGGACAGAGAGCTTCCGCTGTTTATCGGCATTTTGGATAATCCGAAGGGGGAATGATTATGGGAAGAAAACGAATTTTAGCTGCGGTTGTAGTAGTGGCAGCTGCATGTCTGTTTGGGGCTTGTGGGAAAATGGAAAGTGAGAGCATGCAGCGGGAAGCCCTTGTGAGCAATCAGGAGGAGGGAAATCAAATGGAGACAGCAGTGACAGATTTAACAGGGCAGACAGCACAGGGGGTAACAATTGATTACAGTATCAAATCCTATGAGAGCGTGCAAAAGTTTGGATATGATCTGTTCGCACAGAATATTCAGGATAAAAACCCGGTGCTCTCGCCAGTATCGGCGTATCTGGCGCTTTCTATGGCGGGGTGCGGAGCAGATGGAAACACTAAGGATGAATTTTATACTGTGCTCGGAAATGACATGATGACTTTGGCCGATGACATGATGAATACACTTCCGGCAGAAGGAGATTTGCTGAGTTTGTCCATTGCGGATTCTGCGTGGATCGATGATGCGTTTATCGTGGACGACACATGGCTCGGTACGGTGAACTCCCTGATGGATGCGGAGGCATTTCAGACAGATCTCTCCACAGAGGAAGCCATGCAGGCAATCAATCGCTGGATTGATGATAAGACAAACGGACTGATCGATAAGATGCTGGAGCAGCCGCTGGACGAAATGGCACGGCTCGCGCTGATCAATACAGTGTATTTTAAGGGGAAGTGGGAAATTCCTTTTGAGGCGAACGATACGCGCGAGGAAGACTTTTATCTGGATAAGGCACAAAACGAGACAGAGCGGGTGGATATGATGAATCTGTATCGGACTGATTTGGATTACATTGCAAATGACTTTGCCGAGGGTGTCATATTGCCATATCAGAAAAACAGCGGCGACAGCAGCAGCGGAAATCTGGCGTTTATCGCATTAAAGCCGACAGAAAACGGCGATGTGCGCGATGTGTACAGCAGATTGACCCGTGAAGTCATGGCGGACATTCTGGTTAACAGGCGGACTGAACTGGTCAATTTGAAACTTCCTAAATTTGAGATTACTTTTGACAAGAAATTGAATGATTCCTTGTCAAATATGGGGTTGGAAGAATGTTTTGACGTGGACAGGGCAAATTTTGACCAGATGGGTAAAACCATGAGCGGCGACAATCTTTATATCAGTTTCGTCCGCCAGAAGGCAAAAATTATTGTGGATGAAGAGGGCACCGAGGCTGCTGCCGTGACAGAAGTTATCATGGCGTGCGGCGCGGCAATAACGGAAGAGGCACAGAAACCGAGGGAGGTTTATTTTAATGAACCTTTTGTATACATGATTATGGACATGGACAGAGAATTGCCATTGTTTATCGGCATTTTGGATAATCCGGTTTCGTAGTGGAGAACAAAATAATCGAAAACAAACTGAGAATTTGTAGTTTATGTATTCAATTCCGCTGGATTATCTGATAAAATGTAAAAGTGCAATACATTTATTTAGGGGGAATGAATATATGGCAGTATTCAGAGCGTTTCAGGAGAATCAGCCGGAAGCGCACTTGGAAAAATCCTATGAGAGTCTTCGGAAGTTCGGATATGCTTTGTTTGCACAGAATATAAATGGCGAAAATCCTTTGCTGTCACCAGTATCGGCATATCTGGCACTATCCATGGCAGGCTGCGGTGCGGACGGGACGACGAAAGAGGAATTTTACAAAGTGCTTGGCAGGGGGATGATGGTTCTGACCATTGATATGATGAACACGGTTCCGTCAGAAGGGGATTTATTGAATATATCATTCGCAAATTCAGCGTGGATTTATGACAAATTGTCTTTGAATGATACATGGGTTAGTGCGATAAAATGCCTGATGAACGCAGAAGTGTTTCAGACACAGCTCTCTGCGGTGGAAACGATGAAGATCATCAATCACTGGATTTCAGTGAAAACAAATGGACTGATCAAGCAGGTGCTGGAGGAACCGTTAGACCCGCTGACCAGGATCGCGCTGTTCAACACAGTCTGTTTTAAGGGCAGCTGGGTATTTCCGTTTGAGCCCTACGGCACTCACAGGGAGGCATTTTATCTGAACAAAGAACAGAATGTTACAGTACAGGCAGATATGATGAGTATGTGCGAGCGCGTGCCCGGGCGTGCGCTGGAGTACATATCAGACAACTTTACAGAGGGCGTCATTCTGCCATATATGAGTGAAAGGGGCAATAGCCGCAATATAGCTTTCATCGCCTTAAAGCCAAAGGGAAACAGCAATATCAGAAACATCTGCAGCAGATGGACCAGCGGAGTGATCAAAAATCTTCTGGCTGGCAGACAAAAGATGGAGATTGAGCTAAAGCTACCGAGATTCAGGATAACATTTGACAGGATTTTGAACAGAAGCCTGGCGAATATGGGGCTGCTGAGATGCTTTGATATGAAACGGGCGGATTTTGCCAGGATCAGCAGAAAGGCGCGCAGTGGTGATACATTATATCTTAATCTTGTGGGTCAGAGTGCCATGATTACAGTCGATGAAGAAGGAACGGAGGCAGCGGCGGCAACGGAGCTGCTCGCTCCCCTGAGTCTGTGGCAGCCTCAGAAAAAGCTGTATTTTAATGAGCCTTTTTTATATATGATCATGGATATGGACAAAGAGATACCATTATTTATCGGCATTCTGGATAATCCGGAAGCGTAAAAAGTCAGGAGGGAAAAAATGGCAGTAATCAGACCATTTCAAGCGTACAGACCAAAGAAAGGACTGGAAGAGCAGATCGCGGCACTTCCGTATGATGTATACAACAGGGAAGAGGCGTGCGAGGCCGTGAAGAACAACCCGCTCTCATTTCTGAACATTGACAGGGCGGAGACACAGTTCGACAGCAGCGTTGACACCTATGCGGATGAAGTTTATCAGAAGGCGCACGATCTGCTGTGGGATATGATTCAAAAGGGCGCGTTTGTCCAGGAGGACAAGCCTGTTTACTATATTTATGAACTCACGATGGATGGACGTGTTCAGACCGGCATCGTGGCGTGTGCGAGTGTTGACGATTACCAGAATCAGGTGATTAAAAAGCATGAAAATACGCGGGCTGACAAGGAGCTGGACCGCATACGCCATGTGGATACCTGCGAGGCGCAGACTGGTCCGATTTTCCTTGCATACAGGGCAAACGATACACTCAGGGAGATCATTGCAAGGACAAAAAAGCAGCAGGCGCTCTATGATTTCACATCGGAAGACGGTATTACACACAGAGTCTGGTGTATCACCGCGAATGCGGATATCACAGCAATTCAGAATGCTTTTGAGGGAATTTCCCAGATCTATATTGCTGACGGACATCATCGCTGCGCGTCGGCTGTCAAGGTAGGGTTGAAAAAGCGTGAGGAGAATCCCGGATATACAGGTGACGAGGAATTTAATTATTTTCTGTCCGTTTTGTTTGCCGATGAGGAGCTTATGATCATGGACTACAACAGGGTTGTGAAGGACCTGAACGGACTCACGCCAGCGCAGTTTTTGGAGGATGTCAGCAAGGTTTATCATCTGATCTCAAAAGATACTGTCTGTCAAAAGCCTGTGCGCAAGGGACAGGTGTCACTGCTGGTTGATGGTACATGGTATCTGCTGGAAGTAAAAGACGAATATCGGAGCACTGACCCTGTGGACGGGCTTGATGTGGCAGTGCTTCAGAATCGTGTTCTTGCCCCGGTTCTTGGCATTGACGATCCCAAGACAGATAAGCGCATTGATTTCGTGGGCGGCATTCGGGGAATAGAGGAGCTGGAGCGAAGGGTAAAAACAGATTGTAAGGCTGCATTTGCCATGTATCCGACTTCCATACATGAACTTTTCCGCGTTGCCGACGCAAATATGCTGATGCCGCCGAAGTCCACCTGGTTCGAGCCAAAGCTCAGGAGCGGGCTGTTTATTCATGCAATCAACCAGTAAGCCACAATTTCTTGTACATGTCATGAACCGGCTGGACATATAATATACGAATGGATGGGGAAAAAATGCTGTTAAACGAGATGGAATTAGATATCGACCAGATCACTGAAAATCTGAATGCTTTTGAAAGGTTTCTTGATACGCTTCCGGAGAAAGCGCTCGGCCTTGGTGTCCGGGTGTTGATTGCGGCAATACTATTTTTTGCCGGCTCCAAGCTTATAAAATTAATTCGCAGGATAACAAAAAAGTCACTTCAGCGCGCCAATGTGGAAACGGGTATCGTACAGTTTCTTGACGGTCTGATCAAAGCTTGTCTGTATGGATTGCTGGTACTTGTAATCGCTGGGAATTTCGGTTTTGATGCCACGAGTGTTGTAGCGCTTGCGGGCTCTGTCGGTGTAACAGTTGGTCTCGCACTGCAGGGGAGTCTCAGCAATCTCGCCGGCGGTATGCTGATCCTGCTGTTGAAACCCTTCCGGGTCGGGGATTTTATCATGGAATCCGGGTATGGGACAGAAGGCACTGTAAAAGAAATTGGTATCTTTTACACAAAGCTCACCACGACAGACGGAAAGGTCGTGGTTCTGCCAAACGGCAATCTGGCTAACAGTTCCATCACAAACGCGACAGATTCACCCATCAGACGAATCGACCTCACGGTCGGGATATCTTATGATGCAGATATCAGGACGGCAAAGGCAGTTCTGCAGGGCGTGATGGAAAGTGACGCGGATGTTCTTCACAGTGAACCGATTCTGGTCTATGTCAGTAATCTTGGTGACAGCGCAGTGGAGCTGGGTATGCGCTGTTACTGTGAGAATCCTGTATACTGGGACGTGCGCTGGCGTCTGCTGGAAAATGCGAAAAATGCGCTGGATGACGCAGAGATTGAGATTCCATATCAGCAGGTTTCCGTGCATATGAGGACTGAGGAAAAAATGTGTAACGATAATTCCGGAATAGCTCTGGAAAAATTGTGAAACTTTTTGCAAAATAATCCTTTACAAAGCGGAAAAAGTTTTGTATAATAATTTTCGTGGTTGACAAACCAGGCTTCCATAGCGCAGTTGGTAGCGCAACTGATTCGTAATCAGTAGGTCGAGGGTTCGAGTCCCTTTGGAAGCTTTC
>CAMWTP010000037.1 GCA_947177165.1 uncultured Lachnospiraceae bacterium
TCTTATATAGGCAAAAACTATAACTGCTAAAAGGAAACAGAAACTGTACAATTGCATTGGCGTCTGGTATAGTAATACCAGAATTATAATTCGTATGAAAATCCTAGGAAAACGGAGACAGTAAAATGACGCTTGTCCAATTGAAGTACATTATCACAGTGGCAGGGGAAAACTCTTTCAACGATGCAGCCAAAGTCCTGTTTATATCGCAGCCAAGTCTCTCTGCGGCAGTCCGCTCACTGGAGAAAGAGATCGGGTTTGACATCTTCGTGCGCTCGAAAGCGGGAATCACGGTGACTGCGAAGGGGGCGGAGTTCATCGGTTATGCCAAATCAGTGATGGAGCAGTATGAACTGCTGGACGCAAAGTTTATCTCACAGACCAAGGTGCGCAAAACCTTTAGTGTGTCGATGCAGCACTATACGTTTGCGGTGAGTGCGTTTGTGGAGCTTGTAAAACAGTATGGAATGGACGAGTACGAGTTTGAGGTGCACGAGACGAAAACGTACGATGTGATTGACAATGTCAGAAACCACAAGAGCGAGATTGGAATCCTGTATCTGAATGATTTCAACAAAAATGTGCTGACCAAGCTGTTTGCGGAATACAATCTGCAGTTTGAGCCTCTGCTGGAGTGCAGGATCTATGTCTATCTGTGGAAGGGGCACCCGCTGGCGGACAGGGAGGAGATTGCCCTGGAAGAGCTGGAGGAGTATCCATGCCTCGGATTTGCACAGGGAGAGCACAATTCCTTTTACTTTGCGGAGGAGGTCTTGAGCACATATCAATACAAGCGATTTATCCGCGCAAACGACAGGGCGACGGTGCTCAATCTGATGGTTGGACTAAATGGGTATACACTGTGCTCAGGAATTATCTGCGAGGATTTGAACGGACAAGATTACTGTGCGATCAGGCTGAAATCGAACGAGAAAATGACAATTGGCTACATCTCCCGCAAGGATGCCCCGGTCAGCGCCATAGGACAGAAATATCTGGAAGAAATCGCAAAGTACAAGGATAAATTGCTGGAATAGACAATTGGTTCCGCGGCGTGTCCGCAGAATGTTTTAAAGAAAGCGCGGGGACAGCGTGAAACAGGAGGAAGATATGTATCAGTTATTGACGGCACAGTTAAAATCTATGACAGAGGACAATCCCTATCCGATTTCCAATCTCGCAAATGCGGCTGCGCTGCTCTACCACAGTCTGGAACAGATTAACTGGGCAGGGTTCTATATTATGCAGGATGGAAAACTGATTCTGGGGCCGTTTCAGGGAAAGACAGCCTGTACGCAGATTGCAGTCGGGAAGGGAGTCTGCGGCAGGGTAGCTGCTGTGGGAGAGACACAGCGCGTCGATGATGTCCATCAGTTTGAGGGGCATATCGCGTGTGACAGTGCCTCGAATTCCGAGATTGTCATTCCGCTGTACAAAAACGGGGAACTGTTCGGCGTTCTGGACATTGACAGCCCCATAAAAGGACGGTTCCGCGAGGAGGATCAGGCAGGTCTGGAGGCGTTTGCAAGAGCATTGGAACTGACATTGTGAAATCTTCCAGACTTTGCAGAAAATGACAAAAATTAGATAAAAAGACGGAATCAAAAAGGCTTGACTTTAAGAAAAAATATGTGTATGCTTTTGCTAAATCATAGTAAACCTGTATATAAACAAGGAAAAGGAGAGAATATTATGAAAAAGAGTAAATTACTGGCATTGGGACTTGCAGCCGCGGCAATCGTGGGAGTTGCAGGCTGCGCTTCAACAGCTGGTTCATCCAGCGTGGAAAATGCCAGGGAAAGTCAGAGTGAAGAAGCAGGTGTTTCTGAGGCGGGGGCTTCGGAGACAGAACAGACAGCGTCTGGTCAGGCGCACGGGATTACGGCGCCGGAGGGTGACGACAATCACATTTCCATAGGTGTCACGCCGGTTCCACATGCAGAGATTATCAATGGTGTTGTCAAGGTGAAACTTGAGGCGGCGGGCTGGAATGTCGAAGTTGTCGAATTTAACGATTATGTGCAGCCGAATACTGCACTGGAGGACGGCGAGCTGGACGCTAACTATTTCCAGACAATCCGCTATCTTGAGGAGCAGAACGCCGGAAGAGGACTTCACCTTGTGGCAGTGGCAGGAATTCATCTGGAGCCGATGGGATTTTACTCGTCTGGAATTGATTCCGTGGACAGCCTCGCAGATGGCTCCTCGATATCGATTCCAAATGATAGTTCCAATGAGTCCAGGGCATTAAAACTGCTGGCGGACAATGGTCTGATTACGCTTGGCGATACGGAGGATCTGTATGATTTGACAAGCATCGCAGAGAATCCCCATGATTTTGAATTTGTGGAGCTGGACGCGGCAAATCTCGCGCGATCACTCGACGATGTGGAGGCGTCTGTCATCAACGGAAACTATGCGCTGGAAGCAGGGTTAAATCCAGCTGCGGACGCGCTGTTTGCGGAGCAGGCTGACAGTGATGAGAGCTACAAGTATATCAATTATCTGGTTGTCAAGGAAGGAAATGAGGAGACGGCGAAGACGAAGGCGCTCACAGAGGCGCTGCAGAGCGAGGATGTCAGGGCATACATAGATCAGAACTATCAGGGCTCAGTGATCGCTGCTTTTTAGGAGCCAGGTGATGCATAAAGTTTGTGTTTACAGAAAGAGTTGGTTTGATGATTAAGATTCAGAACTTAAACAAAAAATATGACAATCTGACTGTATTAAAAGATATCTCTTTGGAAATAAACCAGGGAGATATCTTTGGTATTATCGGTCAGAGCGGTGCCGGGAAGTCCACACTCCTGCGCTGCATCAATGGGCTGGAGCCTTATGACGAGGGCTCTATCACGATTGAAGGGAAAGAGATTGCATCGCTGGATAAGCAGGAACTTCACAGGATGCAGAGCCGTATGGGCATGATCTTTCAGAACTTCAATCTGCTCAACCGCCTGAATGTCTACGACAATGTGGCACTTCCGCTGCAGTTTTGGGGAAAGAAGAAGAATGCGCCTGAGAGCAGGGAAAAGATTCTGCACCTGCTGAAGCTGGTGGGATTGGAGGACCGCATAAAGAGCAGACCAGGCCAGTTGAGCGGCGGGCAGAAGCAGAGGGTGGCAATCGCGCGGGCGCTGGTGCTGGACCCACAGATTTTACTGTGTGATGAAGCGACTTCCGCGCTGGACCCACAGATCACAAAGGATATTCTGACACTTCTGTCACAAATTAACAGGGAGATGAATATCACGATCGTGATGGTCACGCACCAGATGGAGGTTGTCAAGGAAATCTGCACGAAGATGGCATACATCGAAAACGGAGAGAGCATTGCCGTGGGCAGGCCGGAGGAGCTTTTCGTGGCGCCCAACTCGCCGATCAGAAACTTTGTGCGCGACGCGTCGGAATTTCTTCCGCAGGAGGGCGTCAATATCAGGCTGTACTTCAATAACGATGCGACGGCGGAGGACAGTGTGATCACCAGGATGGCAAGGGAACTGGATATCAATTTTGCGATCTGTGACGGCAGATTAGAGAATTATCATGGCACGATCATGGGAAGTCTGGCAATCAATGTGAGCGGGGAGAATCAGGAAGCGGTCACTTTCTACCTGAGCCAGAAAAATATTCCGTGGGAGTACGCGTGAGAGGAGACGACAGGAGGAAATTTTTTTATGTGGGATATTATAACAAAGGCAGCATGGCAGACCATATATATGGTTATTGGCTCCACGCTGTTTTCTGTGATACTGGGCTTTATACCGGCAATGATATTGACGCTGACTGCGCCGGACGGGCTTAGGCCGAACCGGCTTATCTATGGCGTGCTTGATGTGATTGTCAATATTTTCCGGAGTTTTCCGTTTATTATACTGATGGTGATTATCATTCCGTTTACCCGGTTGATAGCAGGGAAATCAATCGGGACAAAGGCGGCGCTGGTGCCGCTGACAGTGAGTGCGATTCCATTCGTGGCAAGGGTGATCGAGACAGCGCTCCGGGGAGTCGACAGTGGATTGATTGAGGCAGCGCGGTCCTTTGGCGCCAGCGATGCGCAGATTATCCGGCGTGTGTATCTGAAAGAAGCATTTCCGGGTATTATATCGGGCATCACACTCACCATGATCAACCTGATCGGTTACAGTGCCATGGGCGGCGCTATCGGTGCAGGCGGCCTGGGAGATGTGGCGATCCGGTATGGCTATCAGGCATATAAAATACCGTATCTGGTCGTTACCAGTATCATTCTGATCATTTTTGTGCAGTTGATACAGAGCATTGGGAATCTGCTGTACAAAAAGCTGATGTGACAAATTGGAGATGAAAATGCGGTTAGAGATAGAGAGGAGGCAGAGCCAGCAGGGGGCAATGTCGGACGCTAGTATCGGACAGACGCGTATTATACGATGGAACAACATCCGATAAATTCGTCTCAGTGTGCATGCCTCCCGCGAAACTCCATCACCAATCCAGTAAGACAGGTATCTTCGTATACACTTCCCGGGTAAACGTCGGCAATCTCAAAACGCACCTCAATCATACCGCCGCTCAGCACCTTAATGTCCTCTTCCGGCAGTGTAAAATACTGCGGCAGGATCGTATCGGCCAGCTCAAGACAGGCATAAGGTTTGTCCTCCACATACATGTTCAGACGCCTGATCCGCCCATTTTCCGCCCATGTCTTCTGATCCTTTGCATATCCGTTCACAATACAGATCTCTGTGTAGCGCATAAAGCCGTCATACTCCGGTGCAAGACAATCTGGGCGCATCATTTCCCATTTATTATTGTCTGAAGTCGTACAGCGCTGACGGTAGGTAATGCTCTCGCCGATACCATATCCATCGGCTCCCTCCACCCACGCTGCATCCCTGTTTTGAACCAGTACATTCTCCGCAGAATATCGTCCGTTTGCCGATGCAAGCTCGGAGGATGCCTCAACCGTCAATTCAAAATCCGTCACGCCACACCAGGAAGAGCATCCAATCCACTGCCAGTCGCTATATCCGAAATTAGGAGCGTTCTCATCCTGTTCCCAGGTACACCACTGTTCTCCCTCCCAATCCCCGTAATCCCCATAAAAGAAGCTGTCAATCCGCGGCTGCAGGACATAAGGTTCTGGCGGATAATGGATGACAGGTGTCTTGGATAACATAATTTCCATTGAATCCAGCCCATTTTTCCCAGCGTACTCTGCAGCAAGATTTTCCATGCCGTCTGTGTCATCTCCATAACACAGCAGAAAATCTGCACTGCAGTCTGCAAACGCCTCCAGCCCTATCGCAACATCCACTTTATGTATCAGTACAGTCCATAAATCTGTATTCCCTGCAAACGCTCTGCTGCCGATCGATGAGAGCTGTTCCGGAAACGCAAGCCGTTCCAGACTGCAGTTTTCAAAAGCTGATTTTCCTATTGTTTTCAGGTTTTGAGAAAACCTTAGTTTTGTGATTCCTGTATTGCGAAATGCCCCCTCTCCAATCGCTTCGATGGAATCTGACAATTCTACTCCGTCCATCTTAATATCGGCAAAAGCAAACGCGCCGATCTCCCTTACAGGAAGGCCATTGACCTCTGCGGGAAACTGCAGATATTTGCTCTGTGTATCGAGCCATTCTGGATATTCGATCATATGTCTCATGTACTGCTCCTGATAATTCTCCGATATCCCGGTAATGACAAGAAATTCTATAAACTGCTCCCGGTATTTCTCTGCGATTCCAGTGATAACAAGATACTGTCCCGATGCGTTTTCTGCCTCCTCATACGTAAACAGCTGCTCCAAAAGAGGAATTTTAAACCCTTCTGCGCTGTCCTCCCCGGATGATTTTGTTTTTTCTCTTATACAGAACGCCTCTCCGTCATTATCCTGCTCGGCTCCGGTGTCCTCTGATGCCCGTGTTACCGTATCCGCTGACACGGTGTCCTCTGATGCCTGCGTTACCGTATCCGTTGACATGGTGTTCTCTATAGAAGCGCCCTTCCCACAGCCATAAAGCAATAGACTGATCCCAGTTATTGCCGCTGTCATACAGATATATCGGACAGCGGGGATTTGCATTTTCTTTTGTACTGTTTTACCGAAGCTTTCCATTGTGGCATCCTCCTCGTATATCAAATCTATTTTAACATGAAAACCTGAAGGTGTGAACCGCTTTCGTTACTATTTGTGCCGCCAGCCAAAGGCGGCGGAGTGGAGAGTGTAACAAGCAGACCGGCGGACATTGCCCGGACATTACGGCCTTGATATTCAGAGCAAAATTTCATAAAATGCCGCATCGTGCGTCAGCGCGCTGCGGTTTTTGTAGTCAAATAAAAGATAGGCAGGTGTTTCGAGCCTGTCTGTGCAGTTTTCAGGACATTGTTTCCACACAGGATATGCGAACTTTTCAATATGCGTCATTCGCAAGAGCTGTACTGAAGTATAGCTGTCATAGCCTTTCAGATATTGATGTGCCTCCTCTTCGCGTTCGAAGAACTGGCGCATTTTTTGTTTTTCCGCAGCGTTGGTGTTCATCACATTTTCCGGCGAAAAGTCCGGCCTGCTCTTTAGGTTTTCGCGCAGATACAGGTCAAAGGTGAGGAGCTCAGCAAAAAGGGCACGCCTGTCTGCCGCGACAGAGCATGCAAAGTCCAATAACACCTGATAGCGGTAGCTTCTGGAGGGCGTGCTGGTCAGATATCCGTTTGCGCGGTAATAGTCTGCGAGAGCCTCATACATATGGAAGGGGGAGGCAAATTCGCGTGTCAGGACAGGGAGGGTGTGGGTGAACTGGCTTGAATTATAGTATATTTCCACCATTTCCTCAATTCCCTTTAAACGCAGCACATCATCATAGCTGAGCCATTTGGTATACAGCACCTCGTAAGGCGGTCTGGAACCGTAGACAATGCCGTATTCGCCGGCGCGCTGTTCCATCGGTGAGCCTTTCAGAACTTTTAGGAAACCGAGCTGCAGCTGGTTGGGATTCATCGCATACACATCATTGAAAGAACGGGCAAAGCTGTCGTAATCCTCATACGGAAGTCCGGCGATCAGATCAAGATGCTGGTGGATATTCTGAAAGCTGTGGATGGCGGCAACTGTCCTGCGGAGTGCGTCAATATCCATACGGCGGTTGATTGCATGCAGCGTCGTATCGTTGGTGGACTGCACACCGATTTCAAGCTGGATTAAGCCGGGGCGCATACCGCGTATCACTTCGAGCTGCCTTTCAGTCAACAGATCGGCTGCGATCTCAAAGTGAAAATTTGTGACACCGTTGTCATTTTCTCGCAGGTAATTCCAGATGGAGAGTGCATGTCCTTCATTGCAGTTAAAGGTGCGGTCGATAAATTTTACCTGCGGGACTCTGCGGTCAAGGAAATACTGCAGCTCAGTTTTTACAGTCTCGATATCGCGCAGACGGACTTTCCTGTCAATGGAAGAGAGACAGTAGGCGCACTGAAACGGACAGCCGCGCTGGGATTCATAGTAGATGATGCGGTTCTGAAACGTGACAAGTGTTGGATTATATATAAAAGGAAGCTTGTTGATGTCCGTGAGACTTCGCTCGCCCGTAAAGCCGTCTTTGCAGACAATTCCCCTGATATCTGATAAGTCTGCCGCATGTTCCCAGTAATATCGCAGGAGCTCCAAAAAGGTTTCCTCGCCTTCGCCCACCATGATTCCTGCAAGCTGCGGAAGTTCCTGCATCCGTTTTTCAGCATGAAAGGATACTTCTGGTCCGCCGAGCCAGAGGGCAGTATCGGGCAGCAGCTTGGGCAGCTCTGCGAGCAAATCCTGCACCATCGTCCAGTTCCAGATATAGCAGGAAAAGGCCGCTGCCTGTGGCCGCCTCTGATATAAGTCCGCTAAGATGGCACTGGACGGCTGGTTGATCGTGTACTCCGCAATCTCGACCGCACACCCGTCGGGACGGTCAGGGTAGTACTTGTCAGCATAGGCTTTCAGACTGTGTACGGCGGGATTGGAGTGGATGTATTTGGCGTTGATGCCGATTAGCAGGATTTTGTTGTTTGAGGTTTGGTTCATATTTGGTGGCTCCTATGTGTTAAAATATTGATTACATTATAACAGGAAAGAATGAATCGCAAAACATTTATTATTAAAAATAATAGAAGAGGAGACGACTAAAGCGGGGCAGATACCTGCCCCGCTGTCATATTCGTGCTTTGAACGGTGATACACTTATATATAACTGTCTTTGTCAACGGTCGGATGCTGTCTGCCTGCGCACTTCCAGTTCCACGCATTGCGCCTCTGTGTCCTCTGCGGTAAAGACGGCTTTTATCGTTCCTTCCTCTGTTCCAGCGCGGACAACGGCCATCACGTACCCGTCGTACGTTTCCCATTCCGTTTCGTCATAAGCGGTAAGCGCCTGCGGGTCCGCGCTGCCGAATGCTTCCAGTCTGCCCGCTCCTTCCACGGAAACCGCTATTTTCTTGGATTCATGGAGGTTTGGAACCCCATTCGTATCTGCCAGATTTACAGTGATAAAGGAAAGATCCTCTCCATCAGCACACAACACGGTCTTGTCAGCCTGTGCACAGAGATGGATTGTATCTCCGGCCGTTGTCAGCGAAAATCTGCCTGTCTCCCTGCCCGCTTCGTAGCTTACCGCCATCAGTTCACCGGGCTCATAGGTGATTTCATAGGATGCCGTAAATTCATGCTGTTCTCCCGCCGGTTTTCTTCCGAGAGAATGTCCGTTTAGGAAAAGCTCCACTTCCTCCGCATCCGCATAAATGTCCACAACCGCCGGCTTTCCTTCGTATCCCGGCCATGTCCAGCTCGCAATCGTATCCTTGTGCATCCACGGCGTCTTAGAGCATTTCATCCCATACCGGTCCAGGCGCTCTACTGCCAGATACGGCTCTTTGCGCAGACCGTACACGATCTCCCTCAGATAGCTAATCGGGCGTCGGTATCCAATCAGATCCAGGTCTCCTATGTAAGCCGTTCTCTCCGGATACACGCTGGTGAAATTCGCATTGCCGTCATAGTGGAAGATACCGCACCCGGCTTCTCCCAGATAATCATAGCCTGTCCATGTAAAATCACCCAGCACATGAGGGTGCCTTTTTACGATTGCCCACAGCCTTGCGATATCCGCCGGAAAAGTCTCTGTTCCCAGAACCGTCTTATTTGGATGAAGCTCGTGTTCTAATACGTGCCTGTCAGTCAGATAGTTTAGTCCGATAATATCACAGGATGAAGAACATCCCTCCAGCGCCTTTGTCAGAAGCGGATGAACCGCGAAATATTCTCCCCGCTCTCCTTCCATCAGACTCATAATACTGTTAAAAGCATTGCTGCCGTCACTGTTTCCCGGTCCTTCGGCCTGCACAGAACCGAACCGTTTCATAACATCTCCCATAATTTCTGCCAGATGGCGTCCCGCTGTCATAAGTCCGTTAAGTCCCATGGTCGTATATCTGGTGCGATCCAGTTCGTGGAGTTTATTGCAGATTTTACGGCTGAGAGCCGCACCTGCCTCCGAACCGGCCTCTGTGATTTCGTTTCCGGCAGAATACAGGATTACGCAGGGGTGGTTATAGTCTTTTGCGACCATATGCTCTGCCACTTTTTCCCAGCATTGCCCAAAATGCAGCGCAAAATCATAGGGATTCTTGCGGAGTGTCCACATATCGGTCAATTCGTCCATGACCATGATTCCGTAGCGGTCACAGGCGTTTAACATTGCCTTGCTTAACGGGTGATGTGAACTGCGGATGCTGTTAAAACCTGCTTCCTTCAACTGCCTGCACCGGCGCTCCTCCGCCTTTTCCAATGTGGCGGCGCCTAAAATCCCATTGTCGTGGTGGATACAGGAACCGCGCAGCTTTACTTCTTTCCCGTTCAGTCGGAGACCGTGCGCCGAATCCAGTGTAAGGGTGCGGATGCCAAAGGTTTCTGTCGTCTCATCCAACACCTGTCCTGCGCATTCGATCCAGACCCTGCACTGATACAGATTTGGATGTTCACAATCCCACAACTGCGGATTTGCCACACAGATACTGCATCGGGCTGTTTCCATTGTCTCAGGGTACATAACGACCATCTGGCGGTCCTCGGCGATTGTCTCACCGTCTCTCTCCAGAAGAACGTGCACAGCAGCAGTCTCCCGCACGTTGCTGATGCTTTGCACTTTTGTTTCCACTTCCACAATGGCAGATTCTGTGTCGGCAGCCAATGTCGTGATTCGGATGCCATCGTTAGGGACATGTATCCTGTCCCCGACGATCAGCTTTACATTCCGGTAGATTCCGCTTCCCGTATACCAGCGGCTGTTCGGAACCAGACTATTGTCTGCGATCACTTTGATTGTATTCTCTGCGCCGTAATTCAACCACGGATTCAACTTCACATAGAAATTGGAATAGCCATAGTAATTTGTTTCTGCCAGTGCTCCGTTGATATAGACCATTGCGGTCTGATAGATTCCTTCAAATTCCAGAAATACCGCTTTTTCTTTCCATTCTACGGGAGCAGTCAGCGATTTCTGGTAAATGTACTCTCCACCCGGATAGAATCCGGTCTGGGCGCCGCTCTCCGCGTCCGGTGTCCGTGTTTCGTGGATCATCGCATCGTGGGGGAGGTGGACAGTCTCAACCTCTGCAGTACCCATAAATGCAGCTGTGCTTGCGGAGTTTCCGCCGTTCATTACACGCCAGTCATGATTAAAGTTTGTGCGAATCATTCGTTTCCTCCTTCTGCGGCATGTTCTTTGTCCCACGCCCTGTTTGCATCCTCAACCTTCAGCAGGTAAATCAATAACGCCATGAACAGACCAAATATAATTGGTATCACTGCATACATAAAGAAAATCATGTTGACAGCGCTTGCCGGCTGTATATCCGCTGTTCCGTCAAAGCCGCCCATTGCCAGAAGCCAGCCGACTACGGCACTGCCGATGCCGCCGCCAAGCTTTACGCCGATCGAAGAGCAGCTAAACATTACACCGTCGATTCTCACTTTCTGTGTCCGGTATGTATAATCGCTGGTCTCAGCAACCAGGGCATTCAGGGTGCCGGTAAGCGGTCCGCCCGCCATGTTGCGGAAAAACGCTGCAATCAGCATAACAGGAAGATTTTTGTTCAAGGCTCCGACAAGGAACAGGATTCCCATGAGAATCGTGACGATGCGGGCATATAGGTTCATCTTTCTCATTGTGCCGAATTTTTTTACGAGCGTTGGCGTCACCATCAATATGAGCATGACTGGAACCAGGCTGACCAGGGAAAAAGTTCCAAGCAGCGCAGGGTCTCCCATATAATACGTCATGAAGAAAATGCCGACACCCTGTGTAATACCGCTGTAAACGTAATTTACCAGATATAGTCCAAGGATCAAAATGTAATAAGGATTTTTCAGCAATAGTTTCAGGGATTGTCCGAAGCTGATTTTCTCTGCCGCCGGCTGTTTCTGATCTGCTTCTGCCAGCGCCTGCTTCGGTTCCGCTCCAGTGTCTTCATCGGGCACTTCTTTTACCATCAGCACACTGAATGTATTGACGACAAGTGCGATGACTGCAAACAGAAGGGCAACCATGCGCCATCCTTTTGCGCCGCCGCCAAACCGTTCCACAAGCCCCATTACATTATAAGACACCACTAATGTTGTAAAGGTAGCAAATATAAACCGGATTGATCCAAGCTGTACTCTTTCCTGCCCGTTTTTGGTAATTTTAGCGGCCAGTGACGCGTAGGCGATACTGTTTGCGGTATAAAAGATTGCATTGAACGCTGTGTAAAATACAAAGAAATACGCATACTGCATCGTCTCACTCATGCTTGGAATCGCAAATACCAGAAACAAACTTGCCGATACGCCGATCTGTCCGAACAGCATCCATGGGCGCGCCTGTCCCATCTTGCTCTTGGTTTTGTCCATCAGACCGCCGAAGAATATATCTGATACACCATCCAGCAGTTTGGATGCCATCATCAGATTGCCGATAACCAGACTGTTAAGTCCGACCGCGGTTGTAAGATAGAGCAGCATAAAGCTCGAAATCAGCGCGTATCCGCAGTTTGAGGCCATATCTCCAGAGCCGTAGGCAACTTTCTGATACCATTTTAAATACTTTTTGTCATTCATAGAACTTCCTTTCCTCCTTTTGGCAGTCCAGATTTTATTCTGTCTGAACTGTTATTCCATCTTTACTTTTTCCGTGATAATGTATATACTTTATCTTGATACGACTTAATTTTAGCAATTTTAACCAATATCGACAATGACACTTCTGTTGCTATATGCACATGAACTGTATCATATTCGTGGATTAATGCGGGTGTCACGGCGCTAAAATATTTTATCGCCTCAGAGAAGGCTGCGGAAGGGAGGTTTTCATGAAAACAAATGCAGAAAATACGGACAACACAGGCAATATTTTAAAGGTGTACAACGCGAAAAGTTCAGTCAATTCCTATTATGATATGTCCACTCCGCTGCAGTTCACACTGAGCTATTGCAGTGGCCTTACCAGCGAAGACTACTTTAACATTATGACAATTTCCCCGCGTGCAAGCTATTTTCACACGTCAGCCATTGAGTCCGCTTTTCACACATTCAACGCCCGGTCTCCCCATTATCACAGTTTCTTTGAGCTTGTGATCGTCCTGGAGGGATGTATCACACAGCGGATAGAAGATAAAGACTACTTTTATCCGGCTGGTACCTGCTGTCTGATCAATCAGAATGTCCTTCACGTCGAGAAGTATACAGCGGAGGCAAAAATACTGTTTCTCGGATTGTCGACAGGTTTCATCAAAGAGCTGCTGGAAGCGTATAAGAACGCTTACTTTCCGAAAGAGGAGACAGCTTACGAGAATTCGATCTTCCGGTTTATGGCTGAGAACATTCATCTGGAGAAGGGAAAGAATTATCTGGATTTTCTGCCGGTCTATCAGAATCAGTCCAGCATATCCGATCTGCACAGGCTGGCGGATCAGCTGCTTCATGCCATGTTGTGTCCAAAGCTTGGTTCGACTTACATGATAAAGGGCATTGTCTGCAATTTATTTCAATATCTGGATACAACGGAGTTCTATCATATCAGTGATGTAAAACTTAATTCCGACTCTGACTTCGTGCTGTTTTCCCGCATCAGTCATCTGATGGAGGACACCAACGGGCGCATGTCACGCTCTGATCTGGAACGGGTTCTGTGCTACAGCGGCAATTATATGAACACGATCATCAAAAAGCGTACTGGCATGTGTCTCTATGATTATGGCCTTACGTTCACATTGAAGAAAGCCGCCGCACTTTTGGCAGATACGCCCACCTCCATCGCGTCCATTGCGATACAGATGGGGTTTAGCAACAGGACACATTTTTATAAAGTATTTAAGGATAAGTATGGGATTACGCCCGGAGAGTACCGTGAAAAACACAGAAGACAGGTGGCGGGCGGCAGTTGATAAATTCTTCTTAATGGTGCAGCTTCCGCGATAAAAGCATAATGATTGTCGCCATACTCCTTTGTCCGTTTACAGAAAAGATTCCCTAATGATAAAAAGTTCTTGGCAAATTTTAGAAAGGCTGTGGGATGTGGACGAAAATTATGTAGATGAGCATAAGTGGACGAGGAACGGCAAGAACTTTAAAGGCTGGTATCAGACATTTCTCATCTATACAAGATTTTGAAATGTCCGCGTGTCGTAACAATTCAGGCGTTACTTAGACAGATTGTTTCTGTGCTTCGGACATTTCTGTGACATTTGAGTTGTATAATAGCTCTATCAAAGGGCGGACAGCCATGAAAGGAGCATTTGGATATGAACGTACTACAAACAATCAATCTTAAAAAGTATTATGGCACCGAGCCGAATATTACCCGTGCCTTGGATGGTGTCAATCTCTCTGTGGAGCAGGGAGAGTTTGTCGCTGTGGTTGAAACTTCTGGCAGCGGCAAATCCACTCTGCTGAATATGATGGGAGGACTTGATACTCCCACTTCCGGCAGCGTTATTGTACGTGGAGATGAATTGGCAAAAAAGAGTGATGAAGAACTGACGATCTTTCGCCGCCGTAATATCGGCTTTATTTTCCAGAACTACAATCTGGTGCCTATCTTGAATGTATGCGAAAACATTGTCCTGCCTGTGGGGCTGGATGGGGATGTATTAGGTTTATTAAAACGTACCAGCATGGAGTTTAATCAGTCTATTGTAATGATTACCCACAACAACGAGATTGCCCAGCTTGTCGACCGTATTGTGCGGATTGAGGACGGCAAGATTGTGGAATAAGGGGAGGTGACAACTTATGACTTGGCCTTTTGAAAATGATACCAGCGTGGCAGTAAAAACATTTGCAGTAAGAAGCCTGAAAGCAAATCGAAAGAAAAACTCGCTTGTTGTGGCGGCAGTATTGATTATAACTTTTCTTCTAACGCTTGTTCTGTCTGCTGGTAACATCTTTGTTTCTGCGCAGAGAAAAGAGTCCTTAAGACTTATTGGGACTACTGCGGAAACAACTCTTAGTAACCCGACAGAGGAGCAGAAAGAATTACTGAGACGCTCAAAGTCGGCAAAGAATGTTGGCATGGAATTGTATTTTGGAACGATACAAGATACCGGAAACCGTATTGGAGTATCATATATCGATCTGGCGGAATGGGAATGGCACAGATTTCCTCTGGTTCGTAATTTTGCGGGGCAATTCCCGGAAAAAGAAAATGAAATTATGGCAGCACTCTGGCTGTTGGAAGATATAGGGATTAAAGAACCGGAGCTTGGTATGGTATTTTCCGTGACCTACTTTGATAAAGATAATGCGTCGCATAGTCAAGAGTTTATCCTGTCTGGATATTTTGAGGACAATTCTTATATACGATCAGGCGGTAGAGGAAACCTGTATGTTTCTCCGGTTTTTGCTATGTCCACAGATAAAATGTCGGAGACTCTTTACATGGATTTGACTGGAAGTAATAAAGAGGACGCGCTTCAACAACTGGCAGCAGAATTGTGCTTACAATCAGGACAGAGTTTAACTTTGTCACCTGCTTACGAAAGTGCTGGAAAGGCTTCATGGATCACGATTGGATTTTTGGCTGCTATTATCGTGTTAAGCGGATACCTTTTTATATACAGTTTCTTTTATTTTTCTGTCTCAAAAGATGTGCGAATGTATGGTGAGTTAATTACCATAGGTGCCACAAAAAAACAGATAAAACGAATTATGTACTATCAGATTAGGAGGCTGCTTATAAGAGGAACGCTGATAGGAGGAACCGCTGGGTTTATTGGTGCTTATGTTATTCTGCCGTATTTTATAAATATCTTTTTTGATGGACAGATAAATATTGGGCTTGTTAGTGTGATCGTAGGAACTGTGGTATCCATAGCGCTTTCTTCTTTGGTGGTTCATATCAGCTGTAACAAGCCTGTCAAAATGCTTGCGGCAATGCAACCGATCAATACCATTCGTTATGAGAATTTCAGTAATATTAAATACACCAAAGTTCCTGGAGCCAAAAGCTATGTCCTTGATATGGCATGGAGAAATCTATGCCGTAGAAGAAAAAATGCCATTATGCTCATAGTGTCATTTACATTAGGCTGCACGGCTTTTTTGGCGATTAGCCTTTTCTACGAAAGCATTGACCCTAAGCAGTATGTAGATAGTTATTATCAATATGATATAGAAATAACAGATGAGTCGGGCGAAGGAACAACAATTACAAAAAATATTTTGACTCAGATAAACGGGCTGTCCGGGATAGAAAAGATAGATATAGTAGAAAGACAACGTGTTTTTATAGAGTATGATGAGGATATTTTCCCCAAATACTTGATGGACTTTCAAAGGAAGACCAAACTGGATGTCAGCAGCTTCGATCAAGGAGCCTTATCAGAGCAGTTTTGGAGTTATGCTTATAGTCTGCCAGATAAATATACTGGACATGAGGAGCCGGGAACTGTTTATTTATCCGAAGAATATGCGGAAATGCTCCCGATTGGCACTGAACTCAGCATAAAGGTTTCTCAGGATATGGTCTACATGGTTCACATTGCAGGATATATTGATGTTGAGGATTCTTTGCCAGCGGGGGGTATGGCACCAGTCATTTATCTTACAGACGCGACAAAGAACAGCATTGGTGGAGAGAGTAGTGTTTTCAAAATTGGTATTATGTGCTTAACATCACAAGACGACGAAGTGCTGACAGGGCTTAAGAGTATAATGCCAAAAGGCGGTGCCAGGATAGAATCGAAAGCAGCGTGGGAGGAAAAACTGACCAACAACATGAGCATTTTTTATGTTGCATTAGGTGGGTTATCAATATTTTTACTATTTAACAGTATTCTCAATTTTATAAATACAATGTATAGCAGTTTGCAAGAAAGGAGCGCTGAATTCAGAACATTATCAAATGTTGGGATGACAGAAAGACAGATTAAGGTTATGCTGAGGCAGGAGGGAACCATATACACAATAATTATTGCAAGTTTAGTAACTTTAATTGCTTGTGTGGGAGCTAAGTTGCTGTTTAGCGGTATTTCTGGCGTTGCGCCGTATGCTGAATTCCATTTTCCTATAATTCAACTGCTGGGCATTGTTGGGTTAGTTGGAATTATATGTATGGGAGTTCCTGGCATTATGTATAAAAAAATGAAGCTGTGAGTGTAAACAATAAAAACCAAAAATATATTAGATATTTAGAAAAGGCGATTGAGGTGCAGTTGAAAGGGTTTTATTAGTTAATATGTTCTGTCTTAAAGGGACGGCGTAATGCGGTCCCTTTTCTTCCATTTCTGTGACATTATGTTCACCGTCATTTGTGCAATGCTGTACTATATTTTTTGACAATGAAATAGTTCTCTGATAATCTTTTCAGCACATTCATCAGAATCATATATGCTCGTGTCAACCCTGGCGCTGTACTTAATATTTTCAGCCATCAGATCATACTGTTCCTGCGATTGTGTTTCATATCTGTCCCCGCGAATAATATTGCGCTGTCTGCATATATCCAGTGGGCAATATATTTCCACGATATCAAGCGGATTATCTCTCAATATTTCCAATAACTGACGGTAATGCGGCCTGAGCTCTTCCCGCTCAACCAGAATCCCGTCAATCAGCACATTCTTCCCCATGTCGGAGTACAGCTTGGCAGTATGATACATCATAATAATTACTTCGCTAAGATATTTCCAGTAATTTCTGCGCAGATAATTCTCTCCGACCATTTCCTGAAATAAATCGTTGGCAACAACATAAAAAAAGATATCCTCCCGACTTTGAAGAGCTTCGACGATAGATGTTTTTCCAGCGCTGGTGACACCGTTCAAAAAAATAATTCTTCCCTTTTCCATATTCAATACCACTCCTTTTTCTTTCAGTATATCATGGACGTATTTGTCTGTCATTCTCATATAATAATCAAAAAAACAAGAGAAATCTGCAGCATAGATTTCTCTTGTCTCATATTATTTCTTTTTAATTTCACCTATAATCCGATAGATACTCTTGGCTGAGAGATAGTATTCTGCAGCCAGTTCTGAAACCGTTTCACCCTGCAAATACAGCTCATAGATCGCTTGATTCCTTTGATATAACTCAAGTTTGTAACTGCTGGATGTACTATTTGCCTCGGGTACTTTGGGTATGTATAGATTTACACCGTTTACATATTTTTGAATTTCTTCTATCATCTCTTCTGGCAATACAGATTTTGCATTGATATAACTCATATATTCTCCTTTCAATCGAAAACACGGATTAAAAAGAGAAGCGTTATACATTTATTTTGTTATTTTTGCTGACTGTCAAAAGATTAAAGGCAGACACCTCGCATAAAAGTAACCATATTGTGATACACTCCTTTCGTTAAGTTATTTTTTTCTATTTTATCAAAAATGTACTGCTGCGTCCACTGCTTATTTCAATGTGATCTGCAATCGTCACTGTTCACACTCATGCCAAAGTAGAGGAAATCACGCGCTATTCCGTACTGTTCCAAAGGCTTTGCCGCAGCCCGCTGCGCCTGTGTTTTGACCGTACACTCAAAGAAATATCCTGCGCAGTCTGCGCCAGGGGAAAACGCGCAGGAACTCAACCCAGAGTTTCGTCGCGGCATAAAGAAACAACCTGCTATCTATGGACATTATGGTATATAACAACTATACTAAGGAACTGTTAAAGAATTAATCTTTACATCTGACCTGCATAAATCTTCTTATGCCGCGTTGGCGTCAATCGGCGTATTCCATGCCTCATTCCGTCACCTTGCATAAAAAGATTGATACTGTGTCATCTGCGAAGTTAATTCTTAACAATTCCTAATGAAATAAAAAAGGAGACGAGATGCATATGTTTGATGTAAAGAAAATGGGAGAGCAGATTGCCAGTCTGCGGATAAGGAACAAGTACACACAGGAACAGTTATCAGAGAAATTAAACGTTTCGCCTCAGGCGGTCAGCAAATGGGAGACTGGAAAGGCAGTACCCGAGATACCATTACTCTGTGAAATATCCAGGCTGTTTCATTGTTCTGTAGATAGAATTCTTGATTCAGAGTCGTGTGTATTGCGGGATATGGATTTTAATTATGAATTTGTTGTTAAGCCGCGGATTCCTGCAGCCGATTATTCAGGTCCCGAATGGCCGAAAAGCATTTCGTCCGCGTCGCTGTTGACAGCACTGAAATTGTTTTTTGGATTGGAGCAGCGCAGGGACAGCAAAAACTGTCAAATAAACGATGATGAGGAATATATTTTGCAGTCGGCAATTACAAATATATGTTTCGGGTATTCCTATAGCCCGGATGAATGGATTCGTGACAGTTTTCTCATATATGGTTTGGATTATGAGATTTATCCACGGTCAGACTATTCGGAGGAAGAACTGATTGCGCTCGCATGTAAGCAGATGGAACATGGTTATCCCGCCATCATTCTTCCGAAGGCGTATACAGATACTATTTTTGCGGTCGGTTTTTCTGACCAGGGACAGATATTAAAAGGATTGGGATTTTTGGATGGAGATGATCAAAAGAATGCAAGGATAAATTTTGACCAGCTTAATCAATATGCTGGCTGGTACAAGACTGACTGTGATGTGATGATCGTTAAGCCTTCCGTTGAAAAGATGCCGTTATCCAAAGCCTGCGCCAATGCACTTTTTAGAGGGGTATCACTCTTGCGAAATAACAGGCATTGCGGAGAAGATAAAATGCAGGGTTATGGTATCGTTATGTACCAGAACTGGTGTGATTTATTAAAGGAAGAGAACAGAAGAGATGCGGATCAGATCGACTGTGTCTTTCCGCACGCGTTTATTCATTATGAAAATAAACTGAGAACCAGACAGTTTTTTGAATTATGCATCGGTATCCTTCCCGATATCGACAAAGAATTAATAACTTTGGCAATCAGTCAGTACAATGAAATTCTGTCCTTAGCGACAGAGATTGCAACGATTGCCCATGAACGCAATTCATTTGCCAGGGATGCCCTGAAAGAAAAAAGGAATTCTATCATTGAAATGCTGCGCAGAAGCAGTGAGCAGGAAGAACTTGCCTTGTCTTATATACAAAGGGCATTACCTGCCCGATGAAAGTATCGGCATCATAATGCATGAAATGATTAAAAAATTTGACCGTACGTGACATGGAAGAAACCGTATATGACATTTCTATCTTGCAAAGCTCCTCTGCTGCCGAATACTATTTTATAAGTTGCAAAATAATGGTTCTTTTCGATATTATAATAGATACATCTTAAAAGCAGCCGCAAAGTTTCCTGCGCTGATAATATTGGAAAGGATGCCGCAAAACGTAAAAAGGAGGTTTTATATGAAAGCTGGAAGTATGGAAGGATTGATTGGGGCAAATTTAAATATGAAGCTGTCGCGCACTCCCATGCGGGTATTTAAGGAGGCAGAGCGCAAGGGAGACACCGAAGTGATGAAGCGCGCTATGGGGTATGTCACAGAATTTCAGGAGAAAGCGCATGAGTGCAGCGACAGGGCGCAGGAAGAACTTGCAAAAGAGCTGAAGGAAGAGCGCAAAGAGGAGGAAATCAGGCGTGAGCAGGCGCAGGAGCGCAAGGAAGAAACAAAGAAATATGTGGAAAAGATACAGGAAAACAACAAGGCGGATACTCCGAAAACAGACAGCGTAGAAATCAGCGAAGAAGGGAAGCTTGTGCTGAAAAGCGATTTCCAGACAGAAGACACTGCCCCCAATGCCGAAAAAACAGATGTAAAAATGTATACAGACGAAGGAAAAGCAAAAGCGGTGGATTCTGTGGAGGAAGATGTGGGCCAAAAGATTGATATAACTGTTTAAGCTTTGGCGATATCGCTGCTCTGTGAAATATCCAGAGTGTTTTCTTGCTCCGCAGACAGAATTCTTGTTGAAAAAGAAGAAAGATACGATATAATGATAATGTAGAGATGGAGAATAGGTACAGTGGTTGAATGTATCTAAGATCCTAAGGAACTAGAAGTGCCGCAGAATCGGATACAACAGCCGGAATGCAGGATTCAAAAAGGGGATAGGGGAATGAGCAGGATTCAATTAATTGAGCCGACAATGGAGTATGCGGAAGACATCTGGCAATTCCGGCAGGAAGTGATGGATTCGAACGATAAGGATAAGTTTGCCGGGTGCGGAAATTTAGAACAGTGTTCCTCTGCCAGGGAATGGATTGATACGATGCGCCTGTATAAGAACACGGAAACGTGTCCACAGGACAAAGTTCCTTCCAGCATTTTTATTGCAGTGCGGGAAAGGGACAACCGGATTGTCGGGATAATCGATTTGCGCTATCATATCAATCATCCTATTTTGGGGACATGGGGCGGGCATATGGGATATTATGTGCGCCCGTCGGAGCGGAAGAAGGGCTATGCCAAAGAAATGGTCAGGCAGAATTTGCAGCACTGCAGAGCCTTGCATATCAATAAAGTTCTGATTACCTGCGATGAGGACAATTTTGCCAGTGAAAAAACGATTCTCGCAAACGGCGGTAT
Organism: uncultured Lachnospiraceae bacterium; assembly: GCA_947177165.1. Classification (GTDB taxonomy): domain Bacteria; phylum Bacillota; class Clostridia; order Lachnospirales; family Lachnospiraceae; genus COE1. Next base: position 20,993 of record CAMWTP010000037.1, read on the forward strand.
CTTTGAGAAATGTATAGAAGTGGATGGAGATCTTATTAAGAGATACTGGATAACCCTGCCAGTATAGCAGAGGGGGCTGTCCGGGCTGCCCTGATGACCGCTTCGACAGCGGAGGGGACAATCAGCTATTGATTACCATTTTTGCTGCACTGTGATAAAAAATGAAGCAGAAAGAGAGAAGGTTACAGCGTATGCTAAATATTGTTTTCGGGGATATTGAAAATTCTATTTATCACCCGCCTACTTATTTTGACAATCAGTATGAAGATGAGTGGATTACAGATCCGTTGTCAATCGAAATGATAAGGGACATTGATCAGTCAGAAGTGGTCAGCGCGCATCTCATAGAAAGCCCGGTACTGGGACCGATATCACCAAGGGAAATATCCGGCGGCGTAAAGACGTTAATGCTTATGGCATTTGACGATTCGGGGAAAATTTTTAATGCGTCCTCCTGTGGGGATAACTGTGCGAAGTGGATCGTTGATATCAGCACAAGAAAGGACCTGACGATTAATCTGCATCATGTTCTGGACTTTAGCACGGCAGGTGTATTTGAGGCATATATGGCAAATACAGGGAAGACAATTCACAGCTATGAGGAGTATCTTGACGAGGCATTTCAGATAAAGGAGCGCTAAGGTATGAAGGGAAAATATCATGTCATTGTGCAGAACAAGAGACTGCGGTATGAATTTGACATTAAGAGAAATATTACGATTATCCGTGGAGACAGTGCGACAGGAAAAACGACATTATATGCCATGATATCCCTCGCTGCGCGGATGGGGGAAAGCGCCGGTGTTGATATCCAGTGTGAGAAGAAGTGCAGGACATTGGAAGGACCTGACTGGAAACTCGTGCTTCCGACGCTGCATGATTATATCATTTTTCTCGATGAGGACAATCAATTTTTAAAGACGGCCGAATTCGCCGCAATGGTAAAAGAGTCTGACAATTATTTTGTGATTATCACGAGGGAAGATCTGCCGAATCTTCCCTATTCTGTGGAGGAAATTTACGGGATACACACAGCGGGAAAGTATCATGACATGAAAAAGGTATATAATGCGTTTTATCGTCTATATAGTGTGGAGGAATTATCAGGGAAAATAAGTCCCAATGAAATTATTGTCGAAGATTCCAACTCGGGATATGAATTTTTTGACTATGTCTGTAAAGAGAAAGGAATTTCGTGCGGGAATGCAGGTGGAAAGTCCAAAATAATAGATGTCTTACGTGCATCGAAGGGAGAAAGTGTACTCGTTATTGCTGACGGTGCGTCAATTGGTCCAGAGATGAATGAGCTGTTTCAGTATATGAAAAAATGTCCGCATACGAGATGTTATCTTCCGGAATCATTTGAGTGGTTGATTTTAAAATCAGGTCTGATTGACGGTAATGCAGTTCGGGATATTTTACAGCACCCACAGGATTTTATTGAAAGTCAGGAATTTTTTAGCTGGGAGCGCTTTTTCACAAGTGTGCTGGTGCAGTACACAAAGAATACCTATTTATACTATACAAAACATAGGTTGAATAAAGCATACTTTCACGAAAAATCAAAACGGGCGATACTAGAAATAATGGAAAGGGTAGTAGCGTTATCATGATTAAAATAGACCTGGTCACTGGTTTTCTCGGTGCTGGAAAGACGATCTTTATCGAAAAGTACGCAAAGTACCTGATGGAAGCAGGTCAGAAGATTGCTATATTGATCGCATCCTGGTGTACCGTCCGGAATCTTTGAGGTGGATGAATTTGGGAGAGGGAACGTTAGCGATGTACAGAATTTTTATTGTGGAAGATGATGAAATGATTGCAGGCAGTTTGAAACGCCATCTGGAAAGCTGGGATTACGAGGTGGTCTGCGCAGGTGATTTTTCCAATGTTATGTCGGAGTTTGTCAGCGCGTCGCCGCAGCTGGTCCTGATGGATATAAAACTGCCATTTTACAATGGGTATCACTGGTGCAGTGAGATTCGGAAGGTTTCCAAGGTGCCGGTTATCTTTCTGTCCTCGGCGGCTGACAACATGAATATCGTCATGGCGGTGAATATGGGCGGAGATGATTTCATCGCAAAGCCGTTTGATCTGGATGTGCTGACGGTGAAGATACAGGCGATGCTGCGCAGGAGCTATGATTTCGTGAGCCAGAGCACCGTATTGGAGCACAGGGGCGCGATGCTGAATCTGACGGAGGCGACACTCATATATGGCTATGAAAAGATGGAGCTCACCAAGAACGAGCTGCGCATTCTGCAGGTGCTTATGGAGAATAAGGAAAAGGTTGTGGCGCGGGACACGCTGATGACAAGGCTCTGGGAGAGTGACAGCTATGTGGATGAGAACACACTGTCGGTGAATGTGAACCGTCTGCGCAAGAAGCTGGAGAGTGTGGGACTTGCGGATTTCATACAGACCAAGAAAGGCATCGGGTACAGAATGGGATGAGAAATTTTAAGGCATATCTCCTGGAAAAAATAAGGTGGCTTGCGGTAATCCTGTTTATTGCGCTGGTGATGACCGTGACAATGCTTTTGAATGGAATCCCTTTTTGGGAAATAGGCTATGGAATGCTGCTGTGCGGCTTTGTCACAGCCGCAGCGATATTGACCGGGTATGGCAGACATATGGAAAGCTTTCGTCAGCTGGAACAGATGCGGGAAAATATTGTGGCAGCGCCAGATGATATGAAAGTGCCGGAATACATGTATGAGAGACAGTATCAGGACTGCATTCGTGCGATTGCACAGGAAAAGGACAGACTGCAGAAAGAAATGATGAACCGGCAGCAGGATTTGTCGGAGTATTATTCGATGTGGGTACACCAGATCAAGACGCCGATTGCCGCGTTGAAGCTTCTGATTGACGAGGAGATGCGCGCGTGTCTTGACGCGGAAATGGATGAATGTCCTGATGCGGACCGCGTGGAAGAAAGTGACATGCGTGTCATAAATGTGCGGCAGAAGCAGAATGAGCTTTTTCGGATTGAGCAGTATGTCGACATGGCCTTGCAGTACACACGCCTTGGCGCACAGACAAATGATTTTGTGATTGAGCGTGTGCTGCTTGACGATGCAGTCAAACCGTCTATCTACAAATATGCGAAGCAGTTTATCCACAAACAGCTTCGTCTGACGTATGTACCGCAGGACATCAAAGCAGTCACGGATAAGAAATGGCTGGGATTTGTGATTGACCAGCTTTTGTCCAATGCTGTCAAATACACAAAGCAGGGCGGGGTCACGATACAGGTGCTCTGTATTGCACAGTCAGATGATGCTGGCAGGCGGTCAGAGACAAAAGAAGAGCGAAAGCATTGGTATGAGGAATCGCCAGCCGTGGAGGAAAGCGTACATATTATTATAGAAGATACAGGTATCGGAATCAGCGCAGACGATTTGCCGCGGGTCTGTGAAAAGGGATATACTGGGTACAATGGTCATGCGGATCAGCATTCAACTGGAATAGGACTCTATCTTTGCAAAGCGATTCTCGACAAGCTTGGGCATCAGTTTCTTATCACTTCTGAAAAAGGGAGAGGAACCAGGGCGGAGATTGTGATTTCGCATTGATTATTTAAATAATTCAAAAAAAGTGTAAGCCATCAATGTTTTGTGGGGGTTACACTTTTTTGAATGCGTGCTGTTATCTTGTTTTCAGTTTGTCATATCCCATATCACAGGTTCACCGATCTGTGTATAGTCATTTGATTCTTTTCCGCTCTCCTCTGGAAATTCCTGCACGTATAAAGTGGCGGTAACTGCTTTTGCGTCCGCTGGAATCCTTCCGTTTTCGCTCATTTTCTCATTTAACAGATATCCGCGTTCACTGCTGCTCTGGCTGACAGTGAATACAGCTGTTCGTCCCTCTTCGTCCGTGGCAGTTAGTTTCAGCAGTAAGCAGCTTCCCTTGGTATCAGTATTGGAGATGTGGTAAGTAATCCGCTGTTCCAGGGGATTATCAGAGAAGGTGTCCAATGTGATAATCCTGCCATCAGATAGTACGAACTCATCTTTCAATGTCACAAACTTTGTGTCAGCGAGAAGTTCCGAGCCGTCTGCTTTGAATTTGAAATTCCAGTGTCCGCCGATGTCATCTTTTGCGGTGTAGGAGTTGTAAGCAGTAAATTTGAGTTCATACGTATTTTCAGCGGAGAGATCTGTGCCGGGCACATCATAAGAGATTTCAACGCCCAGACACTTGTTTTCAGCATCTAAAAATCCTGAGCTGCCGCTGACTCCGCCGTATATTGGTTTTCCATTGACATACAACGCACCGTCCAGGCCAAAAGAGTCAGGAATCGGCTGTCCGTCTTCGCGCTGTATGGTATAACTGATTACGAGTGCTTCCTGGGAAGCGGCCGCCTCCTGCAATGTGACAACGTATCCCTTATCGATTCTGGAGGTCCTGATGACCTCTGCATATTGTGCGATATCGTTCTCCAATCCAAGTGCAGTGCTTAAGCTGTAGCTGAAGTGTGAGATGGCTGCATGGACTTCCTCATGAAAGACTGCAGTTGTGCCTCCCAGTAATACAAGGCATACCGCCGCTGCTACGGCTGTGCCGTAATGCTTTCCACCTGCGAATTGCTGCTTTGTAGAGTTTATATTTTGCTGTTCATTTTGGATTGCTGCAAGAACAAAGTTCTCATAATGTTTTTTTGTCATCTCGTCGAGTTCCTCCCCTTTGACATCTTCGCCGGATAGACTGAGTCGGTTTGCAAAGCTGTACCATTCCTTTTTCATCGTTCATTACCCCTTTCTTTTGGCAGCATAGGCGCGCACTTTCTTTTTTCCGCGGAAAAGTCTTACATATAAGTTATCCTTAGTCATGCCCAGTTCTGTGCTGACCTGTTCCGGGCTTTCCTCGTTGCCGTATATGCGGTAGAACAGTTCACGGTCCTTTGCGCTAAGGCAGGATAAAAGCTTCGTTGTTTCCTCGGATAATTCTTTCTCAATCAGCGCATGCATCTGAGCGTCAAAGCCGGTGATGCCGTCACAGGACTGTTCCAAATCAGGATTCAGACTTATGGTCTGGCATTCGCGGCTTGCCCTGCGCAGGTAGTCGATGGTTTCGAGCCGTGCGATACCTGCAATCCAGTTTTGGAAACTGCCTTTGTTTTCATCATAGCTGTCAATATTTTTCCAGATACCCAGAAAGATGTCATTCATACACTCGTCAATCTTGTCTGGCAGTGCGGACAGCCGCTGCCGCACGATGGCGCGCAGATAACCGCCGTAAGTGTCAATGACATAGAGAATGCCCGCTTCATTCCGCTGTCTGATGAGTGCAATAAAATTTTTTTCATTTGCTTTCATAATACTCTGCTCTTTCTTTCTACTTTTTGTACCTCGAGTAGGATTTCGAGATCAAATTTGATATAAAATGCGATTCCTCCTTATATGTTACTATCCGTTCTGGGGAGGAGAAATCTTACACTATTTTAAATTTTGGGCACTTAACAATAATATCTTGTGCAAATGCCCCGTCTGGGTTAGGGAAATAGAACGCACTTCTAAAATAAAAAAGTGCAAATCCTCAATCCTTCAGGGGAGTTTACACTTTTTATGTGATATTCGTTATGAATTATTTTGCCAATTTATTTCGGGTTTCACCTGTATTCTGCAATTACTTCTTTATGATCGATTAAATCAATGTCCCATGTTCAATCCATTTCCGGTTTTCGGCGCTGGTTCCGAGTGCGTCAAGGGCTACATTGTAGGTATCCGTTAATCTTCGGTTAAGTATGTAGATTTCTTTCTCAATCTCTAACTGTCCCAGTGCCAATTTGTCAATTTTTTCTTTCATGCCCTGCATGTCGCTTTTCATGCCTTGCATCTCACTTTTCATGCCCTGCATGTCGCTTTTCATGCCTTGTATCTCACTTTTCATGCCTTGCATTTCGGATATAAGCAAATCCAGTTTTTCGCTGTCTGTCATCGTACCACCCCGCTGTTGTAGTTATGACTGCCAATAAATTATTGAGGTAAGTATATCATAATTTCGAGGTAAAGTCTATTTAATTGTCATAATATTGGTGGAAAGCTTTTCGTAATTTGGCGCATGATTTCCTTATGTGGATGCCTGAACAGGTAACACAGTAGGATGCTATCCCCTGTTTATAGATGGCAAATATGACAATATCATCCCAATCTTACAGAAATGTAAGAAATAAAAGCGAAATGTAAGCTAATAAAATAGCTGTCATTTCGCTTTTTTGATATACTGCAATTACAGTCAGTCAAATAAGACACCGTGAGAGACAATGAGGAAAGGCAGGAAATAAATATGTCAATTTTAGAGGTAAGAAACGTGAGCAAAGTCTACACAACCCGCTTTGGAAGCGCGAGGGTGCAGGCGCTCTCAAACATGAATTTTTCGGTTGAGGAAGGAGAGTATGTGGCGATTATGGGCGAGTCCGGTTCGGGCAAGACGACGCTGCTGAACATACTCGCAGCCCTCGACAAACCGACAGGCGGCGAGGTGCTGCTAAACGGGAGGGATCTGACGGAAATCAGGGAGAAAGAGCTGTCGGCTTTCCGGCGTGACAACCTTGGGTTCGTCTTTCAGGATTTTAATCTGCTGGACAATTTTTCGCTGAAGGACAACATTCTGCTTCCGCTGGTGCTGCAGGGGAAATCCGTCGCACAGATGGAGCAGCTGATTGAGCCGATTGCAGCAAGACTTGGCATTCAGCAGCTGCTGGCGAAATATCCCTATGAGGTCTCCGGCGGGCAGAAGCAGAGGACGGCTGTGGCAAGGGCAATCATCACGAGCCCGCAGCTGATTCTTGCAGATGAGCCGACGGGAGCGCTCGACTCCAAGGCGACTGCGGCATTGCTGAAAGTGTTTCGGGAGATAAACAGTGATGGACAGACGATCCTGATGGTGACACACAGCACGGATGCCGCAAGCCATGCAGACCGCATCCTGTTCATCAAAGACGGGGAAGTCTTTCATCAGCTGTACCGCGGAAATATGACGAATGAGCAGCTTTATGTGAAAATATCAGACACGCTCACGATGTTGACACAAAAAGCAGTCAAAGTTGAGGCACCATGAGACGACACCGATAAATAACAAGTCTGAAAATAATCGAACACATAGTTATGGAGAAATGAGGAGCATTTTTTATGAACCATTTGTACTATCGGTTGGCAGTGACCAATCTGAAAAATAACAGGCAGTTTTATCTGCCATATCTTCTTGCCGGTATCGTATCGGCCATGATGTTCTATATCATGCGCGCCGTTCAGGGAAATGACAGTATTGATCAGATGCGCGGTGCGAGTGCACTCAAAATCGTGCTTATTATGGGAGTTGTGATTGTCGGGGCATGCGTGTGTATCTTTCTTTTTTACACAAACAGCTTTGTGATGAAGCGGCGCAAGAAGGAGCTGGGTGTATACAACATTCTCGGCATGGAGAAGCGGCATATCGCAAAGGTGCTGGCATGGGAAGCAGTCATCCTGTACGCGGTCTCGGTGGGCGGCGGTCTTGCGTGCGGCATTGTGTTTAACAAGCTGGTGACAATGTTTCTCTGTAAACTGACAGGGCTGTCAGAAAGTATACCGTTTTATGTCTCGGGCTGGGGATGCCTGCAGACTGCGGAGCTTTTTGCGGCTGCCTATGCCGCGATGCTCCTGTACAATTTTATCCAGGTGAAGCTTGCCAATCCGATTGCGCTTCTGCATGGAAACAATGTGGGGGAGCGCGAGCCGAAGGCCAAGTGGATATCGGCGGTAATCGGGATTGCGTGCATTGTGGCAGGGTATTATCTAGCAGTTCATGTCAATGGAATCCTTGAGGCAGTCAACATGTTTTTTGCGGCTGTCGTGCTGGTTATTGTTGGAACGTATGAGCTTTTTCTGTCGGTGAGTATCGCGGTGCTCAAGCTGTTGAAGAGGAATAAAACGTACTATTATAAGACGTCCCATTTTATCACGGTATCGGGGATGATGTACCGCATGAAGCGCAATGCTGTCGGACTTGCCAATATCTGCGTGCTCTCCACAATGGTGCTTGTGATCATATCGACGACGGTGTGTCTGTATGCAGGGGTGGAGGATTCGCTGCAGAATTCGTATCCGGAGGAAATTGCTGCTACGTTTTATCTGAACGATGTTCCCGATGATGCGGATCGGGAATATCTGCTGCAGCAGTTTGTTGAAGCGGCAGAAAAACAGAACAGAAAAGTGACAGAAGTGTCAGAATATGCTAATATTGTGTACGTGACACACAATGTCGGCAATGAGATAGCGCTTTTTGACAATGAATCCGATCATTTTACGGAGATGGGAATGCTCTATGTGATGACGAAGAAGGATTATGAGAAGTATACAGGACAGGTGCTTGGCGAGATTGCAGATGGAAATGTGATGGTTACATCACTGGCTGGCTTTGCGGAGGATGTCATCAAGGTCTTTGGCAAAGAGTATCCTGTTGCTGGGATACTGGATATGCCGGAGGACATTCCAGACAGGGAGATGGAAGGACTTATGGGGGATATCAATGTGATTTACCTGATCGTGGCAGATGACAGCGCATTGAAGGATTTTGACGCGGAGATTCAGTATCATGTCGGCGTGGAGACGGACGGGACACAGGAGGAGCGAAAGCTGTATGCGTCTGCTGTCCGCGAAGCGGTAGAAGCTGTCAGGGCGCAGTCGGGATTTAACAGCTGTCTGATATATTCCCGGGCGGAACAGTGGGAGGAGTATATGGGAATGAACGGTGGATTTCTGTTCCTCGGACTGTTCCTTGGAATCCTGTTTTTGATGATAACGGTGCTGATCATTTATTACAAGCAGATATCGGAGGGCTTTGAGGACAGGGAGCGCTTTGCGATTCTGACAAAGGTTGGCATGAGCCATGATATGGTGAAGGCCGCGATCAACGCGCAGGTGCGCACCGTATTCTTTCTGCCGATCACAGTGGCTGTGATTCATCTTGTGATGGCATTTCCGATGCTGAAATTGATGCTGATGATGTTTGGACTGGCGAACAATTCGCTGTTTGTGGCATGTCTGGCAGTGACAGCAGCAGTGTTTGCAGTCATTTACTTTATCGTGTTTAAGCTCACATCGAGAAGCTATTATAATATTGTCGATTGATAACTATTGATAACAATAAAAAAATTTCTTGACAACAGTGCGAAAGAAAGGTATAGTTGTCCTTGTACAAACGCTAGGGGTGCACATCGCTGAGACTTTACCCTCATTACTTGAACCGGATAATACCGGCGTAAGGAAGCAGTATGAGTACATGGACATTTTTGAGCTGTTCGGGGCAGAGTGCAGATGATGCGCTGACCTGCGGCGGAAGACGAAAGCCATGTGAAAAGTGTATTTACGATGCTGACCTCCTCGCGAAAACGAAGGAGGATTTTTTTATGTTGTACAATGTGGTAGTGAATGAATGGGAAGAGACGACTTATGTCCCGACGGCGCTTGGTAACGGACTGCTTGCGGCGGTGATTGTGGTACTGCTCGCGGCAGCGGTTGTCTTTGCAAAGGTTCATATGAAAAAGCTGGCGGAAAATCCAGAGTCAGCTGCGAAGAATGCCAAAAGCGGTGCGCTGACGATAAAGCAGCTTGCGTTTTGCGCGATGGCAATTGCGCTCGGTACAGTGCTGTCGAATATCAAAATTTTTCATTTTCCTTACGGAGGCTCGGTTACATTGCTGTCAATGCTTGTAATCTGCCTGCCGGGGTATTTTTTCGGCCTTGGCGCGGGACTGATGACGGGACTTGCTTACGGGGTGCTGCAGCTTTTGATTGATCCGTATGTCCTGTTTCCGATGCAGCTTGTCGTGGATTATTTGCTGGCATTTGGCGCACTTGGCCTGTCTGGGCTTTTTTCAAACGCAAAAAACGGTCTGCTCAAGGGATACTTAGCCGCCGTGCTGGGGCGCTATGTGTTTGCGGTGATTTCCGGGTGGATTTTCTTCGGCGCCTACGCGTGGGAAGGCTGGGCACCGCTGCCGTACTCGCTTGCATATAATGCAACGTATATCTTTGCCGAGGCGGCCGTGAGCATCGTTGTCATACTCATGCCGCCAGTGAAGTCGGCGATCGGGCGGATACGGCAGACGACATAAGGATCTGTAGAAAAATAACTGACGCATCTTGACTTGTCTATTTCTCCGATTATGCATGTCAAAAAGCCTCGCCGTAGCCCGCTACGCCTACGTTTTTTGACATACATCCTCGAAGAAATATCCTGCGCAAGTTGCATCACTTATTTTCCTACAGCTCCTAAAAGCAAGTTATCGATTTTGTTTTTTATACCAGGTACAGATGCCTTTGTCCGACAGACCGGACAGCATCAATGTCGGCGTCCCGAGCTCGTGGTCCCATGCGGGAGATGCGATGATGGACTCAGTCACTGTTCCATATTGAATGTCAAGAGTATACGGGCCGGTTTTTTTCCAGGTTCCGATGACAGAGCAGCACTCCATTCGTCCGTTTTTCATGAGGCGGACGGGGTGGGAGTGCATGATTCCCTGCGGGACAGAGGGGGTCAGGGCGATCCGTTCATATCTGCCGGCAAGATCGCGCTCAGTGAGCGGCTGAAGCATCTCACCCGCGTAAGGCTGAGCGGCGGCGATGAGCCATTCGTCAGGTGTCATATACAGCTGGCGGATCTGCAGGGTGGAGGGTTCATCGTCCGTCTTGAAATTCAGTTCCCGGATATGGGATACGAGGAACATTCTGCCGTCCGAATCGATCAGGGCGGAATTGTGTCCGGGAGCCATATACGGCGTGCCGTCAAGCCAGCGGTATCCGCAGGAGATCATCAGTCCGATTGCATTGTTCTCATCTGCGGTATCGGTCAGGTCCTGCCCATGAAAGTCATAAAATGGGCCGGTGATGCAGCGGCTTCTTCCCACACGGATATTATAGTCACTTTTCAGGGAACCATAAGATACGAATAGATAATAGTACTTTGTGCCAGGGTGGTAAATCATGTAAGGCCCCTCGATGGCGCAGTCCATCCATGAAGGGCGTCTGGCAACGCAAGTGCCGATTCCATCTTCGGCGGGCAGTCCCGTCTCCTTGTCCAACAGTAAAATGTGGCATCCGCCCCAGAAGGAACCGTACAGAAGGTACTGTGCGCCGGAGTCTGCATCTGTGACAATATTGGCATCGATGGCGTTGACCGGAAGCGCGTCCGTGGTCTTCAATACGCACGCTTTAGGCGTAAAAGGACCTTCGGGAGAGTCGGAAGTGGCAAGAAAGATCGTTGACTGTCTGACACCCCAGGAGGAGTTCGAGCAGTACAGGCGGTATTCGTTTCCCACTTTTACGATATCGGGTGCCCAGATGTCCCGGCTTTTTGTCCATCGGATGGATTCCTCGGGGGGATTGCTGACAACCTTGCCAAGGCTTTCCCAGTGCAGGAGATCACGGGAACGCTTACAGATGGCTCCTGTACAGTAGATGTAGTAGTTTCCGGACACGGGATCATGGAAGATCGCGGGATCGTGGGTCATCCACAGACCGGGAAGATCGCGTTTCATATGCGGCCGGATTTCCGGTTTGGGCGGCTCTGCCGGTGGCTTTTGCGGATAGATAATCTGGTTCATAGGACATGTTCTCCTTGTCGTATTTTTTAACTCATTATAATGTATGTGAGGAGAGATGGCAACCAAAATGAAGCCCTTAGCTAATAGTATACATATTTTTTCTATAAAATTGCAGGTTTTTGTGACCTGTATTTTTTGTTATGGTATTATAAGTTAAGACAGAACAGAGATAAGACATATGCTAACAACATTTTAAATAGGAAAGGATAATCGAATGAAGCTGAACTTATCGGGAACCTGGCAGTTCGCACTCGACAAAGAAAAGGCAGGACTGAAACAGGAATTTTACAAAAAGTCGTCGTTTGACGACACAATTGACCTGCCGACGACGACCGCTGAGGCGCAAAAAGGGGAAAAGGGCACAGAGCGGTATACAGGATATTTGACGGAAACGTATCATTTTGAGGGATATGCGTGGTATTTAAGGGAGATTGAGATTCCGGCGGAGGAACAGGGAAAGCGATTTTTTTTCACGATGGAGCGCACCCGGAAATCGATGGTGTGGGTAGACGGTGAACTGGCTGGCAGTTTTGACAGTTTTTATGTGGAGCACCGTTATGAGCTGTCAAGGTGGCTTGCGCCCGGAACACACACCCTGGTTGTGATGACAGACAATACAGATTACGTTTCAAATGGCGGTCATATGACTTCGCCGGACACACAGACAAACTGGAATGGTATTCTGGGAGAGATTGTTCTGGAGTCTTTTGAGGATATCGTTATCGACAAAATGTGGATATATCCGTCCAGAAAAGAGAAGAATGTGGATATCCGTCTGCAGCTCTCCCATGACAACATACTTTCGGACATTGAGGTCTGTGTAAGCTGCCGGCTCACAAGGCTCAAGATGAAAGAGGGCAGGGATTTTGAACATTTTGAGCCGTTGTACACACAGACAGCCCGGACGCGGCGGGAGTGGGCGGCGCAGAACAAAGGGCAGGATCTGCCGTATGTGATTGAAACGCTGGAGGTGTTACCCGGAAAAATTTATACAATGTCACAATCAAAATCCTTCGAATCAGAGACGCAGCAGCCAGATTCCATGCAATTGCAGACTTTGGCAACGCTCGACGGGGAAGAGGAGACGTGCCTTATGGGCACAAAGATGTCAATCTGTTATCCGCTTGGGCCGGATGCAAAGGAGTGGGACGAGTATAATCCATATGTGTACGAGCTTACAGTCCGCATTCGGCGCGGCGGTCAGGTGATTTGCGGGCGGACGGGGCACTTCGGACTGCGCGATTTTACTTATCAGGAACTGACACTGTACTGCAACGACAGAGAGATTTTCCTGAGAGGCACACATGACGCGATGATTTTCCCGCTGACAGGTTACGCGCCCATGGATCTGGACTCATGGCTTCACGTCTATGGGACAAGCCGGGAATACGGACTGAACCATTATCGGTATCACACCTGCTGTCCGCCCCGGGCGGCGTTTCTGGCGGCTGCTTACCTTGGAATCTACGTGCAGGCGGAGCTTGCATTCTGGGGCTCCATCTACGATGCGGGGGACGAACATTATAATAAAATGCAGCAGGATTTCCTGCTGGAGGAGGGAATCCGCGCCCTGGATGCGTTTGGCGATCTGCCGTCCTACTTTGGCATGAGTATGGGAAACGAGCTGTGGGGCAGCAAGGAGGAAATCAACCGGATTATGGGCGTGCTCAAAGCGCACGACAACCGCCATCTGTACACGCAGGGAAGCAACAACCACCAGTTTGTGCCTTCGGTGCTCCCAAACGACGATTTTTTCAGCGGTGTGCGATTCTCAAAATATCGCTTGTTCAGAGGCTCCTACGCGATGTGCGATGCGCCGCTCGGATTTGTGCAGACCGAGAGACCAGGTGCATATTGGGACTATGATGAGATGATATCGCCCCGGGAGGTCAATAAGGGTGAGGCTTCAAAGGGCGGAACCATACAGATTCAGTACGGCACAGGCATCAAGGAGGTGGAAGTCGGCGAGGGTGAGGAGGAAGTGATTCCCCATGTTCCGGTTGTCTCTCACGAGATCGGACAGTACGAGTTCACGCCTGATTTTCATGAGATCGGGCAGTACACAGGTGTACTGCAGCCGGAAAATATGAAGATTTTCCGGGAGCGCATGGAGGAAAAAGGACTGCTTTGTTATGCTGACGATTATTTCCGCGCATCGGGGAAGCTTGCGGCGGCGTGCTACAGGCTGGAGCTCGAAGCGGCATTCCGAAGTGCGAATCTGAGCGGTTTCCAGCTTCTTGACATCAAGGATTATTCCGGTCAGGGGACAGCGCTTGTAGGCATTCTGAATGCGTTTCACATCAATAAGGGTGCCATCACAAGGGCAGACTGGCGTATGTTCTGCTCTGACGCGGTGCTTCTGCCCACGCTTGACAGTTTTGTGATGAAGGGCGGCGACTGTATCCGCAGTGAGGTGAAGCTGCGGTATTACCGCCCGGAAACGCTTACGAATGTGCAGCTCAAAGCGGTGTGGTATCTGAAAAAGCAGGCGGAACCGGACAAAGGGATGCAGTATTGGAAAGAGCGCGCAGCAGTGAACGGGTGCCTAAAAAAAGATACGGTATCAGAGCTTCGGGAGACAGCAGTTCAGACATTGGACTGTGCAGACATAGCGGGAAGAGGACTCTTCACGCTGGGAACAATCGGGCTGAAGGTACCGGATTGTGACAATAATGCAGAGTATATCCTGCGCTTTTCGCTGACCAGCGACGGTGCGGAGGATATTGTAAATGCGTACGATGTGTTTGTATATGAAGATTACAGTAAATATAATGTATGTGATGAACTTTCAAAAGAAGAAAAGCAGCCAATTTTTGACTGCGGCAGATTTTACGTTGCGGCCAGCGGCAGCTATCCACCCGGTTCTTCATCAAATGATACTGGCTCTTATACATACAAGCCCAAAATGATATGTATTACAAATGATAATAGGGTTGCCCTGGATGAATGGGACAAGGGTGAGTCTGTGTTGTTGTTTGTGAAACCAGACAGTACGGATTTTGATAGTACAATAAAAGGGGAGTACTGTACGGATTTCTGGTGTTATCCGATGTTCCGCTCGATTTCAGAGAGTGCAGGCAAGCCAGTTCCAACAGGGACGATGGGGCTGCTGATCGATACAGCGCACCCGGCGCTTGCAGGCTTTGCGTGCGAGGAGTACACGACAGCCCAGTGGTACCAGATTGTCATGCACTCCGCGCCGAGGATTTTGGATCGTGTCAAAGAGACAGAGCATGTCAGGCCAATCGTGCGCATGATGGACAACTTTGAGCGCAATCACAACTTAGGGCTCATCTATGAAGTGACGCGCGAAAACGCAAAAATGCTGGTCTGCGAGGCGGACTTGCTGACGCTGGGAAAGGAGTACCCGGAGGCGGCGTGTCTGTATCGGAGTCTGGTGGACTATGTTCAGTCCGATGCGTTTGTGCAGAATTAGGAACAGGGTTATAAGGCGGTACGGCTGTGAGGGCTGTGCCGCCGTTTATTTTGCACACGGGCAGCATTTTTTTCAACAGTTGATTTTATCGGCCTGTCCACATATAATAGGAAGGAAAGGAAGCGCAAAGAGAATGTATGTGAGTGAAATGCTGTGAAAGGTTTCAAAACAGCGTTCTGATGACAGATGAGGCATATGCAGAATGGAAGAGGGGGAGAACGAGTACATGAAACAGATACAATTGCCTGATAAAGTCAAATATATCATATCGCAGCTGGAAACAGCGGGCTATGAGGCCTATGCAGTTGGCGGATGCGTCCGTGATTCCTTGCTTGGCAGACAGCCGAGCGACTGGGATGTGACCACCTCGGCGAAGCCGCAGCAGGTCAAAGCGGTATTCCGGCACACGATCGATACCGGGATTCAGCATGGCACGGTGACTGTCATGCTTGACCGCGAGGGGTTTGAGGTGACGACCTATCGGATTGACGGTGAGTACGAGGACAGCCGTCACCCGAAAGAGGTCGTCTTCACGGCAAATCTAATAGAAGACTTAAAGCGCAGGGATTTTACGATCAATGCCTTTGCCTACAATGACCGCAGCGGCATTGTCGATGCGTTTCGTGGGATGGAGGATTTGGAGAACGGTGTGATTCGCTGTGTCGGGGAGGCGGCAGAGCGGTTTGGGGAGGATGCGCTCCGCATGCTGCGCGCAGTGCGCTTTTCTGCACAGCTGGGATTTTCGATTGCGGAGGAGACGAAGGCTGCCATCAGGGAGCTTGCGCCCAGTCTTCGGCATATCAGCGCGGAACGCATACAGGCGGAGCTGGTAAAACTGCTCATGTCAGACAATCCCGATTATATGCGCGATGCGCACGAGCTGGGAATCACGGGAATTGTGCTGCCGGAGCTGGATACTGCCTTTGCGACCGCGCAGCATAATCCGCATCATCAGTACACAGTGGGAGAACATTTGATGCAGAGTCTCCTGCATATCAGAGCGGACAAGAGTCTGCGGATCGCTGCGCTTCTGCACGATATAGGAAAACCGCAGGTCAGGACGACGGATGAAGATGGTATCGACCATTTTCATGGGCATGTGGAAGTGAGTGAGTGGATGGCACTCGATATCCTGAAGCGGCTGAAATTTGACAACGACACGATCGACAAGGTGCAGAAGTATGTCAGATATCATGACTATAAGCCTGAGCCGGATGCGAGGGCTGTGCGGCGCGCTGCCAACAAAATCGGTGCAGAGTATTTTCCGCAGGTAATGGAAATCTGGCGCGCGGACATACTGGCGCAGAGCGATTACCAGCGGAGTGAAAATCTGGCGCGTGTCTGCAGGGTCGGGCAGCTCTATGCGGAGATCATGGAAAAGAATCAGTGCATATCGTTAAAAACACTGCAAATCACAGGCAGCGATCTGCTCGCGCTCGGTGTGCCCAAAGGGAAACGGATTGGTGAGATATTAAACCAGCTTCTCGATGAGGTTCTGCAGAATCCTGCGAACAATACACGCGGGTATTTGCTGGAAAAAGCTAAAAAAATAGTGGAATAAACAATCCCCCAGTAACATAGGATAGAGTAAATCGCTATCTTTGAGCAGGGGGATTTCCCCCTGCGATATAGGATAGCGGAAATCAATATCTGTGCGGAGGGGGATTTTTTGTGAATGACAAGGCAGTGAATGTGCTGGAACAGTATGATGTGACGATCAACCGCACCTTCAAGGGGCGTGGAACCATAATCTGTGATACGCAGCAGGGCATGCGTGTGCTCAAAGAATATCGGGGAAGGACGGAGAAGCTGGAGCTCATGTATCAGCTCCAGGGCAGGCTGAATGACAGTCTGAGGACGGATACGCTGATCCGGAACAGGGAAGGCGCGCTGTTTGTGAAGGATATCGACAACAGCATCTACATATTGGAGGAGCAGGTCGAGGGGAAAGAGTGCAGCTATAAGAACGAGGAGGACATCGTCAAAGCATTCAGCGCTATGGCAAAGCTTCACCTGAAATTTATGATACCGGCATCGGAAAATACATATGCAATGCCTGTTTTTTTCTATGCTGACGAGATGGAAAAGCATACGATGGAGTGCAGGCGGGTGAGAAACTATCTGAGGAAGCTGCGCAATAAGACCGACTTTGAGCGGGCACTTCTTCAGGAGTACGACTATTTTCTCGACAGGGCGGTGGATGTGACAAGGCGCGCGGGGGAGGAGTCCCGGGCCGAGTACGAGGCGTATGTAAACAGCAACGGACTCTACTGTCACGGTGATTATCAGTACCACAATGTCATATTTGGAAAGAGCAGCGGCGGGGCGTATACGGGCATTATCAATCTCGAGCATTTCACGCATGATTCGGGTGCGAGGGATTTTTATCTTTTATTTCGAAAAATTTCGGAAAAGTGTGACTGGTCAGTTGACATGGCACAGAGCATGCTCGATGCGTACCAGAACCGCAGGGTATTTCCGCCGATAGAGTGGAGAAGTCTGTGCCTGCGGCTCGCATATCCTGAAAAATTCTGGAAAATTGTCA
This sequence comes from uncultured Lachnospiraceae bacterium, assembly GCA_947177165.1. GTDB lineage: Bacteria > Bacillota > Clostridia > Lachnospirales > Lachnospiraceae > COE1. The sequence continues at coordinate 38,567 of CAMWTP010000037.1, forward strand.
ATTTTTACTACAATTCCAGAAAGTCTTGGATGCCAAACCGCAACTACGACAAGCTCGAGAGCCTGATTCGGCAGGAGAAAAATAAGGAAAAGCTGTTAAATAAGTTCTTTTCATGAAAGGCTTGTATCAGAGCGCAAAAAAATATATAATAGGTTTACAATAAATTTGCACAGACTGGTTGGAGTGAGGAGTGTACGATGGAGAAAGATATGATAGAAGATAAGATTAAGATAAAGATTGCTCTCGCACAGACGCAGATTATCTGGGAGGATAAAGCGCGCAATTATGAGATTGCTGAAAAACGAATCGAGGAAGCCGTAGGCCGGAAGGCGGAGGCAGTATTTTTTCCAGAAATGAGTTTTACCGGTTTTTCCATGAATACGGATAGTACGAAAGAGAGCGGCGGGCAGACAATACAGCGCATGCGCGCTCTGGCGCAGCAGTATCATGTCAGTGTCGGCTTTGGGTGGGTGAAGGACTGTATTGAGGCATGCGGAAAGTGTGAAAACCACTATACTGTTGTGGACAGCACGGGGAGGGTGCTGTCTGACTATGCAAAGCTCCACCCGTTTTCCTATTCGGGGGAGGATCTCAGATTTCAGGGCGGAAATGCATTGACGCATTTTGCGATAAACGGCATTCCGTGCAGCAATTTCATCTGCTACGATCTGCGCTTCCCTGAGATTTTTCAGGCTGTATCCAAGAAGGCGCACGTGATCATCGTGCCCGCAAACTGGCCGGCGAAGCGCAGGGAACACTGGAAAGCGCTTCTGCGGGCGCGCGCTGTCGAAAATCAGGTCTATATCCTCGCGGTCAACTGCGTCGGTGAGATCGGGGGTGTTGTGTACACAGGAGACAGCTGCGTCATTGATCCCGACGGGAGCGTCATGGCAGAGTTGTCGGGGACGGAGGGCGTGCTCCTGTTGGAGCTGACAGACGATGCTGCGCGCTTTCGCGGGGAATTTCCGGTAAAGCAGGACAGGAGAGAGACATTTTACGCCGGATTGCTTTGAGAAAGGCGAGTGGGAGACAAACGGTAAAATCAGGATAAGGGGAAATGCAGGATGAAAAAGGGAACAATGCAATACATAACTGCGCTGATGCTTGTGCTGGCGTCCTTCACATTGACGGGGTGTGCGCAAAGTGTCAGTCAGTTTACGGCGCTTTTGACCAACGCGAACCCGTCTGGCGCCGACGAGGCACAGGACACAGAGCCGGAGACCACAATAGACGAGCTGAGCCGCAGCGGTATCTATGACTCCGAGGATGCTGCGGTCGTGGTAAAAAAGGACTTGGAGGCAAAAACGGTGCAGTTTCAGAATATCACTTCCTCGCGCCGCTATACGTTAAACTATGACGGGACCACGACGGTGTACGACAAAAATGACCAGGCGCTTTCCATGGAGCAGCTCAAGGAAGGCAGTGTTGTCACAGTGCGCTTTTACAAGCCCAGAAAGGCGCTTGCCTATGTGAAGGAGAATCCGGACTGTACCATCTACAATAATGTGCGCAACTACAGCATGGATCTGCGGAAGGGAACGATCACGATCGGGGACGAGCTCTACAATATCAGCGGTCATGTCGTCGTCGTGTCGGACGGCAGGGAGACCGATATGATGGAAGTCAATCAGATGGACGTGCTCAGCGTGTGGGGCTATAAAAATATGATCTATGGCATCAATGTCGAGAAAGGCCATGGATATCTTCGTCTTCAGAATGAGGACTATTTTGTGAATGGCTGGATTGATGTCGGTGACAGTGTGGTCCGGAAAGTCGCGCAGGACATGCTGCTGGTTGTCCCGGAGGGAACGCATAAGGTCACTGTCAGCAACAAGGGCAGCAGCGCCACGCAGGAGATCACATTTGCCAGAAATGAGGAGATGGCGTGGGATCTGGGAGATGTCGAGATCACAGTTGTCCAGAAAGGAACCGTGATCTTCACGCTGACGCCGGCTACGGCAAAGGTGTATATTGACGGCAGGGAGGTCAATGTCTCAAAACCCGTCGAGATTGAGTACGGACTGCACCAGATGCGCATCACTGCGGATGGATACGACACGGTGGCACAGTATATCAGGGTTGCGGAGCCGTCCGCAAGCGTCGCTGTGGAGCTTGAGAAGAGCGAGGAAGAGACCACAGAGGAAGTGAGTGAGACTTCGCCGGAAAAATCATCAGACAGCGATTCGGACAAGAAGGACGATGACGAGGAGGAAGAGGAAGGGACGACCAGCAAGAAGTATCAGTCAAAGCCTTCAAATGACGATGACGATGAGGAGGAAGAATCCAGGGAAAAATCAGACGACGAAGAAGAGGATGACGAGGAGGACAAAAAGAGCTCTGTCGCGTCCTCCACAGGAAAATACAAAGTGTACATTGATGCGCCCGACGGCGCGGAGGCCTATTTGGATGGCAGTTATGTAGGAATAACGCCTGTTAGTTTTAACAAGGTTCCAGGCAGCTACGTGGTGACACTCCGGAAGTCCGGATATCAGACAAGAAGCTATACACTGCAGATCGACGAGGAGGAGAAGGATATCAATTATTCCTTTACGGATCTCATTAAGCTGGAAGAGTAGCGAAAAGTGCGTGTAGGAATCCTAAACGGCCAGAGTACAAATGTGGAAAATTTACCAAAACCTATAAAAAACCGCAAATTTTAGGCTTTTTTCCTTGACAAACAAACGCTTTTCGCCTATAAATAGATATAGGCGTCAAAACGGCGCGGATCAATATAATTTACAGATATTTATAGGAGGAGTTCACAATGAACAAAACAGAATTAGTTGCCGCTATGGCTGAACAGGCAGACATGACAAAGAAAGACGCTGAGAAGGCACTGACAGCTTTCACAGAAGTTGTTGCTAAGGAATTAAAAAAAGGTGAGAAGATTCAGTTAGTAGGCTTTGGTACATTCGAGGTAGCTGAGAGAGCAGCCAGAGAGGGCAGAAATCCTCAGACAGGCGAGACGATGAAGATTGCGGCTTCCAAGGCGCCGAAGTTTAAGCCGGGAAAAGCATTAAAGGATGAGGTAAACAGATAAAATATTTGAAGCGAATTTTTAACAACCGATGAGGCGCACTTCATCGGTTGTTGGCATTTGAGGAGAGTGTTATGAGACTGGACAAATTTTTAAAGGTATCGCGCATCATCAAGCGCCGCACTGTGGCAAATGAGGCTTGCGATGCGGGGCGTGTGCTCATCAATGACAAGCCGGCCAAGGCATCGACGAATGTCAAGGTGGGAGACATCCTGACGATACAGTTCGGCAACAAGGAGACGAAGGTAGAAATTCTCGATGTGCAGGAGACTGTCAAAAAGGATGATGCGAAAGAGCTTTTCCGATACATATAGCAGCTGATTTCCTCATACAATATAGGGAGCACTCGTATGAGGAGAAAGCGTATTATTTATGGAAAGCAGAAATGATGGCATCGGCAGGCATAGATTCAGCATGGAGCAGCGTAAGGAGTGTAAGATCACCGGAGTGGTGGATGTTCAATCTTTCGATGAAAATAATATTCTGATGGAGACGGTGGACGGAATGCTTACGATCAGGGGCACGAATCTCCATGTGGGACGGTTGAATCTGGAGAAAGGCGAGGCGGACGTAGACGGAAAAGTGGATTCCCTGACCTATTCTGACAAGAACACGCTGGCGAAAAAAGGAGAAGGGCTGCTTACGCGCCTGTTTGGCTGATGAGTGGAGAGATTGTGAAGGAGTGGCACTTCTGGCTGGTGTCGGTTGCAACAGGCGCATTTCTGGCTTTTGCATACGATGTGATCAGGCTGTTCCGGCGGCTTATCAGACATGGCAGGTTCGCGGTAGATCTGGAAGACATCCTCTACTGGACAGCCTGCTTTGGGCTTAGCTTTACGCTGCTGTACTATGGAAATAACGGTGTGATCCGTTTCGCAGCAGTGCTCGGGGCGGCGGTCGGGATGCTTGTCTATGCAGTTACCGTGGGGCGTTTTTTCGTAAAAGTGACTTTTTTTATGATTGATAAGACGATCGGGAGTCTGTTTCGCCTGATCAGGAAAATCATTGGGAAACTGCGGAAACTGCTGAGGCCGGTCAAATGTTTTGCTGTGAAAAATTGCCATAAAATAAAGCGTTTCTTTATCAGATTATTTCAAAAAATACGGTTGACGTACATCGGGAATCGTCATAAAATGAAGGTACATAATCATAAAAAGGCAAAGGACGGAAAGGGGGAGACGACGGATGGCAGGAAAAACAGCAAGAGGAAAGCGAAGCGCAAAGACTCCGGCAAAACGAACAGATCAGCCAAGGCGAAGGACACCGGAGTTTCTCCGCGCTAAGAATGAGAATCGTCTGGGCATGATTATCGCCATGCTTGGCATATCGATTATGACCGGCGTTGTGGGTATTAACTCGATCTCTTTGAAACAGAAGGAGAAAGCGTATGCGGCCAGGGAGCAGGAGCTTCTGCAGCAGATTGCTGTGGAGGAGGCGCGCGCGAAGGAGCTTGAGGAGTTTGCCACATATACTAAGACGAAGAAGTACGCTGAGGAAGTGGCAAAGGATAAGCTGGGGCTCGTGTATGAAAATGAGATTATATTTCAGGAGACAGACTAAGGGACTGCTGACAGTTCCTTGTGTGAACGATTCACCGTTATTTGGTCCGGGAACTTGTTCCTTTGCCTTATAGCGGTGTTTTGCGATTATTGTCAATAAAAAAATGCAATGCGGTGCACGGGTTTGACAAAAAATGATAGTCCCTCACTCTATAATGGGTAGTGAATCAGAAACTTAGAGGGGGAATATGCATTATGTTGAAGATTAGGGCATCCAGGGCTTGTAGGGAAGCAGAAAATAAATCAGGTGTTACCGAGGGATATTTGTTTAATGGTTATAGCAAGAGAAAGCTTTACTGTCTGTCAGAGACGTACGAGGAGCTCGCAAGACTGTATCGCGCAATACCGCAGTCGGACAAGATCTGCGGCGACAGAAAGGACTTGTTATACAGAAAGCAGCTTCAGGAGACCAAGGAGGTCTTTGCAAACCATCTTGACGAGATATCAGGCGCTTTTGCAGATGTGGCGGATACAGTTGTGCATGTGAGTATGCCGCTGGCGCACAAGAGAAAGGCGCTGATACAGCACTTGAAAAGACAGGGAATTGTGGTGCGCGGGCTGGTGTTTATAGAGGGCGGCGCTGCGGGGAGTTATGAATCAGGACCGGACGGCCGCTGTGGGAACAGAATCAGTATAGAGGCCCGTGCGGTCGGCAGGCACACCGTATCGGCAAGTGTGCTGGGAGAGTTTTTGTCAGGTTTCTTTGGCAGGAGGCTGGTGCCGTCCGCGGAGAGCGCGCTGGTGATCGGGAGGGGTTACAATACCTTTATTTATGAGGATGAGCCGAGGTACACACTCCTGAGCGCCATATCGAGAGCCGTCAGGGAGGACGAGAAAATTTCTGGTGACAACTTCTCGCTGGAGGAATATAATCAGAGTCAGGTGGTTGTGATGCTTGCGGATGGCATGGGAAGCGGGGAGCTGGCCTGCAGGGACAGTCAGGCAGTCATTGAGTTTATGGAGCGTTTTCTGGAGGCGGGTTTTCAGAAAGAAAAAGCCTTCGCGATGGTCAATGGGGCGATCGCCGCACAGAACGGATGCTGCAATCTCACGACGCTCGATGTGTGCGCGATGAACCTGCTGACGGGCGAGGCCGAGTTTGTCAAGGCAGGAGCGGCAGCAAGCTATATCAAGCGCGGAAACTGGGTGGACGAGGTGGCGGCGGACACGCTTCCGCTCGGAAGCATCGATGAATTGTGTCCGATTACGCAGAGCGTGCGGCTCGCGGACACGGACATGCTGATCATGGTCTCCGACGGGATTTCGGATGCCATTGAGGATCAGGCCGCGGGCAGATTGCGGGAAATTATTTCGAGGAGTCCGATTCAAAATCCGAAAGAGATGGCAGATTATCTTCTGCGATATGCGATCAGCAGTCAGGGCGGGCGCATTCGTGATGACATGACCGTCCTCACCTGCTGCATCAAGCGGCGTGTCGGATTTTGATGCACAGAGCGGGCAGGGAGATAGGATATCAATGGTTGACAGGGTATTACAGTATATCAGAGAACATCATATGATCGAGGACGGAGACTGCATCGTGGCGGGAGTGTCCGGAGGTGCAGACTCTGTCTGTCTCCTGCTGATGCTTCTTGAGATCCGCAAAGTGATTCCGATGGAAATTCGCGTGGTCCATGTCAATCATATGATTCGGGCAGATGCGGCAGAGGACGCGGATTACGTTCGAAAGCTGTGTCTTGCAAATAAGGTTTCGTTTACTTTGGCGGAGGAGGACGTGGAGGCAGTTGCGCACAGGCTTCATCTTTCGACAGAGGAGGCTGGCAGGGAGGTGCGCTACGCTGCATTTGAAAAAGAACTGGGGACAAGGAGAGGCAAAATAGCGGTTGCCCACAACAAAAATGACAGTTGCGAGACCTTTTTGTTTCATCTGTTTCGGGGGACGTCGCTGAAGGGGCTGACCGGAATCCAGCCAGTGCGGGACAGGATTATCCGGCCGCTGCTGTGCCTCTCGAGAAGCGAGATTGAACTCTTTTTGCAGGCAGGAAATGTTTCCTATTGTATAGACAGCACGAATTTGGAGGATAATTATTCAAGGAACGTCATACGCCATCATATATTAGATACGGCTGTGCGCGAGATCAGTTCCGCGGCAGTCAGTCACATCAGTGACGCCTGCGACCGGATGAATGAGGCATACGACTTGATCGCGGATATGACCCGGCAGGGCTTCGAAGCCTGCGTGACGGTAACATCGAAAGTGTATCATATTGATCGCGGAAAATTTCTGGGGCTTCACAAAACAATACAGGGCTATGTGGTGATGGAGACGCTTGCACAGGCCGCCGGGAGCAGAAAGGATCTGGGGACCGTTCATATCAGGCAGATTCGGGAGCTGTTAGACAGGCAGTGCGGAAGGTCGATTCAACTTCCGTATCAGCTGCGCGCAAAGCGGGATTATACGGGAGTCGGGATATACAGGGAGCCTGACAGACCGATGCAGGAGGTGGTTCTGTCGGAAATCGTTCTGTCGGAGGAGGAGAGAGCGGCGCTGACGGCGGGGAGAGAGCTGACTATCCTGGTGGGCGGACACCAGAAAATTGAGGCAAAATTAATTTTCGTGGAAAATAATGGTATTGATTTTAAAAATATTCCGCAAAAAAAGTATACGAAATGGTTTGATTATGATAAAATAGAAAGAAGTATTGCCATAAGAACGCGCAGGCCGGGCGATTATCTGACAGTGAATGCGGCCAATCAGCGCAAAACTCTGAAGGCATATTTTATTGATCACAAGATACCGCAGCCGGAGCGGGATCAGATTCGTCTTGTGGCGGACGGGAATCATATTATTTGGATTGTGGGGGAGCGCATCAGCAATTACTACAAGGTCAGTGAGGCTACAAGAACGATTTTATCACTCACTTTTGAGGAGAATGTGCGGCAGCTGTCAGCGCGTGTATAGAAGGCGTATCGAAGGCACAACAAAAGCAGTGGGAATACGTATGATAATGTATGCTCGGTTTTGCGGGCAGGATAACAAAGGAGGGCTCGAATATGGCTGAGAGAATCAGAGTCATGTTGACGGAGGAAGAGGTGGACACTAGGATAAAGGAGATCGGTGAGCAGATCAGCCGCGACTATGCAGGCAGACAGGTTCATTTGGTGTGTGTGCTCAAGGGGGGCAGTTTTTTTCTGTGTGAGCTTGCCAAGCGTATCACAGTGCCGGTGTCACTGGACTTTATGTCAGTGTCAAGCTACGGCAGCAATACGAAGTCGAGCGGAGTTGTCAAGATTGTGAAGGACCTTGACGAGCCGCTGAAGGACAAGGATGTCATTGTCGTGGAGGACATCGTGGATTCCGGAAGGACGCTGAGCTATCTGCTGGAACTGTTAGGGCAGCGCGGACCGGGCAGTATGAAGCTCTGCACGCTGCTTGACAAACCGGAGCGGCGTGTTGTCGATGTGAAGGTGGATTACACAGGGTTTGAGATACCGGATGAGTTTGTCGTGGGTTATGGTCTTGACTATGACCAGCGGTACAGGAATCTGCCATATATCGGCGTGGTTGAGCTTGACTGATTCTTAATTGTGATAGGACTAGAAGGAGACAGAAATTGGGAAAAGGTGCAAAAGGAATTAATTTAACATTTATTTTTATATTGATACTGGTGCTGGTGCTGATCTGGGCGAGCACCAACACCGGAAGCGGCGGTTCCTACACGATGGCACAGTTTGTGTCTGAGATGGAGGAAGGACTGGTCGTGGATGTGGAGATTCATCCGAATGCACAGGTGCCGACGGGTATGCTGCGCATTACGATGAAGGATAAGCAGCAGAGAAATCTCTATGTGTCCGATGTCGTCGAGGCGCAGGAGATTGTGAAGAGCTATAACATAGAGCCGATCGTGCGCGATGTGCCGCAGGAAAACTGGTTTATCACAGAGCTGCTTCCGCTGTTGATGCTGCTGGTTGTCGTGGTGTTCATGTTCAGCATGATGAATGCTCAGAATGCTGGAAACAGCGGCGGCAAGATGATGAATTTCGGAAAGAGCAGGGCACGTCTCATGACCGGCGGCGAGGTCACATTGAAGGATGTGGCAGGTCTCAAGGAGGAGAAGGAGGATCTTGAGGAAATCGTTGACTTCTTAAAGGATCCCGGCAAGTATACGAAGGTCGGGGCGAGAATCCCGAAAGGCGTGCTTCTTGAAGGTGCGCCCGGTACTGGTAAGACGCTGTTGGCAAAAGCGATCGCGGGCGAGGCGAATGTGCCGTTTTTCTCGATATCGGGCTCTGATTTCGTGGAGATGTTTGTCGGCGTCGGCGCGTCGCGAGTGCGTGACCTGTTTGCGGAGGCGAAGAAGAACGCTCCCTGTATCGTGTTTATCGATGAGATCGACGCGGTGGCGAGACGGCGCGGTACCGGTATGGGCGGCGGCCACGACGAGCGTGAGCAGACTTTGAACCAGATGCTTGTGGAGATGGACGGATTTGGCACGAACGAGGGAATTATCGTGATGGCGGCGACGAACCGCGTCGATATCCTTGATCCGGCGATCCTGCGTCCGGGACGTTTTGACAGAAAAATCACAGTGTCGCCGCCAGATGTGGGCGGCCGGGAGGAAATCCTCAATGTGCACGCTAAGAACAAGCCGCTTTCTGAGGATGTGAACTTAAAGCAGGTAGCACAGACGACAGCGGGCTTTACAGGGGCAGATCTCGAAAATCTTTTGAATGAATCGGCAATTCTTGCAGCGAAAGAAAATCGCGTTTTTATTAAGCAGGACGATATCAAGAAGGCATTCATCAAGGTCGGCATCGGCGCGGAGAAGAAGAGCCGTATCATATCAGAAAAGGAAAAGAAGATTACGGCCTACCACGAGGCAGGACATGCGATATTGTTCCATGTGCTCCCTGATGTGGGACCAGTCTATACAGTGTCCATCATACCGACGGGACTTGGCGCTGCAGGCTACACGATGCCGCTTCCGGAGCGGGACGAGATGTTTAATACCAAGGGCAGAATGCTGCAGGATATCATGGTTTCGCTTGGCGGGCGCATCGCGGAGGAAATCATTTTTGACGATGTGACGACGGGTGCATCGAGTGATATCAAGAAGGCGACCAAGGTGGCGAGAGCCATGGTGACAAAGTACGGTTTTTCGGACAATATCGGTGTCATCAACTATGATGAGGATGACAACGAAGTGTTTATCGGGCGCGATTTGGCCCATACAAGAAGTCATTCCGAGGCAGTTGCGGGCGAGATCGATGTCGAGGTGAAGGCGATCGTGGACGACTGCTACAAGAAGGCAAAGGACATCATCATGAAACATGAAAATGTGCTTCACGCCTGCGCGGATCTTCTGCTGGAGAAGGAGAAGATCGGCCGGGAAGAGTTTGAGGCATTGTTTGCATAATTAAGACAGCCATCTGCAGGGAATGCAGGTGGCTGTTGTGTTATATAGCGGCCATTAGGAACTGTTAAGGAATTACTTGTCATGAGTAATTTATTAGCAGTTCCTTAGGGCAGATGCGGGGATTATATGGACTGTGACGGCATTTCCATCATGTTTTCATGATCGAAGGAGGGAATGGAATAAGGCGTTTTCAAGAAACGGATTTTGATCAGCTTTGATTGGTAATAATATTTGAAAATGGTAATATAATAAGAGATGCAACAATTTGATGAAATTGTTGCATCTCTTGCTTACACACTATATATCGGTGGGGTCTCTCAAAAACTTTAGCCCTTTTTTCTATTTTTTTCTAATTTTATATATTTTCTTATAATCTTTTCAATTATTGGGAATACGGAATGTCTGTGTTTTCCGCTCTGTTTGCTGAGGAAATCCTGTGAAATGCGCGATAAGCGCTCGAAAAAGCCCTGACGGTGTGGCTGCCATGGCATACATAGATTATGACATACTGTATCATGGTGTGTCAGGCGACAGCACTTTGATAGATATTGCGGTATACATCGTCCTTGTCGTCCTGCTCGATACACAGGTAACGTTTGGTGATCGCGAGTGAAGAGTGGTTGAAAATGACCATAATCACAATCGGATCATTTCCCTGCTTCCACGCGTGGTAGCCAAAGGTCTTGCGCAGGGAGTGGCAGCTGATGTGGCCTTCGATGCCGACCGCCTCTGCGGCGTCAGTGATCATGCGGTAGGCCTGGAACCGCGAAAGGGGGGAATCTGCTTTCCTGGGACTTGGAAACAGGTAAGGATTTCCATTCTGATACATTTCTGTCTTGATGAGTTCTTGGCGGTACTTTATGAGCACCAGTCTTACCTCGTGATTCAGGAGAACCCGGTTTTCTTTTCCGGTCTTGCGCTCTTTGATTGTGATATGCTCCTGCACGTTGTTGTTCTGGTAGACGTCGTCGTAGGTAAGGTTCAGGATATCGCTGATACGCAGGGCGGTATTTAATCCTACAATAATAATGGCGTAGTTGCGCATATTTGGTTTGTTGTTCTGGTAATAATTCTTGAAGTTCTGTAATTTCTGTTTGTCTCTGATCGGTTCTGTAGTACTCATAATGTTTGTTCCTTTCCTTGAAAATGGGTCAATGCTGTTCCTTCAGCTGCCGCGTAGTACTGTATAACTTTACTACTGGTGTGCAGCTGATGCAACAATTTCATCAAAATGTTGCATGGTAAGAAGCAAGGATGCACATGAATGGAATCATGAAAAAACAAGGAGGTTTTGCAATGCTTAGATTATCAGTAAACAAAAACGAGTACCTTATGGTAGGCCAGAATGTCAGGATCACTTTTCTGGGAGGCAATGAAAACACACTCAAATTGATGGTGGACGCTCCGAAGGAGATCAATGTGGCGAGAGGAAAGGCGATCGAGAAGAGAGCCGCCGCAAAACAGCTCGCAGAGAACAGTGAGTGTCTCGTCTGAACACTGACGAAGTATGGCTCAAGGCTACGGTGAAAACCGCAGGTGCCTGGTAAAAAACACTGGGATACCGGCACCTGTGGATTGCACATAGAGGAATCAGGATGAACCATCAGGATTCACAGACAATTAAATATGGAAAAAATAAAAACAAGTAACTAAAAACCAGCAAAGATGGGCAACGGACTGCCCATGACAGAAACGTGGTTAAGATATTGCGCAGCTCATTATGGGACATAGACATTCCTGGTCGGTGTCCTGTACCAGCTCAGAATGTCTTCCCGTTTATTACACGGAGGTAATTATTATGGTAGTACAGCACAATCTCAGAGCAATGAATTCTAACAGAATGTTGGGCATCACACAGGGAACTCTTTCCAAATCAGCAGAAAAGCTTTCATCGGGCTACAAGGTAAACAGGGCGGCCGATGACGCAGCAGGTCTTGCAATTTCCGAAAAAATGAGAAAACAGATAAGGGGACTTTCACAGGCGTCTCTGAATGCAGAGGACGGCATCAGCGCAGTACAGACAGCGGAGGGCGCACTGACAGAAGTTCATGATATGTTACAGAGAATGAATGAGCTGGCAGTAAAGGCTGCAAATGGCACAAACGCAATTTCTGACCGCCAGACGATTCAGGACGAGGTTGACCAGCTTTTGACTGAAATTGATCGTGTAGCAGAGACAACCAAGTTTAATGAGACATATCTCTTAAAGGGCGATAAGGATACTGTGAAGAAGTACATCAGTGCAAAGGATGCAGGTCTCGATGGCGTATTGTCAGAAGGCGCTACAAAGGCAACTTTCACGACAGCGGCGTTAAAGGTTGGCGATACCGTACAGATTGCAGGAAAAACTTATACAATTGGTGAGTATGTAGCAGATCCTGATGCTGATAAATTTGAGCATATTACGGCTTCTCTTATGCAGGCAAAGGCTGGTGAGCAGATAACATTGGACGGTGTACAATATACAGTTGTTGATACCGCAGCAGAGGAGAATACAGATAAGAATTATTTGTTGAAAAATAATATTACAGCCAAGATCACCGAGGGGAGTCATGCGGTTTACAAGGGCGTTGACTATTACGCCATGAAAGATACTGCGGATCCAAAGACGGGCAAGGATACGCTTAAGGCCGACGGAACCGTTGATTATGCCGCTTCCAATCCGAATGGCATAGATGATGCGAATGCAAATGTAATCACAGCACATAAGGCATATCAGCTGATGCAGCAGGAATTAATTCTGGCGAACAATATCGGTACAGATGTAAAACAGGCTGATGTCAAAGATGCAAATGTGAAATCAGTAGATCCGGCTGATTCTACAAAGACAAATGCCATAGCTGGATATGGCGCTGCCATTGCACAGGGAACTATGGCTGCTCAGAAGACAATAAACGATCTTGCATATGGAGCAAATCCAGTTGATAAAATTACATTTCTTATCGAGAAAGGTCAGGTAAATGTCAAGGAAGACTTAAATTTCAGTCTCCATGTAGGTGCGGACGCGGACATGACCAACAAGATCGGGGTGGGCATCAAGGCACTTGACACGGCAGGACTGGGCATCAAGGGCTTAAACGTAAAGGATACAACCGGGGCAGCCGCTACCTACGCAATTGACTCCATTGCGGACGCAGTCGCTACAGTATCTGCACAGCGTTCACTGCTTGGTGCCGTTCAGAACAGATTGGAGCACACCATCAACAATCTGGACAATGTAGTGGAGAATACGACAGCAGCAGAAAGCCAGATCCGCGATACAGATATGGCAACAGAGATGGTGAAGTACTCGAACGCTAACATTCTCTCGCAGGCAGGGCAGTCAATGCTCGCACAGTCAAATCAGGCAAATCAGGGCGTACTTAGTCTCCTGGGCTAAAGCGGGATAACTGGCAATAACCACAGGCGTCCGGGATGAAAGGCGCCAAAATCGGAAGTCTGTGGATTATTCATATAGAATCAGGGGCTCTGCCTTGTGATTCAAAGACAACTTAATATAGGTAACAGGTAACTAAAAACCATCAATGTGGGTAAAGGATTTACCCATAACACAAACGCGGTAAAGAAGATTACAGATTTTCTTCCCGCTTATTACACGGAGGTAATTTTATGGTAGTACAGCACAATCTCAGAGCAATGAATTCTAACAGAATGTTAGGCATCACCCAGGGTACATTATCCAAATCAGCAGAAAAGTTATCATCAGGCTACAAGGTAAACAGGGCGGCTGATGACGCAGCAGGTCTCTCGATTTCTGAGAAGATGAGAAAACAGATCAGAGGTCTTTCACAGGCATCTCTGAATGCTGAGGACGGTATCAGCGCAGTACAGACAGCAGAGGGCGCACTGACGGAAGTTCATGATATGTTACAGAGAATGAATGAGCTGGCAGTGAAGGCTTCCAACGGTACAAATGCACTTTCTGACCGCCAGACAATTCAGGACGAGGTTGACCAGCTTCTGACTGAAATTGATCGTGTAGCTGAGACAACCAAGTTTAATGAGACATATCTCTTAAAGGGCGACAAGGATACTGTGAAGAAGTATATCAGTGCAAAGGATGCAGGCCTTGACGGAACGTTGGCGGAAGGTGCTACAAAGGCGACATTTACAATGACTGCGTTGAAGGTCGGTGATACGGTACAGATTGCAGGGAAGACATACACAATCGGTGAGTATAATGGTAATGCAACTGCTACAAATACACAGGCAGGGAAGTATACACAGATTACAGCATCGCTTTCTGTCGCGAAGAAAGGTGAGCAGATTACACTGGATGGTGTACAGTATACTGTAATTGGTGAAACAGGTGAGACAAATACAGAAAATACTGATAAGAATGAACTGAATATTGATACGATTGTAAAAAAGGTTGGCGAAGGAAGCCATGCCGTTTACAAGGGTGTGGATTACTACGCTATGCAGGACAGAGTAGATCCCGCAGGAACAACAACACCAACTATGAATGGAATTGATGATAACAATGCAAATGTGATTTCGGCGCAAAAGGCATACCAGATGATATATCAGGAACTGGTTCTTGCAAACAATATTGGAACCGATGCAAAACAGGCTCAGATTGCAGCTACAAAGGGTGTGACGATTGGTACAAATGATCAAACAACCAATTTAAAGACTTTGAATGCAGCTAATTATGCGACTTTCCTGCAGGCAGGGTACAATGGTGACAAGATTAATTTCCTTATCGAAAAAGGCCAGGTAAATGTTAAGGAAGACCTGAACTTCAGTCTCCATGTAGGCGCAGACGCAGATATGACCAACAAGATCGGTGTGGGCATCAAGGCGCTCGACACAGCAGGACTGGGTATCAAGGGGCTGAATGTAAAGGATACAACAGGTGCAGCAGCTACCTATGCGATTGACGCAATCGCTGATGCAGTTGCGACAGTATCTTCACAGCGCTCACTCCTCGGCGCGGTTCAGAACAGATTAGAGCACACGATCAACAACCTGGACAACGTAGTGGAGAACACGACGGCAGCAGAGAGCCAGATCCGTGATACAGATATGGCTACAGAGATGGTGAAGTACTCTAACGCGAACATTCTCTCACAGGCAGGTCAGTCAATGCTCGCACAGGGCAACCAGTCTAATCAGGGTGTACTCAGCCTCCTGGGTTAATGGAGTCATAGTTTAAAATATGCAGCTATTAAGACCACCGCAAACGCGGTGGTCTTTTTGACAGTTTTTGGATAACTGTTCCGCCTTATAGCCTGACGGTTTTTGTGCAAAATAGGATTGGTTTTGTGCAAAACCATCATTTGTTAAGCATTGACGAAATTTGTAACAAATGGTATAATTTTTATAAAAAAATGGTAAAATGAGTAATATTTTTGTAAAAATTGGCTTTGGAGTTTGAAGAGGGGATGCATCGTTGGAAAAGTTGGTATTGCGTGTGCCGGAATGGCAGGGTGAGTTGGTTTTTTCGGAGGAAACTTTGATATTTGTGGGAGTGATCCTGCTCATGGTCGTCGGGAGCCTCTTTTGTTTTTGGGGATACAAGTATTTTGGGACGATTCTGCTCATGGGAATCGGAATCGCGACCTGTTATGGCTGTTATCTCCTGGTGGAGCCGATGACAGACAATCCTGTGATCATAATGTTCCTGACGGTATCACTCACTTTTTGGGGTCTCTGTTTTGTATATTTTCTGAGCATTATATGGGGATTTATTCTGGATAAAATGCGAATCCGAACCGCTCTTGCAAAGCGGAACTATCTCTTGGCGGCACCAGTCGGAGCAGCGATTCTTGGTTTGACAATCTATTATATGATCTGGAGGGATGAGATCGTGGCGGGGGCGATTGCCGCTGTCTGTCTGGTGACTGGTCTGATCTATCAACATTCAAAACGAAATAAGCAGGTGCGTTTCCGGTCATATAATGATTTGCTCAGACTATCCCGGCCTCAATTCGACGCGGATGAGGGGAATGCAGTGGCGGTGGCAGCAGCAGGTATGACGGCGGCAGTGGCGATAGCAGGGTCGGAGTACGATGAAGCGGGTTATGAGATGTCTGAGTCTGCGGAGACGGGATATGAAATGCCGGAGTACGATGAAGCGGGCTATGAAATGTCTGAGTCTGTTGAAGCAGGATATGAAATGCCAGAGTACGATGAGGCAGGCTATGAAATGTCTGAGTCTGTTGAAGCAGGATATGAAATGCCAGAGTACGATG
>CAMWTP010000038.1 GCA_947177165.1 uncultured Lachnospiraceae bacterium
TAACGCGAACATCCTCTCACAGGCAGGCCAGTCAATGCTCGCACAGGGCAATCAGGCTAACCAGGGCGTACTCAGCCTGTTAGGCTAATCAGTAATAAAATGAATACGGGTGTATAGTACCCGGATAAGGCATGGGCAGCGTCATGCTGCCCGCGCCTTAAAATAAAATTCTAAGACTTTCTAAGACAAAACTAAGAAATGTCGACTGCAGGATCAGATTGACAGAGCGATCATTCAAGATGGACAGGAATGGTCAGATAGTTTGTGATAACAGACAGACTGATGGTTTAGGACAAAATCCGGAGACACTTTGTGTTTTTGGTATAGCATACATGCTGGATTCATTTTCGCCGAGGTGCACCTGCTACCACAGGTACTCCCAACACCTTCGTGATACGGATGAATCTGGTCCCAAACAATTGATTATTATATTAATATTTGCGTTAATATGCTTGAAATAGGTACTTACCATTTCACATATATAGAAAACTGCCGTGTGTGCTGCGCGGCAGTTTTCTTTTTTTAGTTTTATGGGTCAGAATATGTGTGATAATAAATTAAGCGTAAAAGAATCGAATAGACAGAAAAATAAATAAATTTTCAGAATTGTTAGAAAAGACTAAATTTTCTGACAATTTAATCCGATATAAATTTGGGAGGCATAGGTGGGCCAAATAGTAGATAAGGAAATCATTTGCAGTTTATATAGCTGTCTGACTACAAGGAGGTAGAAGGATTTGGTAATACAACACAATTTATTATCTATGAATGCCGACAGAATGTTAGGAATCAACAGTCGGAAACTTGCAGGCTCAACCGAGAAGCTCGTATCAGGTTATAAGATTAACAGAGCTGCTGACGATGCGGCAGGTCTTTCAATATCAGAAAAAATGCGCAAGAGAATCAGGGGACTTGAGAGAGGAATGGAGAACGTGGAAGACGGCATTTCTCTGTGTCAGGTGGCAGATGGCGCGCTTAACGAAGCGACAGAGCTGATTCAGCGCATGCGTGAACTTAGCATTCAGGCATACAATGGAACAAATTCAAAAAGCGACAGACAGACGATTCAGGGGGAAATTGACCAGAGCATTAAGGAACTGGACAGGATATTCGAGACGACAAAATTCAATGAAGTATCTGTTTTCAGAAACGGAACGAGGGTCAAAGGCACGGCCTTCAATGCACAGGAGCACACAGAGAGAAGAACAACAACTACATACAGGAATAAGCCCGGCTGGCTGGAAATCAATGATGGAAGCAGCAGCAGAATAGAGGTACACCCTGGATATCTGACAGGAACTGCGCAGTATGCGGACGGAATCATGAAGCAGGACTTCAATAATGGTTCCATAAAAGTATATTTCGGACCTGACAAGGGAAACCAGGGCGGATACCAGTGGGTTGGATCGCTCCAAAAGACAAATCCGGCAGCATATAATCAGTTGATGGCAAGACCGGATTTCAAAGCATATATGGATAAGCACACGAACAATGGAACGAAACCCTATACTGGATGGACAAGTACAATTGATGATAATGTATCTGCAAAACTGAATTTCGGAAATCTTGCCAAAGTGACAGACGCTTCCGAACTGTATTCAAAGCTTGGCGAGCTCGTGGGCGTGGAAGTGGGATATCCGTGCGGAACATGTGTTCAAAAGGAGGCTATCCGCTTCTCTGGTACAATCAATGGTATCAACGGCATGACTTTTCAGGATTCGCATTTATATGTGACAAAAGGGGAGATCAATCTCTCTAAAAGACCGTTTGCGTGGGATAACAAAGCGTATACAGGATATTTTGACGCGGTGGTTGATGTCATGGCAATGGAGGACACAGATCCGGATAAGGCGACAAAGACAAAGTCCCTCGCAGAGGCAATTGCAGCGGATCTGGCAGGCGCGACATATGATACACTGAGTTCGGTCATGACAAACCATTATGACAGGGCAGCCAGAGCTGCCAATGATCCGTACAGTGTCTATATCTATGACTACAGGGATGCAGATGCGATTAAGTTGACATCAGGTTCTGCGGATTCCACGATCATAACGTCGGGAAGAGTGACAATGACTTACGATGAGACTGTTACGACAGGGTATTATACACATTATGATTACTGGGATGGAAATCAGATCTGGATACAGGCAAGTGACGGGACGCCGGACGGACTCTTCATATTTGACAAGCGTCTCTCCGCAGAGACACTTGGGCTGGAGAATTACAGGGTTGACACCTATGTTACAGAGGTGGAAATGGAAGATCCCGAGGGATACCAGAAAAAACTTGCTGAATGGTATGCAGCGGCTCCGACACCTGTGATCACGCCATACGAAGTAGAAGAAACTGTAAGGGTTATGACAAAAGCGCCTGTTTATACCTATTGGACAACAATCGAAGCAGGCGAGACGAAGACACATTCTAAGCTGGTAAGCCCGGCGGAATGGACGACAACAACACAGAAGGTGACACGTTACAATATAAGCTATCCTAACGATACCAGAGGACCCAGGCCTACTCCGAATATTCTGGTACATGAGAAATACGATCCCTCGAAACTGGAGGTGCTCGATGACGCGCTCACAACAATCAGCGAAGTGCGCTCTTACTTCGGTGCAGTCCAGAACAGACTGGAACACACCTACAACAATAACTATAATGCAATGGAAAACATGACATACGCTGAATCAAAGATCCGCGACACTGATATGGCAGAAGAAACCGTCAGAAAGTCCATGCTGGATATTTTACAGCAGGCAGGCTTTTCTATGCTGTCCCAGGCCAATCAGTCGAAGCAGGGGATCAGTATGCTGTTGAGCTGAAAGAAAGACTTGTGATTAGCCAATCGGGCTGTAGCAAGTCTTTTTTCTTATGCGTCTGGAGGTGTACGCTTCCAACGGGTATGCGGGGTACATAAGTATCAGTCTTTATAGCAAAGAAAAGGAGAACGATATGGAGTATTTTATCCATAAAAAAATGGCAGGACACAAGAATCGTAAAACGGCATGTACAGATAATACCCTGCAGAGACAGAAGAATAGAGAGAATAATTTTTATGCTATGGCAGGTGAGACCAGGCGGTATATTCCGGAGCAGTCCGGAACAGATGGGGCATTGGCGTACACGCGCGCAGGGGATTCTCAGAAGAGCGTGGTTCAGCGCAAAATCAAAGTGGGAGTAAGCCTGCGGCTGCGCGAAAGTGAAGAGCGGCCGCTGGAGGCATACCTGATCGATACGGTTAAGTTTGCTGAGAGGGCAGATACAAAGCTGAAAAATTACAAATCCGGCGGTGCGACGCAGGGGGCACACACGATAGCAGATGCATTTGTAAAGAAATATCAGAAAGAAATGTTAAAGAACTGCAATGTACAGGAAGCGTACAACTTTTACGGGAATCAGTTTCAGACAATTTACAATGATAATATGGCATTTCTGGGATTGCATAATATGCTTCTGCAGAGGGATGCGAATTTAGGGAGACGGATCGTATCATTAAGGAATCTGCAAGGAGACAGACAGGATCTGGCAACAGTTACTGCTGCCGGATGTCCCCCGAATGCCATGAATGAACAGGTAGCTCTAAAAGTGTATCAGGAGGAATTGGACCGAAAAGAGAGGCTGGATAGTTCAAATAAATTGATCGGCAGGGGACAGGAATTGATTGCAGGGAAATGCGGGCCTGGAACGATTACCCAGGTGCGGAAAAATCTGGTTGAGCTGATCAGTATATATAATGAAGCATATGCGCAGAGCGCGCTTTCAACGCGCAAAGTTGGAACAAGCGGCAGAGGTGAAGCGGGAGGGATGCACAATATTAAAAAATTGATGTCCAGAAGACTGGGGCGTCAGGAGGACGAGGACCGCCGACAGATGTTGCCGCAGTTTGATTCCCTTCTGGACCGTGACTCAACGCAGGCTTTGGAAGCGTACGCAGAGGATCTGGGAAACAGTATTGCAGGAGGAGATACTGGAAGTACAGCATTCGCCGTCATAGACAATGGCTTCTGTTCACTGTTCAGCGCAGTGGAAAACAATATCAGAGATGGGATCTATGCATATTTTGATGAAGAGGTAAGACCAAGACCGAAGGAAAGAGAAACGGAGTTGGAACGGGAAATGGGGATTTTGGAGGCAGAGATGGCATCGGCTTTTTCGGGAGGACTTTTGCAGAGCAGCTGGGAGGTAGTCAAAAATAATATTTTACAGATTTTGTCGGATAAACCATATGCAGAATACATACCTGATGTTACCAGTATTCTATGGGAGCAATTTACGATCATGGCAGAGAATCATGAGTTTGTACAAAATGTACAGAATATGCCAATATGGTTTGCGAGAAAGAGAGCAGGCGAAATCCCGAAGCGTTTCGCGCGCATGCTGTACACGCTGGATGATAAATATTGGTCAGACCATGTCGAGAGAGAATTGGATCAATATGTCCGGTTATCGTTTGAGACAGTTGACTGGATTACCACAGAGACGGAAAAGCTGCGCCAATTTATGTACATTGTGATTCGTGATGCAGAGAACAAATATCAACCATCCGATGTGTGCGATTGGGGAGAGGCAAACGATTTGGGGATTTATCGGATTATGATGCAGGATAAAATGGCAGTGGCGCTTGAGCAGACGGCAGGCAGTAATCCGTATGTGGCGCAGTATCTAAGCTATGCGCGGGAACAATTGGGAACAGGCGGATACATAGACCAGCAGCTGCAGGATATTTTTGCATCTGTCGTCTCGGATATGTGTAATGGCAATCAGGGGATGAACTGCGAAGGATGGGTTCTTGTGATATATTCACGGCCAGAGATTAAAGAAATACTTCATTATAAAGAATAATTGTACCAATTGAGCACACAAACAAAAAAATAAAAAAAGTTTTCAGAAAACTATAAACTATTCCGGGCATTGTCCGATATAATAAGTGAATGGAAACAGAAATGAGACCATTCATCACAAACCGGTTAAAACTTTAAGTGGATGCCGAAATGGAATTTAAAGCATTTTCCGGGGAATATAAAACTTAATATAGGAAAAATTTTGTGTAACAAATGGGGCGAAGGGAGTCGCCGACATCCGTGTGCGGGGGAGTCGCATGCGGTAATTACAAGGAGGTAATTTTATGGTAGTACAGCACAATCTTAGAGCAATGAACGCAAACAGAATGTTAGGAATCACAACAGGAACTTTGTCAAAATCTTCAGAGAAGCTTTCTTCTGGTTACAAGATCAACCGCGCAGCAGATGACGCAGCAGGGCTTGCGATTTCTGAGAAGATGAGAAAGCAGATGAGAGGTCTCACACAGGCTTCTTCCAACGCTGAGGATGGTATCAGTGCAGTGCAGACCGCAGAAGGTGCTTTGACAGAAGTACATGATATGTTACAGAGAATGAATGAGCTCGCAGTGAAGGCAGCAAACGGCACGAACGCATTGTCTGACCGTCAGACAATCCAGGACGAAGTTGACCAGCTCCTTACTGAGATCGATAGAGTGTCAGAGACAACCAAGTTCAATGAGATCTACCTCTTGAAGGGTGATGCGAACAGGGTTGAGAAGTATCTGGCAGCCAAGGATGCAGGAATCGACGGATTGCTTCAGGATGGCGCGACATTTGCGACATTTACAATGAATGCTTTAAAGTTCGGCGATAGCATCTCAATTGGCGGCAAGCAGTATACTATTGGTGAAGTAGGAGATGCTGGTGCAGATAATGTTAAAGATATAATTACGGCTTCAGTGACACCGGGAGAGCTGGTTACGATTGACGGTGTTCAGTATACAGTAGCCAGTGATGCGACGACAGAGAATGCGGATAAGAATATTTTGACTGCAGACAATATTGCATCAAAAATCGTGGAGCAGAGTTCTGTACTGTATAAGGGCAAAACATATTATGTCATGAAGGATGAGAAAAATGCTGATGGCACAGATAATGCTAAGGGTGACGGGATAGACGATGTAAATGCATCTGTCATCACGGCTGCAAAGGCATACTCAATGATCCGTCAGGAGCTTACTCTTGCCAACAGTGTCGGTGCAAAGGCTGGCGGGAATGCGGTAGTAGAGGAAGCAGATACAGCAACAAATCCGGATAAGGCAATTTTTGCAATCAAAGAAAAAGGCAAGTACGATGTTCAGGAAGCACTCAACTTCCAGCTTCACGTAGGCGCTGACGCAGATATGACAAATAAGATTGGTGTAACGATTGATGCGCTTGATACCAGGGGATTAGGCATCAATGGTCTGAATGTTAAGGACTCGACAGGAGCATCCGCAACATATGCGATTGATTCAATCGCAGAGGCGATTGCACATGTGTCTAAGCAGAGATCGCTGCTTGGTGCAGTCCAGAACAGATTAGAGCATACCATTAATAACCTGGATAATGTCGTAGAGAACACAACCGCTGCTGAGAGCCAGATCCGTGATACAGATATGGCGACAGAGATGGTGAAATACTCTAACGCTAACATCCTTCAGCAGGCAGGTCAGTCAATGCTTGCACAGTCTAACCAGGCGAACCAGGGTGTATTGAGCCTGTTACAGTAATTATCGATTCCACAGGACGGGAACGTTAGTTTCTACCATGAGGAAAGGGCTGCTGATATTTCAGCAGTCCTTTTTAACATGCGCACAGGCACCCAGAAGAAATATGTCAGCATAATCTGACGGGTGCCCGGCCAGGTATTCCGGTATCTGGGGCTGCACTTTTTCATAAACATATATTAAGTTTTTGATAGGATATGTCGATAAATAAGATAAGGTAGAGTGCAATCTAAACCGTGTAGACCTAGTATAACTCACGTGTAACATACCGTTATCCGGCTTGGGTTATATGCGACCAGGAGATCAAGGAGGATGATGGTCATGAGAATACAACATAATATCAGAGCGATGAACGCGGACCGCCAGCTGGGCATGACGGAAGGGATTCTGGGAAAATCTGCGGAGAAGCTCTCAAGCGGGTACAAGATAAACAGGGCGGCGGACGATGCGGCGGGGCTGAGTATATCGGAGAAGATGCGCAAACAGATCCGCGGGCTGACACAGGCATCGGCAAATTCTGAGGATGGAATTTCCATGATACAGATTGCGGATGGAGCCCTGACAGAAGTACACGATATGATTGACCGGTGCCTGGAACTGTCCGTCCAGGCGTCAAACGGCACAAACAGTGCGTCGGACAGAGAGAAGATACAGGATGAGATTGACCAGATTATTAAGGAGATCGATGCGATCAAGGAGCGGACGAAGTTCAATGAGATCTATGTGCTCAAGGGAATCGGTGTGTATGCGCCGGACCGGGTGGTAAGAACGCTGTTGCCGGTGGGAAGTCTTCCGGACTGGGTGGATTGTCCGGCCATCGATATGGAGAATGAGGTCGATGGTAAGACCGTGCTTTCCGAGCGATATAAGGGCAGCTATGCTGCGAGTATGGATTTCAAAGAATTTTCGGCGGACACGAAGCAGGATTTATATGGCAAGGGGTTCAGTACGACATGCTGTACCTGCAATAATTTCTACTGTGTGGAGTTTACTGCCGGCACAGGTGCACAGCCTCCCGTCCAGTCTGGGAACTCCTTTGTCTACAAGTTGGGGATAGATGATATCCATTCGGGTTCGGAATTGGTTGATGCGATTCTGGAACTCACGAAAAACAGTGCAGGACAATTGGGGAATCCGGCTGATCATTTTACCAATCTGGAAAAAGATCCGACAAATCCAGATAAAATCTGGGTGTATGACAATCGCCCCGGAACACCCTACAATACAAGTATGGATTGGGGACTGTTTGCTGCCGGAGTCATGTATGAGAAGGAGGTGCGGATACCCGGTTCCCATGAGGAGCCGCAGCAGATTGCGCTGCAGGTAGGTGCGGACACGGGAAACCAGATGATCCTGAAGATGGCGACCATATCAAGTCATGCACTCGGCATAGACAATGTGGACGTCCGGGGCGGGTATACCTATGAGAAGCAGGTGGTGAGAACCTCGAAGGGCAAATACAGGAGACTCATGGTTCAGGTCAGCGGCGCGGACCAGGCGATCAAGGCGTTTGGCAGCGCAAAGGACAAGGTCAGTGCAGAGCGAAGCCGTCTCGGCGCATATCAGAACAGACTCGAGCATACAGTCAACAATCTGGACAATGTCGTGGAGAACACGACGGCCTCAGAGAGCCGGATACGGGATACAGATATGGCAAAGGAGATGGTGTTGTACTCTAACCGCAATATTCTCCTGCAGTCAGGTCAGGCGATGCTCGCGCAGGCGAATCAGTCAGGTCAGGGGATTATCTCGTTGCTTGCAGGTTAGTCAGTGATCGTAAAAAATTAGTCTAATTGACAGTGTAGAAACTACATGCAAAAAAGCCGTCATATTTATGACGGCTTTTTTGCATTAGAAACTGTTTTTCGTATCTTGTGATTAACCTAACAGGCTGAGAACACCCTGGTTTGCCTGATTGCTCTGTGCGAGCATGGACTGGCCTGCCTGCGAGAGGATGTTGGCGTTGGAGTACTTCACCATCTCTGTCGCCATATCCGTATCGCGGATCTGGCTTTCTGCAGCTGTCGTGTTCTCCACGACATTATCCAGGTTGTTGATTGTGTGCTCTAAGCGGTTCTGTACTGCACCGAGCAGGGAACGCTGTGCGGATACGGTTGCGATGGCATCCGAGATGGAGTCGATCGCGTAGGTGGCGCTAGTGCCTGTCGAATCCTTTACATTCAGGCCGTCAATGCCAAGTCCTGCTGTGTCGAGTGCCTTGATGCCCACACCGATCTTGTTGGTCATGTCGGCATCCGCGCCTACGTGGAGTGAGAAGTTGAAGTCTTCCTTTACCGTGTACTGGCCTTTGTCGAAAGTGAAAGTGACCTTCTTCGCATCCGTGATGGGGGTAGTGTCCGAATCTGTTGATAAATCGAGGATTTTCGTTGGATCTGCTGCATCCTTTATCACTATATCCACGTTGGAATTCTCCTTATTTGCGCCGATATTGTTGGCGAGACCGAGCTCCTGTCGGATCATCTTGTAAGCCTGCAGATCCGTTATGTAGGCTGCGTCAATATCGTCAATATCATCATGAGGAAGAGGCCCGACTCCCGGAGTTGGCTCATCGTCGACAAGTACATGGTATGTCTTTCCGTTGTACTTGACAGTACTGCCTGCTTCGGATGCTTTGTCGAGGATGCTGGTGAGTGTCAGAATGTTTTTGTCTGCATTCTCCTGTGCGGCATCGGTGACAATCGTGTACTGGGTGCCATCGACATCAATATGTGCGCCTGCCATTGCCGCGGCATTGACAGCGTCCGGATCGGCAGTCATATCAGGCTGACCGTATTTGCCGGCTGTAACAGCCTTTATAACAGCATCATGTATCAACGATGGCGATATATTGGTGCCGATCGTGTATTCTTTACCCGCAATCGTGATGGTATCGCCGAGTTTTAATGCGTTCATCGTGAAAGAAGCCCTTGTCGCATTCTGCGTGATGGTTCCGTCGAGACCAGCGTCCTTGGCATTCAGATACCTGGTTACTTTGTCAGTATCCCCTTTCAGGAGATACATCTCGTTGAACTTCGTCGTCTCAGACACGCGGTCGATCTCCGTGAGGAGCTGGTCGACCTCATCCTGGATGGTCTGGCGGTCAGAGAGGGCATTGGTGCCGTTTGACGCCTTGGTCGCAAGCTCGTTCATGCGCTGCAGCATGTCGTGCACTTCGGTGAGCGCTCCTTCTGCAGTCTGCACTGCGCTGATGCCGTCTTCCGCGTTCAGCGAAGCCTGTGTCAGTCCCCGGACCTGTTTTCTCATCTTTTCAGAAATAGAAAGACCTGCCGCGTCATCCGCTGCACGGTTTACCTTGTAGCCTGATGACAGCTTCTCTGCCGATTTGGAAAGTGTTCCCTGTGTGATGCCCAACATTCTGTTGGAGTTCATTGCCCTTAGATTGTGCTGTACTACCATAACAAATACCTCCATGTGTTTCTATGGTGATTAATCTGACAAAATGGTCAGCGCATTACTCCATGGACAATTCCTTTTGCCAGGGCAGTCTTTTCTGCAGGTATTGCATCCGCCATTTATTACGTAAACTGGTGCTATATAATTTGCATGATATGCAAAACTATATTAACATATATATCGGATAATATCTATAGATTCTTAAACATTTTTAGATATATTTATCAAATCGTTACGTTTCATTCCCATGCCAAAGTAGTGGGAATCATGCACCAAAATCTGTTATAATTCACACCTTGGGAACATATAAGCTGAAAAAACTGGCGTGGGTGTAAATTGTAACGATTGTCAGGATGATACATAATTTTTCTGTTGTTTTTTCAGCTATTTTCGTATAAAATAAAGTTATACCATTAATTTTTCAATAAAATTTGACGATATAGTAAATGAAATCATTGTGATTGCAGTTTGTATTTAGAAAATAAGTAACTGTTCAAGACACAATTCTGCACGGCTTGAGGCCTGTGATAATGGGATGCTGAACGGTTGCAAGAATTGCATGAAGAATGCGCATGCGTGACATGGAGGTGATTAGCATGTATATGGAGCCTGTATCAAGGGGGAAAACCCGGCAGCAGACAGTTTCGACCGCTCAGACCATTCAAACCGTTCAGACAGTGAAGGCACCCGAACAGTCGTCAACATCTAAGGCTGCGGAGGCCAGAAAAGCAGAATCCACGGATGGAGTAATGGATGTACAGATCGCTAAAGAATCAGATGAATCAGTAACGTTGTCGATCCCGGCTGACAGACAGCTCATCGACGAGCAGCAGAATGTCAACCTCGACAAGCTGAAGAAAGTCATGGAAAAGGCTGTTGCATCATTGCCTCATTCCGCTGCAAAGTTTGGGATTCATGAGAAGACAAACCGCATTGTCATAAAACTGGTGGACAGGGATACGCAGGAGGTAATCAAGGAGATTCCGCCTGAGAAGACACTGGATCTGCTGGCAAAGAGGATGGAACTTGCGGGTGTGCTGGTTGATGAGAGGACATAGCAGGTCAAAATAGTAAGAAAAGTGTAACTATGAGGTAATGTATAGTTGCGGAGAAGTATGTAAATTGGAGGGATTACAATGTCAGATTTATTGAGAATGACAGGTATGTATTCAGGTATGGATACGGAGGCAGTAATACAGCAGCTGGTTGCGGCGAAATCAACCAAAGTGACGAATTTAAAGAATGATCAGAAGAAACTGGAGTGGAAGACATCTCTGTGGCAGGATCTGAATAAGAGGATCTACAAACTCTATACAGGCACGCTGTCTAACATGAGACTGGCGGGCAGTTATGCCAAGAAGAAGACGACGGTTTCCGATCCGACGAAGGCGACGATCACGGCGGGTGACGGGGCAGTTAACGGAGTGCAGTCACTGGAGGTAAAGCAGCTTGCGAAATCGGGATATCTGACAGGTGCCGTTATTTCCAAGAAAGTAAATAAAGTTACAGGGGATACGAAGCTTTCAGAACTGAATGTAGGCGGCGGAACTATGGAACTTACAGTCAATGGAGTGAAGAAGGCAGCGACAATAACGGTTGATCCTGATGACACGATTGATGATTTTATCACGAAATTCAATAATCAGTTTGCCAATAGTACGGATGATGTCAGGATGGAGCTGAAAGACGGCAAGATAACAGTGACAGGGGCAAATGGCGGTGATCCGGCTGGCGGTGCGACTTTCGGATTTTCTACCACTGGTTCAACAGGACAGAGTGTTGTGGCGGCTCTTGGACTGTCTGATATGACACCGAGTGACAATGTGGCAGGAATTGCTACAGGCAAGAAGATCCGGCTTCCAGGCGACACATCGAAGGACGAGACGAACACAACCCTTGAAGAGTTAAATATCAAGGGAGGTAAACTGAGAGTTCAGGCAGGGGGCAAAGATTTTGAAATAGAAGTCAACAAAGATATGACAGTTGACAGCTTTATTTCAGCGTTTAACAAGAAAAATGCCGAT
This sequence comes from uncultured Lachnospiraceae bacterium, assembly GCA_947177165.1. Classification (GTDB taxonomy): domain Bacteria; phylum Bacillota; class Clostridia; order Lachnospirales; family Lachnospiraceae; genus COE1. Next base: position 11,989 of record CAMWTP010000038.1, read on the forward strand.
GAAGGTACCGGTCTTAAGATGAGTGTCGAGAACGGCAAGATATCCGTGGAAGGTCCGGCTGACGGGTCATCCTATACGCTTTCGAGTACCAGTGATACTGCTGGCAACACACTCCTGCAGGGATTCGGGCTGCGGGATTACGGCGGAGTTGCACAGAGCGGTAAGATAACAGGTTCAATGATTTCAAAACTGAATCCGGATCCGGTCAGTCCCGATTATGCATTGGGTTCCAAGCTCTCAGAGATTGATTCAAGTTTAGTCGGACAGAGACTGACGCTTACAGTCGGACAGGGCGCTGATGCAAAGGAGACTACGATAGAGATTACTGCTGAGACAAAGATCAGTGAACTTTTGAACTCATTGCGGGAAGGCGGTGTCAATGCGTCCTTTGATGAGACAAACCAGAGATTTTTCATCAGTTCTACAGGAACAGGCACAGCGAAGGAGTTCAAGCTGGAGGGAACAAACAATGCATTGGCATCTCTTGGCCTTGATACCAGTGCTGCTTATGAGAATGGTTCGACAGCTACGAGAATCTGGGCGGAGGATGCACAGATTACGTTAAATGGTGCAGAATTTACATCTGACACGAATACATTTACGATCAACGGACTCAGCATCACGGCAAACGCATTGACGACAGACGGACCAATCTCCATCACGACAGACACCGACTATGACGGCATCTATGACATGATCAAGGACTTCATTACAGAGTACAACGACATCATGAATGAGATGACGAAGCTCTACAACGCTGATTCGGCCAGAAAGTACACCATGCTCTCTGACGAGGAGAAAGAGGCCATGAGCGATGACGAGGTTGAGACGTGGGAGAACACGATAAAGGATTCCCTGCTCAGAAGAGACAAGGATCTCAACACGGTTATGCAGTGTATGATAGGCGCTGTCAACAAAGGCTACGATATAGGTGGCGAGACATTGTATCTTGTCAATTTCGGTGTAGGTACAGGCAGCTATTTCGATACAGAGAAGGCAGAGCGCAACGCGCTTCATATCATGGGTGACAGTGACGATGAGAAGTATTCGGATGAGAAGAACAAGCTCAAGGAAGCGATTGCAGCGGATCCGGATAAGGTGATCGAGCTCTTCACGACCATGAGTAAGGAGATGTACAATTCTCTCCAGAAGACGATGGCGAGCACGGAGTACAGGAGCATCTACAAGGTATATGACGACAAGCGCATGAAGACCGAGTATGATGACTACACCAAGAGAATCAAGGAAGCACAGCAGAAGCTGGATGATTACGAGGATAAGTGGTACAAGAAGTTCTCTGCGATGGAGGTGGCATTGTCGAAGCTGCAGTCCAGCCAGAACTCTCTCGCAAGTATGCTGGGACAATAAATAACGAATTCGTAATATTATAGGTGAAAAAGGTAAGTACAACGCGAACCCTGAAAGGGGTTCGCGTAGAAAGAAGGAATTGCATGCTCAAACAAAATGGATACGCACAATATCAAAACGCGAAGATTATGACGGCCTCACCAGCAGAGCTGACACTGATGCTCTATGATGGGGCGATTAAGTTTGGAAACGTAGCCATCCTGGCAATGGAAAACAAGGATCCTGCAAAGGCACATGAGAATATCGTCAAGGTCGAGAAGATTATCCAGAATTTCAGGGACACGCTTGACAGGAAGTATGCCGTATCGCAGGAGTTTGAAAATGTGTACGTATATCTGTTGAGGCGATGCCACGAAGCAAATATAGCCAAGGACCCCGAGATCATGGAGGAAGTGTTAAAGCATCTGCGTTCCATGAGGGATAACTGGAAAGAGGTAATGAAGAAGGTTGCCGGGGATAAGAGCAATCCGGTTGCGCAGGCGAGAGTGGCAGGCGGACAGGGCAATGCAGGCGCTTACAAGAGAACCGGAACCTGATCGGATAGTATGGAAGGGGAACAGACATGACAGAAAGTTATCTGCAGATTATGACAGAAAGTCTGGAAAAGAAACTTGAAGTACTTGACAAAGTCTATGAGATCAACAAGCGTCAGCTGGCGGCATCGACAAAGAGGCCGTTTGATACAGAGGCATATGATGCGATCATGGATGAAAAGGGCGGTCTGATCGATGAAATCAACCGACTGGACGATGGATTCACATCAACCTATGAGCTTGTCAGGGAGGAGGTACAGAGCAATCCCGACAAGTACAGGGAAAAGGTTCAAAGGATGCAGGATCTGGTCAGGGAAGCCGTTGACAAGGGGGTCTCGATCGAGGCGCAGGAGCAGCGCAACAAGGCTTCGATGGAAGCCGCTCTGACTTCGAAACGTCAGGAGATCAGGGAGCGCAAGATGACAGCGAGTGCAGCGACAAAGTATTACAGCGCTGTCAGTAAGTTGAATACGATCGATCCACAGCTTATGGATCGCAAGAAATAGGATTGTTATAACGTCATGGATGACGCGCAGGCATATTTGTATCAGTATGCCTGCGCGTTTTACGTACAAAAATGCGTAAGGGGAGGGCAAAATATGTCAAAAGTGCCGGTATCGGTATGCATTATAGCAAAAAACGAGGAAAAATTCATAGAGGACTGTCTGAAACATTTGCTGCCGTATGGCATGGAGATTATTGTGGCGGACACAGGTTCCACGGACAGGACGAGAGAAATTGCGGAGAAATACGCTGATCAGGTGGTTGACTTTGAGTGGATCAATGATTTTGCGGCAGCCAGAAACTACTGCGCGTCCTTTGCAAAAAATAACTGGATCCTGGCGATTGACTGCGACGAGATCGTGCAGTCGATCGATATCAGAATTCTGAGAATGCTGATGCAGAAGCATGCAAAGTATACAGGAGTGCTTCGTCTGAAAAATATCACGGACAATGGCAGGGGAAATAAAGGATATGTCAACACGGATGTGCCGCGGATGTACAATAAGAATTTCTATACCTTTGATTATCCCATTCATGAGCAGATCGTTCCTATCGATCCTGCAAAGCGGGAGGATCCGATGGATGGTTTTCTGCTCCCGATCGATATTATTCATCACGGGTATGCGCTTGACGATGAGACCATGAAAAAAAAGCAGATCAGAAATCTCGAGCTGCTCTATCAGGAGCTTGAGACGGCACCGGACAAGGGATATGTCTATTTTCAGATCGGTCAGTCGCAGTTGACGCTCAACGGCGCAGAGGAGGCGATAGAGGCATATGAGAAAGCGATGGAGTATGTGTCGGATCTGGGAAAATATTATGTGCCGGAGCTGATCATGTCCCTGGCAAATACATATGGCGATGCGGGCAGGATACCGGATGCACTGGCATTGATGGAGAAATATGCGAAGGACTTTAATACAGCGAAGTATGTGTATGCCTACGCAAATATTCTGTGGAGAGATGAACAGATATTGAAAGCGCTGGGAAATTATATCAAGGTGACAACACTGCCTGATCTGGGAACGCTTGGCGGTGAACTGACGGACTGCTATGGCAGGATCATACAGATCTATGAAGCGTTTGGGGAGAAGGAGATGGCGGAGAATTTCCACCAACGGTTTCTCGCGTACCATGCGGACAAGGAGCGGGTGACCAACGCATAAATAACCGAATAAGACAGGCACAATAGGGGGAGAAATCAAATTATGTCTAAGATACCGATTACAGTATGTATTATTGCCAGAAATGAGGAGGAGCATATCGAGCAGTGCCTGAAACATCTGAAAAAATACGACTGGGAGATCATCGTGACAGACACCGGCTCAACAGACCGCACGAAGGAGATTGCCGAAAAATATGCGGATCGGGTGGTTGATTTTGAGTGGATCGATGATTTTGCTGCCGCGAGGAACCACTGTGCTTCCTTTGCGAAAAATAACTGGATACTGGTCGTTGATTGTGATGAGTATGTCACCAATGTTGACATCAGCGCATTGCGGATTATGATGCAGCGGTATCCGCGCTACGTGGGGGTGATGCGGCTCACCAACCTGATTCCCAAGAACAGCGGGGAAAAAGGGTATGTCTCGGATGATGTGCCGCGGATGTACAATAAGAATTTTTATCAGTATTTCTTCCCCATCCATGAGCAGATCTGCACTACAGAATCGGGTAAAAGCAGGGATTCCCTGGAAGCTTTTCTGCTTCCGATGGAAGTCATTCATCATGGATATGCCCTGACAGGCGAGGCGATGGAGAGAAAGCAGAGAAGGAATCTGGAGCTTCTCCAGAAAGCCATCGAGAAGGACGGCGGAAACGGATACCATTATTTCCAGATGGGACAGTCCTACTTTGTGCTTGATGATATCGACAATGCCATCAAAGCATATGAAAAAGGACTGGGCATGACAGAGAGCGCGGAGCATGTGTATGTGCCGGAGCTGATCATGTCGCTGGCGAAGGCATACTGCCGGAGGGACAGGTTCCCAGATGCGTTGGAGCTCTTGGAGAAGTACAACAGTATCTACAATTCAGCGAAGTTTACATATGAATATGCGAATCTGCTCAGGGAGAATGGCAGGATCGTCAAGGCACTGATGCTGTATGTCAAGGTGACTACGATGAAAGATCTGGAGACGCTGGGAGAAAACCAGCTGTCATGCTATGCCCATATTATAAATATTTACAGAGGGATGGGAAATATGGAGATGGCAGAGCTGTTTGACCAGAAGCTTCAGCAGTGTGTGGCGGAGAGAGAGCGTGTGGTGAATAGTTAATTTGCTTTTTCGTTTGATTTAAGGAGGTGAGGCCTGGCAGGATTGATACATGCCGCTTCATGGATGAGGGTTACGCGGCGCCTAACGATAAGGAAATCAGGGGGAAAAATTTATGGTAATAGCACACAATCTTAAGGCTATGAACAGTCAGAGACAATTATCTATAGTAAGCGGTACTGTGTCAAAGAAAGCGGAGAAGCTTTCCAGCGGATATAAGATCAACAGGGCGGCCGATGATGCGGCAGGGCTGTCGATCTCTGAGAAGATGAGACGTCAGATCAGGGGACTTACGAAATCGACAGAGAATGCGGAGGATGGCATCTCGATGGTGCAGATCGCAGATGGCGCACTCAGCGAGGTACAGGACATGCTGCAGCGCATGAACGAGCTCTGCGTGCAGGCAGCAAACGGTACAAACGCTGCATCCGACAGACAGAATATACAGGACGAGGTATCGCAGCTCATCACAGAGATTGACCGAGTGGCTGAGACGACAAAATTCAACGAGACATACCTTCTGAATGGAAGCCTTTCCAAGGGGGGCAGAGGCGCGTATAACCTGGCGATCAATAACAGAAAGTTTGAGGCCGTCAAGAAGAAGTATGAAGAGGACAGGGAAAAAGCAAACGTAAAACTGACAGCCCTAAACGGGGCGGATGCAGGGAAGGACCTGTCGCTGGATGCACTTTCGGATACCAAAGGACTTAAGATTATCTACATGCAGGATAGTATTCAGACTGATCAGACAGCAAATGGAAATCCGACTTCCTCAAATCCAAAGTACACGCAGTTGAAAAATTCTCTGAAGACGGAAATTGTACCCAATGCAGTGCAGGAAATTATTGCTGCATTTTCACCGGCTTACGACTTTTTAAATAATTCAAGTATTGGGATTGGCCTCGCACTCGGCGGCAACAATTATCCGGGGCTTAGTTCATCGACCCTTGCATATGTCAGGTTCGGACACTACTCATATCAGGACGGTACAGTCGAACCGGGCATACTGGAGTACCAGCTTGCGGTCAATGTGGATGCACTCAGGATTGATAATAATGGAAACCTGGATGCAGATTCAAGGAAACAGCTTGAGGTTACGATTGTGCATGAAATGATGCACGCGTTTATGGATGAGGCGCTCACAAACGGTATGACCGGTACAGTGGACGGAAAGCATGCCGATGACCGTTTCCCGAAATGGTTCATAGAGGGAATGGCACAGACTGCTGCAGGCGGATACTATGACGGTAATGACTGGGTGAACGGCGGACTTGGTATCAATACGTCCTCGGGCGACAGCTTTATCAGCTCACAGCTGCAGGCAAATAAGCTGGGCGGAAGCAGCAGTACATCCAATTATGGGACGGGTTATCTTGCGAGTATGTATCTTGGGTATCTTGCGGGTGGAAAAACCGTAGATGCAGCTTCCATGAAAAAGGGACTCGCATCGGTGCTGGATGACATACGGGATGGTGAAAGTCTTCAGGATGTCATCGTACGTCTCACGGGCAGGACATCGATTACAGACTTTGAGAACAGTTTTGCGAAAGATGCAGATGTTATCCGGTTTGTAAAGGATTTGACAGCTTTTGTGGGCGGTGGTACTGGCGGGGCAGTAGGTAATTTTACGAAAACGGATGATATTTTGGCGGATAATGCTATCACATCGGGTACGCCGGCTACATTGTTTGAGCTGAATATTCAGAATGACAATGTAAAGAACGTGTACAACGATCCGAATTATATAGTATTCAAGGGCGGATCTGCCACAAACGGCAAGGGTTCTTACAACGATGGTCCGCTTGTGGTTGCGGCAGGCGAACGTCCAACTGGTTTCGGCGCGGCAATACATGCAGGTACAGATGCGGATATGAACAACAAGATTCATATTTACATTGACGCCATGGATGCAGCGAGCATCGGTGTGGATCAGGTAGATGTCCGCACTGTGGATCTTGCGACACTCTCTATCGAGCGCGTGGCGCTCGCACTGGCACAGGTATCCGCACAGCGTTCGGAGCTGGGCGCATGCCAGAACCGTCTTGAGCACACTGTCAACAATCTTGGCAACGTTGTGGAGAACACAACGGCAGCCGAGAGCCGGATTCGCGATACGGACATGGCAAAAGAAATGGTGGCGTACTCAAATGCAAACATTCTGCAGCAGGCTGGTCAGTCCATGCTCGCGCAGATGAACCAGAGCAATCAGGGAGTGCTTTCACTGATCGCATAATCGAATACAGAATAGATAATTTATTTGACAAAAGAAGGGCATATGCAGATGCGTATGCTCTTTTTTTGCCAAATTGTGCAAGTTGTCTGAAATTATAGAAATTTACATAAAATTTAAAATAATTAGTTGACATAGTCTGACAATTCGGGTACAATGAAATTGTTAAGAGGGGTGACATAACATCGTGTCATCAGAATTAATATAAAGGATTAATTGTTTTTCACAAGGAGGTATTAGTATGGATATCAAGAGTAGTTTCACCTATGACAGCAAGATCGCAAACGATGCGTACGCGGCAAAAGCAAATGCAGCGGCAGCAAAAGAGAATAAGCTCGCGACAGGACAGAAGGTATCAGAGCCGTCCTCTGATGCGGCATCCCTTCAGATTAAGTCCAAGGCAAGTGAATCGGCAGAGGCAGCGCTTGAGAACGTCAATGCAGCATCCAGCGCAGTCGGGGACGTGGCGAGGGCAGAGGAGATGATCCGTGAGGCAAACCGCCGCATCTTAGAGCAGTCTGGTGATTCTGTGCTTGCACAGGCAAACCAGTCGACAGCCGCAGTCACAAAGCTGTTAGGTTAATACTGATTCATATAAAAGGGCCGATTGCTTTTAGCGTCGGCTTTTTTTATGTACCCGACCATCCCAGGGAAGTATGTCAGCTGGAGCTGGCGGGTGCCTGGGATAAATCTTTTCGACTCGATTTGCCTGTCGCGGCACATAGAATATAGAGAATACACAAATTGTCCGAATTGTGTATATTTTTGCAAAAATTCCTAATATTTACATAATGGTTCGCCGATAAATATAATATAGTAAACCTATATCATGCAGTTCTTATTCGGCTGCGGACTGTATGCCCATCTGCGAGTCAGATGCAGTAGGTGGAAATGCCGCTATTGTGCGGAAAAATGAGAAAATTTAGAAAATTTCAGATAAAAGTCTAAATTTTCAGAAAATAAGGCCGATATATATACTGTAAACGGAGTTACAGAAAGTATTAACGATAACAAAACTGATCGATTCAAGGGGAATGGTCAAAGTATAAAAAGAAATAAAATTATGGGAAAGTTGCTTGGTGAAAGGGATGTCCTGGGCTGCTAAAGGAGGAGAATTTATGGTAGTACAGCACAATCTTAAAGCTATGAACGCGAACAGAATGTTGAACATCAATACGAATGCGTCAGCACGTTCCACAGAGAAACTTTCAAGCGGCTATCGCGTAAACAGGGCTGCTGATGATGCGGCAGGACTCGCAATCTCAGAGAAAATGAGAAAGCAGATTCGCGGTCTGACACAGGGTTCCCGCAATGCAGAGGATGGTATCTCCTGCGTGCAGACAGCAGAAGGTGCGCTTGCAGAGGTACAGGATATGCTCCAGAGAATGAACGAGCTCTGCGTGCAGGCAGCAAACGGCACCAACTCCGTTACAGACCGCCAGTATATCCAGGATGAGATCGACCAGCTCGTGACTGAGATGGACAGAATCTCAGAGACAACCAAGTTCAACGAGACATATCTTCTGAAAGGCGATAAGACACAGCCGGAGAATCTGGTACATACATTTAATTATATCGAGGGCGACGAGATTGACCAGACAAAACAGTCTCAGGTTACCAATAGTGTAGGATCATTCGTGAAAGTGAATTACAATGGTACAGATAACGTGTATGTTGTCAATGCTGCCAGCATTAATGCTTCTACAGTAAATAGTCCTATGACAGCGGATGTTGTCTCAAAGGGATCTGATTTTACAAAGTATCTTGATAAAGGAACTACTGTCGGTGCAAGTTCTTCTGTTACAAATGCAGTGCTCAGTGCTGACTATGCGGTTTTCAGAAATGCGACATTAGATCCTGAATCGCTTAAGATGCAGAACGGAACACATAATCTTGTAGGCGATAAGGATGCATATATCTATGACACACAGACAAAGAACATTATCCATGTAAAGGCCGGGGAAGACATGTCAGAGTATGTCAAGCTGATCAGCGGTGAGACGGATAAGTATACAATGGATGAGCGATACAGACTGGTTTACAATGCGAATGCGGCAGCGACTGTAGTAAGTCAGGATACATTGGGAGCTGATCAGGTTACGAAGGAAGATATCAGTAATAAAGACCTCATCGGTGCGGTTTCAGAGAATAAGCTCTACAATAAAGACGGCGTTGAAGTGTCAGGTATGGGATTGTATAAGTACTTTAATGAGAATGGCGATTATCAGGGAGGTTTGTTTGCTGATAAGGATGCGACAAAGAAAATTGTGGATAAGGATCCCCAGACAGGTGCTACGACTTCTCTCTATTTCGGAAGTTATATCAAGAGCCTGAGCGAGAAAGTGACAGCTCCATTGACATTCAACGTTCATGCAGGTTCCGATTCCGACCTTACAAACAGAATCTCTGCGACAATCGACACAATGTCAGCTGCAGGACTTGGTGTAAACAAGTTAAAGAGCACATCCATCGGTATCGTGGATGAGACAGGTGACAATGCGAGAGAGGCGATCGATGTTGTCGGCGAGGCATTGAAGATCGTATCGACACAGCGCTCTATCCTCGGTGCAGTGCAGAACCGCTTAGAGCACACAATCGCAAACCTGGATAACGTAGTAGAGAACACCACAGCAGCAGAGTCTGCAATCCGCGATACAGATATGGCTGAGGAGATGGTGAAGTTCTCCAACAACCAGGTGCTTATGCAGGCAGGACAGTCAATCCTCGCACAGGCAAACCAGGCAAACCAGGGTGTACTCTCACTTCTGCAATAAAATTAACGTTCACTCTAACCAACCTAATATACAGAAAAGACCGCTCGGATTTTCCAGCGGTCTTTTCACATGTCCTGAAAAAGAATTGACAGATTACAGAACATGTGTTAATATAAAAATAGAACAAATGAGCGATTGTGCACAATGCAATGAAAGCGTATAATGATTAGGAAGGATATTGGTTTGGAAATAGAAAACAGGACACAGTGGCATCCGGCATTCTGCACAAGCATGGAGCTGGAGTTGATAGAAAATAGGAAAGGACTTACCTATGACAGAGAGTATAATCTGAACAGCGAACCGTTGCGGATAGACCTGTTAATTATCAAGAAAGATCCGAATGAAGTTATCAGGAATGAAATAGGGGCGTTCTTTCTGGGATATAATATTGTAGAGTACAAATCGCCGGATGACAAGGTAAATATAGATACATTTTATAAAGTGTTATCCTATGCCTGTCTGTATAAGTCGGACACAGGTGCCGTAGATGAGATTCTGGATACTGACATTACAATCACGCTGATACGGGAGAAGAAGCCGAAAAAACTGCTGGGACAGTTAGCAAAAGAGTATCAAATTATTAAAAGGGGAAAGGGAATCTACCAGATTAGCGGAATGCTTTTCCCGATGCAGATCATAGCAATTAAGGAGCTGGAAAGGAATCAGCATGTCTGGTTAAGGTCATTGACACGCAGTATGGATTTGGTGCAGGCAGAGGAGCTTTTGAGCAATTATGAAGGTTTGCAGAATGATGAAGACAGGGCAAAAGCAGGTGTCATTGTGAATCTTGTATCTGATATAAATAGTGCCCTGTTTGAACAGATTGTCAGTGGAGGTGAAAAGATGAGCGAGGCATTAAAGAAAATGATTTTGCCAGAACTGGGAGAGTTGAAACTGGTTCTTGCGGATAAAGAAGCAGAGATTGCGGATAAGGAAGCAGAGATTGCGGATAAAGAAGCAGAGATTGCAGATAAGGAAGCAGAGATTGCGGAATTAAAGCGTATGCTGGCCGAGGCAAGGGGAGAACTGGTATGACAATCGAGAACTGTTCGTTTTATTGTGTTGAAGTGCTACTTTTCACACCCACGCCAAAGTAGTGGGAATCATGCGCCAAATTGATGCTCTTTATCAATTTGTGTGCAAAATCTGTTATAATTCACACCTCAATAACTTATAAGCTGATAAAAACTGGCGTAGGTGTGAATCAATGTCATTAACTTAAGGAACCTGACTAACAAATTATACTCAAAAATGCCTAATAAATCATTGTGTTTATTTACCAATCTCGGTTATTAAGAGCTTAAGTTAATGACATTGGGTGTGAATTGTAACCGTTGAAGTGGAGGGAGTCTTGCGAAATGTAAAAAACAAACTTGTTTCATTTGCCATAAAATGATACAATTGATGTGTGGAGTATCAGATTCAGGGCAGCAGGAAAAGTATAACTGATACAAAAGATAAAACTGACCGGAATGTGATGCTCCATAGTATGAGCAGAATTGGGAAAAAGATGAATCTTTTATAAAAAGAGAAAAATTCATTGACTAAATTGGAAAATAGTGTTAGACTATGAGAGTACGTTTAATGGACAAAAGCCATAAGTGTACACAGCTCACTCTAACTATTTAATAATATAAGCGTGCAGGAATGACTTCTCCTTTCTGTACGCTTATATTATTTCTGTTGATTTTTCAAACACGCTCTGGTGCCCGGCAATGAAAAAAGGTGCTGTCTGCACCTTTTCGCTGCGTTATTCACATTTTTTTTCAGGTATCAGCATAAAAAACTGTTTCTGGGAATCCGGAACTTCGCTGAGCGCTTTGTCCAGTTCCAGCGATTCCTTGTAACGATTGAGACGGTTGATAATGTCTGGATTGTTGATGTCCTCCTTGTTGATGACCTGACGGATATAATAGTAGACCAGCAGCTGCAGATCATTTAGGTGCAGATACATCGGGTGGTTGTCAATCTCCTGGCAAAGTGCCCGGATGCCGTCAAGCTGATTGTGAATGGGATCAATGGCGATTGAAATCTGATCCATAGTGACAATCAGCCGCTCTTTGTATTCCGTGACGCGGCAGACATCCTCGACACTGGGGCGATTGATCCTGGACAGGCGTGCGAGCTCCCTGTCGCATTGTTCTACCCCCTCTAACAGTTTGAATATTTTATTGTATGCATTACATAGTGTCTGTAGCATACTCTCATATTTCTGCCGATATTCCATACATATCCTCCTCAATTCCGATTTCTTATACAGCTAAGCCCTGTAACATGCACAGGACTGTAATCCCAAAAGCTGTTAGTTCAAGTTTTTGAATTATTTACATAATTATACTACATAAATTATATCGTCAGAATATTCTGAAAACTTAACCTCTACATAGACTTTTTGCAAAGATTGCAATTAAATCAAATTAAGTGTCAGACATCTCGAAAAGAAGATGGTTTTCAATTCCGCGCATTCTGGCGATCCTGCGGAATACCATTGGCTGCATGGCATACAGAAATAACTGCAGAGCTGGCTCATAGTTTTTGATGAGATCCATATCCTCGCGGGTGGCGAGGATGCGGTAGTTTTTGTCGATGTAGACTACATTTTCGCTGAAATCAAGCGAAAAGTTAAAATCTTTGATGCCGAGGATAGAATCGCAGCGGACGATGGTGACTGCGCCTGGCGAGGGAAGCTGCATAAACACGAGATCAGGATTGATCTGGCGGATGACCTGTTCCAGAAAGGGATCGTCATCCTCCATATAGACAAATTCCTGCTCCTGGAAAAAACTGACAAAACCAAGTCCGTTATCGTCATTTTCGAGGATGCGGTCGTCGGCTGCTTTGCCGCTCACGCCGTTCACTGCGTCGAGAAGCGCTGCGACATCAGACTGAGCCATATTGTGGGCGTGTCCCATTCGGTGCAGATAAAAAGCCTCAAAGACAGAGCGCAGCAGGACGATACTCATCTTGTTGCAGGCTTCCGGTTTTGTGTATCTCATGAAGAAGTTCATGCAGTTTCGTGTCATGTAGTAATTGACCTTTGTGTTGTCACAGCGATGCATGGGACTTGCGGCATGGTAGAGATGGGCAGCGCCGAGCGCCACGACCTCAAAGCCTGCCTGCCTGATGCGGTAGCCCCACTCGGTATCATCCCAGTAGAGGAAGTTCTCGGTTGGCATCAATCCCACCTTGTGGATTGCGTCGGCGCGCACCATCATGCAGCAGCTGCTGATGGCATCGCAATATACGAAATTAGGAATATTTTCACTGTCCGGGGTGTCCGCATAGAGCATGGAGGCGCGGCAGTGTCTGAAATCGACAGAGATTCCAAACTGTTGTATGTAATGCGGCATATGTCTGTGATAGACCTTGCCGCCTGCAAGACCAGTCGATGGGCTCGTGGCCATATAGTCCAGCATGACTTTCAGCGTGTGGGGTGCGACCGTGATTTCCTCGCCGAGACAGCAGATGTATTCAAATCCGTTCCGCAATGCCTGTTCGATGCCGAGGTTGAGTCCGCCGCAGCTGCCGAGGTCTATGTCAGAATGCGTGAAGGTGATCTGATCGCCATATGCACTTGTGATGACAGATTGTGAGTCATCATCCGAGGCGTTGTCAATCACGAAGATTTTCACATAGGTGTTCACATCCAGCTGCTCGGAAGCGAACACGGATGCGATGCAGTCCACAGCGCTTTTTCCCTTATTGTGATTGCTGATCACGATTGCTAGTTTTTCCTGATTTTTCATAGTTGGCATGTTACCTTTCTAAAAAGTACTTATCACTATTGTAACACGAAAAAGCATTTGTGAACAGGACGAACAAATATTAAATTCCAGACTTTTTATAAAGAAACAGTTGAGAATTTATGTAAAGTTCGTTACAATAATAACAGGCAATAAATATGTGACTATGGAGGGTGAGTATGAAATTCAGTTTATGCATGATTGTAAAAAATGAGTCTGCAATATTGCGGGACTGTCTTGATTCATTGAAGGATGTTATGGATGAAATCATCATTGTGGACACTGGTTCCACAGATGACACCAAAAAGATTGCGGCAGAGTACACGCCGTATCTGTATGATTATGCGTGGAATGATGATTTTGCGGCTGCCAGAAATTTTGCTTTCTCAAAGGCGACAGGCGATTATATTTATTCTGCGGATGCCGACGAGGTGTTGGACCGCGAGAACCAGGACAAGCTCAAGGCGTTGAAGCGCGCGATGCTGCCCGAGGTGGAGATCGTGCAGATGATCTATGTGACAGAGCAGATCAACCATCCGACAGAAAATTTTGCACGCGACCTGCGCCCCAAGCTTTTTAAGCGGCTGAGGGAGTTTACCTGGATCGAGCCGATTCATGAGACCGTGAATATCAATCCGGTTATCTATGACAGTGATATTGAGATTCAGCACCGTCCGCAGGGAAGCCACAGCAGCAGGGATTTCGGGGTGTTTGAGAAGATTATCACAGAGCGTGGCGTGCTCTCAGACCGCCTGATGGGAATGTACCTGCGGGAGCTTTACAAGGCAGGTACAGAGGAGGAGCTTAAGACAGCAGAAGGTTTTTTTGAGCGCTCTTTAGTTGAGAAGAGTGCAGAGGGGAAAGAACTGCTGTGCCGGCAGATTATCGCTGTCCTTCTGAAGATTTACAGGATCACGGACAACCCGGTCAGCATGCTCAAAGTGGCTTTGAGTGAGGAGGCGACGATACCGTCGGCGGAGATGTGCATGGAGCTTGGGTATTTCTTTATGAAGAAGGAGGATTTTGAGGAGGCTGTCAAATGGTTCCGCAGGGCGGGCTACGACTGCGAGAGTGAGATTGACGTGGCGAGCAGCGGGACATCTGCTTTTATGGCATTGGCGCTGTGCTGCAGGAAACTTGCCAAGTCGCCCCGCATGAAAGCGCTTCCGCAGAAGGAATATGAGCTTGAGTATGCAAGGCTTACAGAGCAGGCAGCTGAGTACGAGCAGCTGGCGAGGGATTGGAAACCGGTGGAGCCGAAATTAATTCAGTAGGAGAGAGAGCATGAACTATGATTATTTGGTGGTTGGCGCAGGTCTTTTCGGCGCCGTATTTGCCAGCGAGATGAAAAAAAACGGCAAAAGGTGTCTGGTGATTGACAAGAGAGGACATATTGCTGGAAACATTTATACGGAGGAGATCAGCGGGATTCAGGTTCACAAGTATGGTGCACACATTTTTCATACATCAGACAGAAAAATCTGGAACTATGTGAACGAGCTGGCGGAGTTCAACAATTACATCAACTCACCGTTGGCGGTATACAAGGACGAGCTCTACAATCTTCCTTTTAATATGAATACATTCGCTAAAATGTGGGGAGTGCGGACGCCCAGGGAGGCGGCAGAGCACATCCGGTCACAAATTGCGGAGTTGGATATCAAAGAGCCGGGAAACCTGGAGGAGCAGGCGCTATCTCTGGTTGGAACAGATATTTATGAGAAACTTGTGAAGGGTTATACGGAGAAGCAGTGGGGACGTGACTGCAGGGAACTGCCCGCGTTCATTATCAAGCGTCTGCCTGTACGGTTCACTTTCAATAACAATTACTTTAATGATCCGTATCAGGGGATTCCACAGGGCGGCTATACGCGTATGGTGGAAAAACTGTTGGAAGGTATCGAAGTGCGGCTTGACACTCCGTTTGAGGATTTTGTCAAAAGGAATGACAAAAATGACACATATGTCACAAATGACGGACAGCATTCGTTTGGGAAAATTCTTTACACAGGCATGATCGATGCGTTTTTTGATTACTGTGAAGGCGCATTGGAGTATCGTTCTCTTGATTTTCAGACAGAGCTTTTGGAGGGAGAGGAGAATTATCAGGGAAATGCAGTGGTCAATTATACGGAGAGGGAAGTACCTTTTACGCGTATCATAGAACACAAACATTTTGAGTTCGGACAGCAGCCGGATACTGTGATTACGCGGGAGTATCCTAAGGAGTGGAAGCGCGGTGACGAGCCGTACTATCCTGTCAATGATGAGAAGAATGCTGCGCTGTATCAGAAGTATCTGCGGATGGCGTCCGGGCAGAAAAATGTGCTTTTTGGAGGACGGCTTGGGCAGTATCAGTATTATGATATGGACAAAGTGATCGCGGCCGCGTTGGAGATGGCGTCGCAGGAGAGAAAAAAATAAAACAAGCGCAGCTGCGCTTGTTTTATTTTTACATATAATTATTATATAACATACCAGTGTAAATACTTGTCATATATGGATTGGGATAAGTCGCGTTGGGATTCGGGTAAGCGCAGATTCTTCTGTCGATGTACTCCATCGGATCGAGCGAAATCGCATTCAATTTTCGCAAAATCTGTGAACCAAAACCTTTGATCGCAGCGGCGTCATTGATCTCATCACTTTTCTGATAGTCGAGCGTGGCATCTGCGTTGATGCTGATACCATATTTCTCGAGGTTATAACTGTGCAGATCCAGAAATTTGTGCAGATCTTTGGACAGGAGTTTTGTGAGTGATTCCTCCGTCTCGTCATTGATCACACCGTTCATAAAGCGATTGTAGCCTTCCACGAACGTCTCGATATTGTTGGAGAGCGATTCGGCATCGGGATACAGCCCAATCCTGGCACTGGGATTTTTGGCAGCGCTGTTTGCATTGGTTATGGCAGCCGCATGTGCTGTAATCTGGTCGGACACGGCTGTGTCTGCGGCGGAATTTTCGGGATGCAGGGTCACATGGTATGCGCCATGTACACTGAACGTGTTGGAATAAGAAGATTCCTCATTTCCGTCAATACTGTATATCGCGTTGGTGGCTTCCTTGATCGTTTTGTTCAGTCCCAGATAATCAACGATACCGTCGCGGTAAGTGGTGTTTTCATCCGTGATTGTAAAGTGGCGCTCGCCCTGAACCGGCAGTCCATAGGCATCGGAAGTAACCTCCAATGCTGAGAGTCCCCGGGTCTGTACTACCTTTGCCGATACGCCGATATCGGAGTTGTTGATCAGACGGGAGAGCTTTTTTTGCAAGTCATTGTTTGTGTCGCCCTCATGTACGTTAAACTGCAGCTCGTAGTGGAGCTTGTTGGTCAGGATGTCAAAGGAATAACTGCCTGGCTCCAGTGAGACTGGCTGGTTCGCCTTCAGGTATTTGCTGGTGTTGACCTGCGGAGAGGCGAAATTTTCAACCTCAAGAGTAAAATCCGTCGGCACTTCTCCGTCGGCATCATCGGGCTCATATTCCACACTTGCCAGAGATTCGTTGTCACTGTAGGCGGATTTCATTGAGAACAGGTCATCATCATTGCTGAGTAAACCGATCGTCTGCTTCAGGCTGTTGGCGCTTTCTTTCAGATGAATCGCGTACGCGATGGAGCGCGGCGTGGGATCCGTGAGATAAAGCGGAGCAAAACGGTTTTTCCACTGGATGGTGCTGTATAGGTTTTGCAGTTCGCTGGAATCGTGCATGGCAAAACGGGAGCTGCGCTTGTTGTATTTCCTGTTGAAATTGCTGCTGTCACTGCTTCCATAAGTGGTCATGTATTGGTCCAGAGCCTGCAAAGTGTTCATAGTAACTGACATACTGATGTCCTCCTTCCTTGGGTAATAAATTCGGGTCTTATGTGAACTGGTTTTTGAACACATAATTGAATATAAAATTCAAAAAACTTCCCTGTTTTAGAGAGATACAGGACTTTAATTGTTTGAAAATTCACAAAAATGTTATGTATATCTCTCATTATGTTAAACTTATCACGAATTGTATGAAAAAGCAAGAGGTTTACCCCAGAAAAATTGAAAAATTTTTCCGCAATTGCATCAAAATACTGAAAATAGAATGAAATGTATCAAAAATAGGCACAATTGAAAAAATAGAAGCTCCTTCTTTTATAATATATGCAATAAAAAAATGTGTGGTGCTGGCTTCAGCATTTCCTATAATTAATTAATGATAATGACGATCATGACGGCGCGGATATTTCAAAAATAAATATTGACGCAAAGCTTTCCGTGTGGTATATTGGAAAAGCAAGATGAATACGAGGTCTTTTTTTTATGCAATTTTGAGGCTGTTCCAATAGGGTCTGTGAGCAGAAAGACACACGGCATCCTGCAAGATTAGAACAACTGAGGATTATTAGATTAGAACGCTAGCGGAGGTGGAATTATGCGTACAAAGATCACATTGGCATGTACAGAGTGCAAGCAGCGCAATTACAATACTACAAAGGAGAAGAAGACTCATCCTGACAGAATGGAGATCAAGAAGTATTGTAGATTTTGCAGGACTCATACACTGCACAAGGAAACAAAATAGGCAATCGCATCAAGTGGACAGATGGATCGTAATAAGATCATGGAAATAGGAGGCACATGATGGCAGATTCAGCTAAGAAGGAAGCGAAAAAGGACAGCTTCTGGAAAAGTGTAAAAACAGAATTTAGGAAGATCGCCTGGCCTGACCAGAAAGAAACTGTGAAGCAGTCCGTGGCAGTTCTCTGTGTTTCGGTTGCAGTAGGATTGATCATTACCTTTTTGGATACCCTTATCCAGTATGGCATTAACTTCTTAACCAGTATCGGCGTGTAAAAGAGGTGACTATTATGGAAGAAAAAAAGAGGGCAGTGGCCAAAAAGCTCATTACTCCAAACATGCAGGAGTGGCTTCCTGTATCACCAAAGATGCCAGAAAAGCCGCAGGAGACTCCGGCGGATTTGGAAGCGGATTCAGAGCCTGCTGATTTTGGGGACAAGGTTGAGACGGCGAATGTATCCGGGGAAGATGACATTGTCGAAGTACCTTCTGAGGAGACAGAGCTGATCGCAGAGGAACTGCCTGTTGAGGAGGAGCCGCACAGCAGGGTGGCACTCAGCGACAACAAGAGTGGGCTTGGTATGGGCTGGTATGTGGTTCACACCTATTCGGGATATGAGAATAAGGTAAAGGCCAATATCGAGAAGGCGATTGAAAACAGACATCTTGAGAATGAGATTCTCGAAGTGCGGGTTCCGCTGCAGGATGTCATGGAGCTCAAAGACGGCGTGGAGAAAACCACACAGAAAAAGATGTTTCCGGGTTATGTGCTTCTGCATATGGACGCAGACAACAATGATGCATGGTATGTTGTCCGAAACACAAGAGGTGTTACTGGATTCGTAGGGCCTGGCAGCAAACCTGTGCCGCTCACGGAGGCGGAGCTCAAGGCGCTTGACTTTGGCGTTGACACTGCTGTGGAATTTGCGGAGGGTGACGTGATCAGCGTTACGGCGGGTGTGTGGAAGGATACCGTCGGTACTGTTCAGAAGATTGACGCATCCAGACAGACGCTTACGATCAATGTGGAGATGTTCGGACGTGAGACGCCGGTTGAGATTAATTTCGCAGATGTGAAGAAAATGTGGGATTAAAAAACGAAAAGATTATTGATATTCCGTTTGACATTATGAAAGTTGTGTTATAAAATAATTAACGGACTTGTTTCCGCGTGGGAGGGTTATCCGCCCAGAGGACCACAAAACGGTTTTTCGATATTATATGACGAGAAAAAACCGAGAATAAATTAGGAGGTGCCTGACATGGCAAAGAAAGTAGAAGGATATATTAAATTACAGATTCCTGCCGCAAAAGCAACACCGGCTCCGCCGGTTGGACCTGCTCTTGGACAGCATGGTGTAAACATTGTAGAGTTTACAAAACAGTTTAACGCGAGGACAGCAGATCAGGAAGGTATGATCATTCCTGTTGTCATCACAGTATATGCAGACAGAAGCTTCAGCTTCATCACAAAGACTCCGCCTGCAGCAGTTTTGTTAAAGAAGGCCTGCAATCTCAAGACTGCTTCAGCAGCGCCGAACAAGACAAAAGTTGCCAAGATTTCTAAGGCAAAGATCCAGGAGATCGCTGAGTTAAAGATGCCTGACTTAAATGCAGCAAGCCTTGAGGCTGCTATGAGCATGATCGCAGGTACAGCAAGATCGATGGGTATCACAGTAGAAGATTAAGCGGAGTTAGGCTGAAAATTAAAATTTTCAGCCGGCAAATTTGTGCATGGCGCACAAATTCGCAGATGGTGAAAGGAGCATAGATATAGAATGAAACATGGTAAGAAATATAATGAATCCGCGAAGTTGGTTGATCGCGCAACATTTTATGAGATTGAGGACGCTGTAGCACTGGCTAAGAAGTCTGCTATCGCAAAGTTTGATGAGACAGTGGAAGTGCATATCAGAACAGGCTGTGACGGACGTCACGCAGAACAGCAGATTCGCGGTGCTGTCGTACTTCCAAACGGAACAGGTAAGACTGTAAAGGTTCTGGTATTCGCTAAGGGTGACAAGGTAGCGGAGGCAGAGGCAGCTGGTGCAGATTACGTCGGCGGCGATGAGCTCATTCCGAAGATTCAGAATGATGGATGGCTTGATTTTGACGTTGTGGTTGCTACACCGGATATGATGGGTATTGTTGGCCGTCTCGGTAAGGTTTTGGGACCTAAGGGCTTAATGCCGAATCCGAAGGCTGGCACGGTAACGATGGATGTCACAAAGGCAATCAATGATATCAAGGCTGGTAAGATTGAGTACAGACTTGACAAGACAAACATCATTCACTGCCCGATCGGAAAGGTTTCTTTCACGGAGGAGCAGTTGACACAGAATCTCAACACCCTGTTGGATGCAATTGTGAAGGCGAAGCCGTCAGCGCTTAAGGGACAGTACTTAAGGAGCATCACACTTTCATCGACAATGGGACCTGGCGTAAAGGTTAGTGTTGCTAAGTTCTAATCATAAAAAGATATTGTAGGGTCTCGTTTGAAATATAACGAGACCTTTTTTTATAGAAGCGGGTGAGTAATTGGCTGGTAAAAAGACTGGAAAAGAAATTGGAAGAAGGAAACGTAAAAAGAAAAATAAAAACCGGAGTGTGTTTTGGATATCGCTGCTCATTGTTCTGATAACGGGAAGTTTTGCAATGCTGGGATATGCTGCTGTGACAGAAAAAAAGGATTCGGAGACACCGATTGTCATCGATTTCGCCGGATTGAGGCAGAATGACAGTTCGATTTTGGAAGACGGGAATGCACAGGGAGCGAATGCCGCTGTGACAGATGAGACAGTCAGTGAGCCTGAAACTGCGGAACAACTGACGTCAACGGAGGAGGATGCAGTCCTTGCGGAAAATGAAAGGCTTTTTGACGAAGCAATACAAAAAGGGGAGAACGTCTATCTCGTAAACTGCGAGGATCGCGAGCGCGTCACATTTGCGTTTGCTGGAGATATACTGCTGGATGACGAGTATGCCATGATGTTTCACTACAGGACCAGAGGCAGTGATATCAATGACACGTTCTCAGCGGATTTGCTGGAACGGATGCGCAGCGCAGATGTCTTTATGCTCAACAATGAATTTCCGTTTTCAACCAGGGGGACGCCGACAGAGGGAAAGACGTTTACGTTTCGGGCAAATCCGGCCAATGTGGATATATATGAATTGCTCGGAGTGGACATTGTGTCACTTGCAAACAACCATGCGTATGACTTTGGGGAGGAGGCACTTCTCGACACATTTACTACGCTCGAGAATGCGGGGATACCTTATGTCGGTGCAGGGCGAAACATTGAGGAGGCGCGAAAACCGGTGTATTTTATTGCGAACGGTATGAAAATCGCGGTTGTGAGCGCGACGCAGATCGAGCGCAATGCAGTTCCGGATACCAGGGAAGCCACCGCGACAAATGCTGGCGTGCTCCGCTGCATGGACCCGGCGGCGCTGCTGGAGGTCATTGCGGAGGCGAAAGAAAACAGTGATTTTGTGATACTGTATATCCACTGGGGGACGGAGAGCCAGGCGGAGACCGACTGGCTGCAGGATAAGCAGGCGCCGGTCTATGCGCAGGCGGGGGTGGATCTCATCATAGGCGATCATCCGCACTGTCTGCAGAAGCTGGATTCCGAATCCGGTGTCCCGGTTGTGTACAGTCTGGGAAATTACTGGTTTAACTCGAAAACACAGAATACCTGTCTCGTTGAGGTCGGAATCAGGAAAGAGGGAATGGAGTATCTTCGATTTATTCCATGTGTGCAGGAGAACTGCCGCACAAGACAGCTGGAAGGCGCCGAAAAGGACGAGGTTCTGGACTATATGCGTGGATTGTCGCCCAATGTCAGTATTGATGATGAGGGATATGTAACGTTTAGGGACACTTGAAAGAAAAAATGAAAAATGGGGTTGACAGCCGACTGTCACTTATGCTATGGTAGTAAAGGTTGTAAAACCATGCCGAAGACAGTAGGTGCAGAAGCATTGTCAATGCAGGATAATGCATTTTGCGTAAGTGTAACGCCTACCGAGGAAAAGAGTTTTTATGATGATGACTTTTGCCTCTCGGTGTATGTGCTGACATATGTCTGGGAGGTTTTTTATATCAGAAACTCCTGTCGGCAAAGCGAACGCTGCGGCATTCGCTTAAAAATCTATAAGGAGGTAAGAAAATGGCAAAGATTGAATTAAAACAGCCTATCGTTGAGGAAATCGCAGCTACAGTCAAGGACGCTGCCACAGTTGTGATCGTAAGCTACAGCGGAATCACCGTTGCGCAGGATACACAGCTTCGCAAGCAGCTTCGTGAGGCTGGTGTTACGTACAAGGTATACAAGAACACACTGATGACCCGTGCGTTCAAGGGTACTGCGTTTGAAGGTCTGACAGACAGCCTGAAAGGAACAAATGCGATCGCAGTCTGCAAGGATGATGCGACAGCTCCGGCGAGAATCCTGAGCAAGTTTGCGAAGGACTGTCCGGCGATTCAGCTCAAGGCAGGCGTTGTAGAGGGCATTGTTTACGACGAAAAGGGAATGGCAGAGATCGCAAAGATTCCTTCAAGGGACGAGCTCATCTCCAAGTTCCTTGGAAGTATCCAGTCTCCGATCACAAACTTCGCCCGTGTGCTTAATCAGATTGCGGAGAAGGGCGGCGCAGGCGCTTGCGAGCCGGCTCCGAAGGAAGCGGCAGAGAACGCTGAGGAAGCAGCTCCGGCAGAGGCTCCTGCGGCTGAGTAGTGTTATGCATATGTCCGCATAGGGCTGGCTGCATTTGTAGCATGCGGACGCACAGGGGAAAACGGCTGAGGTCGTTTCCTATATTGAAAAATGATATCAACAAATATAATTATGGAGGGAAACAATAATGGCAAAGTTAACAACAGCAGAATTTATTGAAGCGATCAAAGAGCTTACAGTTTTAGAGTTAAATGATTTAGTAAAAGCTTGCGAGGAAGAGTTCGGCGTATCTGCAGCAGCAGGCGTTGTCGTTGCAGCAGTAGGTGACGGTGCTCCAGCAGCAGAGGAGAAGGATGAGTTTGATGTAGAGCTCACAGAGGTAGGTCCTAACAAGGTTAAGGTTATCAAGGTTGTCCGTGAAGCGACAGGCCTTGGCTTGAAGGAAGCAAAGGATCTCGTTGACAACGCTCCTAAGATCGTTAAGGAAGCAGCGGCTAAGGCTGAGGCTGAGGAGATTAAGACAAAACTTGAGGCAGAGGGCGCTAAGGTTACTCTCAAGTAATTTTGACCAAATGGCTATGACAGGTCGGGATATATTCCCGACCTTTTGGTTTTCTTTGTTTATACTTTATTCATATCTTGATTCATTTTTTTGTTCCAATTTTTTGAAAATTTTCATTGACTAAAAAAAGAACTTGTGGTAACATGTAGGGTGCACTATTGTGAAAAATTGTACCTATTTCAAAGAGTGTCAGTAGCTACAATAATATATGATAGATGTATTAAAAAAGAACGGGGTGAAATGTCATGGAAAAGAACAGAATACGTCCAGTGGTCTCCGGTAAGACAATGCGTATGAGCTATCAGAGACAAGAAGAGGTTCTGGAGATGCCGAATCTGATTGAAGTCCAGAAAGATTCCTACAAATGGTTTCTCGAGGAAGGCTTTCGGGAAGCGTTGGCGGATATCTCTCCGATTACGGACTACAGTGGGCGTTTAAGTCTGGAATTTGTAGATTACGTTTTGGCGGAGGACGAAATCAAGCATACGATCGAGGAGTGCAAGGAGAGAGACCTGACCTATGAAGCTCCTGTAAAGATCAAGGTTCGTCTTCACAATAGAGAAAAAGAAGAAATCACCGAACATGAGATTTTTATGGGTAATTTTCCTCTGATGACAGAGACAGGAACTTTCGTGATCAACGGCGCGGAGCGTGTTATCGTCAGCCAGTTGGTGCGTTCTCCTGGTATTTACTATGGCATTGCACATGACAAGATTGGTAAGAGGCTGTTCTCGTGTACCGTTATTCCCAATCGCGGTGCATGGCTTGAGTATGAGACTGATTCCAATGACGTTTTCTACGTTCGTGTAGATAGAACAAGAAAAGTACCGATCACTGTGTTGGTCCGCGCGTTAGGTGTAGGTACGAATGAAGAGATACTGGAACTCTTCGGCGAGGAGCCGAAGATTCTGGCAAGTTTTTCCAAGGATACTTCCGAGAACTATCAGGAGGGGTTGAAGGAGCTGTACAGCAAGATTCGTCCTGGTGAGCCGTTTAGCCTGGACAGTGCAGAGAACCTTGTGACAGCAATGTTTTTTGATCCGAGAAGATATGATCTTGCGAAGGTCGGCAGATACAAATTTAACAAAAAACTCGCTTTGAAGAACAGAATCAGAAACCAGATTCTCGCAGAGGATGTGGTGGACCCGTTCAGCGGTGAGGTTCTTGGACAGAAAGGCGATAAAGTTACGATAGAGATGGCTGAGAGTATCCAGAATGCAGCTGTTCCTTTTGTGTGGATTCAGACAGAGGAACGGCTTGTAAAGGTACTCTCCAATATGATGGTCGACATCACGAACTTTGTTGACTGTGAGCCGAGGAGTCTCGGTATTACAGAGCAGGTTTATTTCCCGGTGCTGCGCCAGATTCTCGAAGAGTATTCTGAGAATCCGGAGGAGCTGGCAGACGCGATCACCAGAAATGTACATGAGCTGATTCCAAAACATATTACGAAGGAGGATATTTTAGCCTCTATTAACTATAATATGCACCTTGAGTATGGACTTGGTAACAGCGACGATATTGACCACCTTGGAAACAGGCGTATCAGGGCGGTCGGCGAGCTTCTGCAGAATCAGTACCGCATCGGTCTCTCCAGAATGGAGCGCGTTGTGCGTGAGCGAATGACAACGCATGACTCGGATGAGGTGTCACCGCAGGCGCTGATCAACATCAAACCTGTACAGGCTGCCATCAAGGAGTTCTTTGGTTCCTCACAGTTGTCGCAGTTCATGGATCAGAACAATCCGCTCGGTGAGCTGACACACAAGAGACGTCTCTCGGCGTTGGGACCTGGTGGTCTTTCCAGAGACCGCGCGGGATTTGAGGTCCGCGATGTCCACTATTCACACTATGGCAGAATGTGTCCGATAGAGACACCTGAAGGACCAAACATTGGTCTGATCAACTCTCTTGCATCGTATGCGAGAATCAATGAGTATGGATTTGTTGAGGCGCCTTATCGAAAGATTGATAAGACGGATCCAAAGAATCCGCGCGTCACAGACGAGGTAGTCTATATGACTGCTGACGAGGAGGACAATTATCATGTGGCGCAGGCGAACGAGCAGCTTGACGAGAACGGCTATTTTGTGCGTAATTCCGTGTCTGGTCGTTATCTCGACGAGACCCAGGAGTATCCGAAGGCGATGTTTGACTATATGGACGTGTCGCCCAAGATGGTATTTTCTGTTGCGACAGCGCTGATTCCGTTTTTGCAGAACGATGACGCCAACCGTGCGCTGATGGGGTCCAACATGCAGCGTCAGGCGGTTCCGCTTCTGTTTACAGAGGCTCCCGTAGTCGGCACAGGTATTGAGGTGAAAGCGGCTGTTGACTCCGGTGTCTGTGTGGTGGCGAAGAAGGCGGGTACGATCACCTATGTGTCATCAAGACTGATCAGAATTACTTATGACGACGGCGAGAAGGCAGAGTTCAAGCTGCACAAGTTTGAGCGAAGCAATCAGTCAAACTGCTATAACCAGAAGCCGATTGTGTTTAAAGGTGATCATGTGGAGGCAGGTCAGGTAATCGCTGACGGTGCATCGACCAGCGGCGGAGAGTTAGGACTTGGCAAGAATCCGCTGATCGGTTTTATGACGTGGGAAGGCTATAACTATGAGGATGCCGTGCTTTTGAGTGAGCGGCTTGTTATGGAGGATGTGTATACTTCCATTCATATAGAAGAGTACGAGACAGATGCGCGAGATACGAAGCTCGGACCGGAGGAGATCACAAGAGATGTTCCGGGTGTCGGCGATGACGCGCTCAAAGATCTCGATGACAGAGGAATTATCAGAATCGGTGCGGAGGTTCGTGCCGGTGATATCCTTGTCGGCAAGGTTACACCGAAAGGAGAGACCGAGCTGACAGCGGAGGAGCGCCTTCTGAGAGCAATCTTTGGTGAGAAGGCAAGGGAAGTGCGTGATACTTCCTTAAAAGTGCCGCACGGTGAGTACGGTGTGGTTGTCGATGCGAAGGTATTTTCAAGGGCAAACGGCGATACAGAGCTTGCGCCCGGTGTAAATCAGACAGTGCGCATCTACATTGCACAGAAGAGAAAGATTTCCGTTGGTGACAAGATGGCTGGACGCCATGGTAACAAGGGTGTGGTTTCGCGTGTGCTTCCGGTGGAAGATATGCCGTATCTGCCAAATGGACGTCCCCTTGACATCGTGTTGAATCCGCTCGGCGTGCCTTCCCGTATGAATATCGGTCAGGTGCTTGAGATTCATCTTTCACTGGCGGCAAAGGCGCTTGGGTTCAACGTTTCCACGCCTGTGTTCGACGGCGCGAACGAGTTGGACATTATGGATACACTTGATCTTGCAAATGACTATGTCAATCTCGAGTGGGATGAGTTTGAGGCAAAACACAAAGAGGAGCTTCTGCCCGAGGTACTGGAGTATTTGTCAGAAAACAGGGAGCACAGAAAGCTTTGGAAGGGCGTGCCCATCTCGCGGGATGGCAAGGTGAGGCTGCGCGACGGCAGGACAGGCGAGTATTTTGACAGTCCGGTTACGATTGGGCACATGCATTACCTGAAGCTTCATCATCTGGTAGACGATAAGATTCATGCGCGTTCAACAGGACCGTATGGTATGGTTACGCAGCAGCCGCTCGGCGGTAAGGCGCAGTTTGGCGGACAGCGTTTCGGTGAGATGGAGGTGTGGGCTCTTGAGGCCTACGGTGCGTCCCATACACTGCAGGAAATTCTGACGGTTAAGTCAGATGATGTTGTGGGACGAGTGAAGACTTACGAGGCGATTATCAAAGGTGAGAATATCCCGGAACCGGGTATTCCGGAGTCGTTTAAGGTGCTGCTCAAAGAGCTTCAGTCGCTTGGCCTTGATGTGAAGGTATACGATGAAAATCAAAACGAAGTGGAACTCAAAGAGTCGGTTGACTATACAGAGACAGATTTCCGTGTTGAGATGGAGGGAGACCGCAAGTATGACAACAGGGAGAATCTCGACGGATACCAGCAGAAGGAATTTGATGCTGTGAGCGGGGATTTGGTTGACGCTGAGGATGATTTTGAGGAAGATGATTATTCTGATGATGATTTTGAAGGCGACGATGATGATAACTTTGATGATGATGAATTTTAGTGACAAAATCTGGAAGGAGTGCCAATATGTCTGAAAATAAAAATGAACAGAGCCAGTCGATATCTTTTGACGCGATCAAAATTGGTCTGGCTTCCCCTGAGAAAATCAGGGAATGGTCAAGAGGCGAGGTAACGAAACCGGAAACCATCAACTACAGGACGTTAAAACCTGAGAGAGATGGTCTGTACTGCGAGAAGATTTTTGGCCCCAGCAAGGACTGGGAGTGCCATTGTGGAAAATATAAGAAAATCCGTTATAAGGGCGTAATCTGCGACCGTTGCGGTGTGGAGGTTACAAAGTCGAGTGTGCGCAGGGAGCGCATGGGACATATTGAGCTTGCCGCGCCGGTGTCGCATATCTGGTACTTCAAGGGGATTCCGAGCCGTATGGGACTCATACTGGATCTGACGCCGCGTGTGCTTGAGAAGGTGTTGTACTTTGCGTCCTATATTGTGCTGGATCCGAGAGAGACCTCGCTGGAATACAAGCAGGTTCTGTCAGAGAAGGAATACCAGGACAATGTAGAGAAATGGGGCAAAAATACCTTCCGTGTAGGTATGGGGGCAGAGGCAATCAAGGAGCTGCTCGAAGCGATTGACCTGGAAAAAGAGTGCGAGGAGCTCTCTGCTGAGCTTCGCAATGACAATACAAAAGGTCAGAAACGTGCCAAGATCGTCAAGAGACTGGAAGTGGTAGAGTCTTTCCGGGCATCAGGAAACAGACCGGAATGGATGATCATGGACGCGATTCCAGTGCTTCCGCCCGATCTGCGCCCGATGGTTCAGCTGGACGGCGGCCGGTTTGCGACATCTGACTTAAATGACCTGTATCGCAGAATTATCAACAGAAACAATCGTCTGAGAAGACTGCTGGAACTCGGCGCACCGGACATCATTGTCAGAAATGAGAAGAGAATGCTCCAGGAGGCGGTCGATGCCCTGATTGACAACGGCAGACGCGGACGGCCAGTTACCGGACCTGGAAACAGGGCACTCAAGTCACTGTCTGATATGTTAAAGGGTAAAGGTGGACGTTTCCGACAGAACCTGCTCGGCAAGCGTGTTGACTACTCAGGTCGTTCCGTTATTGTCGTAGGTCCTGAATTAAAGATTTATCAGTGTGGTCTGCCCAAAGAAATGGCGATCGAGCTTTTCAAGCCTTTTGTTATGAAGGAGCTTGTGTCAAGACAGATCTCACAGAATATCAAGCATGCCAAGAAGCTTGTGGAGAAATTGGATCAGGCTGTGTGGGATGTGCTGGAGGAGGTTATCAAGGAGCATCCAGTGATGCTGAACCGTGCTCCGACACTGCACAGACTTGGTATTCAGGCGTTTGAGCCAATCTTGGTGGAGGGTAAGGCGATCAAGCTTCACCCGCTGGTATGTACGGCATTTAATGCCGACTTTGACGGGGATCAGATGGCGGTGCATCTCCCGCTGTCAGTGGAAGCACAGGCGGAATGTCGTTTCCTGCTTCTTTCGCCCAACAATTTGTTGAAGCCTTCTGATGGAGGACCGGTTGCTGTTCCTTCGCAGGATATGGTGCTTGGCATCTACTATCTGACACAGGAGCGGCCGGGTGCAGTTGGTGAGGGCAAATACTTTAAGAGTGTGAACGAGGCGATTCTTGCCTACGAGAACAAGGCTTGTACGCTCCACTCAAGGATAAAGGTGCGCGTGACAAAGACAATGCCGGATGGCGGGGAGCTTACAGGTATCGTGGAGTCCACGTTGGGGCGCTTTATCTTCAATGAGATCCTCCCGCAGGATCTGGAGTTTGTGGACAGGAGCAAGGAGGAAAACAAGCTGCTCCCGGAGGTGGATTTCCATGTGGGAAAGAAGGGCTTAAAGCAGATTCTGGAGAAAGTCATCAATATTCATGGCGCGACAAAGACAGCAGAGGTGCTCGACAGCATCAAGGCCATGGGTTACAAGTACTCGACACGCGCTGCCATGACAGTTTCCATTTCCGATATGACTGTGCCTGCTGAGAAGCAGCAGATGCTTGCGGAAGCGCAGAAGACGGTTGACCGTATCACGATGAATTTCAGACGCGGTCTGATGACGGATGAGGAGCGCTATAAAGCTGTTGTGGAGACTTGGAAAGAGACGGATGATGCGCTGACCGAGAAACTGATCGGCGGTCTTGACAAATATAACAATATCTTCATGATGGCGGACTCCGGTGCGCGCGGTTCTAACCAGCAGATCAAGCAGCTGGCGGGTATGCGTGGACTGATGGCCGATACAACAGGCCGGACGATCGAGCTGCCGATCAAGTCAAACTTCCGGGAGGGCCTTGACGTGTTGGAGTACTTCATGTCAGCACATGGTGCGCGAAAGGGTATGTCCGATACAGCACTCCGTACTGCGGACTCCGGTTATCTGACACGCCGAATGGTCGATGTCTGTCAGGAACTGATTATCCGTGAGATTGACTGCTGTGAGGGCAAGGACATTATTCCGGGTATGGAAGTGGCAGCGTTCATGGACGGCAAGGAGACAATCGAGGGCCTGAAGGACAGAATCACGGGAAGATATTCCTGCGAGGATATTAAGGATAGGGACGGCAACATCCTTGTCCGGAAGAATCATATGATTACGCCGAGCAGGGCAGCTAAGATTCTGGGCAAAGGTGTCGATGCGAAGGGTGAACCGATCGAGAAGGTAAAGATACGAAACATTCTCTGCTGTAAGTCCCATATTGGTATCTGTGCGAAATGCTATGGTGCGAATATGGCAACTGGCGAACCTGTTCAGATTGGTGAGGCTGTCGGTATCATCGCTGCGCAGTCAATCGGCGAGCCGGGCACACAGCTTACCATGAGAACATTCCACAGCGGCGGCGTTGCCGGCGACGATATTACCCAGGGTCTTCCGCGTGTAGAGGAGCTTTTCGAGGCGAGAAAACCGAAAGGACTTGCTATTATAGCAGAGTTTGGCGGCACAGCGACGATTAAGGATACCAAGAAGAAGCGTGAAATTATCGTTTCGGACGGTATCAATGAGAAAACGTATCTGATTCCGTATGGTTCCCGTATCAAGATTGCGGACGGGGCGGAGCTTGAGGCCGGTGACGAGCTGACAGAAGGTAGTGTCAACCCGCATGATTTACTGGAAATCAAAAAGATTGGCGCTGTACAGAATTATCTGCTGCGCGAGGTTCAGAGAGTTTATCGTCTGCAGGGCGTTGATATCGCTGACAAGCATATCGAGGTCATTGTACGTCAGATGCTCAAGAAGAAGCGCATTGAGACGAGCGGCGACACGGAATTTCTGCCGGGCACTCTTGTGGACGGCATCGAGCTTGAGGATATTAATGAGCAGTTGCTCGCTGAGGGCAAGCAGCCAGCAGAGTACAAGGATGTAATCCTTGGTATCACAAAAGCGGCACTTGCGACAAGTTCTTTCCTGTCAGCAGCTTCTTTCCAGGAGACGACCAAGGTTCTCACGGAGGCGGCAATCAAGGGCAAGATCGATCCCTTGATTGGTCTGAAGGAGAACGTTATTATCGGTAAGCTGATTCCGGCTGGTACAGGGCTCAGGCGATACAGAAATGTGAAGCTCAATACAGATGTCGACCTTGATTCCACACTTGATCTGGATGACGAGATAGATTTTGGATATGATTCGGAGACGGAAGATGACAGAATGGCAGGCATAGCACGGCCAATAGGTGCTATGGAATAAAATGATGTAAAATCGGGCGGGCATAGGTCTGCTCGATTTTAGTTATACACAGCCCTATTTAAAGCAGGTATGCCGCAGAAGGGGCACATTGTAGGAATTGTTTATCATAAAAAACAGGAAAAATACAAAAAATAATGTAAAAAGTGATTGACATTCCCAAATACTGTAAGTATACTATTCTAGTATGTGTGCAAAAGCGGCATACAATGTGCCTAATTGCTTTGGCATTTAGTGAATAAAATAGGAGGTGAAAAAGAATGCCAACATTTAACCAATTAGTAAGAAAAGGACGCCAGGAAACAGTTAAGAAGTCTACTGCACCAGCACTTCAGAGAGGATACAACTCTTTGAGAAAGAAAGCGACAGATACATCTGCTCCTCAGAAGAGAGGCGTATGTACAGCAGTTAAGACAGCAACACCGAAGAAGCCTAACTCAGCACTCAGAAAGATTGCCAGAGTTCGTCTTTCCAATGGTATGGAAGTGACAAGCTACATTCCGGGAGAGGGACACAACTTACAGGAGCACAGTGTTGTACTGATCAGAGGCGGACGTGTTAAGGACTTACCAGGTACAAGATACCATATTATCAGAGGTACACTTGATACTGCGGGAGTTGCTAACAGAAAGCAGGCTCGCTCTAAGTACGGAGCTAAGAGACCAAAAGCAGGTAAGTAGGATTTACTGCCTTGTACCACAAAAAACTAATTAGTGTTGGGATTCTGATTTCGTATCCTTATCATATATTAAAATAATTGTAATAAGTAAGGTTAGAATGGAAAACCGCACGAACACAAAGTTTTTATTAATGTGAGTACCGTTGATTTAATCGAATAGTGTACCGTCCGCAGCCGCGGCGGACATACTATCAGTAATTAAGGAGGGAAGAATCGTGCCACGTAAAGGACATATTCAAAAAAGAGATGTATTAGCAGATCCTATTTACGGTAATAAAGTGGTTACTAAGCTTATCAATAACGTTATGTTAGACGGTAAGAAGGGTGTAGCTCAGAAGATCGTATATGGAGCGTTTACCAGAGTAGAGGAGAAAGCACAGAAGCCGGCATTGGATGTATTTGAGACAGCGATGAACAACATTATGCCGATGCTTGAGTGTAAGGCGAGACGTATCGGTGGTGCTACTTATCAGGTGCCGCTTGAGGTAAAGCCGGAGCGTCGTCAGACATTAGGTCTCCGCTGGTTGGTATTTTTCGCACGCAAGAGAGGCGAGAAGACGATGGAAGAGAGACTTGCGAATGAGATTCTGGATGCATCAAATAACACAGGTGCTGCAGTAAAGAGAAAAGAAGATATGCACAAAATGGCAGAGGCCAACAAGGCTTTCGCGCATTACAGATTCTAAAAAACAGAATGTAATGAGCGCGCAAGTTACGGCTTTTGCGCATTAATGTTTCTAATTTTTTTAAGGAGGAAGAACTTTGGCTGGAAGAGAATATCCTTTAGAGAGAACCAGAAACATCGGTATTATGGCGCATATTGATGCTGGTAAGACTACTCTTACAGAGCGTATCTTATACTATACCGGTGTTAATTATAAGATTGGTGATACACATGAGGGTACTGCGACCATGGACTGGATGGAGCAGGAGCAGGAGAGAGGTATCACAATCACATCAGCCGCTACGACATGTCACTGGACACATCAGGTGAATGCGAAGACCCAGGATGGTGCTTTGGAGCATCGTATCAATATCATTGACACACCGGGTCATGTGGACTTCACAGTAGAAGTTGAGCGTTCCCTTCGTGTGCTTGACGGCGCTGTAGGTGTTTTCTGCGCAAAGGGTGGTGTGGAGCCACAGTCAGAAAATGTATGGCGTCAGGCTGATACCTACAATGTACCAAGAATGGCATTTATCAACAAGATGGATATCCTGGGTGCTAATTTCTATGGTGCTGTAGACCAGATCAGAACCAGATTAGGTAAAAATGCAATCATTCTTCAGATACCAATCGGTAAGGAAGATGACTTTAAGGGAATCATTGACTTGATGGAGATGAAGGCCTACATTTACAATGATGATAAGGGCGATGACATCACGATCACAGAGATTCCAGAAGATATGGCAGATGACGCAGAGCTTTATCACGCAGAAATGATCGAGAAGATCTGCGAGTTAGACGATGATCTGACAATGATGTACCTTGAGGGTGAGGAGCCTACTGTAGAGCAGCTCAAGGCCGTTCTGAGAAAAGGCACCTGTGAGTGTACAGCAGTTCCGGTTTGCTGCGGATCTGCTTACAGAAATAAGGGCGTACAGAAACTTTTGGATGCGATTCTCGATTATATGCCAGCTCCTACAGATATCCCGTCGATCAAGGGTACTGATTTGGATGGCAACGAAGTCGAGAGACATTCCTCAGACGATGAGCCTTTCTCAGCTCTTGCATTTAAGATTATGGCTGACCCGTTTGTTGGTAAGCTGGCATTCTTCAGAGTTTACTCTGGTACAATGAACTCCGGTTCTTATGTACTGAATGCGACAAAAGATAAGAAAGAGCGTGTGGGACGTATCCTGCAGATGCATGCAAATAAGAGACAGGAACTGGATAAGGTTTACTCCGGAGACATCGCAGCGGCAGTCGGATTTAAATTCACTACGACTGGTGATACGATCTGTGATGATCAGCATCCTGTAATTCTGGAATCCATGGAATTCCCTGAGCCGGTTATCGAGCTTGCAATCGAGCCGAAGACCAAGGCAGGACAGGGCAAGATGGGTGAGGCTCTCGCAAAACTTGCGGAAGAAGATCCTACGTTCCGTGCGCATACAAATCAGGAGACTGGACAGACAATCATTGCAGGTATGGGTGAGCTTCATCTTGAGATCATTGTAGACAGACTTCTCCGTGAGTTTAAGGTGGAGGCGAATGTCGGTGCACCTCAGGTTGCTTACAAGGAAGCGATCACGAAGGAAGTGGATATCGATTCCAAGTATGCGAAGCAGTCAGGTGGACGTGGACAGTATGGTCACTGTAAAGTTAAGTTTGCTCCTATGGATGCAAACGGCGAAGAGCTGTTCAAGTTCGAGTCCTCTGTTGTCGGCGGTGCAATTCCCAAGGAATACATTCCGGCAGTCGGCGAGGGCATTGAGGAAGCAACACATGCAGGTATCCTTGGTGGATTCCCTGTTGTGGGTGTGTATGCGAACGTATACGATGGTTCCTACCATGAAGTCGATTCATCCGAGATGGCATTCCATATTGCAGGTTCCCTTGCGTTCAAGGAGGCAATGCAGAAGGCTGCTCCCGTACTTCTCGAGCCGATTATGAAGGTTGAGGTGACAATGCCTGAGGAGTATATGGGTGATGTAATCGGTGATATCAATTCCCGTCGTGGACGAATCGAGGGTATGGATGATATCGGCGGCGGTAAGATGGTTAGAGCATATGTACCGCTTGCAGAGATGTTTGGTTATTCTACAGACTTGCGTTCCAAGACACAGGGACGCGGAAACTACTCAATGTTCTTTGAAAAATATGAGCAGGTTCCCAAGCAGGTGCAGGAGAAGGTACTTGCGGCGAAAGCGAAATAATTAGCTTTCAGAGCATCATTTTAGCAAATAATGCTTGAAAATTCCAACTGTTTTTACTATAATGAAAACAGTTGGGTTAAGTTTTATAAAATATGAAACTAATGTAATGAATATTAACTATTTTAAGGAGGACTTTTAAAATGGCAAAGGCTAAATTTGAAAGAAGCAAACCCCATTGCAACATTGGTACAATCGGACACGTTGACCATGGTAAGACAACTTTGACAGCTGCAATCACAAAAGTATTGGCTGCAAGAGTTGCTGGTAACGTAGCTACAGATTTTGAGAACATTGATAAGGCTCCAGAAGAGAGAGAGCGTGGTATCACAATTAATACTGCTCACGTTGAGTACGAGACAGAGAAGAGACATTACGCACACGTTGACTGCCCGGGCCATGCTGACTATGTAAAGAACATGATCACAGGTGCTGCACAGATGGACGGCGCTATCCTTGTTGTTGCTGCAACAGATGGTGTTATGGCTCAGACAAAGGAGCATATCCTTCTCTCCCGTCAGGTAGGTGTGCCTAAGATCGTTGTATTCCTGAACAAGTGCGATATGGTTGACGATCCTGAGTTGATCGAGCTTGTTGAGATGGAAGTAACGGAGCAGCTTGAGGAGTATGAGTTCACAGACTGCCCGATCGTTAAGGGGTCTGCGTTGAAGGCTCTTGAAGATCCTGCAAGTGAGTGGGGCGATAAGATTATCGAGCTTATGAACACAGTTGACGAGCATGTTCCTGATCCCGTACGTGAGACAGATAAGCCGTTCCTTATGCCAATCGAGGATATCTTCACAATCACAGGCCGTGGTACTGTTGCGACAGGCCGTGTAGAGCGTGGTACACTCCATGTCAATGAGGATGTCGAGATCGTTGGTATCAGCGAGGAGACAAAGAAGACAGTATGTACAGGTATCGAGATGTTCCGCAAGCTTCTTGATGAGGCTCAGGCTGGTGACAATATTGGTGCACTTCTTCGTGGTATTCAGAGAACAGAGATCCAGAGAGGACAGGTTCTTGCTAAGCCAGGTACAGTTACATGCCACAAGAAATTTACAGCTCAGGTTTATGTACTGACAAAAGATGAAGGTGGACGTCATACACCGTTCTTCAACAACTACAGACCTCAGTTCTATTTCAGAACAACTGATGTAACAGGTGTCTGCAATCTTCCGGAAGGCACAGAGATGTGCATGCCTGGCGATAACGTAGAGATGACAATCGAGCTCATCCATCCGATCGCTATGGAGCAGGGACTTACGTTTGCTATCCGTGAGGGTGGTAGAACGGTTGGATCTGGACGCGTGGCTACTATCATCGAGTAATTATAATTTATTCAGTAAAATCAAGGCTTTCGGGGATTTCTCCGGAAGCCTTTTTACATGAAAAGCCACTTTAGGGAACTAAAGTGGCTACAAAAAGGCTACGATATTTTATTCTTGCTCGGTAATGCCTGAATGAATAACACCCTCGTCAATCTTATACATTATCATACTGGCAAACATAAGCTGGCGCATTGCATCATCTTGAGACATACTTAGATTTTCATGTGCGACCGGATTTCTTAAAGCAATCATAGCGCCTTCTGCCATTTTCATAAAACCCAATTGAATATTTTGACCACTTTCGGTTTGTCTATCACAAAATTCTACAATGGGATCATTTGAAGAATAAACGGTTGTCATTGCTTTCGTACCATCTGGAACAGGAGTGTTTGGACGTGCATTTGTATATATGCGTTTTGTTCGTGCGTTAATTTCCTTAAAAGCATTTTCGGCAGCATCGGCATAGAATCCGGAGAGATATTGCCTTTTGGAAACCTTTTGGATTTTGGGGTGAATATAATCCCATATATCATTGAAAGGCTGTTTTTGTTTTTCATATAAGGAAGTAATATAACCAAATGTCATCCCATGAATAGCAGGATTTACACCGAATGAATTAAATAAACGGTCTTTTAGACGCATAAATTCTTTGCTGTAAAAGGGGTCAGTCTGGCTTATATCTTGACTTAAATGATTAAGATGATCTTTAACAATTATTATGTCGGCATTTAGAAAAAGAATGCGTGGAAAATTTTTATCACAATCAATTTCTTTAAACCAATTATAAAGAAAATATAGATGTTCATTCATATGTATATACCAATAACAAAATATAATGTTACCCTTTCCATATTTGTTGATGTATTAAGTGTAAAACTATTTCTATTTTATATCTTTCAAATCAGCGGCTCTCTCGGGAGAAGTATGATTTTTCTTCAGCATTTTAGCATATTCAAACAGATCGCGTCTGGTGATATCGTCCAGTACATATAAATCTGCAATCAACTCATCCACCATAGGCAGTTCTGTGTAATCAAACTTTTTCAAGATGCGGGCGGTACGATCTGATATATAGGCGTTCTTGTGACTGTTGATATTCCGCTTTTCGCTGTCAGACGGAAGTGCTGGTAAGGTTTCGATATCGTCATAGGGGTTATCCTTGCAGATAGAACTGATGGGGATATCCAATATATTAGAAATTCTAAGTGCAGTGTCAAAACGGATAGCAGTGTCCCGCTGGATAATCGAATAAAGCGTTGTGGGAGCGATTTTCGCTTTTAGCGCAAGTTCCTTTACTGTCATGCCTTTGTTGTCTAAAATATCTTTTAGATTTTGACCGTAACCCATAAATATGTATTCCTTTCTGCTCAAATTTTTTATTTCATTCTCATAAACATAAACATTCCCTACATTATCTATATTTTTTTATAATAATCAAACGCATTTCTTCCGTTTTTTTAAATAAGTCATATGTCCTATATTCGTCATAATGCAATTTTTTAGCGACTTTTTGAAATGCTTTCTCCCGCTCATAATCATTTTCGATATAGATATAATCTAAATAACACTGATGGCACCAATAATTTCTTATTTCCCTGATTTCATCTATCGTGTTGTATTCTTCTTCAGAAAATTCAGGCATATCATCACTATTGTCGAGTTCTTCAAGTTCTCTCGCTATCTTACCCAAGTTCATCTTTTCAACGGATTTTAAATTATTGTTAAAATTTCCTTTGCACATTGCGGCATATATTATCTTCAAATTATTTTCTATACATTGAACTTGTTGAATTAGTTCGCTGTGTATAAGCTTAAATTGTTCTCTATCCATTAATTCATCCATTTCCTTATGTTATTTTCCTCATACAGTATACCGATTGCCATGTTAGTGACAAAAATAGAAAAGTTATCTTGTATATTATAACATTGCACAACACATTATGCAATTCGTAAATATCGAAAAATAATTTTAAAATAGTATTGACAAAATACGCAATGAGTAATAATATAAGATTAATCCAAATACGAAATGCGTAATTAGAGAAAATATAATGTGAAAGGAGAACTGGCATGGAAAAGACAAACTATATGATGACTGTTGATGATGTCGCTCAGGAGTTGGGCGTGTCAAAGCAGAAGGGGTATCGCATTATCCGTCAGCTTAACGAAGAATTGGCGGCTGCCGGATATATGACGGTACAGGCGAAAGTGCCACGTACATATTGGAGTGAAAGATTTTACTTCGGAAAAAGAAATATCGTATAAAGAAGGGAGTAATTGAAGAATGGCAGTATCCAAAGATACGGAAAAAGGCACATGGACTTCACAGATATGGGTGGAGGACTGGCAGGGCAAGAAAAAACATAAGAAAAAGCGGGGATTCGCAAGTAAAAAAGAAGCCTTGGAATGGGAGCGCAATACACTGTTAGCTTCAAAAACAGATATGAACATGAAGCTGGCAGATTTCGTGGAGGTATATTTCAGGGATAAAGATGGCGAATTGAAACAGCGCACGATTCGGAATAAGCGTTATATGATTGAACATCACATTATTCCGTTGCTAGGTAATAAGGCTATGAATGGCATTACACCATCAGATATTATCCAGTGGCAGAACGAAATCCGCTCCAAAGGGTTTAAGGAAACCTACCAGCGGATGCTCCAAAATCAGATGACGGCATTATTTACTCATGCCACAAAAATTTACAACTTAAAAGATAATCCTTGCACGAAAGTAAAGCGCATGGGCAGAGCAGATGCCGATAAAAAGCAGTTACAATTTTGGACGTTAGATGAATTTATTTGTTTTATCGAAACTTTTGATTTGGGGAGTAAGTATCATGTTTTGTTTGATTTGCTGTTTTACAGTGGCTGTAGGATTGGCGAAGCCCTAGCACTCACAGCATCGGACATTGATACAGTAAACAAAAGAATATCTATTACTAAGACATACTTCCGACACAAGGGAAAAGACGAGATTACGGAACCTAAAACAAGGGAATCTGTGCGGACAGTGATTATTCCTGAATTTCTGGCGGAAGAACTGAAAGCATATATGGCATCTATGTATAAGCTGCCCGCAGATGAAAGGATTTTTCCAGTCGTGCCGGAGGCGGTACAGCATGTGATGAAACGCCATGCAAATAAAGCGGGAGTCAAATATATCCGTGTCCACGACCTGAGACATTCAAGCTGCGCCTATCTCATACATCTTGGGGTTCAGCCTATGATTATTAAAGAACGTCTTGGACATAAAGATATTCGGATCACATTGAATACCTACGGACATTTATATCCGTCAGAGCAGGAAAAGGTAGCGGATATGCTGGACAAGATGGCAGGAATAAAAGAAAATGCCCCTGCTGGTAACAAGGGCATTTCAGAGTAAGCAAAGCAGAGCCTTACTATACTCATATAGCAAATTTAGTATAACAAAGGCTCTCTTTAAAGTAAATATCAAATTGCGGAAAGAGGGAAAGGATGGGATATAAAAAGACATTTCAGTATTCAACGGGAAATCCCATTGTGGATGAAGTTGG
This sequence comes from uncultured Lachnospiraceae bacterium, assembly GCA_947177165.1. Taxonomy (GTDB): domain Bacteria; phylum Bacillota; class Clostridia; order Lachnospirales; family Lachnospiraceae; genus COE1. Next base: position 51,440 of record CAMWTP010000038.1, read on the forward strand.
AACCATGAATTTTACGGGAAATGTAATTCCTATGGTGTGGTTTAAGACAATCAGATACCCGAATGGTGCGCCACATAATAATGCGATTCACATTTTAGCTGATATCGTGTATTGGTACCGACCAAAGGAAGAGAGGGATGAAGAAAGCGGACAGTTAGTGGGAATGAAAAAGAAATTTCGTGATGATTACCTACAGCGTAGCTATGATCAGATGGCAGACACTTTCGGATTATCAAAGAAGCAGGCAACAGAGGCGGTAAAAGCTCTTGAGAAAATGGGAATTATCAAACGTATCTTCAAAACAATCCAAGTAAGGGGACAGATTTTGAATAATGTGCTGTTTATTGAGTTAATTCCCCAAAGGCTGTATGAAGTAACATTTCCGGAAGAGATTGAGGAAAATACACTCTCCCCGCCAAAGGAGATACCTCTATCCGTAGAAGGAGAGAGGGGTAGCCTTGAAAAGAGGGAGAGTATTACTTCAAAGGTGACAGGTATCTCCCTGAAAGGGGAGACAAATACAAAGAATACTATAGAGAATACTAATAAAGATTATCTATCCATCAATCAGGGAGAAGCAGATACGGATCAGATGGATATGATAGTGATTTATACGCAGATTGTGAAGGAAAATATAGATTATGAGATTCTGAAAGCAGATATGAAATATCAGTACGAATTGCTGGACGAGCTGGTAGAAATCATCGTTGATGTGGTAGCAGTACATAGAAAAAGTATCCGTATCGGCGGTGCAGATTATCCATATGAGTTAGTCAAAGGGAAATTTCTAAAGCTCGATTCAGGGCATATCCGTTATGTATTAGACAGCATGGAAAAGACTACCACTCATATAGCGAATATCAAGGCATATCTGCTGACAGCACTTTATAATGCGCCGAACACAATCAGTAATTATTACAGTGCGGAAGTAAATTATTATGAGTACGGTAATGGAAGAAACGAGGTATAGAAAGCAATCTCGTATTGTAGTAAGAAACATTAAAAAGATTGGAGAAATTGATTATGCAGGAATTATATTATAACGGAAAATTGATTTTAGGCGTGGATCATGGATATGGAAACATGAAAACGGCGCATAGGGTTTTTGCTGCCAGCGTGGAAAAAGAGGTGCAGTTGGGAGCAAACGAATTAGAGTACAAAGGAAAAGAATACGGAATCGGCGGCGGGCATAAGGAGTTTCAAGTACAGAAAATCAATGATAAGGATTATTGGATTTTAACGCTTGCGGCTGTTGCAGAGGAACTCAAATTCAGAGGAAAAAATGAGGCAATTCTTCATTTAGCAGCCGGAGTGCCGCTGTTTTGGGTAAAGGAACAGAAAGAAAGTTTTCGGGAATATCTGCTGTGTGAGAAGGAAGTACGCTTCAAATATAACGGAGAATCCTACCATGTGGTTATTGCAGATGCTTCCATTCATCCACAGGGATATGCCGCATTTATCAATTATGATGGGGATATCAGAGGAAATACGGCGCTGGCGGATATTGGCAATGGAACAATGAATGTGGCATTTATGCAGAATGGGAAGCCTTTAGCGGGCAAAATTTTTACAGAGCAGTTTGGCGTGTATCAGTGTATGAAAAAAGCAAGAAATGAGGTTATGCGAAACTGTCAGTGCGAGGTTCCGGATCATATTATTGAAGAAATATTCCGCAAAGGAACTGCGGATATTCCCGAACGGTACATACAGGCAGTTTCAGAAGTGGCAAAAGATTATGTAAAACAGGTATTTAGTAAACTGCGGGAATATGGCTATAATCCCGATCTGATGAAACTATATGTAATAGGCGGTGGCGGCTGTTTGATAAAGAATTTTGCAGAATATGATGTGGACAGAGTAGTGATTATTCAGGATATCTGTGCAACGGCAAAGGGGTATGAGGTATTGGCGTTACAGACCTTGAAACGGACACAGAGTAGAGGAAAGGCATCATGATAAAAAATATCAATATCCGCTTCAATCTCGATAAAGAAGAACATAGAAAAGCATGGGATTATATGCAGACAATGGACAGGTCGGTGGAGAAGACTTATTCAAAAGTCATAATCAAGTCGCTTGTCCGCTACTTTGAAAATACGGATGAAGAGAATAAAGCGGAGATATCTGAAAACTATTGGGAGCGTTTCAGAAGCGAAATGGGGAATTTGCTGCGAGGGCAAACTGCATTGCCTACGGTAGAAATGGGGAAATTGGCAGAAAAAGAGGACAATCATCTGCCAAAAATCAGTGAAGATGTGTTAGATGCACTAGAGGATTTATTTTGAGGAAAAAATAGCAGAAATAAGAGCAGTTTTAGCAGACAGGGCAATAAGTTGGGGAAATGGCTGATTTTAGGAACTGTCCAAAAAAATCGGGAAATATGTTTCTGGACTTGTTGCTCTCTTTGTTTAAGGTTTTTGGTAGAATATCAAGCACTGGATTCGGATATCCAAATGGTGATTTTGCATCGTTTACACATCTGCAAAATGGATATCCAATCCGCTTGTAGGGGAAAAATCCCCTAACCCCTTATGAAATGCATATAGAATGCGGAACAAGAAAACAATAGCATCAATTTTTGTCAATCTATAAAACGTTGGAGGTTGAGAATGGAAAAACGAAAACGAAACAACCAGCTTATTTTACGCCTGAGTGATGATGAGAAGTATATTTTGGACGCCAAATGCAAAAATGCAGAGTACAAGAACAAAAATGATTATCTTCGACATTTGATTTTGCATGGATATACTTACTTTGTAGATTACTCGGAACTGCATGATTACAATGTCAATCTAAGCAGAATCAGCAAAAGCCTGAATCAGATAGC
>CAMWTP010000039.1 GCA_947177165.1 uncultured Lachnospiraceae bacterium
AATATTAATTATCGTAATGATGATAGTATAAATAAAAATTTAAGCGTCAAAGCTGAAGAAATACGCATCCGCTTGTCAGACATCACGCTTTTTGGTATATTATAAGAATATCAATACGAATGGAGTGATCGAAATGGCTCATGCGCATGTTCTCAGCCTATTGGGAGAATAGGCTGAACAGACATATTCTCCTTTTTTAACCTATTGTCAAATATTTTAAGAAAGCGAGAATACAAATGAATCTTAAAAAGAATATAACGAAATATCGAAGTATCCATCAAATAGCGTATCCGGTTCTGCTGAATTACCTGTTGTCCAGTGTATTTGAACTGCTGGACAAGGCCATTGTCGGACATTACTCCGTGCAGGGATTTGCGGTTGTGGGCGCTGCCGCTTCTTTCACGTTCGCCGTGACAGGTGCACTGGGAATTTTATCGGCAGCTTTCAACATTGTTGCTGCGGAAGAAAAAGGCAGAAAGAACGAGAAGGGATTTGAGACCGCCTTTCTCGTAAGTAAATTTTTCGCCCTTCTGACTGGCATCTGTTTCTTCGTCCTAAGCCTTCTGTGCGGACGCATTTTCTTTCAGAAAGTGTACGGCATTCAGGGCGATGACCTGTCAGAATTGCTGTCCTATTTCTACCCGGCATCGTTTACCGTCGTCCAGAATATGCTGACTTTTCAATATTCTGCGTACTTCCGAAACTGTCTGAACACAAAAATAACGCTGTACAGCACCATCGTCTCGACAGGAATCAATCTGTTTTTTGATTTTTCACTCGTATATGGTTTTTTCGGACTGCCGCAGCTTGGAACCGCGGGGGCAGCATGGGGAAGCGTAATTGGACTGGCAGCAGGACTGATTGTTTATCAGCTTGCGTATTGGAAAAAACATTCCGCACAGTATGCTTGTTATATTGTGACATTTTTCCATTCCAAAAAACGGATATCAGAAACCACTTTGTTGGCAGCGAAATCTGTGACAGGAAAAATCCTGCGCTTATACCCATCGCTATTCGGCCAGGAACTGCTGGAAAGTACGATCTTTGCATGTGTCATATCGGCTGTCATTGCAAGGCTTGGCACAGAGCAGATGGCAGTATACAGTCTGCTTGATACGGTCGGAAGCATGATCGGACTCCCTGTATATGCTTACGCAGCAGCCACACAAACGTATGCGCTGCAAAGCCATTCCGCCAGGGAAATGTCTGCTGCCAAAGAATATCTGAAATGCGGAATACAGCTGACTTTCAGCATAATCGCTATGCTGTGTGTGCTTTGTGGCATTTTTAACAAACCATTGCTGCATTTGATTGTCGATGATCTGCACATTATTAGGGAAGCCCAAAAATTGCTGCTGCCGGTCTTCCTGCTCCAGCTTGTGAAAATACCTTATCAGATTCATATGAGCTGTCTGCAGGGCATTGGCAGGGAAAAATTTGTGCTGCTCTGTACTGCCATCGGGACGATCTGTGCAAGCGGCAGCGTCATCATTGCAGGACATATCGCTGGCCTGACCGGACTTTACATTGTCATGGTCATGGAACTTGTAATACTTGGGATTTGTTATTCCATTTCGTTAAGAACTGTAAATAACTAACATCACCAGATTACGCAGGATATGTCTTCGAGTGTAAAACTGTAAAAGGAACCCACTGGCTGAATACAGTCAATGGGTTCTTCCTATCAAAAAACAAATATCTAAGCCAATATTCTCTCCTACACAACCGCCTCCACGATCGTCTTACCGCCGGCCTGAATTTCTTTCACACCGATCTCTTTCTTCTGGTTAAAGTTAAAGCTGAGCATATATCCTTTATCTTTATTATAATATTCGAGATACTCCAGAAGCTGCTTCTCCCCCCGCTCATTATACTCACTTCCATGCCAGATTTTCAGCTCCACGATAAACTGCTCGCCAAGGTAATCCACAATCACATCTGTGCGTCTTGCATCCCTCGTCTGCGCCTCTATATAATAGTTGCCTGTCCCATTTATAATGGGTTTTAAGTACAGCAGGAAAAATTTGCGACCGTATTTTTCGATGAAATATTCCTCTTTTTCACTGCTGATCTCGTGAAAGTATTCAACAAATTTTTTCAGAACCAGATCCATATCAAGCCTGCCGTTTTTGATAAAACCTATCCTGTCACTGTCGCCTTTCAGGTACACCTCGCTTTTGCCGGCTTCCTCGGTCATAAATAAATTTAATAAGTACATCTCAAAAATGCGGTTTGCAATCGCCACCTGTCCGTTTCTTTCCGTCAGAAACCCAAACATCAGCCCCATGCTGACTGCCTTCTCATCAGGGCTAAATGGTATTTTCATTCCCTGATAAATGATATTTTCCAGCATAATTCTCAGTTCTTCATATAAGTCTAACTGCCGCACCATACTCTCAAACAGCGGTGTACTCTTCTTAAGCATATTTTTTACGGCCTCCGCCACACCGTCCCTGGTCCATGCCTTTTGAGAACTTTCAAATTTTTCCTGTCCTGATAAGTCCTCGTCAATATATTTGCAGATTGTCGATACCAACACCGGATACCCTGACGTATAGGCGTAGATTTCTTCTGCAACTGTATGGATATCCATTCCGGTCTGGTTGTCTGCCTCATATTCCCCCAGCATTGCAGCAATTTGTTCTGCTGAAAAACTCATGTTGATCTTAAAATCAGCCGCAATATTCCACGGACTGTTGTATTGGTGCTCTGACTCAGGACGCAGCTTTAATTTGAGGTTCTTGATACTGTAAACGCCTGCAAGAATGACAGAGTGAAAAATCGGCATCTTATCCCGCTTTAAGTAATATCCCCTCAGCTGTGCCAGAAAATCAACAAAAACCTGATTGTTAGACGCACTGTCAACCTCGTCGATCATGAGCACGATTGGCCGTGTGCTGTTTTTGCACATTCTGCTCAGACGCATAAACAAATCCTTCAGGCTGTTGCCGTCTCTGCTCACAATCTCTGTCAGCGGCTCCATCAGTTCTTCCTGGTCACTCAGTCCATTGATCTCAAGCGTCTCTATCAGCACATTTGCAAACGCATGCGCAAACGTCGGTGCATCCGCAAAATCCTCTGTTCCCATCTGCTGAAAGTCCAGTGACAGCACAATATAGTCATCTTTTAGATAATCCTCCAATGCGGCAAGCGTCGTCGTTTTCCCATACTGCCTGCCCCTGTTGATGACGAAATATTTTTTGCGGTCAACCAATGTATTTTTTATATAAGCCATCCTGTCCTCAAGCCTCACAATATAGTGCTCTTCCGGTTTGCACACTCCCTCTGTGTTAAAGTATCTCATATCATTCGCCTCCGCTTCGCTTTTTATATATACTATACACGACTTTTCCTCATTTCACAACCCAAAAAAATATGCACAATTCCCCTCGACAACATCATTTCTGGTAACATGCAATCCCATACTGGTAAATTGCATACCATCCCTGACAAACACTTCTTCATATTTTTTATCCTGAATCTGTTTCAATGCTTCGCTGCACGCAGTTTCAAATGCGGCATTCTCCGCATTCATTTTCCCTTTTCGTGCCCTAAAACCGAATATATATTCGCAGCATTCCCTCCTCGTACTGCACCGCGATTGTTCCATTCATCTGCTCTGTAAGCTCCTTGGCAATTGAAAGCCCCAGCCCGGTTGAATTCGCAGCAGTTTCCACAGTATAATAGCGGTCGCACAGCTGCATGACCTGCAGTTCATCCAGCGCAGCCGCATGGTTGGCAAACACAATCTCCCCCTGCTCTGACAATGCGATTTCCAAGTCGCCATCGCTGTATTTCAGAACATTGCTGAGGATATTTCCAAAGATGCGGGATAACGCATTTTTGTTCAGCCTGCGAACCACTTTTGCCTCTGGCATTGCGATGTATGGCGTGATCTGGTGTTTTTTCAGGGCGGCATAATATGCTGAAACGCTTTCCTCCAACGCACTGTTTAGTGAAATCTCTTCATACAGACCCTCTCTATGCGAAACCTCCTCACACGAAGCCTCCCTGCTCCCACGCACCATGGAGACCGCCGCCGAGTACCCAAACAATTCCTCCGTCAGCAGCCTCAACGCCTCAACGCGCTCCTCTATAATGTCCAGATAACGCCCGGCATCCGGTGTCTGCTCTGTCTGCCTGAGCAGATCAAGATAACCACAGATTGCAGTCAGCGGCGTGCGCAGATCATGGGAAATGCTGGTGACTGCGTCCATAACTTCCATGTTTCCCTGCTGATAGCGCAGCCGCTCCCTGCGCAGTTTTCGCAGCTGTGCGTTGATATCTGCTGCCAGACTGCGCATATAACGGTCACGACTGGAGATATCGATCAAGATGTTGGTTTCTGTGGTAAGCCGGTCCGCAAAAGCTGTGGAAATCTCCCGTGCGGCCTTTCGCATAAGAACTATTTTTAACCCTAATACCGCGACGACAATCAAAAGAATACCCGTCAAACCCAACATCCATATCTCCATACAATCTCCCCACCCTTCCAATATGTGAATTTCTACAGCTCCTTACTTAATGTCCTCCTCACAAAAGAAAAAGATGCCAACCCCAGTCACTGCCACTGTTATGATACCAGAATACAGCGCCATCTGCCATAAATGGACCGCCACACCCTGCCAGAGCAATACTGTCTGATTTCCCGGTAAAAACTCATTTAAAAATTCATATACGACACGCTTGGTTCCGCTTATATAATTGGGGTTGATCCATGCCTCCGATTCCTCAATATTTCCAGCAGCATCGATATAAGTATAGGCATCATAGATCTCCGGCTCACTAATTCTTGCATTGAGATAGGCGCCGCCGAAAATCATGAAAACAATTCCTAACGTGCACACCACCGCCGCCACTGCCTTGTTCTGACTTAACATGGCAGCCAGGGTATAGAGTGCTGTCACCGCAGCGCACAGTACAAAAGCGCACCCCGTATACCCCAATATCATACCGAGTCCGCATTGGAAAAAGCCAAGCAATGGAATCCCGACACAAAGATTCGCGGCGAAAAAAACGAGACACATGACGCATTCCGCCACAAAGCAGACGATCAGATTCGACAGATAAATATCTGCTCTTCTATGTCCAATAATAACCTTATTGCGAATCGTCCCGTCGCTGTATTCTGTTCCGATAAACAGACTGCAGAAAGCCGCGCCAAAAATCACAATCAGCGGAATATAGTTTGTGAACGAATTTTCCAAAGGTATCACGTAATCTGTGTACCGCTGCATACTATGATAAGAACTGACAGGCTGAATCACCCCAATCGCAGCCATCACCAGCAGTATCACCCAAAAGCAGACATCGTGTTTCAGGCGTACAAAGTTTGCATACAATAATTTACTCATGGCTGTCACCTCCTCCGACCAGACTGACATAGTAGCTCTCGAGACTCTCGTCGCACTCATGGATGGACAGCACTTCGCAGCCCTCATTTGCAAGCGCCATGATCAATTTCGTAATGGGCACGTTCCCATAAACATCTGCCATAGATTCCGAGAGAATGCGGTATTCCAGCTGCATACGGTCTGCCGCCTGCACAAAGAATTTTACATTGGAAACCTCCACGCGCACACATTTCCGGCACGCCGCCTCCAGCTCCTCCGCACTGATTTCCTTCACGATGTGACCTCTGTCAATAAAACCGTAATGTGTCGCAAGGCGGGAAAGTTCATCTAAGATATGGCTTGAAATCAGCACTGTGATGCCGCGTTCCCTGTTTAACCTGAGAATCAGCTCGCGCATCTCGATAATCCCCTGCGGATCAAGCCCGTTGACCGGTTGGTCCAGCACCAGAAAATCCGGGTCCCCGCAGAGCGCAATGGCAATTCCAAGCCGCTGGCGCATACCGAGCGAAAAGTTTTTCGCCTTTTTCCTGCCTGTATCTCCGATTCCTGTCAATTCCAAAAGCTCTGGGATGCCTTCGTAAGACGGACGCCCTAAGATACAGTACTGTTCCTTCAGATTCTCCTCCGCTGTCATATTCAGGTAAATCGATGGCGTTTCCACGACCGCCCCGATTCTGCGCTGTGCACTCCGGATTGATTTTTCCGTGTTTTTTGCCCCGTATAACACAAATTCGCCTGATGTAGGCTTTTGAAGCCCGCAGATCAGACGGATTAATGTGGTTTTCCCGGCGCCGTTTTTCCCGACAAAACCATAGACTGCCCCTTTGGGAACATGCATGTCGAGTCCGTTTAGCGCCTTGAAGTGCTTATAATGCTTACACAAGGCATTGGTGGTCAATACATACTCCATAATGTTACACTTGCAGCTGTTCAGAATTCTGTAAAACGCTGTTCAGAATAGCTGCGACTCCTTTCTGTTAAAGTTTCGTATATCAGCATATTGGGGAAATTCTCACCATGCAGCGCCTGCCGCATTGCAGCCTGCACAGCCTTCTTCCTGTGAAAAGACCTTTCCTTTCATAAGAATTATCCCTTACTCTCTGTATTCTACAGATACTTTGTTAAGAAACCTGTTAAGAAAAGTGTAAAGAATTTATTAAGTTTCATACATTTTAAATCCAATGCCCCATACGGATTCGATATAGTCCTTTCCGCCAATATCCCGCAGCTTTTTGCGCAGATTGCTCATATGCACCCGCAGAGAGCTTTCCATGCAGTCCGGGGTGTCCTCGCTGATTTTTTCCAAAAGAAGTGTCTTTGTGATGACCTGCGTAGGATTCTGCAGCAGCAATTTTAAGATCGCATACTCCGTCTTCGTCAGACGTACCGCCTGTTCACACACATCTACACTGTGCGTGCCGGTATCCATGACAATATCCCCATATTCCAGTCTCATACCAGCACCAGCTGCTGCAGCATTCCGAAGCTGCACAGCAATGCGCGCAAGCAGTTCCTTCGTGTCAAACGGCTTGGTCACATAATCTGCAGCCCCGCCAAGCAGCAAGTCCACCTTATCCTCCACGCCCGCCTTTGCACTGACGACAATCACCGGAATACCGTTCAGCCGCGGCAGCAGCGCCTTGCCGTCCAATCCCGGCAGCATCAAGTCAAGCAGTACAAGATCCGGCCGAATTGACGACAGCACAAGGAGAGCTTCCGTCCCGGAATAGGCGCGCGCGACGCGATAACCCTCCCTGGACAGAAGCTCCTCCAGCATATTTCCAATATTGATATCATCATCAACCACAAATATCGTTTTCATATCCAAAACCTATTACAATGCATTTTTCAGACACGCTCCCAGTTACTGCGCTGCAAGTTTTTTCGCGCGCTCGAGTGCTTCATCAATATGCGTACAGAAATTCTCTTCTCCGATTTCCCGCGTAAATCCTGCCTTATCCATAACGGCCTTGGGCTGTTCATTGACATGGGAAAGGATAATCTGGATATTTCGTTTCGCATATTTCTCATGCAGCTGCTCCAGCGAATGCATTGCCGTCGCGTCGATTGCGCTCACACTTCTCATGCGGAGAATCAAAAACTGCGTGTCATCATTCGCTGAAATATTCAGAATCTTATCTGCGGCCGCAAAAAACATTGGTCCTGAGATTTCATACACAAGCGTGTGCGCCGGAACTTCCCGGAGCGAGATGCTGTCCGGGTCCTCCTCGTCGTCGACATACTTCCAGCCCTCCACTTCCATGACATCGCTCATGCGCTTCATAAAGAGGATCGCCGCAAGCAGAATACCAACCTCAATCGCCGCAACTAAATCAAATACGATCGTCAGCACAAAGGTTGTGACAAGCACGATGATATCACTCTTCGGTGATGATTTGCACAGATTGACAAACGTTCTCCAACCGCACATATTGTAAGCTACCATAAACAGAATTGCTGCAATACACGGCATCGGAATCAGCGCCGCATAAGGCATTAACACTACGAGGATTAGTACCAATGTAACTGCATGCACCATGCCTGCGATCGGTGTGCGTCCGCCGTTTTTGATATTGGCAGCAGTTCGCGCAATCGCACCTGTGGCCGGGATTCCGCCAAACAGAGCCGAACCGATATTGCCGATTCCCTGCGCGATCAGCTCCATATTGGAACGGTGTTTCGAGTTGATCATGCTGTCGGCAACGACACAGGACAGAAGGGACTCAATCGCTGCGAGAACGGCGATCGTGAATGCATCTGGAAGAATCCCTGTGATATCTGCCATCGTAAAACTGGGAATATGAATGCCTGGCAGTTTATTGCTAATCTCATACAGGTCGCCGATCGTGTTGACATTCATGTGTAAAAGCTTCACCATCAGAATCCCCGCAATCACAGCAATCAATGAGCCCGGAATGGTTTTATTGATATATGGCCATGCAATCAATATGGCAAGGCATACAATTCCGACAATCAGAGCCTGCCAATTGACGGTGGACACATTTTTTACAATCGCCTCCATCTTTTCCATCGTCTCGATCGTGACCGTCCCCTCCGGGTATGTAAGTCCTAAAAAGTCCTTGATTTGTCCGATTACAATGGTCACTGCAATACCTGCTGTAAATCCTGTCGTGATGGTAAACGGAATATATTTGATCAAATTGCCCAGTCTCAGAAATCCCATCACAACCAGTATCAATCCTGCAAGAATTGTTGCAAGAATCAGCCCGTCCATGCCTTTTTGTGCAACGATTCCTGCAACGATTGTGGCGAAAGCAGCCGTCGGTCCCGCAATCTGCACACGGCTTCCGCCAAAAAATGAAATCAAAAAGCCCGCAATAATCGCTGTGTAAATGCCCTGTTCCGGTCCTACACCTGATGCAAGTGCAAGCGCAATCGACAGAGGAAGCGCAATAATCGCCACAATAATCCCCGCCACAACGTCCTTTACAAACTGCTGTTTTGTGTAAGTTTTCATTACCGAAAACAACTTTGGTTTTAACTTTTCCATAATAATCTCCTCATAAGTATATACAAAATTGTAATTGAACAAACATCCTTAATATATACCCGTTCGGGCAATATTTCAAGAGTATTTCACGGGAAAATCTGGTCTGTTCCCAATGAATTTCTAAACCTTCTCCCTGCTACTCACTTCTTTCTCCCATATAATAAAATCCATGTGCCTCCACAAGTCTGACATCAACAATCTTTCCAATCAGGGACGCATCACCCGGAAAATGCACAATTGTATTGTTGGAAAGCCTGCCTGACACAAGAGAAGCGTCGTGCTCATTGATTTCCTCCACAAGTGCGCTGTGTACCTCTCCTGTAAGACGTCCAACACGGCTACGCGCTGTTTCCTGTACAACCTTCAAAAGTCTGTCAAAATTCTCCTTGATTTCCTCTTCACTTGTGGGATTCGGCATCGTGGCAGCAGGTGTACCTGTGCGTTTGGAATAAATAAACGTAAAGGCATTGTCATACTGCACTTCCCTCACCACCTCGATCGTCTCGTCCACATCCGCTGCGGTCTCCCCCGGGAACCCTACAATAATATCCGTTGTGAGTGAAATGTCAGGTATCTCCTGCCTGATTTTGTGCGCCAGCGCAAGATATTGCTCCTTTGTATAACGCCGGTTCATAGCCTCCAATATTCTCGTAGATCCCGCCTGCAGCGGCAAGTGCAGATGGCGGCAAATCTTTTTGGAATGCTTCATCACCTGAATCAGATCATCTGACAAATCTTTTGGGTGCGAAGTCATAAAGCGTATCCGCTCCAAACCCTCTATTTTCTCCACTTCCTGCAATAACTGTGCAAAGGTCATGGGCTCCTCCAGTGTCTTTCCATAGGAATTGACATTCTGCCCCAAAAGCATGACTTCCACAACGCCCTCTGAAACAAGATTCTCGATTTCTCTGATGATATCCTTGGGATTGCGGCTTCTCTCACGCCCGCGCACATAGGGGACGATACAATAACTGCAGAAATTATTGCAGCCATACATGATGTTGACGCCCGATTTAAAAGCATACTTTCGCTCGGCGGGCAAATCCTCAACAATCTTGTCCGTGTCCTCCCAAATGTCAATGATCATGCTGTCCGAACTGTACATTGCGACGAGCAGTTCTGCGAATTTGTAGATATTGTGTGTGCCAAAAATCAGATCCACAAAGCGATAGCTTTTCTGTATCTTTTCAATGACTGACGGTTCCTGCATCATACAGCCGCAGAGCGCAATCTTTTTGTGCGGATTTTTCTTTTTCATGTTATGTACAAACCCCAGCCTGCCGTAAACCCGCTGGTTTGCATTGTCCCGCACTGTGCAGGTGTTGTAAAATACAAGGTCCGCCGACTCGTCCTCAATCATCTCAAAACCAATATTTTCCAGAATTCCAATCAGTTTTTCACTGTCCTTAGCGTTCATCTGACAGCCAAACGTCTCCCCGTCCGCCGTCAGACGCCTGCCCAGCTTCTCACTCTCATCCTTTACAAGCTCACGCGCCTTTTTGATAAAATAATACTGACGCATCGGCTCGTCCGCTGGCGCGTCATCTCTCAAATCAATCGTTTCCAGTATTGCTTCTAATTCTTCATTCCTGATCATATTCTTTCTGCCTTTCTATAACCCTTTTGCGAACACTGATAATAAGACAACTTCCTCAACAAGTGGACAGTTGATAAAATTCCGTTCATATTTCTTTAGTATACAAGACTCCGTCAATTTCCACAACTAAAACTTTTCAATCCGTTTCATCAAGCTGCTTCATTATGAAGAATCCATCTTAAAATTCATTCGCCAACATCACTGTTTTGTGCTATATTGATAAAGAATAGCATACTACAAAATATCAGGAAAGGATGAAATACAATGCCTAAAAAAATCAACACAAAAAAATACTTATCGTACATTCTTGAAGAGACCAAAAAAATTCTGGCGATTGACAGTCCGTCCGGCTTTACCCAGAAGGCAGCAGAACATGTAATGAATGAATATGTTTCTCTTGGATATGCACCTGTACAGACCATAAAGGGCGGTGTGCTCTGCGAAATTGGCGGCTGCCGGGATAAAAATGATGCGCTTATGATGGAAGCCCACATCGACACACTTGGCGCGATGGTATGCGACATCAATCCAAACGGATGTCTCAAACTCTCTCCCATCGGCGGCATGAACGCCAACAATGCCGAAGCTGAAAACTGCAAAATCTATACGCGTAACGGCAAAATCTACACTGGAACTTTTCAGCTGTGTGACGCATCGATTCACGTCAATGGAAAGTTTGATGACACCTCCCGCTCCTATGATGTCATGGAGGTGGTGCTTGATGAGAAGGTCCGGACAAAGGAGGACACGCTGGCTCTTGGAATCCTGCCCGGCGATATCGTCTGCTTTGACCCGCGCACTACCATCACAGAAAGCGGATACATCAAGAGCCGTTTTCTGGACGACAAGCTCAGTGTCGGCATTCTGCTGGGCTTCGCCAAATATGTGAAAGAGGAAAAGATCACACTTCCCAGAAATGTATATCAGCATATCACAGTATACGAGGAAGTCGGACATGGCGGAGCGGCTTCGATTCCGTCCGATGTGTCAGAAGTACTCTCTGTCGATATGGGCTGCATCGGAAACGGACTCACCTGCACAGAGCATCAGGTTTCCATCTGCGCAAAGGACAGCCGCGGACCGTATAATTATGAGGTCGTTTCCAGTCTCATCGCTGCTGCCAGGCGCCAGAAGCTTGACTTTGCAGTGGATGTCTACCCTCACTATGGATCCGATGCAGATGTGGCGCTCACTGCCGGATATGATGTGAAACATGGGCTGATTGGGGCTGGCGTGTACGCATCACACGGCTATGAGCGAAGCCATAAGGACGGTGTGCTGAACACGTTTTTGCTGTTGACGGAATACCTGAAATAATATAGTCCGCACGCAATTAAAATCCCCTTCTGGCAGTCGCCTATTGCGGGCCAGAAGGGGATTTCACAGCTGTGCCGTCAGCATTGTCATACTTTAGTTCAACGACAAGCGCTGGTTTTCCAGAATGCGGAAGCGGCGGAAACAAAACATTTGCAAATCCGCAGCCTGCTGGAAGTTCCCTGATCAGGATACAGTCTTTGCCCATTCAGCATCTGCCAATCTTCGCTCCTTACTGAGAGAAAATATAAACGAATAAAGACTTGTATAACTATCTAATGTGTTATAGGTATGTTATTTTCATATAATATCTGTTGGATTTCCGAAGCAGTCCTGCCCATGACTCTTGCCAACCGCTGTATTGAATCCCCGTCCTGATAAAATCTTATAACATATTCTGTTTCCTTTTTCTTTTTTCCTTTTTGCTCACTTTCTTCGCGCGCTACTTCCATCGCTTCCTCATAGTCCCAATCCATCGTCAACATACTAAGCACCTCTTTCCCTTTCCGCTCTATATATTCTTTTAAAATATCATGTTCCACGCAATACTTAATCGTATCCCCCATACGGTCTGAACTGCCTTTGTTCGCTTCATATGCCTGCACAAATTTACTGTATTGATTCAATATATCACATATTTTATCTCCTCGTGTATCTTCTACTACAATAATAACATAAAATTATTGTTCTCTCAACGAGAAGATTTGTTGAAAAAATAACAACAAATATACACGAATATCTGAATTCTATTTGTCATTTTCTCTTTGCCATAGTATAATGACATTATAATTCATATTAAATTTTTCTATGAAAGGAATTTTCTTATGCAAACAATCATTAAACCTTCCGCTGCCATTCGTCAGAATTATACTGAAATAGCAAACCTGTGCAAAGAGACGGGCGAACCTGTTTTCTTGACCAAAAATGGTGAGGGTGACTTAGTCGTTATGGACATCTCCGCATATGACCAGCGTGTAAAGCAATTGGAATTGCGGGAAAAGCTGGTTGAAATCGAAGAATTAAGAACGGCTGGAGTTCCAGATATTTCTGCCCGTAAAGCATCTGCTGACTTACGTTCCATACTGAAGGAGAACACGAATGTATAAAGTTGATATTTCTCCTGCTGCGAATTCTGTCTTTAAAGGGTAATGTTTTTAATTTTGTGCCTTTGCCCTTTTCATCTTATTTCAGAGACCAGGTATGGTTAGAGCTCACGAGACCTTATAAATACTGAATAATTTTAAATGTATTATGGGAACCTTTAAGACACAAAACTAATTACACCCTCTTGTCATGCCTTATTTCATCTCATGAAAAACAATTTATCCTCTTCTAAAAAAGCCTAATAACCCCCCACTTCTAGATTTAGATGTCTCTAACCGTACATTTTGTTCATTTGCAATATTTTTTGCAAGCTGGTCTAGCTGTTCGCCCACTCCGCTTTGAAGTTTTTCGATTGCCCATCGCAAATTTGCGGCTTTTGTTTCATTTTCTTCTGATATCAGTTGATTTGTCAGTATTTTAAATTGTTCCTGATAGCCCATAATTATTTTATTAAAATGTTCTTCTTGTTTTTCCCTTGTATTATAATATCCATTGACATCTTGTAACTCAGCCTGCATTTTAGCCTGGATATCTGCAATCATAACTTCCGCCTGCGCCCTATATTTTGCCGCATTATTTTCTGCGATTTTCTGCGATAATCCTATAATGATACCAGTGAAATCCTGTAATAGCTGCACAGTGTCCTCACCTGATATTTGATTAAGTTGACTTTTACTTGTATTCACTTCAATTAACTCATTTGTATAATTATCTTCCATAATTTTTCCTCCGCATCTTATTTATTTTTTTATTTATCTTCCAAAACTGCTTGATATTTTTTCTGTTATTTCTTGCAGCTGCAATATCACCTTCTAGTATCTCCTGAAATCGATTTGTGTCAAACCCCAGTTCGCTTAGTGTTTCAATCTTCTGTCCACTCTTTCTGATCGTAGATACCATTTTCTCCATTTCTGTAATATAGCTGTCATATATTTCTTTTTCATCATCCATCCATACTTCATCACTTTCCAGTTTTTCTATATAATTTGCAACAGAAACCAAGAAATGGTTTACATTATACTGACCAGATAATAAGCCGTCTATTCCTTTATATCCACCTTTAAAAAAAGGAAGCTTTTGTAAATACTTATCTATATGCGTAAGGTCAGGATCCCTTCTTAAATCTTTTAAAGGATCCCTCAAAAATTTTGGTGGAAAATATTGTTCCAGATCTTTCACCAATGTATCTTTTCGGACAGATATGTTATTCATATCATTTTTATATGTATCTACATATTTTTTGTGCTCGCTTACTGTATAATTTAATATCATATCAAGATATTTAATATAGGTAAGACATTTTGTAGTATGCATATCTAACAAAAACCAGAATGCAAACAACACATATGCAATAATTTCAGCCACAAAATATCCCTTGGCAAAATAATCTGGATACTGATTCCAGACAGTCACCCCCAAAAATATGAATAAAAAATACAATACCCAATAAGATTTCTGGAAATGTACCATAACTCCCTTAAATATAAAAGAAATCATCCTATATACGATACTCAATAATTTAGTCATAACTAACATGATACCAAAGGAATACAATATTCTACTAATGACAATCCATACTGTTTTATTAATGTTAAATGTAATCAGAGGAATCATCAGAAGTACTCCTGCTAAGATTTCAATAAGTATTTGTGTGACACTCTTATCTTTCATTCGTTTTTTACCCCACTGTCAAAATCTACCTTATACATGTACATGCTTGACATATTCCAGAATTCCCACATCCCGCTTTTTGTAGATTTCTTTCTTATATTTAAAGCAAATATAATCTCGTAACACGTCATACTCCTCCTTTGTCAGCGTTTTGCCTTCCACTTGTCTGGTAGCCAGTTCAAAGGTCTGCTTCTCCTCCTCTGAAAAACAATCATTTCCACCAGAATGTACCGCTTTGCACAACAAATCGACATATTCCTTATATAAATACCCTTCCCATATCACCCCCCGAATTCTATCATCTATCTTCTTCTTTTTAGGTATCTGGAATAATTTTACTTTCGCCTGTTCAGCAATCAACTTCTGTAAGGCATCTTGCTGTTGAATCATTAGTTTCTTGATTTCACTGTTGTCCTTTTGCAAAGCCCTAAGCTGTCCCTTTAAATTATTAATTTCTGGCTGCCGGATGATGCAGCCTAATATTGTTCCTCCACTCGCACTTAATACTGCCACCAACGGAATTGTCAATTGTATCATTTCGTTCCTCCTGAAATCCTATCAACATATGATACCAAAAAGTTTGCCCGTTTTTCTAAGATCTCTGTCTGCTTTAATAAGTTGTCCGTTACTTTTTGCAAACGCATCGTTTCCATGCTACTCCCGCATAACATACAGGCAAGTTCTTTTATCATCATTAACCCAGCTGACCAATTTATATAAGGGATATGATATTGAATAGCTCCAAATAAACTGTTCATGTAAAACAACACTGCGGAAAAAATTAGTTTAAATTGATGTTGAATTACTTTATTGCTAATATTTCGATAGGACAAGTATCTATCGCACAAAACTGCACCTACCTTTTGCA
Organism: uncultured Lachnospiraceae bacterium; assembly: GCA_947177165.1. Taxonomy (GTDB): domain Bacteria; phylum Bacillota; class Clostridia; order Lachnospirales; family Lachnospiraceae; genus COE1. The sequence goes on from CAMWTP010000039.1 coordinate 15,420, forward strand.
CACCTATATCCTGAATACGGATAGAAAACATATGATTAAAAATATCATTATTTGCACCTGTAACATTAATTTTGTCTTTTCTTTCTATACTTTCATAAAGATTGTTGCAGTAGTCCAATAATTTGTTTCCTACTTTTTTTACACCTTTTTCATTGGTATAACCATAATCCCACCATGACGAAGACGGTATTGGCAGTCCTTGTTTTGAAAACATATCCGCCGTCAAATGCTTAAAAACCTGCACAATACCTTTGATCCCTGGCAACTGCTTTTGCATAATCAGAAAAGGGTTATCTTTATTAAACGATAAAACATCATGTCCCCAGAAAATCCTATGCGGCCCTGTCCGTGAACCATTCATAATATAGGTATTACCAGCTTCCTGTGCCTGCCTTGTGACAAATTTCCTTGCTGTACCGTTTGTATCTTTAACAGGTACAGAATCGATATAGTCTCCATGATGTCCCAATAAAAATTTAATAATCTTTTTACCAATATCATCGCCAGACTTGGGCGCTTCACTTGCAATTTGATGGATCTTATCTAACATTATTTCCACGTTTTTGCCTGAAGTTATTAATGCACCAACAAATCCAAGTAGTATCGCAAAATAATAATCTATCGCAGAAAGTTCGGCAACAGGCCTGGCCGACAAATCAAAAGAAGAAAGTTCTTCTATACACTGATTCACTTGTCCTGAACACGAAAGACATATATCATAATAATCCTGATAAAAGTTTTCTGCCATTTACACCTCCATAATAAATCCTAACCCAATAATATAATTTACCATACCATCAACGGACCATTCTTTCGACATACATGTATTTATAATATCAATAACATCATCTGATATATACACAGATACCGTTTCGGTAGAAAAAATATCATACTTTGGTAACATTTTTAAATTACTAGATGAAATTGCTGGAATTGTCTCTTCAATTAGATATTCCAAAGAACTATACTTTTTTTGTACAGTTTCATATAATCTCTTTTCAATTTGAATCTTCAAAATAACTCCTTTCTAAAATCATCGACGCACTTAAAGCTTCGTCCACTCTGTTTATTTTTTTAATAATGTAGAAAAATATTCGGCAATCATCCTTTTCGAACTATCCTTTTATAAGGTATTAGTCAAAAATATGTCATTTTACCTTAATAAATCGAATACAAAGGATTGTTTCGGTATAGCAATTTAGTTAATAAAACCTTTTGAGCATTATCTCATATTATTTTACATATCGTTACATTTTTTATCTATTATATAAATTCTATCATATAGAATCAGTATTTGCAATATTTAACCTTGTATTTGCACACAATTTCATTGTTTAACCCCACCCCATTTCCGCTAAACTAAATATGAGGTGACAAATCATGAACAATAACCGCGAACAAGAATACAAAATGATCGGGCTGAATATAGCCTACTACCGCAAATTAAAAGGTTTAACCCAGCTGCAGCTTGCTGAATTAGCAGGCATCAGCCGCACACACATGAGCAATATCGAAGCCCCCAATATGCCAACCTCTATATCTCTGGATACCCTGATGGATCTTGCTGATGTTTTGGAAATCCCAGTCAGCACACTGCTGACCTTCAAACCATAGTGCCAGCATCTTTCATAAGGCGTCCGCTGTGCTGCCCCGGACGCCTTTTTTCTGTGCAATTTTCTATCAATATGGCTAACCTTTCGTGTTAATCCATATTAGGATTCATAGTGTTCTTCACAGTACAAGGTAACGCCGACCACGGAACGCAACCCCTCTGTCGCATCTACAATTTTCATCTCTCCGCCACCCCAGTACTGCAGGGTAAAACAGTCTCCCTGATCCAGCTCACACATCAGATACTGACTGGTTTCGTCACTTCCTATAAAACACAGCGTTCCCAGTATCTCTCCAAAGAAACAAGTTCCAACCTCGCTGTAAGCTACATATTCTTCTGCATCAGAATAGATGCTGACAGATACTTCAACATTACCGTCACTCCATCGTCCGGACATCCCGCGGATACTCTCCCATGTTACAGTGTTATCCTGCCCTATATTCCAATCGCCAGAATTGTCAATCCCCTCCGGCAAGTCCATGGCAGGAGCAGCTTCCTCGCTCTCTATGAATGCCGACGAGTCATTTTCGTCGGAAATAAAGTCCTCCAACTGCAGTTTTCCCCTCTCGCCATCCCCATTATAACTCTCAAATACTTTTAATAATAATAGAGAATAAACCAAAGCAGGCTGCTCTTCGCCATCAATGGCAGCGGTATAAATTTCAAACGTTCCTTTGTCTTCATATACCAGAAATTGTATCGTTATCAATACCTGTTCATCGCCATACATACAATTTCCATGAAATTCCACCACATCCCTGCCATCTTCCGACTCAAAATACTCCCATTCACACTCTCCGAAAAACGCATCAAACGCCTCTCTGTATGTTATATTGGGATATAATTCTGGATAGCCGTTCTTTACCATATTAATGTAACTGTCGCCAGTTGCATAAACGATAGCAACGACAATCAGGAGCAATCCACTCAGTGCCGCGACAATGGCGAGCAACAGTCTCATTCTCGACAACTGCAGATTACTCTTTTCGTTCTCGTAGGCATTGATCGGTGCCTCTGGAACCAGAAATTTCAGAAGACATGCCGCGATTGTTTCCCGTTCCAACACTGCCTTATAATTATCTCTTTTAGACATTATGACAGGCATACCATTTTGTACCGTAACTGTGTGTTTGCTTTTCTTTCCTGCCACACATACATCTCCATGCTCATCCATGTAAACGCTCTTTACTGCGGCGCATTTCATCTGTCCAAGTGCATGCATCAGTGCTCTTCTGTCATTGACCTGAATATACTTCAGATATTCTTCTGCATGTACTGCCTTCCTTCCCTGTATGAATGGGAGAATGATCTCCAGGCCAATATGCAGTAGACCACAGGTAAAAAGGATGATCACAAATACCTGAAACACAAAACTCATAATATCATCTTTTCCATCCAGTACAGATTGCAGCATATTCAACAATCCCCGTACTGTCAAAAAAGCATACACCAACATTAGTATCACCGCAATTCTCCCGGCTGCTTTTTTCGTCTTTCCTGCCTTTTCTGTCATTTGTCTTAGCAAACCCAGATCTCCTATGCTGCCAATCCTTGGTTCTGGCGATATGCTTTTTTCTCCGCTTCTGTCATCGGCTTTTTCTACTGCCTTAGTCACTAACGCGCCACACTCTGGACAGAATCTTACATTTCCTTCGATTTCCTTTCCGCAATTTGTACAAAACATCTCTTGTCCTCCTCATACATTTCCTGTTATCTGATAGATTTCAAATAAACTCACATGAATTGTATCAAAAAGCCTGGACAGGATATGTCCTTCACACAAATTTTTCCAAATTATTTTTTTACCATCTCAACCCGATCCCCCTGGCTCCGAATCCACATCTCGATCCCGCTGCCAAACGTCTCTGCACTGATCAGATATCTTCCCTCTTCTTCCTTCAATATCCTTGCTGTAGGTAGACGATCCAACACGGCCTCCACACTCACGCCCTGATACCAGAATTCCGTCCTCTGCAGTCGTCCTCCCTGCATAAACTGTATCCGCTTGCGGTACTCGCCTTCCTCAAAGCGGTCTTTATAGGGAATCCTGTAATGTTCCTCCAACACTTTCAATTTCCGTATCCTGTCTATTCGGTAAATAGTCGGATACTTGTCATCTGCATTTTGAAACGCTTTTTCCTTGTCGATATTCTCAATGTTTGCTGCCAGATAGAAATAGAACTCAGAAAACATGATTGCCAGCGGCTGCACTTTCCGGTTCACAATCTTGTGATCTGTCCTTTCATATGTAATTTCAATGTTTCTGGTCTCATGGATCGCGATTCCGACATCCCACATTATATCCATAAAAACTTTTTTATGCTGCAGCTCGATATAGTGATACCGTTCATTCGCAATCAGGTCATTGACCAGCTTACGATTTTCGGGCGGAACACAGCACGCTACCAGCCGGTCAAGCATATCCATCATTTCTGCCCTGGTGAGCGCACGGCTGTCCAGCAATATCTTTGCTACTGCCAGCACTTCCTCGTTGGAGAGCATCATCCGCCCGGAACGCTCCAGCCGATATCCGTGTTGTTTATGGTCATAGACCAATCGGTTTTTATTTCCAGTCTGCGCAAACTGTGCATCCAAATATTCCCTTATATCCTCAATATCGCGCTGGATACTCTTTTCATTCACCTGAAAAAAATTTGCTTCCTCACTTTTGTACAGCACTTTTCCCTCAGAAAGCTTGTCATACATACTGAGTATCCGAAAAATTTTATCATTTTTTACCATGCGGGAACCTCCTCACCTTTTCTACCAATATATCATATCACATGGACAGATTGTGTCCAATTACAAAACATTATTAAAGGACTTTAAAAAAGGAAGCAAAACAAATCTGTTTTACTCCCTCCAGACAATACGACCCATCATATACCTGTTACTACGCAATCTGATCAAGCCGCTCTTTCACTCTGCGCAGTTCACTTTCAAGTCCCTCTGCTATCCGTTTGATATTAACACGAATTTCATTCTCAAGTGTTAAATCAATATTTGTCACCTTCTGCTTCACTTCCTGAAGGTCACTTTCCATAGTCTGCATTCTCGTTTCCATGTCCTGCATTTTGTTTTCCATGCCCTGCATTCTCGTTTCCATACCCTGCATTTCGTTTTCCATGCCCTGCATTCCTGTTTCCATACCCTGCATTTTTGATAAGATTAAGTCAGGTTTTTCACTATCTGTCATCGTATCCCTCCTCGTATAACTGATGTGCTGTCTGCCATTCCTAATATTATTCTAGCACAAACCAAATGCAAAGTCATTGACCGCGTAGTTAAATTACACACAGCCCTCAATACTCTTTCCCGATCGTCTCCACTCCATACTTCGCCTTAAACACTTCCAGATCCCTGTCATTTCTGATAAACATGACTTCCTCAAATTTTCCCGTATGAATATCCTTGAAGCCAACGACACGTTCTCCATTGCATATACTGCATTTCATTATCGGTATCTGATTCTCCTTGTCATACGATGCTCTCTGTATTTGAGCTTTTTTCTTAAACATATACCCAGCTTCCTCTAAATATCGACGACACCGGCACTGTTCCAGCATCGCCGCAAATATATCTTTCTCTGTAACACAAAACAATAAAGCACATGTAAAAGGAACTGTGTAAGAAAATCCTGCACAGTTCCCGACACACTTACAGTGATAATTTATTCTTCAAAATATTGTAGAGATCCGCCCTTGTCTCAGCATTGTTGGTGTAATCCCTTGTGATCACAGGTGCATCCTTTGTCGGCGAAGTCGCTACACCGATGCACTTAAACTGCCCCCATGGCAGCAGGGACGTGTCCCTATAGTAAACTTCCCATATATCCTTCTTATTCCATGTATATTTGCCCAAGAGCTTATTTTCATTCTTGGAATAATAAAATTTTACCGGGTTTTCAGAATAATAAATCATCACCGGACGCTTGTCATAGTATGTATATATTTCCTTCCCTTCCGCATCAAAAATCTCAGGAATCCCATCACCCGTCACATCGACCAGTGCGAAGCTGCTGCTGTAGCTCTCCATAAACTCGAGCTGCATGCGGTAAGCCTCCGCAAAATCCTCCAAATCCTCGAGCGCTTTCTGCTTCTCCGTCTTTGCAGGCTGAATCTGCGACACCATAAATGGCCCCGGGATATAGAACGTGCCGTTCAGATCCACCTGATAAAATCCGTTGTCCGTAATCCCATATACGCGCACATTTGTAAACCGCTCGAGATACACCACCACCGGCGAAAACACGTCCGGCGTCGCGTACACAGGCGTTCCCGATGTAGTGTACATCTCAACCATCTCAATCGGTGTCACATTAAATGCCAGCGCTGTCGTTGGCGGTTTCATCACTGCAACAGATGCCGCAGCCGCCACTAACGCCGCACAAAGCTTCAACTTTCGCAGTATCGATCCTTTTTGTCTCTTCATACCTCATTCCCCCTATTGATAAATTTCCTTAAAATGAAACTCCTTTTTCCCAGAAGCATAATCCGCAACAATCTGCCCATTTCCATAAAGCTTGTATTTGTAGGTCAGAAGCCCCTCAAGCCCCACTGGTCCCCGCGCATGAATCTTCCCTGTGCTGATGCCTACCTCCGCGCCAAAACCGTACCGGAAACCGTCTGCAAAGCGCGTCGAACAGTTCTGATACACGCCGGCGGAATCGACCATTCTCATGAAATACTCTGCAGCCTCCTTATCCTCCGTGATGATACAGTCTGTGTGGTGCGAACCGTATTTATTGATATGCAAAATCGCCTCATCAATATGGTTGACTGTCTTGGCAGAAATGATAAGGTCAAGATATTCTGTTGCGAAATCCTCGTCCGCCGCAGGCTTACTGTCATACCTGTCGGTAATGTCGGCAGTGGCGCGCAGCTCTATATTGTGCGCCCGAAATGCCTCGTTCAGCCGCGGCATCAGCGCGTCAACTGCATCCGAGTGCACCAGCAGTGTCTCCACCGCATTGCACGCTGCTGTATACTGCGTCTTGGCATCGATGATAACCGGGATTGCCTTGTCAATATCAAAGTCTTTGTCGACATAAATGTGGCAGATGCCATCCGCATGCCCCATCACTGGTATCTTGGTATTGTCCATAATATACTGTACAAAGGCATTGGAGCCTCTCGGTATCAGCAGGTCAACGGACTCATGGCACGCGAGCAGCTCTGAGATTTCATCCCTCAGCTCCGCCTGGAACAGACAGTTCTCTGGCAGTCCACTCTCCATTGCAGCCTGGTAAATCAATGAAAACAATACTTTGTTTGTATGTTTTGTCTCACTTCCGCCCTTTAAAATCGCACAGTTGCCGCTCTTGATACACAGGCAGGCAATCTGCACCAGTGCATCTGGCCTTGCCTCGAAAATCACGCCGATCACGCCGATCGGACAGCTCTCCCGCACAAGCGTAAGCCCCTCGTCGAGTTCCCGCACAAACTGCGTCTCATATACTTTGTCAGGCAGATCAATCAGATTCTCAATCCCCTTGACCACATCAGTCAGCTTTTGTGTGTTGAATTTCAAGCGTTTTACAACTGCCTCCGGTATATCATTTTTCTCCGCCTCTGCGAGATCCTGTGCATTCGCCTTAAAAATTTCCTCCTGGTCTGCCAGCAGCGCCCTGGCGATATTTGCAAGCGCCTGATTCCTCGTTCCGGCAGACTTCGAAGCCATCAGCGTACTGTCAAGCTTCATCGCTGCTGCCTTTTCCCTTATTGTCATATCCCTCTCCATTCCTTTACCAAATCAACAGTTTCCTATTACACTTGCGGTGTCTTTCCGCAACTTAATTTTATTTTTATATCCGCAGGAAAGAATAAATAATCTCCTCCGTAACAATCTTATCCATCTTGATATCGTGCTCATCCCTCGGTATCTCATCAATAATCTGGCAGGAATACGCCAGCGCCATTGTCGAGAGCTGCCGCCTGTTCGCAAGAAATCTGTCATAAAAACCTTTCCCATATCCTATGCGGTATCCCGATGTATCGAAAGCCACCCCGGGCAGGATTGCCAGTGTGTCCTCCCTGGGCTGGAACTGGTAGCGCGAGCGGATATCCTCTCTCGGCTCGAGAATATCCATATACCCCCTCACAAGCTGCCTGATGGAAATCACCTGATAAAACTCCATAGTGTTTGTCAGCTTGTCAACACGCGGAAAATAAATTCGTTTTCGATGGAGCAGCGCATCCTCGAAGATTCCGCGCGTCATCACCTCCCGGCAGAAATCAGCGTAGAGCAAAATATTGTCAGCCTCCTTATATTCCGGGGTTTTGATTACTTTTTGAACAATCGCTTCGCTCTTTGCTGCGACCTCCTCGTCGGTCAGCCCTTTCCGAACCTCAAGTATTCTCTTCCTAATCTCAGATTTGGTTTCCATTTCTTCACTCCATGTTACCTGCCGCTCTTGGCTCCATACTTTTTGCCGATATCTGTAATGCTTCCGTCGGCTTCCTGAATCGATATATTGTCAAGCTGGCTTTTCAGATTTGCACGTATATTTGCCACATACTCTGCCCGCAGTTTCGCCTGCTCCGCCTTTTCCTCCTCTGTGAGCCCTTCCGCCTGTGATTTGTGATACAACTCATTGATTCGTTTTATCTTATCCTCTATATTCATATTAAACCCCACACGCTGTTCTTTGCAACATAAATATCTTTTTTCATAAAAAACTATGCGTTTTTACCAGCTCTTAATCATTGCGATTTCCTTCGCATACCCTTCATCGTCATTTGGCGTCTCCAATATAAAAGGCTTGTCCGCCAGAAGCGGATGCTTTGCTACTGCCCTCAGCGCCTCCGCACCAATCTCTCCGTCACCAATCTTCTGGTGGCGGTCCTTATGAGTTCCGCACCCATTCATACTGTCGTTAAAATGAACTGCTTTCAGCCGGTCAAGCCCTATAACTGCATCGAACTGCCTGAGCACGTCATCGAGCCCGCTGACAATATCGTAACCGCCATCCCACACATGGCAAGTGTCAAAGCACACGCCAACCTTGTCTTTCAACTCCACAAGGTCAATGATTGCCCGCAATTCCTCAAAGCTCCTGCCCATCTCAGAGCCTTTCCCAGCCATCGTCTCCAGTAGAATTGTCGTGCTGTGCTCCGGTTTTAACGCACAGTTGATAGCGTCTGCAATCATGGGAATTGCCGCCTCTGCCCCTTGTCCCACATGGGAACCCGGATGAAAATTGTAGTAATTTCCCGGCAGATATTCCATGCGCTCAAGATCGTCTGCGAGCGTCTCTCTCGAAAATTTTTTGACGTTTTCCTTCTCCGCACACACATTCATTGTGTAGGGCGCATGGGCGACCAGCTTACCGAAATGATGCTCCTCCATCAATCTGCGCAGTCTCAGTGCGTCCTCCGGATCAATCTCCTTTGCCGCCCCTCCTCTCGGATTCCTCGTGAAAAAGGCAAAGGTGTTGGCTCCTAACTTCAGCGCTTCCTCTCCCATACTTTCAAATCCCTTCGACGATGACAAATGATTTCCTATATACATTTCTCTCTTCTCCTTTTTCCTCATTCTCTGCACATCAGACCAACGGTGCAAATATCCGCAATGTTCCGTCGATAATCCTGTGCAATAACCTCTTGTTTTCCTGCCGTACCGTGCGCTCCCTGCTCACTTTCATCGAAGCCTCGAAATCCTTTTTCAAATCCTCCAGAATCGATGCTTTATAGAACAATGCATTGCACTCATAGTGCAGATACAGACTCCTGTAGTCAAGATTGACTGTTCCTATTGAACCAGTACAGTCATCCATCAGACAGGCCTTTGCGTGCACAAATCCCGGCGTATATTCATAAATTCTTACACCTGCTTCCAACAGATCGCGGTAATAGCTCCTGGACATTCGGTATACTACTTTTTTATCCGGAATTCCAGGCATGACAATCCGGACATCCACACCCCTCTGGGCTGCCCTCACAAATGCGTCGCGCAAGCCATCTCCAAGCAGTAAATACGGCGTATAAAACCATATATAATCTCTCGCCTGACCCAGCAGGTCTATAAAAAGGTTGTTGCTTGCGGCTTCCTCCCTGTTCGGTGAATCATAATATGGCAGAACATACCCGTCAAAATCCATATCATCAGATCTGCGCGTCCTATCATAGTCATCGCCGACCAGCGCATTCGTAATCTTATTGAGCGACGATGCATTCCAAAACTTTATGAACATATAGGAGTAGCTTTTAATCGCATCACCTGTGATTTTAAAGCCGATATCCTTCCAGTGTCCGAAGGGATGTTCCGCATTGATATACTCGTCCGCGAGATTGATACCGCCGCTGAACGCCACGATTCCGTCCACAACCATGATTTTGCGGTGATCGCGGTTATTTAGCGCACCGCTCAGCACGATCAACGGATTAAACTTTTCACATTTAATCCCTTTTTTCAGGAGCGATGCCCTGTTTCGGCCAGAAAAGGTTCCGATACTGCCGATATCATCATACAGAACCCTGATATCGACGCCTTCCTGAACTTTCTGTTCCATGACATCGACCATGGCTTCCCACATCACACCTTCCTGAATGATAAAGTACTCAATAAACACATAACGTTTTGCTGCTTTCAGAGCAGAGAGCATCTGTTCAAACAAGAGTTCCCCGACTGGATAATACCGGGCAGAATCATTTCGCAAAACAGGAAACCCGGTAATCTTTTTAAGATAAGAAAACGTCTGTGCAATCCTTTTTTCCTCGTTCTCTAACTGCTCCTGAACCTTCGCATCATCATTCAGCGTTACAGGAATACTGTCATGGATAGCATTCAAGCGCTGTTCTAACACTTTTCCGGTTCGTTTGTTTCCATAAAACAGATACATCAATGCCCCCGGCAGCGGCGCCACAAACATTACCAGCAGCCACAGCATCTTATAGGCGCCCTCGCCTCTGTTTGATATGAGAAAGAGGACAAACAAAGCAGACAGAACCGACAAGACACTGTAGAAGAGCGTTGCAAACGGCGCAAGCCATCTCGCAATGCCAAAGATGATCAATCCCTGCAAAAGCACGACTGGCAGCACTGAAACGATCCTTCCGGTAACAATTCTTCTCACACTTGTTTTTTTCTTTTTATGCATGTAATCCCTCAATTCCACTGGTGCTATGACCGATGCAGATTGTCAATAAAATCTGTAAAATTAAAATTCTCATCCCTGTTTGCCCTAAATATTGTACCGTAATTTCTGCCCTCCATAATGCGGTGAATGACACGCACGTCCTTGCCGTTTGCAATAACCATATCCGCACCGGAACAAGTCGCAATCCTGGCAGCTGTGAGCTTTGTCTCCATACCCCCTGTGCCGACACTGCTCCCCGTTGATGCCTTTCCCATGCTGAGCAGTTCGTCCGTGATGCTGTCGACACACGCGATAAACTTTGCATCAGGATTCTTCCTGGGATCGTCCGTGTACAGTCCATCGATATCTGAGAGCAGAATCAGCAGATCCGCTCCGACCAGAGCCGTGACGATTGCTGACAGCGTGTCGTTGTCCCCGATGACATCCTCCACCTCAAAAGTCGAAATCGTATCATTTTCATTCACGACAGGAATCACTTCCATGGCAAGCAGTTCATTAAAAGTATTCTGTGCATTTCTTCTGTTCAGATCTGCCTCAATCGTATTTTTCGTCAACAGAATCTGTGCGGCCTGATGACTGTACTCTGAAAAAATTCTCTGATATGTCGTCATGAGCCGTGCCTGTCCAATCGCCGCACACGCCTGTTTCTGTGCGATGGTAAAGGGAGGCCTGATCTGAAGCGCCCGCCTGCCGCATCCGATCGCTCCCGATGTCACCAGAATCACATCCTTACCCTGATTCCTGATATTGCAGAGCTCTCTCACGAGAATGTCCATCTTGGTATAGTCAAGATCCCCCGTCTCAGAATGCTGAAGCGAGGAGGAACCGATCTTTACAACAATCCTTCGCTTATCCTTTAATTTCGCCCGTAACTCTTCCACTGTCTTTTGCCTCCGTATTTTATTTCTTCGTAATCTTTATTATTGTAATTCTATTTTCACAAGAAGTCCAGTATTTATATAAAAACAAAATAAAAAGCACCTGTACATGAGTTTGTTTCAGGTGCTTACCGCTGACTGCTTTATAATTTATGGTTTAAACTGCATCGCAATCTGCTCCGCAATCCGCATCCCATCCATTGCCGCGGAAGTAATCCCTCCCGCATATCCTGCACCCTCGCCGCAGGGATACAGCCCCCGCACTACCGGGCACTGCAGCGTATCATCCCGGCAAATTCTGACCGGAGAAGAAGTTCTGCTCTCGACTCCCGCCAGCAAAACGCTCTCTCCAGCAAATCCTTTTATCGTTCTGTCAAACTGCTCCATCCCCTCCATCAATGCCTGCTCACAGGATTGCGGCAGCAGTCCCCTCAGATTCGCATACACATATTCACCTTTTATACATGGCTGCGAACTTCCCGGATCAACCGGATTCTGCGAGCTTTGATTGCGCTTATAATCTCCATAATATTGAACTGGCACACATCCATGGCCAATTGAATAAGCCTTTTCTTCGAGCCGTCTCTGGAACGCGACACCCGCAAGCGGACCGTCCGCACCGTAATCCTCCGGCGTGACCTGCACGATAATGGCACTGTTCGCATGACCGCTGCCCCGATCTGAATCGCTCATTCCGTTCACTGCAATCTGTCCAGGTTCGCTTGAAGCGTTGACAATATATCCTCCCGGACACATACAAAATGAGTACACACCGCGCCCTGTACTGGTCTGTGCAGTCAGCTTATAAGGCGCTGCTGGCAGCTTATTTCCATGCTCCACGCCATACATACATTCGTTGATCAGTCTCTGCGGATGCTGTACACGCACTCCGACTGCAAATGCTTTCGCTTCCATAGGCACCCTGATCTGATCCAAATATGTAAAGGTATCTCTCGCGCTGTGTCCAATCGCCAGCACCGCCTGCGTCGCTGGGATCATCTCGCTGTCATTGACCTCAACACCGGATAAAACGCCCTCTCTGATCTGAAGTCCGGTTACTTTTGCGCCAAAGCGAACCTCTCCGCCGTTTTTTATGATGTCGTTTCGCATGTTTGCCACGACTCTTTTCAGGATATCAGTTCCGATATGCGGCCTGCTCTCATACAAAATCTGTTCTGGTGCGCCAAACTCCGCAAAAATCCGCAGCACCTCTGCATTCCTGCCGTTCTTGTCCTTCACTAATGTGTTAAGCTTCCCATCAGAGAACGTACCTGCCCCGCCCTCCCCGAACTGCACGTTGGATTCCAGATTCAGACGGCCGCCATTCCAATAGGCCTCCACATCCCTTGTTCTGGTATCGACGTCAAAGCCGCGCTCCAATAATATCGGTTTGTAACCATGCCGCGCAAGCATATACCCGCAGAAAAGCCCCGCTGGTCCCATTCCAATGATGACAGGTTTCTGCGGCAGCCTGCTCTCACCCGATACCGGGAATTGATATATTTGAGGTGCGTATCGCGCAGCATTGTTATTTTTACATTTCTTCACAATCTTATCTTCTAAGCTTTTGTCTTTCAGCGTGACGCCCAGTGTATAAACCTGAAAAATCTGCGGCTTTTTCCGCGCATCAATTGAATGTTTCAGAATCGTGACATCTGACACATCAGTCAGATTGACACCTAATATTTTTGCTGCTTTTTTTCTAAGGAAATCCTTGCTGTCAAGCATGTCCCTCAGTTCCAGTCTCCTGCCGGACTCGTCAAATTTTATCTCTGATTTTATCTGATGAATCGTTATCATGTCCTGTCCCTCCGCAAAGCTGCATCTGCTCCGGCAATCGCACCTGTCGCCCAAGCCCACTGCAGATTGTATCCACCGCATATGCCATCACAGTCCAACAGCTCACCGATGATATAGACATTGGAATGCCTGCGTGACATAAAGTTTTCATCGACCTCGCCCAGCGGCACACCGCCACAGCATACCTGCGCATTCTCAAACGAATTGGGTGCTGTGATCTTTACCTTGAAATCCGCGAGCATCCTGATACATTCCACGATTTTGCGGACACCTGTGTGACCGACTGTCGCACCTGATGCGACTCCGTTTTGCCTGCAGACTACAGCGGCCACTTTTTTATGTACCAGCCCGGACAGAAATTCTTCCACTGTCTTGTGTGCAAAATCCCGGATATTCCTATCCATACTTTTATCAAAAATCTGATTTTCAGCATTTTCTATATATGGAAGAAAGTCAATCCCGGCCTCGCACCGTCTCCCCTCGTAAATCGCCCGCGATGCCAGTCTGCTCATCTGGAATACCGGTATCCCGGAGATTCCGTAGTCCGTCAGCTGCAGCTCTCCCTCCTCACTCGCAGTCTCCCTGCCGTCAATCAACAGCCGGATCCTGCACTGTGCCCTCACGCCGGAAAGCGCCCGAAAGAACGTGCCCTCACACTTGAGCTGCACCAGCGCAGGAAGCGGCTCAATAATACTGTGCCCTAATCCCTTTGCAAGCTGATATCCAGAGCCGTCAGAACCGGAAACGGCTGCCGCCTTTCCGCCCGTCGCGAGGATTAGTCGGTCATATTCCAGCATATCCTCTTTATGTTTATGCTGCAGCGCGGTGCTCTTCTTCTCCCGCTTATTCTGCTCATGGTCTGCGCGGATATACTGTACCACGCTGACCGTTCCTCCTGTCCGACGAGGTTTGACTGCCGTGACTTCGCAGTCTGTCCGTATCCGCACGCCAAGCCTGTCACAGGCGCTCCGCAGCACATCAAGCACGATTGCCGCCTGCTCCGACACCGGATATACACCGCCATCCCTTTTCTCTTTCGTATATAACCCGAGTCTCCTGAAAAAGTCCCTCGTCTTCTCTGCATCAAATCTGACAAGTGTGTCATAAATTCTGTTCAGGGAATCTGCATCGCTGCTGTAATATTTGCCGCGCACGTCACTCATATTGGTCAGATTGCATCTGCCGTTCCCCGTCATCAGTATCTTCTTTCCCACCCTGTCCTTGTGCTCAATTACCGTGACTCTGGCACCGTTTTCCGCCGCAAATATTGCTGCCACAAGGCCGCTGGCTCCGCCGCCGGCCACAATAACCCTGTCTGCCATATCTTTTGACCCTTTCCTCCCATAAATTAACTGCTATACGATTCTATAAAGTGATATACCTGCAGTTCGCTGTCCATAAACTTTCCATTCTTCAACTCATAGCGCACATCCGGCGGAAGATCCTCCGCCATCAGCCCTGTTTTAAAATACAGCGTCGTCTTATCATGCTCGTACACACACACCTCACCGTCGACTTCCATAATATAAAATCCCGTCGTCTCCTGTGTCGTGTCATAGATGCGCAGCACCTTGATTTTCTCCGCCGAGAAGAGCTCCAGATGCTGTGACTTAAATCCCTTTTGTTTCTCTGCAAGCGTCGGCGCCATACTGTCCTCCGCGAGAAGCTTCTCAAGCGCCTCCCTGTTCAAGCCGATATATTTTGCCGGAAGCTTTCCCACCTCCACGCTCATCGAACCATCCTTTTTGTCGATATTCTCATAGATGCAGACAGTATCAGCTGTTGTGAGCGTGTTCGTTTTCTGAACCTGATAAATCTCCTCTGCCGTTTTCGGCGACTGATCATCCAGCTCAGACGGCGCATCAGGTTCTGCCTGCTTTTGTTCCACGCGGTCTCCCTCATGAGGAAAACCATCCATAGTATGCCGTTTCCACATCAGGACGACCACCAAAACCGAAATCAGTATCAATACAAAAAATAAGCCAATCTTATATCTCTTCTCCATCATCAGCCTCCTCGTCAAACTTGAACACTTTGGCGTCTTTGATATAGTATCAGCTTATTTTTACTTTTTATACATCATTTTCCATGAAAACAGCGGCTCTGTTACATCAAGTGTACCTTCCTTGCAATCGTCAAAATCGTCCTTCCGCCAGGCATACTCCTCAAATCGCGCTCATTGACTCCCTTCAGCAGAATCAGCACCACAAAATACACAATCACACCGACACCGATGCCTGCAAACACTGTCACCACATTACCTGCAGCCTTGGAGAGCAGCATATTCAAAAGTCCGATCACCCCACCCATCACGACAGACGCAATCGCCGGAATGATAAAAGTGCGCCCTAACTCCTGATTGTACCGCAGATACTTGCGGACTGCCATTGCATTCAACACACACACAACTGCCGCGAATAAAATATTGGCATAAATCACAGCATTGATTCCCATTCCAAACTGAAGTGTCACATACAGAAACACGACATGAATGACAAGCGAAATCGCAGCATTCCGCACAGGAATCTTCATCCTGTTGATGCCTTGAAGCACACCGTTTGTCAATGTCGACACTGCAAAGAATACCACCGACATAGAACCAATGTGAAGCATGTCGACTGCCATGTCAACCTCGCCCTTAAACAACATGGAGATAATTGGTCTCGCCAGCACAGCGAGTCCCACTGCACTCGGAAATGCGACAATCATTGTGAAACGCATCGCTTGTCCGATTTTCTCCCGCGCACGTCCATACTCCTCACGCACCATCAGCTGTGTCAGCACCGGAACGATGGACGAGCACATTGCATTGGCAAGAGCAATCGGGACATTGACGAGCACTTTGTATTTTCCGGTATACACACCCCAGATATCCGTCTTGACATCTCCGAGCCCTTTCTGTATCATGATCGAGCCAAAGATTTTTGTGTCGATCACATCACTGATATTATAGACAGTAGTACTCATAAGAACCGGCACAATCGTCAGGATTATCAGCTTAAAAATCTGGGGATATCCGTCAACCCTTCCGTTGGCATCGCGCGCGCTGCGCTTCTTTGTCCCTTTCCGGTACAGCATGTACACAAAGATAAGGAACAACAGCCCGATCACAGAGCCGAGCACAGGCCCGATTGAAGCTCCCGCCGCACCATACGCAGGCGCATAATCTTCATTGTGAAGCAGAGACCCAACCTTATCTCCGTAATTATATAAAACATACGTTCCCGCAATACTTCCGATCAGCACAAAAATCTGCTCTAAGATCTGCGATATGGCAGTCGGCATCATCGTCCCAAGTCCCTGAAAGTATCCACGAAACACACCCATGACTGATACTGTCAACAATGCGGGTCCGAGCACCTTGAGCGCCAGAGCGCCCATCGGCTCCTCCATGACATACACGGCGAGAAAATCGCCCAGAAATTCACAGACCAGAAACGTAATCCCGCCCATTGTCAACGCAAAAATCATCGCGCACTGAAATACTCTTTGTGCACTTTTATACTGCCTTTTGCTCATCTTGGACGATACCACTTTCGACACTGCAAGCGGTAAACTGTAGCAGGATATGATCAGCATGATTGAGTACACAGAATACGCAGCAGCATAATATCCGTTTCCCTTGTCGCCAAAGATATGCTGCATGGGAAAACGTCTCGCTATCCCTATAATTCTGGAAAGTATCCCCGCCATCGCCAGGATTCCTCCCTGAACAATAAAATTAGACTTAGACTTCTTTTTCTTCATTTAAAACTGCTCCTTACTCACTTCTCGTTATTCCAAGCCTGTCCAATATTTCCTCCTGCTTTCGTTCCATCACTTCTACCTCCCCGGGCTCTATATGGTCATAACCCAACAGATGGAGCATACTGTGCGCTATCAGAAAAGCATATTCCCGCCTGACCGAATGCCCGTACTCCTCAGCCTGCCTGTATACCTGATCAACTGATATCACAATATCACCGAGACACAATTCGCCATTCTCAGGATCAAAGTAGTCACCGATGTTATCTTCTATCGCAGAAAAATCCGCTGGATTGTCATAGTCCACATTCGGAAACGACAGCACATCCGTCGGACGGTCTATTCCCCGATACTGCTTATTCAGCTCTTGAATTCCTTCATTATCCGTAAGAAGCACATTCAGTGACACCTCATAAGGACATTGTTCAGAGTCCAATGCCTCCACGATTACCCTGCCTGCCACTTCCTCCGCATCAAAAGGAAGCTCCCTGTCTGTCTCACTCTCTACGTAAAAAGTCATAGTACAATTTTTCTCCTGTATATATTTTTTCTATTCCACTCAGATCCGCCAGGGAAATATCACTGTAATTCAGAACTCCGCTCCCAATCTTCCTGCGTATGATCGCAGTGGCTATCTTTCCGTAATCCCTGTCCTGATCCTGCGATTCCCCTTTTTCGATCAGATACATGATCGATGACACGACACAGTCCGCAAAATACACAGCCACTGTCTCACGCATTTTCATCGGCCGTGACTTGTAGGTATATTCCTGCAGCAGCTGAACTGCCTCCGGCGGAAACTTATTTTCCTGACAGATTTCCTCCAAAGATTTGTTCTGCTTTCTGCACTCCAGTACAATGATCCTGTGATAGTAACCCCCGTTTTTGGCCACATCGACATCCATATGCAGCAATCTTGCCGTCTTCTCCGCAAAATATGCCGTATGTATGGCGTTGAAATAAGTCTGTCTGTCCTCCTCCTTGTACTTGGCAAGCAGCTCATATTCCTGATCGTTGATGCGCAGATATCTTCCCTTCTCCTTGTCTATGACAACCGCGCAGTAAAAACGCAGAATCGCCAGCATCAGAATAAACGTGACAAACACATTCATAATTGGAATAATAAGCTCGTCCGCTGACATTGTTCCGTGACTTTGAAAAATTACTTTTGCCGCAATCTCAGTCACATAGATGATCACTGCAACCAACATTGGAGCACCTGTCCGATAATCGTTGTCAAGCCGCTCAAAAAGTACTGCAAAGAGCACTCCTGTAAGAAAATACATCAAAAATGTAATGATATCTGCAGAAGAAAAATACGCGCACACACACATTAAGCCTGCATAGGCGGTCAGTCCCGTGACTGTATTGGAAAACAACGTCAATGCAAGCGCTGCCACGGGCAGAATCCATCCTGCCTCAGGCAGCATCGGCAGCAGACAGGCCGCCGCTGTTCCCATCAGAAACGTGATCACAAAACGCGACAAATGCCCCCCATTGTCATAATGAAGCGCCTGAAATATAATCGATTGAAAAAACGAAAACAATGTCATCCCAAAGCATGCCGTAACGATAATGAGAAGTATAAAGATATCCCGGAAGGATTTTTCATACAAATACGCAGAGATACCAATTGCTGGTATCGATATTATAAGCATTACAATTGCAAGAAGCACTTTCTGCCAGCTGGCCTCTTCTTTTTTCTTCATATGTTCTATTTCCTTTGTTTTCATATAATCGTTCTACACACTCTCTATTTCCGAAACGGTGTGCCGTTTCTTCTCGGACGCGGTTCCTCTTTGCGGATACTTTTCACCTGCCTGTTACTCAAACGGCTCTCATAATCCTCGTACGCTTTGACAATTTTCTGAACAAGCGGATGCCTCACAACGTCCCTGCTCGTCAGCCGGACAAACGCGATATCACTTATTTTTCCCAGCACTTTCTCCGCAACATCAAGCCCGGACTGTACCCCGGCTGCCAAATCCTTCTGCGAGGCATCGCCGGTCACAATCACCTTAGAGCCAAATCCGATGCGCGTGAGAAACATCTTCATCTGTGCCGGTGTCGTGTTCTGCGCCTCATCCAGTATAATATAGGCATTGTCAAGCGTCCGTCCGCGCATATAGGCAAGCGGCGCTACCTCGATCAGCCCCTTCTCCATATTTTTCTGAAAACTTTCTGCCCCCATAATCTGATACAATGCATCATAGAGCGGTCTCAGATAAGGATCGACCTTGCTCTGCAGGTCTCCCGGCAGGAAGCCGAGCTTCTCCCCCGCTTCAATGGCAGGGCGCGTCAGGATAATGCGCTCCACCTCATGATTTCTAAATGCTGTGATCGCCATTGCCATCGCCAGATAAGTCTTTCCTGTCCCTGCCGGCCCCAGGCCAAACACGATCATCTTATCCCTGATGGCATCGATATATTTCTTCTGTCCCAGCGTCTTGGGCTTGATCGGCTTTCCCGATATCGTGTGGCAGATGCACTCCGAGTCAATCTCCAGCAGCGCGTCCTCATCGCCCTCTCTGGAAAGCTCCAATGCATACGACACATTCTGCTCCTGTATTCTGTTTCCTCTTCTGGAAAGCTCCACCAGTTCACTGACCAGCTTCGCAGCCTTGTTGACTGCCGCCTGTTCTCCGCTGATGCGTACCTCTCCGTTTCTGTCTGTTATGATAACATGCAGATCATCCTCGATCTGTTTGATATGCGCGTCATGACTGCCAAAAAGATTCTGCATGTGCTCCGCCTCGATCTGCATTCCAATCTGAAATTCTGCCAATGTACTTTACTCCTCCGTTTGATTTGTCTCGTTTTCCGGTGCAGTGTCCACAGGGATATCCGCTGTCTCACCTGTCTGTTTTACCACCAGTAAACTTCCATATAATTCCATTCCTTTACTACTCTTTTCCATTTTAACATTTTTTTCAACAATTTGTACCCCTTTTTGCTCTAAACCTGAAATAAATTTTTCAAAATTTTCAGATAACTTGTTTTTCATCTCCTCTTCTGTGTAAGTAAAATACTTTATGTAATATTCTTTTCTGTCAATACTTCCATAATATACCGGAAGATAAATATTATCAAGCAAAACTACCTGATGCTTTTCCACCGCTGTCTCATATAAATTCTCATTTTCTTTTTTCAAAATATTCCGTTCAAAAAAATCCCGCAAAGGCATCCCATCAAGATGATAACCGCCAATCTCTGCAAACCCCATCCTGACATGCTCACCGGTATAGACCATGACAGGATATCCGCTGTTGATCTCACACTGATACTCAATCGGTGTCCTGATGTAGATGTCTGCATCCGCGTCATATATCTGAAAATTGACAATGTTCTGACTCTCATCATACACCGGAACTCCGCCCGCTACAAGGAGCTGCCCCCGCTCAACCCGATCTCCTGCTTTCACCTTGGGAACACCGTTTCTCGTCACAATCGAAGTGATCGTTCCCGCTTCGTTTGCGATGATATTTGTCCCCCTTGTCGTGATCTCCACAGGTTCCGACTTCTCGTTCTCCTTGATCTCGACAAATAGCTTTGTCCCTTCAAAATAAATCGATGTCCATGTCACATTCGGAAAAGCTTCCCTGAGCCTCTTTTCTTTCTCCTCACAGTTGATGCTGTCTTTCTTCATCCCATAATGAATCGACTCCTGCTCCAGAAAATCCGACAGCTCATCATCACTCACCTGGAGATTGCCGACATACTCAATTGCCCAGACGTAGTCCGTCACATAGTTCAGCAGTGCCAGACAGATAATCACTCCCGCAAAAAAAATAATCCTTTTCTTGATAAAAGGAAAATAAAAAGGCATCCCTTTCTTTTTGATTACACGCGCTTTTGTACCTGTTTTCTTCAACAGAGGAGGCATCTTAAAAAAATCAGCAGCATAGGCCTCACACATACAGATATCCTTTTCCTGTTCTCTCTCTTTCCGAATCCCCCACAAATCTATGTCGTGCATCCTGCACATATTGAAAAAGCGCTCCATGTAGTCCCCATCGATCCTGATGACCAGAAACCCTCTGACAAAGCGTATCCATCCATTCTGCAAGAGCTCCACCTCAAACTTCCCAGGAACTTCCATCAGTTCCTTATTACCTTTACTTCCCTAATCCGCCCTGATATTTTCATGTCCTCATTCGAATAGTATTCTATCATGAGACAATCCCCGCTGACACAGTATTTGATATGATTCCCTTTGATCAGAATGTCATGACAGGTGTAGGATATAATCCCCTTGAAATTCTCGACAAACAGTTCCGAGGCCCCCACCATATGGAATAAAGTAGCGTTGACTACCATATCCTTTGGCAGGGAAAATGTATCTGCAAAACGCTCCCCTGCACTCATCATATCCTGTTTGAAAAGTTCGTGATATTTTGTATCATGTCTATGCATATCAACACCCAAAAATGAAGTATAGGTTTTCTATACTTCATTCTATGTCTTTTATTCAATTACTATTCCCTTGATGAGCGGCTTTTTTTCCAAAGGATTCCTGTCAATCGTGTACGCCTGCAGAAACCGCTCCTTTGCAGCGTCGAGTTTTGCCTGGTCGTTGGCATAGATCGTGGCAAGGGAATCCCCCTTCTTTACCACGTCCCCGACTTTTTTGTGCAGCACGAGACCGACGGAAAGATCAATCTCACTCTCCTTTGTCTCACGTCCGCCGCCTAAGATCAACGAACAGATCCCAATCTCATCACACACGATTTTCTGGATACAGCCATCTGCTGGAGCTTCGATTTCCTGTACAATCGAAGCCTGCGGAAGCTTTTCCGGATGATATACGATCTCTTTGTCTCCCCCCTGCGCTTCAACAAACTCCGCAAGTTTATCCAATGCACTGCCATTCTCGATGACCTCTGTCAAAATATGCTCCGCCTCTTCCTTTGTCGCTGCCTTTCCGCCCGCCACAAGCATATATGAACCAAGCGTCATGCATAGTTCAACGAAATCTTCCGGTCCATTGCCGTTTAGGGTGTCGATAGCCTCCCGCACCTCCAGCGCGTTGCCGACCGCATAGCCTAAGGGCTGGTCCATATCTGACACTACCGCGATCGTCTTTCTGCCCGCGCCGTTTCCAATTCTGACCATCTCGCGTGCCAGCGCAAAGGAATCCTCCTCTGTCTTCATGAAGGCTCCGCTTCCAGTCTTGACATCCAACACAATCGCATCCGCGCCCGCCGCAAGCTTCTTACTCATAATGGAAGACGCAATCAGGGACATATTGTCGACCGTGGCTGTCACATCCCGCAGCGCATACAGCTTCTTATCTGCTGGCGCCAAATCTGCGGTCTGCCCCATGATCGCGATTCCGATGCGGTTGACATTCTCTTTAAACTGCTGTTCTGTGATTGCCGTTGAAAATCCCGTAAAGCTCTCTAATTTGTCAATCGTGCCGCCTGTGTGTCCCAGGCCGCGCCCGCTCATCTTCGCCACAGTGACGCCTGCTGCCGCCACCATCGGCGTCAGAGCCAGCGAGGTCTTATCACCCACGCCGCCCGTGGAATGCTTATCCACCTTCACGCCGCGGATATCGCTCAGATCCAGCATATCACCGCTCTCCGCCATCTCCATCGTGAGCGCCAGCGTCTCGTCCTCGTTCATCCCCTGAAAATAGACTGCCATCATCATCGCTGACATCTGATAGTCCGGGATTTCACCTTTTGTGTACCCCTGCACCATAAAACGAATTTCCTCGCCGCTCAGAGTGCCGCCATTGCGCTTTTTCATAATTAGGTCATACATTCTCATAAAATGCCCACCTTTCTGATACTTATTTATTGTTTAGCTGCCCAATTTCCCTGATTCCGCTTCCGTCGATGTTCATCCTGTAAAAGGGATCTGTTTCATTCCCTTCATGCACTTGCATGACAATCTCATTCCCGCTGATTTCATAATTCAGATACAGATTAGGAACGCTGCTCTCTGTTAGATCCAGGATTTCCAAGTCAGCTCCCGGATAGCGATATTTGTAGAGTGTTTCCTTTCCAGTTCCATCCATCTCCATTCGGTTGAGCCTGATCTCAATGATCTGATCTTCCTGTATGATCTGTTCCTTCCCATCCTTCACTGTTTTACATTTGAGATTTTCCTCTATCGCAGTTGTATAATATATTTTTCCTCTGTAATACTCCAAGTCATCCATCTCGGCATCTTCCTGCGCCAGCACAGACAGCACCTTATCCTGCCAGCTATACATAGCGAGATAATAGACATCTTCGCCCTCATCCGAAAATGTATAGAGTATACGGTCCTCGTCGCAATAATCTACATGCGCCTCATCCGGCAGCCTGACCAGTTCCCTGGAAAGCTCCACTCCCGCTCCATATGTAATGTCTGCCACGCCCCAATCTGTCACGCGGTCCGGTGCGACCGCTCTTCGCCAGCCAGCCTGTTCCAGCGTCAACGGCTCATCCAGTGTCAGCTCATATACCACATCATATTCTGTCGCTGTGTACTCTTCTTCCGTCATATTCCAGCCAAAGTCCCGCTCTTTCCTGATTCCCACACCGCTTACCCAGTCATCTGCACGATACACTGTCGTATACTCAAAATATCCAAATGTATACTCTGATGATGTCAGCCACCACTCCCCATCACGGTAGGTATATGTATTCGTATCCTCCCCTCTCCACGAACTGCCGCCGTATGTATATGTGGTAAACGATGCTCCCTCCGCTGTCAATGGCAGATACGGATCACCGTAAGCACCACCTTCATTGCTTGAA
This sequence comes from uncultured Lachnospiraceae bacterium, assembly GCA_947177165.1. Lineage (GTDB taxonomy): Bacteria > Bacillota > Clostridia > Lachnospirales > Lachnospiraceae > COE1. Next base: position 39,300 of record CAMWTP010000039.1, read on the forward strand.
AGGATCAGATTGATATTCTGAAAATCCAGGCGATACGCATCAGTCCCATCACTGGCTATCGCAAACAATATCCGCGGAGATGCCTGATCTGCAATCTCCAGTACACCTACGTAATCAGAGACTCCGTCCTGATTAAAATCCAATTCCACGCTGTCCAGAAGCTCCCATCCCTCAGGCACGAAATCCACAAGTTTCCTGCCTGTATCGGGCAGCTGCGGTACTTCTATGACAGGGGCGGATTCCACCTCGCTTTCTGCCTCCTCCGATGATGATTCCTCTTCTGTAGCAATCTGACTCTCCAGTGGTATCGTGTCTTCAATCCATGTCTCTTCCACTGACAAGCCGCTCTCTTCCGGGCTGTTCTCTGCTGGACTGTTCTCTGCCAGGTCAATCTTGTATACACTGCCGCTGTTCTCTGCCAGATCTGCCTCATTTCCGCCCTCACAGCCTGCCAGGGACAAAATACTGATTCCAATGATCGCAAATAAAACGTTTCTTTTTCCTTCTACATATGTTCTATTCAAATTTACCTCCGTTTTCCCCTTTCCCACCCTCGCAAATCCACCTAATGTCCGGTAATAACAATTATTTGTCACGATACGTTTGTGCGCAGTCGGAGCATAACGATTCTTCGGGGAATCGAACCCCAACACGTGCTCTGTCGTGTGTACCGGTTACGACTTGCGCTGTCGCCGCGTGACATTCACTGTGTTTCTGCTACCTTGCATTTCCTAAGTTATTCTATTAAATCTGTCTTCCAGTTGGTTTCCTGCAGCTTATTATCCAACAGCCGCAGTTCTTTTGCCATCCTGTCAATCTCTGCCTGCCAGTCGACAACAGATATTGCAGGTTTTATCTTAATCTCTGTGTTCCTTGCCCGGTAAGATGCCTGACTTGCGACATTCACAATCTCCTTATATAAATGAATCTTTAATGAAAGCGTATCTTTTCTTGCGATCATTTCTGTCAGTGTCTGCCCATCGATCATCGTTTCGCAATTCGTTCTGTTGATTTGGGCAATCAAATATGTCAGCCGCTCAAGCAAACGGTCTAATTCCTGTTTTAATTTTTCCGGGTTTTCTGCCGTCTCTTCCCCATCCTGTACCAATACATTATTGTTCAGACGGACTTTTAACCGTTCGATATTCCGGTTAAGATCAGCCCGCTCCTGTAATGCTTCTGCAAGTTTCATTTCACGTTCCTCCCATCATAATGCACTCTTTCAGCATCTTTATCACTAATTCATATTCTTCCTTTTTTCGTTCTTCTTTATCGCATCTTCACTCAAAATATCATCAAAAACATCAATATTCTCTCTGACAGGGACTGCTCTCCCAACGTCATGATTCCCCAGCTTTCAGCCTTGATGCCAAAGGCTTTCACATTGCCATTTGGTGTCATGCGCCACGTATGGTCTGTGTAATCCCTTAATTCCGAATCAACCGAAGAGGCAAGGAGTCTTGCCACATGATCGCAATTGTTTGTGTATATCTGATATACTGGCTGACTGTCTCCCTGTCCCATCTGCTCTAATTCCTGTTTGTATTCCGCTTTCTTATCCGTATTTTCTTCCATAGCCCATTTTTCATACAGAGCCGCAAACTGCTCCTCTGCTGCAAGATAGGGCGCAGTCTGCTCCAATACTGTATCATACGCATCCGCTGTGATCGGTCTGTACAATGCCACATCGTAATTGTCTGTAAGCTGGTCTCCATCTAAGTGCAGATTTCCTGACTGTAAAAATGCATCTGTCTCATCTGCCGTCATCGTCCCGATACTCATTTTCCCGATACCGCTTTTCCCTTGCAGACTTTCCCTTAGCGACCTCTGCATTCCATTATAGCTGCATACGGTCCCGCAGCCTTCCTCGTCCACAATCATTACAATACTGTGCCCCAGACCTTTCATACCATCTGTATTTACAATATAATACAGCATACAGTCTTCCGCTGTCAACGCAGTCTCCCGCACCGTCAGGCGCATGGAAAAGCACACTGCAGCATACACAGTCAGCAGGATAAGTAAGCCATATTTAATCCGTGCTATTGTTTCTTTTCTCATAGCGCATATTCAACTTTTCACCGTAAATACCGGCTCCATCCGCGCCACCGGCGCGGCCATATCATGCGTTGTGTGCACTGCAATGACTTCGTCGATATCCTTATAGGCATAGGGAGCTTCTGCCCGAATCGTCTCTTCCCATTTTCTAAGAATATCAGTTCTGCCCTTCAAGTCATTTCGCGCCGGATCAATCGGCGTAATGACGTGGAATCTCTCCATAAACTGCCGAAAGGCCTCATCATTGCCTTTGATTGCATCACCGCGGGATTTCTTCCGCCCGGCTCCATGGCTGGCACTCCACAGAGAATCCGCATTGCCCAATCCGCGAAGCAGGTAGCTGGAACTGCCCATAGAACCGGGTATCATCACCGGTTCACCGTAATAGGTAAACTCTGTGCCCTCCATCTCCCCGCAGCCGCCGGCACAGCAGGCTCCCTTTCGATGAATATAGTAATCTTTGCCATCAATCTGTTTCTTCCAGATATAATTGTGCGGTGCATCGTATAACAGCTCCATATCACACGCACCCAGCACCTCCGTAAAAACCTCCTGAATCATAAACCCAAGAAACAGACGATTGGCAAACCCAAAATTCGCCGCATTTCCAGAAACAGACCAGAACCGGCTCCATGCATTTGGACTGGCGCCCTCCTCTGGTATCGGATAGATTTTATTCTCAGGGTGGGCCAGTCCTGCCGGATAAATATCCTGACAAATCTGACGGTTCAACAAACCGCTGTGATGACCGATTGTCAGAGATCCCGTATGAAGCATCACCACGACAGCTCCTTTTTTGATATTCCACGCGTTGGCGGTCTGTCCGTCATAGATCTCCGCAACCCGCTGTACTTCCAGGAAATGATTTCCGCCGCCGATTGTTCCGATCTGGTCGTCGTAAGCTAACTGTTCATAGCTGCCGATAAAATCCTCCAGCCCTTCTGCATCCGCTGTTTCCACACTTCCCCGAAATACAGTGCGATTCAGCCATTTCTCCTGAATCTCAGGCTGATAGTATCGCCACAGACCACTCTTTTTACTGTCATTATGCGTCTCTAACAGCCCCTCAAGACCATAGCGCAGCAGCGCCTCCCGCTGTCTGCCTGTCATCGGAATCTGTCTTCCGCCTTCAAAAAAGATATGGCGAATCTTCTTTGCCAGTTCTGGAAGCTTTTCCTGAATCCGTTCCTCCGATAAATCCGTTGTATAAAACCGCATGCCGCAGTTGATATCATTTCCCATCGCCTGCGGAACCACAAACCCCTTCGTCATCATCACTGTCCCAATCGGAATCCCTGCACCCTTGTGAAAGTCCGGCGTGAGGATAATCTTCTCAATCCGCGGATCATCCGCCTGAAAATAACCTGACACGGCTGTCAGCCTTTCTAAAGTCTCCTCTAGCGCTGTCATTTGACTCAGTTCTGCCACAGCATTTTTATCCGGTGCTGCATCCTCCGGCAGATAACATGATATCACGTTCCGTCTGTCTTTCCATTCTATTTTGTGTACCATAAAGCTCCTTTTTCTATTTTATACTATTGTACCATAACACGCTCTAGTACGCCTCCGCATTGCTTCCTACGCCAGCAGAATACTGCCGGACAAACCACCATTGTGCCGCCTCATTGATCAATGACATATCTGTCAGTTTTTCACAGTCATAAACTGCAAATTCCGACAGTTTCCTGTCCTCTGGAAAATTCGGCAGGCTGCGCAGTGTCAGTTTCTCCAAAGCAGACATATATTCAAAAAAGTCCAGAGTTTTGATGTCCGCGATCTTCACCAGTTCAATCTCCTGCAGCAAATCAATCTGCCCCAATCTCTCCAATCTCTGAATGTGCTCCTGATGCACGATCACACTCTGCACATTCAGCATATGCAGAACCTCCGGCGACGGACAAGGCATCTCATACAGAATCAGCTCCTGCAACAGTCCCAGATATGTTATCACCAATCCAATCATCAATCTCTCCCATTCTTATGCCGTATTCAACAGGATATCCAAATTTCGGATATAGATTATAATCAAAAATCCCACTCCCTTTTCGGAAAAGTGTTCCTGCTGCTTAAAATTTGAAGTATAATGCATATTTTTACATACGATTACTGAATTTTCACTCACCTGACAATTCTTCAAACTCGAATTCAACGCGATAAGCAATAGACAGTTATTACTTATTGCACATTGAATGATTTCCTCGGCAGTGATAAGCCATAGCTATTTCTTAGAAATTATGTGTACCACCTCTTCAGGAATATTTGTTAATGCTGTTTTCAAAAATTCTGGAACAAGATTGGTGTTCTGCAATTCATCAATAGATAGCCAATATAGCTTCTCCTCTTGCTGATCCGTACAGGTTTCATTTTCAATCTGAACATCAGTTGACTTCATAAGATAGAAGAAAGCTATCTCGTGATGGTGGGCATTTTTGAGATTGTAAAACCTTTCCTGAATAAATGCCAACCGATCAATCGAAAAACGGTGCCCTGTTTCTTCACATACCTCTCTGATGATAGCATCGGCAGATGTCTCGTTTAGCTTAATTCTTCCACCAATAGTGTAAAAGCAGTCATAATTATTATGCTTTACAACAAGCAAATGATTGTTATTGATAATAAGCGCTGCCGCACGAAGTGTAAAATCACCATCGGGTGTTTTCATACCAATATCCATTTTCAACTCCTTAATAAAGTCCGATTTATATACTTAATTATAAAATATTTACAATGCATATTTATAAGTTCGTTTTACATGGGTACACAATTCCGAAAAGGGAGAAATCCTATAATCATACCACTTTGAAAGCTCCATATATCCATGCCGATGCAAGCAGTCTGACAATCTTGTAATGCTATTATTCCCTTTTGTTCATTTGTACTGTTTGTTCTGATTCCATTGATACCAACATCTCCCTATTATCATTTTCATCTGCAAAATGATATTGTGACTGTCGTATAGTCCCATGATTCGCTGCCGTTCTCATATATGCAGTCAATACCATTCCCCTATTCCAACACATATATCGGGAATTTTGTCATCATTTACCACCCAAAAATTTCTTTTCTCAATGCCTCATATTCCTCCATGGATATTTTATTATCACGATAAGTAAAATCACTGTTCTCATCATACCTGCTGTCAGGGGAATCCCAATATTCCGCACTGAGCTGAAATTCATCTACAACATTCCCATCGCCATCATACCTCGTCAGCCAGTACATCTGCCTTCCTGCATGCGTCGTGTCACTATAGACAATCCACGCGGCATTGTCGTAATTTGCGTGAGACAGTGTCTGTGATGTCCCATCTCCTTCTGCCAACACATATACCTTTCCGTTTCTTGCGTCCAGATACATCCCTCCGTAGGGACCCTTTATAATCTGTTCGCTTTCACCGTCATTATCCAAATCAACCCGCTCTCCAACAGAATAACTGCACCAATCCTCTTCACCGAATGTTAAATCGTCAAACATGATAGCGGATTCATCGTCAACGTCATAAACTGCCGGAATTTTACTGGCGAGAAATTCATCCAGCAATTCTTCTGATTCAAACTTTACTGTGAGATCTAATTCAACATTTGTGGAAGGGATTTCTTCTGATTCGGACTTTACTGTGAGATCTAATTCAACATTTGTGGAAAGTATTTCTTCATCACTTCCTCCGCATCCTGTCAATAAAAGAATCAGAATATAGAAAACGATTGTAATAATACTCTTATGTTCCATTCCCTTTTCCTTTCATTTCAACACCTACAGATAATGTTCATGGTCAGCAGCTACACCGTCTTTTGTACCTAATTGTGATACGTCTGTCCATAACATGCCTAAGTGCGGAAAATACAAGTAAGACAGAACACCTTTATATGTTCTGCCTGTAATGTTTTTGCGCTTACTGCTTTCTATCCTTTTATCTAATTATACACAGCCTTCTTGCAAAATACAATAGAACGGGAAACGGAATATTATTACATAACTGTTTATGCGATCAGTTCTTTGACAACAACATCATATCTGCATCTATTGTTATAGACTGCGCTTTTATTTCCACCGATACAGTCACTCCCTCCCTTATTGATACAGATATATCCCGCATTTCTGCTGCCTGCGGTCAGCTGCCAAAACGGGTATTGAATAATCCCTGGGATGCTATGTTTATTGCGTACAATTTTTTTATTTTATAACAGTGTAGTTGGTGTTTCTTGCTTTTCCATTCTGTCTCAGCAAGCTGCTCTTTACCATTTTCCTAATGACTCTGGATGCGGTAGATGTACTTACTTCAAGCAATTTGATTACATCATTTCTTGTAATAACGCCATTAGACCGGGCATATTATATCAAATCGTGTCAATGCACATGACCCGATAGCGACCCGATTTGACCTAGAGCGTGTTTGAAAAATCATTCCCACCATCTGTATAACGACGCGTACGCGGCGTATTTGGAATCCGCATGTCTTTTTGCTCCCCGTGTGCATAAAAAAGGCGGCACACTGTTTATAAGCGTGCTGCCGCTCTCACATTCACCTTTGCTGGCAATCTGCCCTGATTTCATTCTTCAAATACATTATTCCACAATTCATACGCCTTTTCCCATGTCGAAACAGAAAAAGGGCGTCGGCTGTCTCCTGTTTCTACAGCATATTTTTCAACAAATGCCAAGAAGGAAAACATATATTCTCTCCTTGTTCTTAACTCCCTGATTATTATTTTACTCCAAACATTTGCTTTGATAAATTGATCACTATGCCGTAACATCTCAATATACTCGTCCATATTAAATGCAGCACGTTTTTCCTCTACAACAATCTCACTATCTGAAATATCCAGAATCGTATAAGGGATACCCGCATCAATACAATCCAAAGGCAGTCCGCAAGAACCTGGATTGATTAATATTTTACTGCCATCATCTGATCGATAGTTCCATTGAATATGGGAATGACCAAAAATGTAAACTCCTCTTTCCAATTTACTCAAAATTCCATGAAACCGCTCATCTTCATTAAAATACTTATGGATATCAGCACAAAAAGTCTCCCGCGTGATCCATCTGTCTTTGTACCTCGCAGCCACTTTTGCAGTTGACCATTCCCTGTGTTCACAGTCTGATATAAATACTTCCGATGAATGTGCCATATGCAATGTGATATCACCACATTCAAGCTTCATCTGTTTTGGCATTGACAAGATGTAATCCATATTTTCAGGACTTATTTTTTGATATCCGTAATAAGAAATCTGCATCTGCCCGTCAGTCCATGTCCTCGGATCTTTCCCAATCAGTCTTTCCAAATACAGTTCTTCATTTCCGCATATTATGTACGCATTATCCAGTGTTCTGATTCTGGAGATACATTCGTTCGGATACGGATTACTGAGACAGTAATCCCCAGCAAGAAGAAAACTGTCAATATTATTTTGAGCAGCATCTTCTATTACAGCATTTAGTGCTGGTAAATTTCCATGTATATCTGAAACAATTGCAAACCGCATTGAAAACTCCTTAAATATGTTTTACTCCTGCTGATACTTTTTCTTTTCATTCCTTCTAAAATGTCCGTGATATCCCCATACCTCCCGTGTTATCCGTAAAACCTCTTTTTGCCTTTACTTATGATATGGTTCTCCATTGATAATCCGATAACACCGATAGATTTGTTCCATCAAAATGACCCGCATCAATTGATGCGGAAATGTCATATCTGAAAAACTCAGTTTCTCGTCCGCCCGTTCGATCACGCTGTCATGCAGCCCGAGTGAGCCGCCGATCACAAACACCAGATTGCTCTTCCCGCTGATTCCAAGCTGTTCAATATGCTCCGCCAGATTGACAGAATCCCGCTTCCTGCCATCAATTGTAAGCGCGATACAGTACGCATTCTCTTTGATGTTCTTCAGAATACGCTCCGCTTCTTTCTGCCTGATTTGATCTTCCAGCGCCTCCGCTGCCCTGTCTGGTGTTTTCTCATCCGCAACTTCTATGATATCGAGCTTACAATATTTCGAGAGTCTTTTCTGGTACTCTGCAACCGCGTCACGAAAATACTTTTCTTTGATTTTCCCTACTGTGACAAAGGTTATATTCATTTAATCACACTCATTTCATAACGATTCACTTAGAAACTTTAGAAAAATATCTGACATTTCTTGTCTATCAGTTCCTTACTCTCCGAACAGCTCCGCATAAAGTTCTTCACATATGGCTTCCAGATATGAAACGTTCAAACTGCCAAACTCCTGTGTGACAGATACCTTGATTGCTTCAAAGTACTGAAAATACTTCACTTCCTCCGGCGTGCCATCCTCAACCCAGACGCGCTGTCTGATGGCATCCGATGTGATATGCTCTTTCGCCCACGCCTTGATTCTTTCTGTCAAATCCTCCTCATCTGCCGCTTCCCTTGCATATGTTTTCGAGGATTGAAACGAGTAAATTCCCGCCGCAATAAATCCTGCAAACATAACGCCCATCACACCATACGTGATATACTTTCCAGAACCCGAAAAACGAAAAGGCAGCACTCCTGCTATCATCAAAACAAGTGCAGCAATCCCAATTATTCCCACCAATAAAAGAGTATAGGCAGAGCTTTTGTAATCCTCTGCCTTCGCCTTTTTGTCCTGATAAACTTTTACATCATCATTTCTGTCTGACATACGTCAAACCTCCTTATAACCGGAACAAATGCTCCCGAAAAATCTTCCGGGAGCACGCAATGCCTATTTTCCAGATAAATAATTGTGAATGCCCTTTGCCGCCGCTTTTCCGGCTCCCATCGCGAGGATCACGGTCGCTGCGCCAGTCACCGCGTCACCGCCGGCAAACACCCCTTCTTTTGAAGTTCTGCCAAATTCCTCGTCGGCAACAATACACTTCCACTTATTCGTCTCCAACCCTTCTGTTGTGGAAGAAATCAATGGATTCGGCGAAGTGCCAAGCGACATAATAACAGTATCAAGCTCCATCTCAAACTCGCTGTCCGGAATCTCAACAGGTCTGCGTCTTCCCGATGCATCCGGCTCTCCGAGCTCCATCTTAATGCACTTCATCCCCCTCACCCAATTATTCTCGTCCTCGAGAATCTCTGTCGGATTCGTGAGCAGGTCAAAGATGATGCCCTCCTCCTTTGCATGATGCACTTCTTCTACTCTGGCCGGAAGCTCCTCCTCACTTCTTCTGTACACAATATGCACCTCCGCACCCAGACGAAGCGCTGTCCTTGCCGCATCCATCGCAACATTTCCGCCGCCTACGACTGCAACCTTCCTGCCGCGCATGATCGGTGTATTGGAGTCCTCGTTAAACGCTTTCATGAGATTGCTTCTGGTCAGATACTCATTTGCAGAGAAAACGCCGTTTGCATTCTCTCCCGGAATCCCCATAAATTTGGGAAGTCCCGCACCAGAACCGATGAATACCGCCTCAAATCCCTCTTCCCCGATCAGCTCATCGATCGTTATGGATTTGCCGATAATTACATTTTTCTCTATCTTAACACCCAATGATTCCACATTTGCAATTTCCTTTGCCACAACATCCTCCTTTGGAAGTCGGAACTCCGGAATGCCGTACACCAGTACGCCGCCCGCTTCATGGAGCGCCTCAAATATTGTGACATCATATCCGAGCTTTGCAAGATCACCTGCACAGGTAAGTCCTGCAGGACCAGAACCAATCACTGCAACCTTTTTGCCATTCTTCTTTTTTGCCGGCTCTGGCTTGATACCATTCTCCCGCGCCCAGTCTGCAACAAAACGCTCGAGCTTACCGATCGAAATCGGATCTCCCTTGATACCCCTGATACATTTACCCTCGCACTGGCTCTCCTGCGGACAAACACGCCCGCATACAGCCGGAAGCGCTGAGGAACGGCTGATAATCTGATAGGCCTCCTCAATGTTTCCGAGCTTTACCTGCTCAATAAATGCCGGAATATCAATCGCCACGGGACACCCCTTGATACACTGTGCATTCTTACAGTTAATACAGCGCACCGCTTCTTCCATCGCTTCTTCTTTATTGTATCCAAGACAGACCTCGTCAAAATTCTTTGCCCTGGCAGCTGCATCCTGCTCACGTACAGGTATTTTTGTTAATACATCCATATTTTGTGCCTCCATTCTACACATCTGTGAAGAACACTGCCCTCAGCGTTCTTCGAAAATGTAATAAATCTTAGTCAATGTCCTTTATCGCCTTAGATTCAGATAATTTTCTATTCACAATGCCCGCATCCGCCATGATGCGTATCGCCCTCCTGCAGCTTGAGCATGGCCCTTCCCTCTGCGGTCCTGTATATCTGCTGACGCTTCATCGCTTCATCAAAGTTCACAAGATGTCCGTCAAATTCCGGACCGTCGACACATGCAAACCGAACCTTGTCACCAACTGTAACACGGCATGCTCCACACATACCTGTGCCATCTACCATAATCGGATTCAGGCTGACAATCGTAGGAATCCCAAGCTCTTTCGTGAGCTTGCAGACAAATTTCATCATAATCATAGGACCGATCGCGATACACAGATCATACTTCTTCCCCTCATCTACAAGATCCTGTATCGTCTGTGTAACCATACCCTTGCGTCCATAAGAACCATCATCGGTTGTGACATACAGATTTCCGGCTACCGCTTCCATCTCCTTTTCCAGAATCAGCAAATCCTGATTCTTCGCACCGACGATGACATCTGCTGCAATACCATTGTTATGTAACCATTTTACCTGCGGATAGACAGGCGCCGTTCCCACTCCGCCTGCCACAAAGAGAATTTTCTTCTTCGCAAGCTCCTCTTTGTCCTCGCCGACCATCTCAGAAGCGCATCCCAGCGGTCCCACAAAATCATGAAAGGAATCTCCTGCCGTTAACGCAGCCATCCTGGTTGTCTCAGCTCCCACTGTCTGAAATACAATCGTTATTGTTCCCTTTTCTCTATCATAATCACAGATTGTGAGCGGTATTCTCTCTCCATCCTTATCCATTCTTACTATCACAAACTGCCCCGGCTGACAATTCTTTGCCACACGCGGCGCTTCCACTACCATAGAATAAATGTTAGTAGTGAGCTCTTTGGCCTCTAAAATTTTGTACATCTGCTCGTTCACCATACCTTTCTTAATTTGTAATCGCCACAGTCAGGCAGCAATTTTTCACACACCTTTATTATTGTATACGAAATATTTCTTTATTTCAACTTAATTTACAAAAACGTAAGAAACTGTCAGAAGTCAAGTTACTTTTCATACCCACACCAAAGTAGTGGGAATCATGCGCCAAATTGATGCCCTTTATCAATTTGTGTGCAAAATCTGTTATAATTCACACCTCAATAACGTATAAGCTGATAAAAACTGGCGTGGGTGTGAATTGTAACGAAGTCAATGAAAGAAAAAGCAAAAACTACTCCCCAAAGGGATGAAGATCATATTTTCCCTCATCGACCTTGTATGCCTGGTACAAGTCTGCTGTATTCGCATCAATTGCATATATATCGTTTGTATCATGAACCTCACCGGTAATGTCCACATATTCCTCATAGACAATATAGTACACTGTCTCATCTCCCGCAAATAGGGTTCTCACCTCATACTGGTTGATTCCAGGCTTATTAGGCACGCTTCCTTCCACATCCGACAATTTTCCGCTCGCCCATAAATTATTCTTCAGCACTTGCAATGCAAGCTCCATGTCAAAATTCGCTTCTAATCCCAATTGATAAGTCCGCTTCACCACTTCGCTGCCAAGACCTGACTCATCGATCGCGATAAAAGAAAAGTTGCTGATACCATACGGCATCTCAATCGGATCCGTATACCGGTTACTGTTTTTATCCGGAACAGAACCATCTGTTGTGTAATAAACCTTAGTGCCATAATCGCGATGTACTTCTATCAGAGCAGGCTTTGTGTACTTTCCACTATCCAGATTGATCACAGGAGCGTCAGGTGCCGATAAATTAATATAATAATGCTGCGTTTCTACCTCACTCTCAATGCCATACACATTTACAAACATGGCTTTTATCGTGTACTCACCCGCTTCGAGCAATATCGGTGTCTCGTACATAGATGAGTTGTCTGTCGGCGTTGTGCCATCCAGCGTATAGTACACAATCCCCTGTGTATTTCCTTTGAGTGATATCGATATCAACTCATCGTACACGCCGCCCTGCTTGTTAAATTCAGGCTTTAATGCAATGTATTTGTTATATTTTGACACAATCCGCGGCACATCGCAAGCATCCAGTATTTCAGTCATCTTAATATAGTCTTCCCGGGATTCATAAATGCCTAACAGCATATCATATACTTCATCCCTCTTCTCATACTTCGTATCAAGATTTAGAAGTTCTTCCAGCAGCGATACTGTACTTTGCTGCTGTCCATTTTTTTCGTAATATTTTGCGAGCAAAAACCTTACATCCAAGTCTTCCGAATTGATGGCAAGCGCCCTCTCCAGATAACTCACCGCCTCGGAATAATTATTGTGTGCCGCACACACAACTGCCTTGTCATACTGGTAGTCAAACGAATTATACCTGTAGTCATTTATCATATGAACGGAAAATACCGCTATGCCCCCTGCAGCAACGAAAAAAAGTACCAATGCAATCAATGCTTTTTTCACTCTGGACAGCCAAATGGGTTTGTCCGGAAAATAATCCCTGACCGAATCTTTGATATCATCATCGGACTCATGATCAACCATCTGATCAGACGCACTATCAGCCATATCTTCCATCATAGAGCTTATGGATTCTTTTAGTTTATCCTCAAGCTCTATATCAAAATCAGGTACAATCTTCACCTCATAGCCGCAGTTTTCGCAAAGCAGTTTTTCCTCTTCCAACTCATTTCCACAATTTGGACATTTCATGCTTTACTAGCCCCAATCACACGTCTTAAAATAATCCCGTTATCACACCATCATCTGTCACATCAATATTGTACGCTGCCGGATTTTTGGGAAGTCCCGGCATCGTCATGATTGCTCCTGTGAGCACTACCACAAATCCTGCACCTGCAGATACATATACTTCCCTGACGTTCATGCGAAAGCCTTCTGGCCTGCCGAGCAATGTCGGATCATCAGAAAGCGAATACTGTGTTTTTGCCATACATACAGGCAGCGAACCAAAGCCAATGTCTTCCAGCTTTTTAATCTGTTTCAGGGCAGCGGGCGCAAAGTCAACATCTGCTGCTCCGTAAATCTCTTTCGCCACACATCTGATCTTCTCGGCAATCGGACAATCATCCTCATAGAGTGGCGCAAAATGCCCCTCCTTTGTCTCCAACGTATTTAAAACCGCTTTGGCGAGTTCTATGCCGCCTTCTCCGCCCTTTTCCCACACTTCTGAGAGTGCAAAATCACAATTCCTGTCCTCACAGAATTTTTTCACGAAGTCGATCTCTGCCTGTGTATCGGACACAAATGCATTCAAAGTGACAACCACAGGTACGTTATACTTATGTATATTCTCGATATGCTTCTCCAGATTCACAATGCCCTTTTTGAGCGCCTCCAGATTTTCCACATTCAAATCGCTCTTTGCCACACCACCGTTGTACTTGAGCGCACGGATCGTTGCCACCAGAACTACTGCATCCGGCGCCAGCCCTGACTGACGGCACTTGATATCAAAAAACTTCTCCGCACCGAGAT
>CAMWTP010000040.1 GCA_947177165.1 uncultured Lachnospiraceae bacterium
AATTTCATAATTGTGGAAGTAGAGGATTACGGGATGAAAAGGATAGCACAGGACATCAAGAGCGGTCAGTTTGGCAATCTTTACCTTCTCTATGGGGAGGAGGCCTATCTGCGAAGGCAGTACCGCGATAATTTGAGAAAAGCACTGGTGCCGGAGGGGGATACCATGAACTGCAGTGTGTATTCCGGCAAGGACATCAATGCGAACGAAGTCGTTGATCTGGCAGGAACAATGCCGTTTTTTGCGGAGCGCAGAGTGATCGTTGTCGAGAACAGCGGCTGGTTCAAGAGCGGAAACGAGCAGATAGTCACACTTGTCAAAGCTCTTCCTGACACTACATGCATGATTTTTGTGGAGGAGGAGATTGACAAGCGGAATAAACTGTTTAAGGCAGTTACGGCAAACGGTTACGCGGCGCTCTGTGAGATGCAGGACGAAGCCATGCTCAAAAAGTGGGTTATGGGACTGCTGAAAAAGGAAAACAAGCTGATTACGCCCGATGCGCTGAATCTCCTGCTGGACAAGACCGGCACGAACATGGAGAATATCAGGCGGGAGGTAGAGAAGCTTGTCTGCTACAAGTATTATGAGGAAGGAATCACAGCTGCCGATGTGGAGGAGCTGTGTATCGTGCAGATACAGAACCAGATCTTTGATATGGTGGAGGCCGTCGCGCAGAAAAGGCAGAAGCAGGCGTTGAGTCTCTACTACAATCTGCTCGCCCTGAAAGAAGCGCCGATGAAGATACTGGCGCTGATTGCCAGACAGTTCAATATGCTTCTGCAGGTAAAAGAAATGAAGTCAAAGGGATATCAAGAGAGCGAGATTGCCAGACAGACAGGGTTAAATCCCTATTTCCTGAAAAAGAAATACATTCCGCAGGCGGCGCAATTCAAACTGCCGCAGCTTGAGGCCGCACTGAGAACATGTGTGGAGGCGGAGGAGAACGTCAAGACCGGGCGTATCCCCGATGTGCTCAGCGTCGAGCTCATTATCGTAAGTTTAAGCGCATAAAATTAAGAAGGAGCGTGTGTGATATGATACCAAATGACCCAATAATGCTGTTAAGCTACATGAACCTCAAACTCAGGGATTTTTATACCAGCCTTGAGGCATTCTGCGAAGACACAGGAGAGGACATGAAGAAAATAGTGGACAAATTGAGCCAGATCGATTATCATTACGACGAAGAAAGAAATCAGTTTGTGTGATGTAGGTTAAGAGTGGAGGCTGTGAGGAGATGACCGAAAAAAATATGAAAAAATTGATAATTTCCATATTGGCGGCAGTTATGCTGCTACAGGGGTGTTCGGGGAAGGAGACCGCGTCAGGGGCAGTGACAGGAAGCACAGTCGAGACCACTGGGGAGGAGCACAGCGAGGGAGAATCGCGGAGTACGATACTTGAGGAAAAGCTGGAGAAGGAAGCGGAGAAGCGGGAGGAAGAGGAAGCTTTACAGGCAGAGGGAACAGGGATTGCTTTTATCGACGACATCGGTAGAAATGTCTCTGTGGAGAGTCATGACAGGGTGATTACCATGATCGGAAGCTTCACGGATATATGGCTGCTCGCAGGCGGTGATGTGGTGGGGGCTGCCAACGATTCGTGGGACAGCTTCGACCTGAATCTGGGGGCCGATGTGGTGAATATTGGTTCCCATGTGGAGCCGGATATTGAAAAAATTATCGCCGCGAAACCAGATCTTGTCATTGCAAGTGCAAATACAGACGCGGATCTGAAGATGGAAAAACTTCTCACGGATTCCGGTATTACGGTGGCGTATTTCTCGGTGTCCAATTTTAGCGAATACATGAATATGCTGGAGATCTGTACAGACATCACAGGGCGCAAAGACCTTTATGCCAGGAACGGAGCGGAGGTGCAGAAGCAGGTTGACATGGCGAGAGAACTTGTAAACCAGAGAAATCTGGAGGGAAAGGCAGCGCCAAAGATTGTGTTTTTGCGGGCAAGCGCGTCGAGTATCAAGGCGAAAGGCAGCTATGGAAATGTCGGCGGGGAGATGCTTGCCGATCTGGGCTGTATCAATATCGCAGATGACGATAACAGCCTGCTCGATGACCTCAGCATGGAGGCGATCATCGCTGCAGATCCGGACTTTATCTTTGTGACGACACAGGGAAAGGATGCTGGTGCGGCGCAGCAGAATATTGAGGAGACGCTGCTGAACAATCCCGCATGGAACAAGCTTTCCGCGGTGAAAAATGGCAGGTACTTTGTCCTTGAGAAGGAGCTGTACAATCTCAAACCCAACGCAAGATGGGGAGAAGCCTATCAAAAGCTCGCAGACATTTTGTATGGTGGGAGTACAGATGCGGACTAATAAAAAAAGTAATAGCGGCCCTCATCATCAGAAAATTCTTTGATGCGAACGTCGAAGATATCCTCAATAATGTGCTGCTGCAGACATTCTTCCGGAGTGGCTGTGGCGGCTATTTGTTTATCCTGCATTATGACAAGTGTGTCAGAAATTCGGAGTGCCTGTCCGAGATCATGAAGGACTAGAATGACGGTTCTGCCCTTTTTTTTCAATTGCTGTATCATCTCCATAAATTCGCGCTGTCCGTTCAGATCAAGGTATGTGGTGGGCTCGTCCAGTACGATGTGACTGCAGTCCTGCGCAAGTGTCATGGCAAAAAAGGCGCGTTGCCGGATTCCGCCTGACAGGGTATCTGCGTACTGTGCGGCGTAGGGACTGACATGGGCAAAATCCATCGCGTTTTCTACGATCGCGACATCTTTCTGTGATTTTTTGCGCGAAAATCCCAAATGCGGAAAGCGGCCATGTTCGACGAGCGTCCTGACAGGCAGTGTGGGAATGACGGTGCGCACCTGTGGCAGAAAGGATAGCCTGCGTGCGCGGTCTTTCAGAGGCAGGGCAAGATAATCCGTCTCATCGAGTCTGATGCTGCCCGATGTGACCTTTGAGGAGCCGTTCAGGCACTGGAGCAAGGTCGTCTTGCCGCAGCCGTTTGGACCGATGACAGTCGTGATTTCACCTGTTTGAAACGTTACAGAGATATCGTCTAATACCGGAACAAGACCGCAGCTGACATTTACATGGCAAAATTCAAGCATTGACTCTGCGCCCTCCCTTCTTTTTGAATAACAGATACAGAAAAAACGGCCCGCCGACAAATGACATCAGGACACCGGCAGGAAGCTCAAAGGGCGCGAACAGCACACGGCCCAGGATGTCACATATGAGCACAAAACAGGCACCAAGCAGGGCGGAGCACGGCAGCAGATACCGCGCGTCATTTCCGAACAGCCTGCGGCAGATGTGAGGGACAATCAGCCCCACAAAGCTGAGAAGCCCGGCGTAACTGACTACACAGCCGGACAGAACGCTTGACAGGGTCAGCAGTATCAGACGCACAAAAGTGACATTAAGTCCGAGTGAGCGCGCAATATCGTCACCGAGTCCGAGGATATTGAGCGGCCTGGTGAGCAATAAGGACAGCAGCAGCGCCGTGACGATGGCAGCAGCGGGGAATTTCAGGTGCCCGAAGGTAATTCCTGACAGGGATCCAATCATAAAGGTTGTGAGATTTACGGTGATATCCGTGTCAAGGAGTTTGATAGTATTGATGCCCGCGTTCAGAAAGCTTGACACAGTGATGCCTGCAAGGATGATGGTCGTGCGGGAGCTGTCCGCCGTGTATGCAAGTCCAAAGATGATGAGCGTGGTGATCAGGGCACCCATAAAAGCCGCTGCAGGGACCGCAGAAGTATAACCTGGGCCGGACATCAGTGTGAGCATCACGGCAAACCCGGCACCGGAGTTGACACCGATTGTATTCGGACTTGCGAGGGAATTGTTCATGACATTTTGCAGGATAACGCCGGCAGCGGCAAGCCCCATGCCGGCAAGACATGCGCCTGCAGCGCGCGGCAGGCGCACCGTGTTGACAAGGATATAGGTGGTGGAATCCCTGTCGAGACCTGCCAGACACTGCAGGACATTGATCGGGGAAAGCGGCACGCTCCCCAGGAGGATGCTGGCAAGAATGCAGAGTATCAGCAGTATGACAAGGAATAGTATTTTTTTTCGCATGGTAAGTGTTCTCCGTTCGTACGCGAATGTTTTATCTATATAGAATACGACATTCATATGGCTTTTTATATATCTTTATAATGGCATATTTTGTGTGTTTAATCAAATAATATTTTGTCAACTGTCACAAATTCGTATCCCTGCCGCGTGAGCTCATCGACGATCATAAGCGCGGCTTCCACGGATGTATCATAATAGTCGTGCATTAGGATGATGTCGTTGTCGGACACCTTGCTGATGACCGCTTTTGCCACACGGGTGGCGTTGGCAGTGTTCCAGTCAAGCGGATCGACGTTCCAGAGCACAGGAAACATATTCAGATCAGTCTCTAATTTTTTGTCCCATGAGCCGTAGGGGGGACGTACATACTGAACCTCATCGCCAGTGATGTCATAGAGGATTTCGTTGGTCTGTATTAATTCATTTTTGAATTTGTCACGGTTTGACGTGGTGAGCTGGATATGGCTGTAAGTGTGGTTGCCGATGAGGTGTCCCTCGTCATGCATTCTCTTGATGATATCAGGGTGAAGTTCCGCATGCTCGCCAGTGACAAAAAAGGTGGCTTTCACACCGCGCTCTTTCAGGCCGTCAAGCAATTGCCCGGTATAGACAGGGTGTGGACCGTCATCGAAGGTGAGGGCAGTGCGTCTGACCTCAGCCGGTGCGATTTCGGAAGGCGCAGGATCGATGGAGGCCACAGAAGAGCCGGAAGAAATAGAATTACCGGTGGCAATGGCAGGAATCGATTTTGGAGACAAAAGCGGTCTTGCGAGAGCTGTCAGAGTCAGACACATACATATGAGATACAATATATTGAAGATACGATTATAATGTTTCATATACCAAAACCGCCAAAGGATGCTCTATTCATAAATATGATATGCAGGTTTTTCAAAAAGGTTCCTGTTCAATGTTTTTTAATATAAAATTTTCTGTTATGCAAATGTTTGGTTGTGAGAAAAAGTAAATAATGGTATAATATAAATACTGTGCAGAAGCAGTAGAACCCAAAATTGAGAAAGGTAAGAATTAAATGGAAAAAAATGTGAAATGGCATACATTTGAAGATTTGACTGCCAAATGTTATAAGACACTGGATAATGGAGAAATTATAAACGAGTGCTGGTACAGCGCGTTCGACACGCTTCTGGAAATCATGGAGGAGGAGCGGGAAAAGTATCCCGACTGTTTCAGTGAATTGGCTGATATCGATCAAAAGACAGAAAATAAATATAGTGTGCAAGGCTGGGTGGACGATTACTTCAAGAAATTGAATTCCATCAGGGATTATGACAGGATTTACAAGGATGGTCTGCGGCTGCTCGACGCATTTCAGTGGCAGAAACAGTCATCGGTACAGATTAAAATGCGGGTTGTGAACGCCATGGAGCGTCTCGGGATGCACGAAGCTGCCAACAGGTATAGTGAGGAGTGGGTAGGACAGGAGCCGGATGACATGAATGCGCTATTTGCTGCGCTGATCTTTGGAAACAGGCAGAAAGGACAGGGCGAATAAGATGTTGGAAAAAAATATAAAGCTTGACGGTAAGACAATACTTGTGACAGGTGCCGCAGGTTTTATCGGTGCCAATCTCACGCTCGAACTTCTGAAAAAGGCGGAGAATGTGCATGTTATAGGTATTGATAATATGAACGCTTACTATGATGTATCACTCAAGGAGTTCCGTCTGAAACAGATTCAGGAGCTGGAGTCTTCTGCGTCCGGAGAGTTTACCTTCGTAAAAGGAAGCATCGCTGATCGGGAGCTTGTGGGGGAACTCTTTGACAAGTACAAGCCGCAGATAGTGGTCAATCTCGCGGCGCAGGCGGGTGTGCGCTACAGCATCGAAAACCCGGACTCTTATATTGAGTCCAATCTGATCGGTTTTTACAACATCCTGGAAGCGTGCCGCCACAGCTATGACAACGGCGCGCCGGGGGTAGAACATCTTGTATACGCAAGCTCCTCGTCTGTATATGGAAGCAATAAGAAAATTCCTTATGCGACGGAGGACAAGGTGGACAATCCGGTATCGCTCTACGCGGCCACCAAGAAATCAAATGAACTGTTGGCGCATGCGTATTCCAAGCTCTACGGGATTCCCTCGACCGGACTCCGCTTTTTCACTGTGTATGGTCCCGCAGGACGGCCGGACATGGCATATTTTGGATTTACCGACAAGCTTGTGAAAAACGAGACAATCAAAATATTTAATTACGGAAACTGCCGGCGGGACTTCACCTACATTGACGACATTGTCACAGGAGTGCAGGCTGTCATGCAGTGTGCGCCGCTCCCGAATGAGGACGGAGTGAGATACAAAATCTATAATATCGGAAACAATCAGCCTGAGAACCTGCTGGATTTCGTGGAAATACTGCAGGATGAGCTAAAACGCGCACAGATACTGCCCGAAGATTACGACTTTGAAGCGCACAAGGAACTCGTCGGCATGCAGCCGGGCGATGTGGAGGTCACATATGCGGATGTGAGCGGGTTGGAGCGCGACTTTGGATTTAAGCCGTCGACAGACTTAAGATCTGGGCTCAGAAGTTTTGCACAGTGGTATAAAGCGTTTTATGGATAAAACATGCTCTGATTCAATGGAAAGGATTGTTTCAAAAACAGTGGAAATTTTTTGGTTTGTATGGTAATATATACAATGTAAGAGCTTACAGCCTGTTGGGGCAGTGTAACTGTTAATCACTATAACTGTTCAGTACTTTCTGACCGCATACATCAAGCCACGCAAAATCATTTTCTGGACAGTTACGGACAATTCACATTTGAGGAGCTAAAAATATGGATACAAATAAGGAAAAATTCAAGAAAAGAGGATTTGATCTGCTGGCGCTGGGAGAGATATTGCTTCGCCTGTCACCGCCGGTAAATGAGCGGCTTACCAGAGGAGATGCATTTCAGAAGCAGGCCGGCGGCGCGGAGCTGAACGTCGTATCGGGCACATCGCTGTTAGGCTTGCGGACAGGTATTATCTCAAGGGTTCCCGCGAATGATCTGGGCAGATATATACAGAACCGGGTGCGCTTCTGCGGTGTCAGCGATGACTATCTGGTTTATGACAAGTCAAAGGATTCCAGACTTGGCATTTACTACTATGAGTACGGTGCACATCCGAGAAAGCCGAATGTGGTCTATGACCGGAAGAACACAGCATTTACTGAGATATCCATAGACGATTTCCCGGAGGAGATGTTCACATCGGCGCGCTGTTTCCACACGACAGGCATCACGCTCGCGCTGGGTCAGAAGACGAGAAACACCGCGATTGAGATGATCAAGCGCTTTAAGGAAAATGGAACACTGATTTCCTTTGATGTCAATTTCCGGGGGAATCTGTGGACGGGTGACGAGGCGCGGGAGTGCATCGAGCAGATTCTTCCATATGTGGACGTTTTCTTCTGCTCAGAGGATACAGCCAGACTCACTTTCAAGAAAGAGGGAACAGTGCAGGATATGATGCGGAGCTTCACGAAGGATTACAGTATCAGCGTGGTGGCGTCGACGCAGCGTGTTGTGCACTCGCCGAAGACCCATTCCTTTGGTTCCTGCATCTATGACGCGATCAATGACTGCTATGTGCAGGAGCCCGCTTATGAGAACATTGACGTGGTCGACCGCATTGGAAGCGGTGACGCGTACATATCGGGAGCGCTGTATGGACTGCTCGCACACAACATGGACTGCACGAAGGCGATGGAGTACGGAAATGCGACCGCGGCAGTCAAGAATACGATCCCGGGAGATCTGCCTTCGTCAGACCTGAAGGAAATCGATGGTATCATCAGAAATCATCACTCCACAGGACCGCAGCTGGAGATGAACCGGTAATCAGAAATAAAAGATTAAAAACGGAGACAACGCGGATTACTGCGCTGTCTCTTTTTTTTGTGCACACGGGCATCCCAGGGATATGTGTCAGCTGGAGCTGCCAAAAAAACTTCAAAAAAAGTGTAACCAGATCTGCCTGTGATTTGTGTATATAATAAAGGCATGTGCGGACAGTCATGCTGTTCTGGAGCTGTTTCGTGCTTTTCGCAGAAAAAAGTGGTATGAGGAGGTCTTGTATGGGCGGCTGTGTAAAAAAATGGATGCTGGGTGCGTTGGGGGTTTTATCGGCAGGAGCGGCGCTTGCAGGGTGCAGCAGAGAAGTGGTGCAGACAAATGACAGCCTAATCGTCTATGCGGGCGGGGATGATGTCATTATGGATTATGCGGTCAGAGAGTTTGAGCGGCGCTATCCGGATATCCCTGTGGAGTATAAGGGGCGCAAGGTTATCGAGGATGCGGAGGAATTTTACGGGTACAACCAGCAGCTCTCAGCGCAGCTGATGAGCGGCGCGGGGGCGGATGTGTTTTTCATACAGGACTACTGGGATATCGACAAGCTGGTGCAGGCGGGGGCATTTGCCGATTTGAGCGGAATCTATGACAGCTGTGAGCTGTTTCGGGATGCTGATTTCAATGGCGGTATCATGGACGCGGGCGTCTTTGACGGAAAACGGTATTTTCTGCCGATGGAGTACAGGATTCCCATGATGATTTCCACGCGTGAAACATTGGACGAGGTAGGGTTTGACATCGTAAAGTGCACTGATTTTGACAGTTTTATGGCGGAGTCCGGCCGTTATATGAACAGTGCAGATTACGACAGACGTCTGTTTCGGATGGATGTGAGTGCGATGAACTGTATCTTCTGGTCGGGATATCCGATCGTGGACAAGGGCGAGGTGGTCTGGGACATTGAGGAGACGAGAAATTACTTTGCGTGGTATAAGGATGTCTATGAGCGCGGTACCGGAGAGTATATGTTTGGCGATCTGTTTGGTGCGGCGGCAGTGCGTGACGGCGAGTGTGTCTTTGAGAGCTCTGGGTTTCTGGATACCGATTTGAACGCGGTCAGGGCGCTCTATACCGTGGGGACGCCTGTGGCTGTGCCGGTATACAATAAGGATGGCGGCATCAACGCACTGATGACCCGCGCGGTAGCGGTGCGGGCAAACAGCGGGAATCTGGACAATGTGAGAAAGTTTCTGGAAATCCTGTTTGACAGGCAGATCATGGAGCAGCCAGGGGCACTGCGTTACGATATCAGTGTGCGGAAAAGCGTGATGGAGGACAAATATGAGTCGTATCTGAGAGAAGCGCCGTTCAAGATTGCCGTGAATGGATTTCCGTTTGAGCTTCCCCCGTTGAAAAAAGAGGATTATGACGCGTATCTTGCCTGGGCGGACAAGGTGGACAAAGTGGTGTACTGGCCGGAATGGAGGCAGGATTTTCAAGGGGAAATCAGGCGTTATCTGCGAGGAGAGATCTCCTATGAGGAGGCGGCGCAGAGCGCGAAAAAGAAACTGGAGTTCTATCTGTCGGAATAAGGAACAGGGGAGGGTGCTATGAGAAGAAGACGGGCTGTGCAGGGATTTTTGTTTGTCCTGCCGTTTCTGGCTGGATTCCTGTTGTTTTTTGTTATTCCATTTCTGTGGAGTGCTGCCTACTCCCTGACGGGCGGTGTCGGAGGCATCGAATTTGCCGGACTGAGACATTACAGGTCTCTTCTGCAGAGCAGGGTATTTTTGCTGGCGGTAAAAAATACGCTGAAGTTTCTGGTGACTGGCGTGCCGCTTGTGATGCTTCTGGGACTGGGCGTCTCGCTGGCGCTGTACCAGGCATTCCGGGGAAGTTCCTTTCTGCGCGCTGTCTTTCTGTTTCCGCTGACGGTTCCGATTGCGGCCCTGATTGCGGCGGTACGGTTTTTCTTTGCGGAGGATGGCGCGCTGAACGGACTGCTAGCGCTTATGGGGGCGGAGGGCAGAAACTGGCTCGGCAGCGGAGCGGCGTTTGGCGTGCTGGTGCTGGTGTTTGTGTGGAAGAACTGCGGGTACAATATGCTCTTGTTTCTGACAGGACTGTACGGGATTCCGGATGATCTGATATGGGCTGCCCGGATGGAAGGGGCGCACGCCGGGCAGGTGTTTTGGTATATCCGCATGCCGCTGCTGAAACCAACATTCTTTTTTACGGCGGTCGTCTCGATCATGAATGCGTTCAAGATTTTTCGCGAGGCGTATCTGATTGGCGGGGAGAACCCGGATGCGGGCATTTATATGCTGCAGCATTTTATGAACAACAATTTTCGGAACCTGAATTATCAGCGCCTGTCCGCTGCGGCATTTTTGGTTTTCTTTTTTATCTGTCTGCTGGTCGGAGGATTATTCTGGCTGAAAAACAAGGGGGGAACAGTGGAGTTATGAGGAATACTGCGGGAAAAAAACGGGTAAAACCGCTGGTACTGGCAGGGCGTGCGGCGGTGCTCCTGCTGGCTGCAGCTGCGCTTTTCCCGGTTGCATTTATGTGTGTGAACGCATTTGCAGCGGAGTCAGCCATGGAAAATGCCGGGGGATTTCTGCCTTCCGGGTGGGGATTGTCAGGGTTCTACGAGGTGTTTGTGCGGCGGCCGGATTATCTGGTAAAATTCTGGAATTCGCTGCTGCTCTCCAGCGCAATTGTCGCGGGGCAGTGTGTGCTTTCGGCGCTGGCAGGATACGGTTTTTCGAAATTTGTGTTTCCATTCAGGGAGGCAGTCTATTTTGCCGTTATCGTGCTGATGCTCATGCCCTACCAGGTGACGCTGGTGTCGAATTTTCTGATCACGGATGCGCTGCATCTGAACAATACTTACTGGGCGATCCTGCTGCCCGGGATTTTCTCGCCGTTTGGCGTGTTTCTGATGCGGCAGGGGTTTGACGCCATGGAGGAGGGCATCCGGGAGAATGCCATGCTGGAGGGATGTTCGCAGCTGCGGGTTCTGACGCAGATTGCGGTGCCTGTCTGCCGGGGATGGATGACAGCCCTGATTCTGCTGGGTTTTGTGGATGCGTGGAACATGGTGGAGCAGCCGCTTGTCTTTCTGCAGGAGACATTCCGCTATCCGATTTCGGTTTTTCTCGCGCAGATGGACGAGTCGCGGATGGATGTTCTGTGTACCTGCGGGATTCTGGTGCTGCTGCCTGTACTGCTGCTGTTTTTGTTCAGCGAGGAGGACTTGACGGTCAGCGCTGCCGGATTGAAGGTTTGAGGTGGAGTATGAGTGCGAGAAAAAAGAGGACGTTGTGCTGTGCGGTTTGCATTTTTGTCATACTGTGTGTGTTTACGATTGTCTCCTACAGGACCAATATCAGGCTGATGCCCCATGTGGAGACGTTTTCGTACACGCCGCCGATTTTTCAGGCGGATGAGCGGCTGAAGTGGTATCTGCCGGAGGAAGCCTTTTTTGTAAACGCAAAGGGGCATATGGTGATTTACCGGGTAAAGGAGCGCGTCGGGCGGTTTGGCAGAGAGTACTTTGTGCAGGAGGTGCAGCTTGACATTTATACGGAAAACGGACAGCGGGAAATCAGGGAGGACGGTCATATCCGTGTGATTGCGCCGAATCTGGAAGCGTGGGATAATCTGGTGTACCGCAGCAGCCGGTTCTTTGCGGAGGGGGACGCTGTGGTGTGGGTGAACCCGGAGTCGGACAAATCGGGGATTGTGGAGAAATAGTGTGGTGATTGTTTTTTGCTGTATCAGGAACTGCGAGAAAGCCGGAACAGGCGGCGCAGTTCCTTTTTGATGCACACTTTTGCGTGGACAATTGTGTAAAAGTGCCAAAAATCCGACCTCATTTTCTCACACATCGATTGCCGCTTGCCGTATTGACTTATAATGCCGTCCTTGTTATGATAAATACAGATGCGCAAGCGGTTGCGCAAAGCGCAGAAAACATCAAATATGATAAGAAAATGGAGAAAAATTATGCTGGATTATATCAAAGGAATGGACATTTCATCGTTGGATGAGATTGAAAAACTTGGTGCAAGGTTTTATGACAACGGCAAAGAGGATGACCTGATTCAGATTCTGAAAAGTTACGATACCAATTACATTCGGCTAAGGCTATGGAATGATCCCAAATCCCCGGAGGGAAAGCCGTACGGGGCAGGGAACACGGATTATGAGACGACGCTTCGCATGGCAAAACGCGTGAAGGCGGCAGGGCTTGGATTTTTGCTGGATTTTCACTATAGCGACTTCTGGGCAGATCCCGGCAAGCAGAGGAAACCAAAGGCGTGGGCAGACTACAATGCTGACCAGCTGGAGCAGGCAGTGTATGACTTCACGAGAGAGATGATGACTGGTTTTGTCAAAGAAGGTGCGGTTCCCGACATGGTTCAGGTCGGAAATGAGCTGTCAAACGGACTGCTCTGGCCGGAAGGACAGGTTCCGAATTATGGCAATATTGCGCGTTTTGTCAGCGCTGGCATCAGGGCGGTGAAGGAAACCTGCCCGGCTGCAAAGATCATGATCCATCTCGACAACGGCGGAAATAACGCGCTGTACAGGGAGTGGTTTGACCAGTATATCAATGTCAACAAGGGAGAGGATTTTGACATTATCGGACTATCCTACTATCCGTTCTGGCACGGCACGCTTGACGACCTGTCAAACAACATGAATGACATCGCGGGCCGCTATGGGAAGGAACTTGTCATTGCGGAGGTCTCCATGGGGCACACTACCGAGGATTACATCGATTACGAAAAGCTTGCGCCGGAGAACCGAAAAGGGATGGCGACAAGACCTGCACTCTGTGAGAAAGTACCGTTTTCAATGACCAAAGAGGGGCAGTGTGAATTCATGAAGGCATTTTTCGGGGTGATTGAGAATGTTCCGGAAAACAAGGGAAGAGGCTTCTTCTACTGGGAAGCTGGCTGGCTGCCCGTTGCGGGAAGCGGCTGGGCGACAGACGAGGCGCTTGCCTATATTAAGGAGGCAGGACCGGGAGGAAACGAGTGGGCAAATCAGGCACTGTTCGACTATGACGGAAACGCACTTCCGGCGTTGGCAGTCATCAGGGATTATCAGCCCAAATAATGGATGGATTCAATTTTTTAATAAACATGGGGGTATTACAATGATCACAGAAAACATTTCGGCACTTGTAAATTATGGCATTGCAGCCGGGCTGCTCGAGGAATCCGACAAGATCTACACGACCAACATGCTGCTGGAGCTGTTCGGGCTGGACGAGTATGAGGAGCCGGAGAATTCCACAGGGATAGCAGATCCCGCGAAATTTGATCTGGAAGGACTCTTAAAGCAGATGTTAGATTATGCGGTGGAGAAGGGGCTTCTTCCCGATGACAGCATCGTGTACAGGGATTTGTTTGACACAAGGATCATGGGGCTGCTGGTTCCGCGTCCGTCAGATGTAACGCGCACGTTCCGGAAGCTTTATGAGGAGAAGGGTGCGAAGGCTGCAACGGACTGGTATTATACATTTAGTCAGGATACGGACTATATCAGACGCTACCGCATTGCGCGCGACATGAAGTGGAAGGCCGACACCGAGTACGGTGAGATGGATATCACAATCAATCTTTCCAAGCCGGAAAAAGATCCCAAGGCGATCGCGGCGGCAAAGAATGCGAAGCAGAGCGGTTATCCCAAGTGTCAGCTCTGTATGGAGAATGAGGGCTATGCCGGAAGGGTGAACCATCCTGCGAGACAGAATCACAGGATTATTCCGGTCACGATTCAGGGGAACAAATGGGGATTCCAGTACTCGCCGTATGTATATTACAATGAGCACTGCATCGTGTTTAACAGCCAGCACATTCCCATGAAGATCGAGCATGACACGTTTGTCAAGCTTTTCAACTTTGTGGAGCAGTTTCCGCACTATTTTGTGGGCTCCAATGCAGATCTTCCGATCGTGGGCGGCTCCATCCTGAGCCATGACCATTTTCAGGGCGGAAATTATGAGTTTGCGATGGCGAAAGCGCCAGTTGAGAAAGAATTTCAGGTCAAAGGCTTTGCGGATATTGACGCTGGCATCGTCAAGTGGCCGATGTCAGTCATCAGGCTTTCCCATGAGGACTACAACAGGATTATCGAGCTTGCGGATGTGATTCTCGCCAAATGGCGCGGTTACACGGACGCGGCGGCATTTATCTACGCGGAGACAGACGGGGAGCCGCACAATACGATCACACCGATTGCGAGAAAACGCGGCGGCAGGTATGAGCTGGATCTTGTTCTCAGGAACAATATCACGACAGAGGAGCATCCGCTCGGTGTATACCATCCGCACGCAGAGCTTCATCATATCAAGAAAGAAAATATCGGCTTAATCGAGGTGATGGGACTTGCAGTGCTGCCGTCAAGATTAAAGTCAGAGCTGGAGCAGCTTGCAGATGCGATCGTCGCCAAAGAGGATATCCGCAAAAACGAAGTGCTCGAAAAGCATGCGGACTGGGTAGATGAATTCCTTCCGAAATATGACATTTTCAAGCAGGACAATACGGTCACGAAGGAGAATGTGATGGATATCATCAAGAAGGAAACTGGAATTGTGTTTGGCAAGGTACTTGAGCATGCAGGTGTGTACAAGAGGGATGATGCCGGAAAAGCGGCATTCCAGAGGTTTATCGACAGCCTGTAAGGCATATGGACGGGTGTGAGGCAGATGGAAACATTTCGCAATGAGCGATGGGAAAATGAATCAGGCAACAAAAAGATTACAATTTCAGATGTGGCAGAAGCGCTTCATGTTTCCAAGACAACCGTCTCAAGGGCGATATCAGGGAAAGGGCGTATTGGTGAGGACACCAGACAGAAGGTTCTCGCCTATATTGAGGAGAATGACTACAAACCCAATGTGATCGCGAAAGGGCTCGCACAGAAGAAAACCTACAACATTGCTTTGGTGATTCCCGGGGACTGCAATCTTGTGGATATGCCCTTTTTCCAGAACAGTATGCAGGGGATCTGCGAGGAGGCGTCTGCGAACGACTATGATGTCATGCTCGTGACGACGACGGGCAGCTCCTCCGCTAATCTGGAGCGCATGCTTGCAAACAATAAGGTGGACGGCGTGATACTGAGCCGCTCTCTGGTGAAGGATAGGAATGTCGCCCTGCTGAAAGCACAGAGTATCCCCTTTGTGCTGATGGGAACGTCGCGGGATGAGAAAATCCTGCAGGTAGATAACGACCACAGGACAGGCTGCAGTGAGCTGGTAGGGCGCATGCTCGGAACAGGGATTGCTAAGGTTGGACTGATTGGCGGCAGCAAAAATTATGTCGTGAACCGGACAAGGCGGCAGGGGTATGCGGACGCTTTCAAAAACGCGGGAGTACAGCTGGAAACGTCACTGATTTTTGAGGATTGTGACAGTTCGGACAAGATAGAGTCGGCAGTGGAAAAGCTGATTCGGGAAAACGTGCAGGCCATTGTCTGTATGGATGATGTGATATGCTCCGTCGTGCTCCAGGTTCTGGCCGGGAAAGATATTCTGGTTCCGCAGGAGATTCAGACGGTGTCGTTTTATGACAGCACACTGTTGAAAAACAGGAAACCGGCGGTCACATCGCTTCTGTTTGATGACAAGGCGCTTGGGGCGCTCACCTGCAGAGTACTTCTGCAGTATATTCGGGGTGAGAGGATAGAAGCAAAGACCTTGCTTGGGTACGAACTGGTCGTCAGGGAGTCAACACTTTTTCCTTGATTTATTCTTTGAATTGTAAGTCTGAGGGGGAGAACAATATGCCTAAGAAAAAAAAGAAACCAGCGGAGTTTCGCTTTTACGAGGTGCCTCAGGAGGAGTCGGTGTTAGCGCTGATGGGTGATAAGTGGATACAGATTTACGGCGAAAACATTGACAATATGCACTTTCACAACCTGCTCGAGATCGGATATTGCCACTATGGAGACGGTGATCTGGTCATAGAGGATGACATGTATCGGTTTGGTGCAGGTATGGTTTCCTGCATTCCGGCAAATTATTTGCATGTCACCAAAAGTGACACAGGTGTCAGGGCATTTTGGGAATACATATATATCAATCCTGAGGATATACTAAGGCAGTGGGGAAAATCCATGCAGGAGATCAGGGATATCATGGAAGCAGTCGGCAAGAGATCCTTTTTTATCAAGGCGGAGGAAAGTCCTGTGATCGTGACGCTGATACGCTCTATCTTTGAGGAGATGCAGCACAAGAGTGAGCACTATCGGGAGTGTGTCAGAGGGCTTGCATATTCGCTGGTGTTTGAGATTGCGCGGTTTAACGGCGAGGGAGCGGGGCAGATGATTGGAAGGAATATCAGCCTGCAGCTTGAGAGTGCGATTGTGTATGTGGAGAAAAATTATCCCAATAATTTTAAGATTGCAGATCTTGCAAATGAGTGTCATATGAGTGAGACACATTTCCGGCGTATTTTTCAGGAGAAGATGAACATGACACCTGTCGAGTATGTGAATTTCGTGCGGGTCAGAAAAGCGTGTGAGCTGATCGACAAGACGGATATCAGCATGGAGGATGTGGCGGAGAAAGTTGGGTTTGTCACGCCGTCAACGTTCAACCGGAATTTCCGGCGTATCATCGGAACATCGCCGTATCAGTGGAAGAAACGTCCGGATAACCATGAGGGCAGGCTGCTGGAGTATAAGATATCAGCGCTTAAAGGGTGGTAGCATGAAGAGATTTTCTAAGCCAGCAAAGGACGCTGACTAAGAAAATCTAAAGCTTCATGCGGAAGAATGCCAAGTGCAGGCATTCTTCCAGGATAGCAAAGGAGTGCAGGATTTTTTCGTGATTGTTCAATGTAATGGGGTATAGATCATGAATGAAAATGCATGAAATCAAGAAGATTATAAAAACATAAATAGAACAGCGGATGCTATAATAAATTGGTATTCGTTACGGGGGCAGGAGAATGCAGGATAAAATAAAGAATCCTCTGTTTTACGAGGAAAACAGGGTGGCAGCGCATTCTGATCACAAGTATTATGTGAGTGAAGCTGAGTTTGTGCAGAATGTGCAGAGCATGAAAAGGTCTCTGGATGGCGTGTGGAAGTTCCGGTATGCAAGAAACATGAAGGAAGCGCCGAAAGACTTTTATAAGAATGAGACGGACTGCAGAGACTGGGAGGATATCAGGGTACCGGCGCACATACAGCTTGAAGGGTACGATAAACCGCAGTACGTCAATGTGCAGTACCCTTGGGACGGGCATGAAGTCATTGAGCCTGGGGAGGTTCCCACGCGCTTTAATCCCACGGCGAGCTATGTGAAGTATTTCACAGTGCCGGCACAGTTTGAGGGAAAGCGGGTGTTTGTCTCCTTTCAGGGAGTTGAGAGCGGATTTGCACTGTGGTGCAACGGCAGCTATATCGGCTACAGCGAGGACAGCTTTACACCGTCGGAGTTTGAGCTGACAGGCGCACTGCAGACAGGGGAAAACAAGCTTGCGGTGCAGGTGTACAAGTGGACGAGCGGGAGCTGGTGTGAGGATCAGGATTTCTTCCGGTTTTCGGGAATCTTTCGGAGTGTTTATCTGTACGCGGTACCTGACACGCATGTCAGTGATGTGAAGGTCAGAACGGAATTGAATGCGGATTACACGAAGGCTGATCTGGTGGTCTCGCTGACAGTGATGACCAGAGTGTCAGCAAACGCTGGCAGAGTTAAATTAACGCTTTCTGATACCGCGGTAATTTCCGAGGCTGAGACAGCGCTTGTAAACGGCGAAAACGAGGCTGTTTATATGGCAGTCGACGCGCCAATGCTGTGGAGTGCGGAGAATCCAGTGCTGTACAGGCTGCTGATTACGGTGTACGATGCGGACGGAAATGTTGTGGAGATTATACCGCAAAAGGTAGGCTTTAGGCGGTTTGCGATTGACAACGGCATCATGACATTGAACGGGAAGCGCATCGTATTTAAAGGTGTCGACAGACATGAGTTCAGCGGGCGTTTCGGCAGGGTGCCGGACGATGAGGAACTTCTGCAGGATATCGTCACGATGAAGCGCAGCAACATCAATGCCATCAGGACAAGCCACTATCCGAATGACTCGAAATTGTATGAGCTCTGTGACGAGTACGGGCTGTACCTGATCGATGAGTGCAATCTTGAAACACATGGTACATGGGCTGTGGGCGGTGCGGATCCGATTGAGAGAGCGGTTCCGGGCGACCGGAAGGAGTGGGAGCCGCTTCTGCTCGACAGGGTAAATTCCATGTACCAGCGTGACAAGAACCATCCGTCAATCCTCATCTGGTCGTGCGGAAATGAGTCGTTCGGTGGTTCGGTCATTCATGAAATGTCACAGAAATTCCGTGCGCTTGATGACACCAGACTTGTCCACTACGAGGGAATTGTGCATGACAGGCGCTACAATGACACCTCGGACATGGAGAGCCAGATGTATCCAAGTGTAGCTTCCATCAAGGAGTTTTTGGCAGAGAACAGGACGAAGCCGATGCTGCTGTGCGAGTACACCCATGCGATGGGAAATTCCTGCGGGGCGATGCACAAATACACCGATCTGACGGACGAGGAACCGCTTTTCCAGGGTGGATTTATCTGGGACTATGTAGACCAGTCGATCTATCACAAGGACAGATATGGCAATGAAGTGCTTGGCTACGGCGGCGATTTTGACGACAGGCCGTGCGACTACAACTTCAGCGGAAACGGCATTGTCTACGGCGGCAGCAGAAATTCGTCGCCCAAGATGCAGGAAGTGAAGTTCAATTACCAGAACATATCAGTTCAGATTGCAGAGGACAGCTTTACTGTCATCAACAAAAATCTTTTTACCAACACGGACAAGTATCAGTGTGTGGTGACAATCGCGCTGGACGGCGAAGAATGCGCAAGAGCAATCGTTGACACAGATGTGGAGCCGCTTTCTTCCGAAACATATAAACTGCCAGTATTTGCTTACATGACGCCATGGAGCGAGGACGAGCCGTGGAAGGCTGTCAGGGGCGGAGAGTACGTTGTGACTGTAAGTTTTGTGCTGAAAGAGGACACGCTCTGGGCGAAACGCGGTCACGAGGTCGCATTTGGACAAGGTATATATGAGGTTGCGAGTGACGTTCCTGCCATGACAGAAGTCGGAGACTCCGCTATAGAAGAAGCTCAGATGTTTGAGATTGCAGATGGAGCATTCAATATCGGTGTGCGCGGCATGCACTTTGAGGCTGTGTTTGATAAAGGGGGAAAAGGTCTTGTTTCCTACGTGTATGCAGGCAGGGAACTGATCAAGGCAGTTCCCCGGCCGAATTTCTGGCGTGCGCCGACGGACAATGACTGTGGCAATCAGATGCCATATCGTTATGCACAGTGGAAGACAGCAAGTCTGTATCAGCAGATCAAGCCGGCTGTCGTCACGAAAAATGACACGGATGTCACAATTCGCTATTGCTATACACTGCCGACATCGCCTGAGTCGGAGTGCTATGTGACCTACAAAGTCACAGGGGATGGAAAGATCAACACCACACTGGAGTACGAGGCGCCGGAAGGCGTCACCGATCTGCCGGAGTTTGGCATGCTGTTCAAATTTGACGCAGATCTGGAAAACCTGACATGGTACGGTTTGGGACCGGAAGATACCTACTGTGACCGCGAGAGGGGCGGTAAACTCGGTATTTATCATAAAAAAGCAGCAGAGAATCTGGCAGAGTACTTAGTTCCGCAGGAGTGCGGCAACCACACGGGAGTGCGGCGCGCAGGCATCACGGACAATAAAGGAAGAGGAATCGCATTCACAGGAGAGAATCTGAGCGTGAATGTTCTGCCGTACACACCGCATGAGCTGGAAAATGCCATGCATGCTTATGAACTGCCGCCGGTATACTACACAGTGGCGCGCATTGCATTGAAACAAATGGGTGTTGCCGGCGATGACAGCTGGGGGTCGAGAACCCACGACGAGTATTTGCTGGACGCAACCCATAAGTTAGTTCTATCATTTAATTTTAAAGGGATATAAAATAAAGATCCCGGATAAGGAGGAATGAAAGTGGATAAATTTGTAGTAAACATTATCCATCGTCCGGAGATGGTTCCGGAGTATTCTGCGACTGTCACAGGACAGGGCAAAGAGGAGGATATCGGAGATAAGGCGCTTTTAACAGAATCTCTTGATATCTTCAAGACACAGCAGAGACTGGCACATGAGAACGGTCTGAAGGTCACTATCCAGATGACCTACGCTTCACTGTTCAATGATGAGGCAGTGGAGATCGCAAAGCATGACCATGAGGAATTTGGTGATGAGATTGCACTTTCCTTACTCGGACTTCCCTGCGAGGAGTTTCGCGAGAAGTACAAGACAAAGGATTTTTGTATCTGGATGTTCTCGATGGAGGACAAGAAGGCGATCGTGAACGATGTCTTTGAGAAATTCCATGACAGATTTGGTTTTTATCCCGAGTCGACAGGCTCCTACTACATGGATGCCGAGCTGACAAACTACATCAAGGAGAAATACCCGACAGTGAAATGTGCGGTTGCGACATGCTGGGAGGAAGGTCCTAAGGCATACCATACCTGCAACAACTCCTGGTACACACTGTTTGACGGCGGCCCATGGGCTCCATGGATTCCGTCTAAGCAGAATACGCATGCGCCGGCAGCGAACGCGGCGGAGGACTCTGGTATCGTTGCGATTCCGCATCTGTCAAGGGATCTGATCGCGTGCTACGACGGAAATGGCTCCAACTTTGGTACCCATCCGCAGAACGTGCTCCGCGGCATGATCTACGACACCAAGACATGGGAGTATCCGTATCTCTACAACCTGATAGACCAGTACCGCGATCTGGCAAAGTACAACAACGGATATTCTTACAACATGATGTTCGTAGGACCAGGCTGGATGAACAAGATGGGACGCTGGGAGCAGCCGTATGAACTGCTTTACAAGTCATACAGCGACGGCTGCAAATATTACGGCGATCTGAAGAAGGAAGGCAAACTCATCGATATGACAATGGCTGAGTTTGCAGACTACTATAGAGAGAAGAAGGGCGTCAATGCAGGTAATTACAATGAACCTGAGTGCGCACCCTGGAGAGATATTCTCTATGGCTCTGACAAGCAGTTATTCTGGTACTGCGACCCTTATATGAGAGCATGTGTGAACATGGACCAGGGCGGTGCGATCGTTGACCTTCGTCCTTATGTTGCAAAGCTTGAGTGGCCGGTAGGTATCGGCACACCGCATGTGCAGGATGCTTCCTATCCGTTCCTGATTCAGGAGAAGTACCGCGCAGGTTACTTTACACACTATGCCGGAGCAGGTACAGTCAGAAGCGCGAAGCTTTCCTACAAGGGTGAGGAAGTTGACCTCTGTCTCTGTCCGACACACTGCCACTTCTCAGAGGAAGTGATCGATGGTAAGAAGACAAGGATTCTGACCCTTGACCCGGTTGAGATAAAGTTCAACGGCGTCACAGTGAAGCTTCAGACGAAAGAGTACTTTGAGGAAGGCTCCTCCAACATAAAGATCGAGAGAAACATTCTCGAGATCAGCGATCCTTCCGCGGAGATCACATTGGATGAGTACATCACAGCATGCTATGGTACGACAGAGTATCCTGAAGATATGTCTGGCATTACGCTTGCATGTGAGGGCGCAGGCGGGGAAACGATCAATTATGAGTACAGATGCCGCGATGCAAAGCTTGACGGCGCAAGCGCAGTGAGCGCAGTGATCCCGGCAATCCAGACAAAGGTTTCCCTCACTGCTTCTGACAAGGCGCTCGGATATATCGAAGAGGGATACGCGTTCTCTCCGATGTTCAAGCTCGGCTACAAGAAGACAATTTCTGATAAGGAGGTATTTGCAACATGGCTCAACTTGGAAAAGGCAAATTAAATTACAGATGTCCATCCTGCTTTATGCGAGACCTCGACATCGATATGTTTTACAATAAGGACACAGGCATCTACAGCTGCATC
Source organism: uncultured Lachnospiraceae bacterium (assembly GCA_947177165.1). Lineage (GTDB taxonomy): Bacteria > Bacillota > Clostridia > Lachnospirales > Lachnospiraceae > COE1. Next base: position 21,892 of record CAMWTP010000040.1, read on the forward strand.
CGCTGCCAGTACAGGGGAACAGAGGAGGATGTGCTCGAGAAGAACGAGATGGTGCGTTTCCGCTATCTCGACAGGGCAAAGAGATTTACGAAGTTTGATTTTGACTAGATGAAAAAAGGACTGCGCGATGCAGTCCTTTTTTAGATAAATCCATTCTCCTTCCGAAACTGCAGCGGTGACATTCCGGTGTTGCGCTTAAAGCAGTCGCTGAAATAAGAGCTGCTTGAAAATCCTGCCTCGACAGCAACTTCGGTCATGCTCAGTTTCGAGTGGACGAGGAGTTTTTGCGCATATGCCATCTTTTCATTCAGCACAAATGTAGAATACGGTGTGTGCAGATATGTCACAAATATCTTGGACAGATACGAGGCGGAGATATTGATCTGCTGGGCAGTCGTGTTCAGCGATGGATTCTCGCGCAGGTGAGACTTGACGTATTTGATCGCGTTCGCGAGACAGTCATGTTTCTTCTCGAGGCTGAGGACATTGACATCACTGATGATGCGCTCCCGCAGACAGGTGATAATCAGTTTGTTCAGCAGCCCTTTCAACAGCAGTTCGGAATACTTGTTGTAAGCGTTCCATTCCTGCTCCATTTCCAGAAAAATTCCGTATATTTTATCCTGTGTGTGCCGCTCAAAACGGATGACATGCTCCTGACAGAGCTCGTTGTAACTGTCTATGCCGATGACATCGAAGAGCTCCGCAACCATGGAGTCCGTGAATTTGATGAGAATGTGCTCATAGGGCATATCGGATATATATGTAGAGCGGCGGTATATATATTTTGGAATACAGTTCAGCTCACCGGCCTGTGTGATCGTCGTGTAGTCTGGTGCGTAGATCAGGTGTTCACCGCTGAGCATATAGGAAATACCGTAGAAGTCCGTGTAGGCTTCTGCAGCGGCCATTTCATAGTGCGGAGGACGCTTGAGGCGTGCGAAATTAAAGTTGTAACCGGGTTTTAATGGAAGCGGCATGGTAGTTCTCCTTATCCGTTTGGTTTCAATAGGTGTATTTTTTCCGAAACTGCAGCGGTGATTCCCCTGTAATGCGCTTAAAACAGTCACTAAAGTAAGCGGAGCTGGAGAATCCTGCCTCGCGGGAAATCTCATTGATGCTCAGCCTCGATTCAGCCAGAAGTTTGCGGGCGAGTATGATTTTTTCATTCAATACAAAGGTAGAAAAGGGCGTATGCATGCAGTTGACAAATAGTTTCGACAGGTATGAGCTGGAAATATTGACAGCGGCAGCAGTTTCGGACAGGGTAGGACTTTCGTTTAAATGCATATGGATATACTGCACGGCAGCATTCAGATAATGATCATGGTCTTTGGTACATTCCTCTGGCATGTGCGGAACACTGACACCCTCTCTCATGGCAGTGACGATGAGTTTGTTCAAAAGTCCCTTTAGCAGAATTTCCGAGTATTTCCCATAGGCATTCCACTCGTTCTCAAACTCATGGATAATGGAAATAATCTTATCCTGAGCGCTCTTTTTGACGTGAATTGTGGCGTGCAGTGCGCAGAATGCGTCAAAACTGTCATATCCGGCTGTCTGAAGAAAATCGCCAACCATCGCGTCTGTAAATTTCATAAGATAATTTTCCCGCGGCTCATCGGACATACAGACGGTGCGGTGATATACATTCTTGGGCGTGAATGAGAGATCGCCCGCCCGGAGGATCTTTGTAGTGTGCGGAGAACAGCTGAGGATCTCGCCGCTTGCAATGTAGGAGACAGCGTAGAAATCCGTGTATGCTTCCGCGGCAGTCATCTCAAAATAGGGAGGGCGTATATTGTGACTGAAATGAAAGTGGTATCCGGGTTTAAGCGGAAGCGGCATAAGAGATTTCCTCCTCAGAAAAAGTGTTTGCGTAAAATTACCCAGGCAATTGGATGTACTGAGTATAACATAATAGAAAAATCGGGTAAATGTCTGCAATCTAAAAAAAGTTGGAAAAGAAGTCTGAAAAAAGAAATCTGAAAAAAGAAAACTGAAATAAGAAATCTGAAATAAGAAGAACAGTCAGCCAGGCAGCATGAATTGTTTTCGTTGAGTCCGCCACCCGGCCTCAATAGTTCATTGATTGTGCATCCCGCGCTGTTGTGATAAACTTTTATGTAACAGGAAATACGATTTCTTTACTGGTGAAGTGCAGGGAGGGGAATGAATGCTGGACAGGGAGAAGGTTGGAAGGGCAATCTCAGAACAGAGGAAGACAAGAGGAATGACACAGAAACAGCTTGCAGATATGCTGAACGTATCCTATCAGGCAGTCTCAAGATGGGAGCAGGGAACCAGCCTGCCGTCGGTGGATATGATTTATGATATTGCGCAGGTGCTTGACACAAGCGTTGATTATCTGTTGAACGGACTCTCGGAGGAACGAAAGATTATCAGTTACCTGGATACAGGTCTGGATGCCAAAAAGATTCATATCATAAAGGATAGATTGAGCCGCCTGATCACGCAGGATGAGAGACTGCTCCACGCAACGGTTGCGGACCCGGTATTTTTCAAGCCAGAGTTCCGGGAAATGGAGGAGCCGGTGTGTGTGATGGCAAACCAGGTTCCCGGCTCCAAGGAGCGCTTTGCCATGGAGAACGGATATGACAGGGAGATCTGCATGGATCTGGTCTCGGCTGCAGCGAACAACCTGATACGCTTTGGAGTGAAACCTTCTGTTTTGCTGGTGAACACGGTCTGCGGAAACAATGACAGCGGCCAGCTTCTGCTCATGGGGGAAGCGTTTAAGGAGGCATGTGAGAGCAGCGGGATGATATTCGCAGGAATGGAGGTGGCGGCACAGGCTGTCAACTACGATGCAAACGAATACAAAATGGGAGCTTTGGTGATGGGAACCTGTGACAGGAAGGAAATCATAACAGGGGACAGCATCACGGAGGGCGATGTCCTGATCGCCCTGCACACGGAAGGCATCTCATCGCTCAGTTATCCGTTTGTCAAAGTGATTCTTGACAGAAAACCGGACATCGCATATGCAAAGCTTGCGGGAGAGAAGAACTTGATGGATGAGCTGATGAAGCCGAACACTTCTTATGTGAATGTTATCTGTGAGCTAATGAGGCATAAGCTGATACACGGCGTTTTTGCTGTCAGCAAATCGCTGTTCGGACGGAGGTGTTATAATACGATGCCGAAAGGTCTTGGAGCCGGTATTTCCGTTGCAGCGATACCAGTACCTGCGCTGTTTCAATATCTGTATGACCTGAATATGATGGACAGAGAGTGTTTTCTGGAAAATTTTTCGCCTGGCATCGGCATGCTGCTGGCAGTGCCAAAGGAACAGTGTGACCGGGCGGTGAAGATCATCGAAAAATACCATACGTGCTATTGCGTCGGAACAATAGAAAAGGATGAGGAACATCCCGATGCGCGTGTCTGGGAAGTGTGAAGAGAGGTTGGAAGGATTGTATGGTAAGGGCTGGTGTGCGCAATGGCTATATGCTGTTGCTGTTTATAATATTTTCGGTAGTATTGAATGAAATCGTTCTTGTGGGAAACGATCTGATAGCGCAGGCGGCAGACGGGGTGCTGGGTGGGCAGCAGGTGGATTTTGCAGCGTTTATGGCACCGCTGTTGTGGATGATTGCGCTGGGGACAGCAGCAGCTTATCTGAAGAGTATCTCCGGCAGTCACTACAGTGCGATGGTGCAGAGGGATGTGCGCGCATCGCTCGGAAAGCGTCTGGTTAAGCTTCCTTTTTCCTACTTTGACGAGAAGGGGACCGGGAGCATCATCACAAGGCTGATTTCAGATATGGATGAGCTGGGGAGATTTTTCTCAGAAATCCTGCCGAATCTTGTTGTCAATCTGATTGTGGTGGCGACCTCGACAATATACCTTGTCCAGATGGATGCCCTGCTGATCGTCGTGCTGTTTGCAAGTTATCCTGTCATGCTGGTTGTGGCAGACCGGCTGTCAAAGAAGCTTGCCCGGATCGCCCAGAAGCTGCGCAGCCATATGGATGAGTGTAACAAGAAGGCTTATGACGCGATACAGGGTATTGTGATCGGCAGGAGCTACAATCTCTATGAGGTACAAAAGAAGGAAATCGACACTGTCATCGACAGGAAGGTGGAGCAGGCGTGCCAGAGCACACGCATCTCTTCTATGGGATGGGTGCTGAAAAATGTGATTACGACGATTCCCGTGATTGTCTGCTATTTGTTTGCACTGTACGAGACGATGCAGGGCAGGATCACAGTCGGGGAGATGCTTGCATTTACAGTGATTCTCAGCAGAATCCTGAATCCCATCGGCGATATTGTATTCTGTGCTAACGACATTCGTGAGATCGGGGTGTCCCTCAGGCGGATACAGGAGATCTATAAACAGAAGGAAGAGCGGACAGGCGGCACGATACAGACACTGCCGGAAGACAACAAAGACATTCCTGCCATCGAGTGGAACAATGTGAGCTTTCGCTACGACAGCGGCGGGGAGCGCCCGGTGTTAAGCGGGATGAGCTTTGGGATTGAGACCGGCGAACAGACGGCTTTCGTGGGAGGCTCCGGCGAGGGAAAATCAACGATTTTTAAACTGCTCTGCGGCTTTTATGACAGAGACGACGGTCAGTACATACTGTTCGGGCATGCTTTTGAGGAGTGGGATTTAGAAGCGGCAAGAAGTTGTTTTTCAGAGGTTTCACAGAATGTATTTCTGTTTCCGGGAACGATATGGCAGAATGTCGCATGCGGCAAAGAGCACGCAACGGACGAGGAGGTTGTGGAGGCGTGCAAAAATGCCAATATCCATGATTTTATCGCCCAGCTTCCCGAGGGGTATCAGACGCTTGTGGGAGAGCGCGGTGTGCGCCTTTCCGGAGGACAGAGACAGCGGATTTCCATCGCGCGGGCTTTTTTGAAGGATGCGCCGATTTTACTGCTGGATGAGCCGACTGCCGCTGTCGATGTCGGGGCGGAGCAGAAGATTCAGGAGGCTGTTGAGAGAATAGCGTCGGGAAGAACGGTCATTGTGATTGCGCACAGACTGTCGACCATCAAAAATGCAAAGCAGATTTATGTGGTGAGCGGCGGTAAGATCGCAGAGACGGGAACGCACGCGGAACTGATGGAGAGAAGGGGAATTTATGCGGAAATGTATGCAAAAGGGTGAATTGAGTACATTCTTTCGGTTTATGGGATTGATGGGAGACAGGCTGCCTGTCTATATGGGAGCTATATTTGTCTCCACGCTGGGGGATGCGGGGCGCAAGATCGCCAACTCTTATCTGATCAAGAATATCGTCACAGCAGCGCAGAACAAGAATACGGACAATGTGCTTCTGCCTGTTCTCGGCAATTTTGCGGTCTTTGTGATCTGTCTGCTGCTCTGGCGGTTTGGCATTGTCCGCTACAATATCGAGGGGCGGACCGCCGCCGGAAAGGTGGAAAAGCTTGTGTTTTCCAAGGCAATGCGCCTGCCGGTGTCCTACTATGAAAACAATCACAGCAGTGATTTTATGTCGCGCCTGATCTTTGACACGCAGAAGGCTTCGGATATATACACATCGAGGCTTCGCAGACTGCTTGCGGCAGTCATCTCGACGGCTGTGTACCTTGTTCCGATGTTTTATTTCAGCTGGGAGCTCACGCTGTGTATGGTCGGAATCAGCCTGCTGGTCTTTGTGGGGGACAGTCTGTTTGCGAAGCCTTTGAAAAGAGCGGGAAGTCTTCTTTCTGACAAAAATAAGACCATGCTCGAGAAACTGACGAGTATTCTGTCCGGAATGGAGCTGATTAAGATCTTTCCGGTCGGTGCCAGACTGACAGAGGAGTATGATACTGCAGGCGGGGAATATTTTCAGATTCAGAAAAGGACAAACCGCCTTTCCGCAGGACTCGAATCGCTGAATCAGATGTTTGACCTGATTGGCGCGCTGGCTTTTCTGGGGCTGGGCATATGGTTTGTGTCCCTGGGGCGGGTGAGCCTGGGGGAGCTGACAGCGCTGTATTCCCTGTACGGCACATTCCGGTATTCCTTCCTGGAAATCGGGCAGTACCTGCCGCAGATGATGAACTGTATCGCCAATGCCGAGAAGATCTTTGCATTTATCGATCAGGAGGAGGAGCCGGAGCAGTGGACGGCAGGGACGCGTCATGAAGATGCGGATGAAGAGATAATCTTGTCCGTGCGGGACGTAAGTTTCTCGTATCAGGACGGAACAGACAGCCGGAAAAGGGTTCTGGAGCAGTTTTCGATGGATGTCAGAAAAGGGAGTTACGTGGCGGTGGTGGGTGAGTCAGGCTGCGGGAAGAGTACGCTTGCAAAGCTCCTGTTGGGATTTTACCCGATTGAGGAGGGGGCAATGGCGATTGACGGGAAGGCGTATTGTGACCTGTCATTAAAGGAAATCAGGGAGCAGATTGCCTATGTACCGCAGGAACCTTATCTGTATGAGGTGAGTATCGCCGAAAATATCGCTTATGGCAGACGCGGTGCAGGCCGGGAGGATGTCATAGCGGCGGCAAAGGCGGCGAACGCCCATGAATTTATCATGAAACTGCCAGACGGTTATGACACCGTGCTGGGAGAGCGCGGCAGCACACTGTCGGGCGGTGAACGGCAGCGCATCGCGATAGCCCGCGCGATTGTCAGAAATGCGCCTGTCATGCTGTTGGACGAAGCGACTTCGGCGCTTGACAATGAGTCCGAAGCGCTTGTGCAGGAGGCGGTCAGAAATCTGCGCGGGGACCGCACGATTGTGATGATAGCCCACCGCCCCAGTACCATCGCTGCGGCGGATGTGGTGGTTCGGGTGGGAGCATAGCGATAATGCTTTATATCTAAAAAAAGAAGCAAATGGAATTTGAAAAAAGAAGAAATCCATCGACAATCGTGATAAAATAAATGTAAGCGGTTACAAAGGCGGCGTATGATGTTTCCGGTGAAAACAGAAATGGAGAATACAATGGAGCAGGAGATGAGATGGGTGTTTTGTCCGGTCTGCAACAACAAGACAAGGTTGAAGCTCAGGAGGGACACTGTTATACATAACTTTTTGCTATACTGTCCCAAATGCAGACAGGAACGGCTGATCAATGTGAGAGAATTTCATATCGAAGTGATAAAAGGGTAGGATGATAAAAGGATAATTGAATGGAGAGCCAGACGCGACAGACGCAGAGCCGATGAGTTACACATGTTGTGATTCATCGGCTTTTTGTGCACACGGGCACCCAGCGGGAGTGTGTCGGCTGGAGCAGGATTTTCGCAGGCAGTTCTGATTTCTATGAGCAGACAGCCTGCTGAAAATAAATTTTTATTGAAGGAGAAAAGAAAAAGATGAAAAAAGTAAAGAAACTCACGGCACTTGGTATCGCTGCCGCAATGACGGTCTCAACAGCTGCCTGCGGAGGACAGGCAGGCGGGGAACAGCAGACTGACAACGCTGCCACAGCACAGACCACTGCAGAGCAGTCTGCTGCGGGGCAGGAGGATGCGGACAGTCAGACTTCGCCGGCAGAGCAGGACACAGCAGCGGCTCCTGCAGAAAATGATGGTTCCTACGAAGCGTGCACACTCAACTTCTCATGGTGGGGCGGCGAGTCAAGACACACGGCAACCCTTGATGCAGTCAAAGCATTTGAGGAGAAGTACCCGGGAATCAAGGTGGAGTCCACCTATGGAGCATGGTCGGGATGGGAGGATTCCATGGCGACTATGTTTGCGACCAACACAGCGCCGGATGTCAATCAGATCAACTGGAACTGGCTGGATTCCTACAGTGCAGACGGCAGCGCCTTTCTGGATCTGAACCAGGTATCTGATGTGCTGGATTTGAGCCAGTATTCGCAGGAGGCATTGGGACAGTGTACCGTGGCTGGAGAATTGCAGGCGATTCCGGTGTCCATGACAGGAAGGATTTTTTATTGGAATAAAACAACCTTTGACAAGGCTGGCATCGATATTCCAAAGTCTCTGGAGGAGCTGAAAGCAGCTGGCGAGACGTTCAGGACACAGCTGGGTGACGACTATTATCCGATTGCGCTCGGCGAGTATGACCGCATGATCTTAATGGTATATTATCTTGAATCTGTATATGGAAAGCCCTGGGTTGAGAACGATGCACTGCAGTATACGGCAGAGGAGATCCAGGAGGGGCTGCAATTCATAGAATCCCTGGAGGATGCGCATGTGACGCCGTCTATACAGACAATCACAGGAGATGGCGCAGAGTCCCTGGACAAGAATCCCAAGTGGATGAACGGTACATACGCAGGTATCTTTGAGTGGGATTCCTCCGCAAGCAAGTTCGACGCTGCACTCGAGGAGGGACAGGAGTTTGTCGTTGGAGAGTATTTCGCCGACATGGGCAGCTATCAGGGCGGCTATTCCAAAGTTTCCCTTGCATTTGCAATCTCCGAGAACTGTGCACATCCGAAGGAGGCAGCGATGCTGTTGAATTTCCTGCTGAACGAGGATGAGGGAACCACCATTATGGCATCAGAGAGGGGAATCCCACTCAGCGCGGCAGCACTTGCAAACTGTGAGTCAAAAGGATTGTTAAATGAGACAGTGGCGGAAGCAAACGGAAAGGTTCTTGACTGGGTGTCATTCCCGCTGGACTTCAAGTTTGAGGCGGCTACACTGAAAAATTCAGACGGTGTCTACTATGATGTAATGGCAGGTCTGAGCTATGAAGATTATGACGCGGAGGAGGCTGCTTCGATCCTGATCGACGGGATTGAGGAGGAGCTGGGCAAATAGAAAGAATAACTGTTCAGTGCGGGTCAGCGCATTAACTGCGCTGACCGTGGGAAAAGGCAAATTGTGCGATGCATCATGCCGGATGAGAAGTGGTTTTTGCATGGTTTGATGCTTGTAACGATAAGATGCTGAATAGTTACAGATGAGGTAGATTATGGGGAAGAAAAAGTTTCTCAAAAACAATATAGGATTCTTATTTATCATACCCTGGCTGATCGGTTTTCTGGTGTTTAAGCTGTATCCGTTTGCGTCATCACTGTACTATAGCTTTACAGACTATCAGCTGTTCAACGGGGTATCGAAATATACACTGGAAAATTATGTGGATATCTTTACGACACCCAAGATTTTGAGGGCGCTAAAAGTTACGTTTCAGTACTCCTTCCTCACAGTACCCTTAAAACTGGTTGCCGCATTGTTTATCGCATATATCCTTAATTTTAAGATTAAGGGTGTAAACCTGTTCCGAACGGCATATTATATTCCTTCTATACTAGGAGGAAGTGTGGCGATTGCGGTTTTGTGGAAGGCAATTTTTAAGGATGACGGACTGCTGAATACGCTTCTTGCAGTGTTCAACATCAATGGGCCGAGCTGGCTGAGCGATCCGTCCTATGCGCTGTTTGTCATCTGTCTGCTGCGCGTATGGCAGTTTGGCTCCGCGATGGTCATATTCCTCGCTGCGCTGAAGGGCGTGCCGACAGAGCTCTACGAGGCGGCGACAATCGACGGCGCGGGGAAGTGGCGGCAGTTCTTTTCGATTACCGTCCCATTGATTACGCCGATTATTTTCTACAATCTGGTAACACAGATCTGCCAGGCATTTCAGGAGTTTAACGGTCCCTACATCATCACACAGGGAGGCCCGCGCAATTCCACAACACTGATATCGCTGTTGATCTACAACAGTGCATTTAAGAACTACGAGATGGGTATGGCGAGTGCGATGGCGTGGGTGCTGTTTGTCATTCTGATGGTGTTTACAGTGATCGCATTTGTGAGCCAGAAGTACTGGGTTTATTATTCGGATGAGGAGGGGAGATAGATTATGCAGAAAAAGAAGAGACTGGCGGATATCATGAAATATCTGGTGTTGATCGCAGTTGGTCTTGTGATGGTATATCCTCTTCTGTGGATGATCGGTGCCACATTTAAGAGTAATGTGGAAATTTTCTCCGGGATCGGCCTGATTCCCAAAAATCCGACACTGGACGGCTACAAAAACGCCATGAACAGCTACGGCGGCGATATCAATATCTGGAAGGCGATGCTCAACACGTACTCGTATGTGCTCCCTAAAGTTATTTTTACACTGATATCATCGACGCTGACGGCGTACGGTTTCGGGCGGTTCAAGTTCAAGGGCAGGGGATTTCTGTTTGCTGTGCTGATGTCGACCTTATTCCTGCCGCAGGTTGTGCTGAATGTGCCACAGTTTATTCTCTACACAAAACTTAACTGGGTGGATTCCAAGCTTTATCTGCCGCTGATCGTTCCAACGCTGTTTGCGACAGATACATACTTTGTGTTTATGCTGGTGCAGTTTCTGCGGAACATTCCAAAGGAGCTGGAGGAGGCGGCAAAGATTGACGGCTGCAATGTCATGCAGACACTTGTCAGCGTGATTGTCCCGATGCTGCTGCCAGCACTTGTATCCTGTGCGCTGTTTCAGTTTATGTGGTCGTCAAATGACTTTATGGGACCGCTGCTGTATGTCAAGACACCGGCGCGGTATCCGGCTGCGATTTTTGTCAAGTTGTCGATGGACGCGGACAATGGTTTTGAGTGGAACCGTGTGCTTGCGACTTCACTGATTTCCATCGTGCCGTCCCTGGTCGTATTTTTCCTCGCACAGGACCAGTTCGTGGAGGGAATTGCGGCAGGCGGTGTCAAAGGTTAACGTGAAAAGATTTTCTATGGCTGCAAAGGACGCAGCCTGAGAAAATCTTTTCACGTGGCAAATTTGGCAGGGCCAAATTTGCAGGTATTTGAAACGTGTGAGAGGTAGGGTAAAATGTTGGACAGGATTTTTGATGCGGACAATGTGGTTTTCCGGTTTCTGGGGACGGTGGGATATATCTGGTGGCTTCATGTGCTGTGGCTGCTCTGTTCCCTGCCTGTGATCACAATCGGGGCTTCGACGACAGCGCTGATCTACAGCTGCATGAAACTCCACAATAAGGAGGGCTATGCGACGCGCAACTTTTTTCGCTCCTTCCGGGAGAATTTCATACAGTCAACAATCCTGTACCTTCTCTTTCTGATTGCCGGAGCGCTGCTTCTGATGGATTTGGTCTTGTCGGGGCAGACCGCCTCGGCGGCAGGAAGACTTGTCCGGTACGGAGCGGCTGCACTGCTCATACCGTATTTCATGACGCTGCTCTATGTATTTGCAGTTCAGGCAAAATTTATCAATCCGGTAGCTAAGACACTGCGGTATGCATTTGGCGTATCGGTGAAATACTTTCTATATACGTTCCAGATTGCGTGTGTGGTGGTTATATTTATCATACTCAATCTGACCATCGTGCTGGCAAATTTTATTACACTGTCTATTGGCGTCGGGATTGTGGTGTATATCCTTTCCTTATATTATAATAAGATTTTTTCGGAGATGATTGAATGACGGACACGAATAACAACAAATCCATTCATTGTAAATATTTAGAAGCGGAGAGAATTGTTTTGCTCCCGCTCTCGGAACACAGTGTGACGGATGATGGCATTGACACATGGTACGCCATTGTGGACAAGGAGAACCGCGCTCCGGTTGGCATGATCGGAATGGTACACCGCCATCCGGAATGGAAGAATACCGGGCTGTGGATCGTGATTCCCGACGAGCACAACCGCAGGGAAGGCTATGGTCTGGAGGCGCTCAGGCTGGTAGAGCAGTATATATTTGACAGCCTTGCATATCAGCGCATTGGTGTGCGGATTGCGGACTGCAATCAGGCTGCGGTGCAGTTTTTTAAGAAAGCCGGCTACAAACTGGAAGGGGTTCAGGAGCTGGGATATTTTCAGGATGATCAATATTATGATGTGATACTGCTGAGGCTTCTGCGGAAAGAGTACATAAACAGGCGGGGAAGCAGTATATGATCGCAAATGGAGACTGTATAATGCAGTCTCTTTTTGCGATCGCCCTTATCTGAAGAAAAGTTCATTTAAAATTCATTGAATTTGTGCGTGTTATCTGCTACAATAGTCATTGATTTGTGCAGTTATGGTTTTATGTTATACTGGCGGTCGAAAAGACTGACCGCTCAGTATAAAGTTATGCACACAGCCGCATAAGGAAATATGCCGCTTCGCGGCTGCGGCTGGCGCAATACTCACGGCAGATTTCATCTGTTGTGAGTATAATCAAATACACTGCAAAAAGAAATATTTGTAACAATACCCGTCGTGCAGCTTTTTGTGTCTGACAAATGTCTGTCAAAGATGGCAAGTATGGTTATGAAAAGATTAAATAGATTGGAGCCGTATATGAGCATTATAGAAAAAGTATTCGGTACACACAGCGAACGCGAATTAAAAAGGATTGAACCCATCGTAAAAAAGATCGAGAGCTATCGCGACGAGATGGGAAAGCTTACCGACGAGGAACTTCGGGGCAAGACTGCGGAGTTCAAGAGGAGAGTGGCGGAGGGGGCCAGCCTGGACGACGTTCTTCCGGAGGCATACGCAGTCGTTCGCGAGGGCGCAAAGCGTGTACTAAACCAAGAACATTACAGAGTACAGCTGATCGGCGGTATTGTCCTGCATCAGGGACGTATCGCAGAGATGAGAACCGGTGAAGGTAAGACACAGACAGCGCTTCTCCCCGCTTACCTGAATGCGCTGGAAGGAAAAGGTGTACATGTAGTCACAGTCAATGACTATCTGGCAAAGCGCGATGCCGAGTGGATGGGACAGGTGCACGAGTTTCTGGGACTGAAAGTCGGAGTCGTGCTGAATGACATGAAATCCGACGAGAGGCGCGAGGCATACAATTGCGACATTACCTATGTGACCAACAATGAGCTCGGTTTTGATTATCTCAGGGACAACATGGTAATCTATAAGGAACAGCTTGTCCTGAGAGACCTTCACTATGCCATCATCGATGAGGTGGACTCTGTGCTGATCGACGAGGCGAGAACACCGCTGATCATATCAGGGCAGAGCAGCAAATCCACAAAGCTCTATGAGGTGTGCGATATCCTTGCGAGACAGATGAAACGCGGCGAGGACATTCCTGAGATGACCAAGATGGACTATGTCATGGGTACAGAGCAGGAGGAGACAGGTGACTTTATTGTCAATGAGAAGGACAAGGTTGTCAACCTCACCGCGGCCGGTGTGGAGCGGGTGGAGAAATTTTTCCAGATTGAGAACCTTGCTGATCCTGAGAATCTGGAGATACAGCACAATATCATATTGGCTCTCCGGGCGCACAATCTGATGTTCCGTGACCAGGATTATGTGGTAAAGGACGACGAAGTACTGATTGTCGATGAATTTACAGGACGTATCATGCCAGGACGCCGCTATTCTGACGGTCTGCACCAGGCGATCGAGGCAAAAGAGCATGTCAAGGTAAAGCGTGAGAGCAAGACGCTTGCCACGATCACATTCCAGAACTTCTTTAATAAGTTTGACAAAAAGTGCGGTATGACCGGTACAGCGCTCACTGAGGAAAAAGAGTTCCGTGACATCTACGGCATGGACGTAGTTGTCGTGCCGACAAACCGCCCGGTAATACGTGAGGACAAGCAGGACAGTGTATATAAGACCAGAAAAGAAAAGCTCAGGGCGATTGTCGACACCGTAGAGCAGGCGCACACGACAGGCCAGCCGGTGCTTGTGGGTACGATCACGATCGAGGCGAGTGAGGAATTGAGCAAAATGCTCACAAGGCGCGGCATTCAGCATAAAGTCTTAAATGCGAAGTTCCATGAGCTGGAGGCGGAGATCGTGGCAGATGCCGGTCAGCACGGTGCTGTCACGATCGCGACGAACATGGCAGGCCGCGGTACGGATATCAAGCTTGACGAGGAGGCGCGGGCAGCGGGCGGTCTGATGATTATCGGTACAGAGCGCCATGAGTCGCGGCGTATCGACAATCAGCTGCGCGGTCGTGCAGGCCGTCAGGGTGATCCCGGTATGTCACGGTTTTATATCTCGCTGGAAGATGACCTCATGCGTCTGTTTGGTTCCGAGCGTCTGATCAATATGTTCAATACATTAGGCATTCCCGAAGGACAGGAGATTGAGCACAAGATGCTCACGAGCGCAATCGAGAATGCGCAGAAGAAGATTGAGAGCAACAACTTTGGCATCAGAAAAAATCTTCTGGAATACGATCAGGTCATGAACGAGCAGCGTGAGATTATCTATGAGGAGCGCCGCCGCGTTCTTGACGGTGAGAGCATGCGGGATGCGATTTATAAGATGATCACGGACATTGTTGAGAGTTCCGTAGACACAGCGATCAATGACGATCTGGAGCCGGAAGAGTGGGATTTGAAGGAACTCAATACACTGCTGCTCCCGATCGTACCGCTTCATCCTGTGGTGCTTGACCGCGTTTCCAAGAAGACAAAGAACGGATTGAAGCACCAGTTGAAGGAGGAGGCTGTCAAACTTTATGAGAGCAAGGAAGCCGAGTTCCCCGAAGCGGAGAGTATCCGCGAGATTGAGCGCGTTATTTTATTGCGCGTGATTGATCGCAAGTGGATGGATCACATCGATGACATGGACCAGCTGCGGCAGGGGGTAGGTCTGCAGGCGTACGGTCAGCGGGATCCGCTTGTGGAGTACAAAATGAACGGCTATGAGATGTTTGATGCCATGACAGCCAATATCAAGCAGGATACAGTACGCATGCTGCTCCACGTCAAGGTAGAGCAGAAAGTGGAGCGCGAGGAAGTGGCGAAAGTTACTGGTACGAACAAGGATGAGACGCTGCAGAAGGGGCCGAAGATGCGCGCGGAGGCGAAAGTGTATCCGAACGATCCGTGTCCGTGCGGAAGCGGGAAGAAGTACAAACAGTGCTGTGGAAGAAAAGCATAAATGAATTATTACAGATTGATAATGAAAAAGGTGGTGAACGCAATGGTAGAACTCGACCAGATGAAACAGGAGTTACAGACCTACGAAAGTCCATTAGCGGAAGTGAGGGATTCACTTTGACCTCGCTAACAAGGAGAGGCGGATTGAAGAGTTAGAGCGCGAGATGGAGGCTCCCGGATTCTGGGACGATCCAGACCGCTCCAACAAACAGATGAAAGAATTAAAACAGCTCAAAGACACCGTTGACCAGTGCAATGGGCTCAAGTCACAGTATGAGGATATCGAGACGTTGATCGAGATGGGATATGAGGCGGAAGATGCCGGGATGATACCAGAGATTCGGGAAGAATTGGACAGCTTTGTCGAAACGTTTGAGGCGCTCCGTATCAGCACATTGCTCTCAGAGGAGTATGACAAGTGCAATGCGATCCTGAAACTGAACGCAGGTGCTGGAGGCACAGAGAGCTGCGACTGGGCAGGGATGCTCTATCGCATGTACACCAGATGGGCAGAGCGAAAAGGCTATTCCATCGATGTGCTGGATTTCCTTGACGGTGACGAGGCAGGTATCAAATCCATCACTTTTCAGGTGAATGGTGAGAATGCCTACGGATATCTCAAATCAGAAAAAGGGGTGCACAGACTTGTGCGCATCTCACCGTTTAACGCGCAGGGAAAGCGTCAGACTTCCTTTGTATCGCTCGATGTCATGCCAGATATTGAGGAAGACCTGGATGTAGAGATCAACGAAGATGATCTGCGGATCGACACTTACCGAAGCAGTGGTGCGGGCGGCCAGCATATCAACAAGACTTCGTCAGCAATTCGAATCACCCACATTCCGACAGGAACGGTTGTTCAGTGCCAGAATGAGCGCTCCCAGTTCCAGAACAAGGACAAGGCGATGCAGATGCTGAAGGCAAAGCTGTTCCTGTTAAAGCAGGAGGCCAATGCCGAGAAGCTTTCCGACATACGGGGCGAAGTGAAAGAGATCGGCTGGGGCAGCCAGATTCGTTCTTATGTCATGCAGCCATACACCATGGTAAAAGACCACAGGACGAACTTTGAGTCAGGAAATGTGGATGCAGTTATGGATGGTGCTTTAGACGGATTTATCAATGCTTATCTGAAATGGAAGAACACATAAAAAGCAGGCTATGCCTGCTTTTTATGTGTTCTTCAGGATGAAGTGCTGTTCACAGTTTTGTTTCGCACGGACATAATGTCCAGATAGAAGTTTGTCAATGCCATATTCAGGCAGGGAATCACCCAGATCAGTGTGATGCCGCAAGTAAAAAAGCTTAACAGGAACGAAGGAATGAAACTTAGATATAGCATCAATAACCGGAGTTTGTTTCCGCTCATGACCTCAAAGCATTTCTTCAGGATGGTGGACGCACTCCAGTCAGGAAAATCCAGAATCATGTAAAACGCTGGAAAAAAGGGAAGCGTCAATATGAGTGAAACTGCAGCGCACACAAACATGATGAGGTAAAACCTCATGGATGCGCTGTATAAAATACTGTAAGATTCCATGAGTTCATTGCTGCTCACAGAGCTTCCGGCGAGGAAGAGACTGAGCTCATTGACATTGCCTCCGTTGAGAAGGGAAATGGAGTTGATAATGTCTGTATATTGTACAGATGCAATTTCAAGTGGAATCGTGCAGATGGAGTTAATGACGGTAATCACAGCTCCGATTTTGAGTATCCTGACTGTGTTTTGCTGGAAACCGCAGAATAAATCCCCGATGGTGCTCGGCATACTGCATGCAGATTTCAGAAAGATAAATGACGCTCCGACATTTAACACAGAGACGGCTACCTGTACGACAAAAACCAGAATATAGTTGAGGATATACCCCGTCGTAGTGGTTGTGGGAATCAGTGAAGAAATAAGATTTACTGCCATGAAGGTGATGATAAATTTTAGCAGTATCGATCCGGTCAGTATTCCCATATACTGACCAGTCTGCATTCTTGCCAGAAATTTTAACTCAAAGTTGCTTTTATATAGCGGCTGCTGCATAGTGTCCAGTCCTTTCTTGTTGAATTGATCACATGACAAATAAACTGTAACCCATTGTATCATGTTTAATACAATAAAACAATGAAATCCAGGTGAAATTTTCTTGAATCGTGTGTGATTTTCCTTTATAATTGAACTATTCAGCCGTCAGCTGAATACATTTATTTCAATATTTTATAGAAGAAGGAAAAGTTAAGCTATGGATATCATTTTAAAGCTAAAAGAAGAACTAAACGTAGAGAAATGGCAGGTGGAAGCTGCTGTCAAACTGATAGATGAGGGAAACACGATTCCGTTCATCTCCAGATACCGCAAGGAAGTCACAGGCTCCCTCAATGACGAAGTGCTGCGAAATCTCAATGAGCGGCTGGGGTATCTCAGAAATCTGGAGGAGAAAAAAGAGCAGGTGCTTGGAAGCATCGAAGAGCAGGGCAAGCTCACAGAGGAGTTGAAGGCGAAGATCCTCGCGGCGGAGACGATCGTCGCTGTTGACGACCTGTATCTTCCGTACCGTCCAAAGAGAAAGACGCGCGCCAGTGTTGCCAGGGAGAAAGGACTCGACGGGCTGGCAGACATTATCCTTGCACAGGAGACGGCAAATCCGCTGATTGTGGAAGCCGAGAGCTATGTGAGCGAGGAAAAGGGAGTGGGCAATGTCAAGGAAGCTCTGCAGGGAGCGATGGACATTATTGCAGAGATGATATCAGACGAGGCTGATTACAGGACTTATATCAGACAGGCGACGTTCGAGGAAGGAAAAATCACCAGTACAGCAAAGGATGCAAAGGCTCAGAGCGTGTATGAGATGTACTACGATTTTGAAGATCCGGTCAGTAAGGTTGCCGGTCACAGGGTTCTTGCGCTGAACAGAGGAGAGAATGAGAAGATTCTCACAGTCAGGATTGAGGCACCCACAGAGCGCATTATCCGTTTTCTTGAGAAGAAAATCATCACAAAGGACAACCCCAATACGACACCGGCATTGCAGGAGACCATAGCAGACAGCTACAACAGGCTGATCGCGCCTGCGATTGAGCGTGATATCAGAAATGAGCTCACAGAGAAAGCGGAGGACGGGGCAATCGCAGTATTTGGCAAGAACTTAGAGCAGCTTCTCATGCAGCCGCCAATTGCTGGAAAGGTAGTTCTCGGCTGGGACCCCGCATTCCGGACAGGCTGTAAGCTTGCGGTGGTAGACGCGACTGGAAAAGTGCTTGACACAAAGGTTATCTACCCGACGGCGCCACAGAATAAGGTTGAGGAGGCAAAAAAGGAGCTGAAGAAGCTGATTGGCAAGTACAATGTAAGTCTGATCTCCGTGGGAAACGGTACGGCATCGCGCGAGTCCGAGCAGGTTATTGTGGAGCTGATCAAGGAGCTCGACACACCGGTACAGTATGTTATTGTCAATGAGGCGGGGGCTTCTGTCTACTCGGCAAGCAAGCTTGCAACAGAGGAGTTTCCGAACTTTGATGTGGGCCAGAGAAGTGCAGCCTCCATCGCAAGGCGTCTGCAGGACCCGCTGGCAGAGCTTGTAAAGATCGATCCGAAGTCCATCGGTGTCGGCCAGTACCAGCATGACATGAACCAGAAAAAGCTCAGCGAAGCGCTGAACGGAGTCGTGGAGGATTCTGTGAACAAGGTCGGCGTGGATTTGAATACAGCTTCCGCGTCACTGCTGGAATATATCTCAGGCATCAATAAGACCATCGCCAAAAACATAGTGGACTACAGGGAGACCAACGGGCGTTTTCGAAACAGAAAGCAGCTGTTGAAGGTAGCAAAACTCGGACCGAAGGCGTTCGAGCAGTGTGCGGGCTTTATGCGCATTCTTGACGGAGACAACCCGCTGGATGCAACGAGCGTCCATCCGGAATCATATGACGCGGCGCTGAAACTTCTGGAAAAACTGAACATTTCTATGGATGATCTAAAGGAAATTCAGAAGAAAGCGGCTTCCGCCAAGACAGCGAAACCAGCAAAACAGGAGAAAGCCAAAAATAACAAAAAGCAGAATATCGTCATTAAAAACACCAGCACTGCCATGGGAAAAGCACTCGCAGCAGCGATGGGCGGTGTGGCACTTGACGCATCACAATCCCAGAATACAAAGGGAGAAGCGTCTGAACCGCAGGCAGCGGCAGGCGGACTTGAGAAGCGTGTCAGGGACAAGAAGAAAATGGCAGAGGAGCTTGGAATAGGAGAGATCACTCTGACAGATATTCTGAAAGAACTGGAGAAACCTGCAAGAGATCCGCGTGAGAACATGCCCAAGCCGATTCTGAGAAGCGATGTCCTTGAAATGAAAGACTTAAAGCCTGGAATGATCTTGAAAGGAACCGTCCGGAACGTCATTGATTTCGGTGTGTTTGTGGATATCGGAGTGCATCAGGACGGACTGGTGCATATTTCCCAGATCACGAATAAATTTATCAAGCATCCGCTCGAGGCAGTCAGCGTCGGCGATATCGTGGATGTAAAAGTCCTTGATGTCGACCTGAACAAGAAGAGAATCTCTCTGACGATGCGGCTGGATCAGGACAGCAAAAAAAATACTTGATTTACGGATGCTTCTGTTTTATAATATCTACGTAAACAAAATAACAAATCTTCGGGGCAGGGTGAGATTCCTATAGCCAAAAACTGTGTAAAATAAGGCATTTCAGAGGGTATAGTAAACGGGTTTACACCAATTTTACACCAAACGCAAAAATGAGAGCCTTAATATGATATGAACTAAATAATTAGGACATCAGCATAAGTCCTTTATCAGTTGTAGAAATATGATTGATAGAGGGCTTATTTTGATGCCTTAAAATAATATAACAACCTAATACGATAATACGAAAAAATGAGGAGGTAACACAATGGAGATAATCGGCTTTGAAGATTCAAAGGCGAGGAAGCAATCAAAAGTAAGGAGACATTCAAAGTCAAGAAAACAACCAAAAGAAAAAGTTACAAAATATTTACCAGAGGCAGAGGATCGTGTATCGGAACTGCAGAGGCAATATCGAGAGTACGCCCAGTTTTATAACCAATGGTATTACGATCATGTGATCGGGCAGGATAAAGATGGACGGTGGATATATAAGGATTTATAAAATAATGCTTTATATAAGCCTTGTATGCTCTATAGAAATATGGGTATGTGAGGCTTATTCCTCTGCCTTCAATGTTAAATGCGCTCTATAAGCCTTACAGCGAGTCACAGAGGTATTCCAGAATCAATATACCATTCAAATTATCAGTATCAATAATTAACCATCAACCATCAAATCAACACAAAATCACACGCAACATAAAAACCACATTTCATTGACACACAATAATCAACCAAACAATAGCCCACCCATTCAAATAATCCAAGGAGGACAAATGCATGTACGGTAAAGTGACAAAATATTTCACAGACACAGAGGATATGGATTCATACGTGGTGAGGATAACAATTCATACTTTGTCCATCATTCACAGCTAAACGATGAGCACATTGAGAGAGGATACTATGTATTCTTTATGCCATACAAAAGTGACAGGAGTGATTATAATGCAGGTAATGTAGTAGTAATTGAAACACCAGACAAACAAATAAATAGTACAACCAAAAAAAGACTAAAAATCATATTTCATCTAGGCACAAATCATGTAACGCAGACAGGATAATCAGACCAGACAAACAATTTAAAAAGTTCATTAAAAGATTTATGGAAGAAAAGGAGACGGACAATGAAAACAATCAGAAACATGAATGAGTTACAGGCGGCACTTATGCCAACAATGACAAAAATGGTAGACCAATTAGCAGAACGAGTGTATGAAACATTGAATTATTTTCTACAAGAGTATTACAACAGTTATGATCCGAAATCTTATAGACGTCAATTTGATTTCCTTCGATCTGCTGTCAAAGTAGAACCTAAAATGCAGGGAAATAAAGTTGTAGCATCAGTATATATTGATACAGATTACATGGATAACTATTACAATGCTACAGGATATCAGGTTGCATCATGGGCAAATCAGGGATTACATGGTGGGTTAGATGCAGGAAGCAATACCCCCCATGTTTGGGATGATACCATGAAATCCACCATAGAAAATGGAGAACTATTGAAATTAGCAATTGATTATCTAAAAAGTAAAGGATTTTCAGTAAGAAATTAAGGAGGAGAACACATATGTCAGTAAATAAAAAAGAATTCGCGGATAGAATGGCTGAAAAAGGCGGAATAATGAAGAAAGACGCAATGAAGGGATTGAATTTATTCATTGAAACGCTCATGGACTATATGAGTGAAGGCGAAAAGGTAAAACTTTTAAAATTCGGCAGCTTTCAAATGAAAACAGCGAAAGAGAGAATAGGCAGGAATCCACAGACCGGGCAGCAATGTATCATACCAGAACATGAGAAAATAAAGTTTGTTGCAAGTGAGGGACTTGCAGACAGAATCAAAGAAAGAAGGAATGAGTAATTATATGCAGTTAAAAGACAGGAACATAATAATCAGCGAAAAGAACATGAATAATATAAATGCTTTGTATGGTAATTGTACCACAGACGAATTAGAACGGATTGTAAATAACATGATTGATAATGCAGTTGAAGAGATTAATGAGGATAGGAGCAGGTTACATATGGAAAAGATAATTAATTGCAGCGAATGTGAATTTATGAAGATGTATGATTATGGGAGCAGGATTTATTATTGTGATCATGAAGATCGGGCAGATGAAATGGGGAAATTGAGTGAAGGTGATGTTCCGGGGATATGTCCTGAATGGTGTCCATTAAAATGTAAGATTGATGACAGCTCTGCTGCTGAATGAAAAATCTGAGTGTCGAGATTTGATAAGTGTAATTTAAAAACATAGGAGTGTATCATATGAGATTTAAAGATTTAGAATGGAAAGATGTTGTATCGGATAACATGATTGTCAGTAGTAATTGCATGATTAATTTATGCGGCGTGATAAAAATTGAATTTCAAATTAATCATGATCCAAAAGACAATCAATATTATCTGTATGCATTTGGTAAAGGAAGTATCAGAAGATTACAGCCTGAAAAATGTGGTTCGATAGAATCAGCAAAGAATGTTGCATACAGGATATACAGTAATGAGATGGAGAAGATAAAGAAAGCGATCGATTATCTGTTGGTTACTTAGAAAAAAGTAACGAGAATGACTGGGAACCAAATGTTGCCGAGTGAAATTTAACACCTACAATATTGTGTTGGTTAATATTATAGGAGACAACGATTTGGTGGTGAGTGAAAAATGATGATGAAAACTAAATATATGAAATTGATAGAGGGACTGAATGAAATGTTCAGTCCTTTTGAAGTAGAAAATATATTTACCAGAAAGAGAAATATATATGTGGTGTCCCAAAATGGAAAGTCACATCCAGTAAAAAGAAAAATTGATAGAAGAAATGTAGAAGTAATATTTTGATGATTATATTTAGGTATTGGAGGTTTTATTTTATGTCAAATAAAAAAGTAATTTACAACTATAACATTGAACAGAGCAATCAGTTAATTAAAAAGGGTATGTTCCCTATTGGTTGTGGTATCAATCCAAAATCGGGAGGATTCTTTCTTGTATTTTATGGAACAAAAGGATACTACAATACATTAGATTTGATTACATTGGAGAACAAACAGAAAATGCAGATGATTTGTGATGAATGACATTGGAATATTTGTGGGATTTCACCGTGGTATCAAATCGTACATTTTGAAGTACATTCTACTCCACTGGAAAGGACAAAAGTGTACATGAAAATGTACAACTTGATACTGTTATTATATGTGATGAATCCTATTATAAAAGATTAATAAATACGTACTCAATTACTACGTAATTAAGTACTCCTTAAATATTTTAATGATTGTTTGATAATTTATTTTGATTTTGGAAAGGAAAAAATATTATGAAGAAATTGTTTTTGAATAATTCGGTCATCAAAAATGTAAATTTGAGTGATTATGAGATAGCTGTTTATGTAGCATTAAGAAACTTGTATGATTCACAAAAAGTAATGCAATATATTACATATAATTCAGTTGTGTTTGAATTGTATAATAGTTTGAAGATTTCAAGAAGATATTTGGATCATATTAAATCCGCTTTAAATTCACTTGTAGAAAAAGGTATAATCAAAAAGATAAATTCATATTCCAGTACAGAATTTATTGTTGATATGTCTGGTCTCCATTTTGAGCAGAATACAAGTAATGGTGTATTCTATACAGTAATTACACTTGAAGAAGTCCATAGAATAATGAATATTGATACAAATAAAGATAATTTTGCCATACTGAGATATTTCATTATACTGATCAGTTCCATCTGTCATGATAAAGGTACATATGACCATTCAGATTGTTATGGCGTTCATACTGATTTTGTCGGTTTTATGACATTGGATACACTTGCTAATTGGTGTGGGACAACAAAAGCACGTATTATTGAGTATAATTCTATTCTTGAGACAGAGAAAATTATTTATACATATCGTCATAAGCAGAATAGGAAGGATAAAGAAACAGGGCAGATTATGAGTTTTTCTAACCATTATGGCAGGTATGAGGATAAAGACTGGATAATACAATTTGCAAATGAATATGTTGCAACCTTTAATCTGAAAGAGACAGAAACGCTTGTAAAAGCAGAAAAGTCCAGGATAAATAAAAGATATGCAGCTATTTATAATTTACTGGTAAAGGATTTTAATAGATACATAAATAATTTTTCAGATATGGAACTGATTGAAACTTACAAATATATTCATGGTAAGAATATTTGTAATGAAAAAGAACTGAAAAATATAGAGGAAGGAACTGCTGCATATGATGAAATTTTGGGAAAAATCAAAAATGAAGATTTGTTTGACGATATTCCATGTGTGGTAGCTTATGTCAATAGAAAAGCTGAACAAAAAAGAGATATGGAAAAACGTAAGAATAATCTTGTTAATGCTATATCGGATGATAATTGGGGAGAACCTGTTTCCATGGAGAATGATTTCTCTATAGAAGAAATATTGGATATGCCTACAGAAGGTGAGGTTCAAATGAACCTACCATTAGTAAATACTGATTGCGTGGGACATAATGACCTATGCAAAAATGAATCTCATTGTGCAGAATTACACAGTGAGTTATTTTGCGTTACTGAAAATGATTTAGATTATATTGATATAGAGGATTTATATTGATAGTGCTTCGACAGAATTGACAGAGCCATTTGTGGTGCGTTTTAATGGATGGGATTTCCCAACTATTATATTGAAGCTATAGCGAATCACGACATCCCTATAAAGGGAATACGTATTGTGTCCGATATTGGACTTATGCTGGGAGTCGGTAAAACACCGATACATTATTGCGTAATATAAGCGTATCCTTTGAAATATACGGTTATTTGCCGATTAGTCCGATTGGAAGAATCAAGTTAGATGTCCATTAACTTGACACTCAACAGAACGATTTCGTTTCAAACAGATTCCGTAAAAGTGGAAATGTTGTCCGTCGTGGACAATGAATCACAAAATTGACAATGACAGTAATATTATGATATATTACAACTCTGCTGCCAGTATGAATATTTAGGTGTGTGGTATTATGTCATATACCGTAGTCCCGTGAGACGGTGGTTCCTCGCGAGTAACTGAGATATTTTAACTGACTAAGTTTAACTTAGTCACCCACATGTGGTCGAAAAAATCTTAATCCTTCTGTTTGAATGATTAGAAGGACTGTAACGGAAGTGAAGTAAAACCGATTTCCGTTCGTTACAAAGCGAACGCTTTAAAAGGTTTGCTATATTTGGGTAAGGAAAGGTATTCATATAAAGTGAGCCGCTTGTATCGTTTGAGTTTTCGACGATTAGCCCAAATGGGCGTGACTGACAGCAGTGGGTTTAAACTAATTGCTTATAAAGAGACGAATTTTCCACAGAAGTGTGTAAAAGGTTGCCTCACGGTGGGATAACTGCAGATCATAATAAATTAGTCCATGATAGTTTAATGTCCGTTTTGTCCATTTGGACGGAACGGTACATCATATTTCCCCCACAAGTGGGGGAAAGTCAGTGTTTCCAAATCTGGAAACGTTATTATCACGATTACGCAGAATTGAGAAATCGCAACTTTTGGCGAAATATGAAATCAAACACAATTGAATACATGAATTATATCAGGGAGCCGCTTCTGACTCTCTATTTTAGCGTCACCAAATTGGGGGACGTTATCTGTTATCATATCGAAAATTGAAAGGAAGAATTAATACATTAATGAAAAATACAATTACAGTAGAGAACGGAACAACCAAAATATGTAATAAATGTGGCAGGATATTGCCCATAGAAAAATTTAGATTAGTAAAAGGACAATTCCATAATCCGTATTATTTAGGTCAGTGTAAAGAATGTGAATATAAATATCAGCGTGCATATCTTGAAGAGAAGAACAAGATCAGGTTTTCTGATGATTTAGAGATACTGATAGAGAGACAATACAAGGATTTCAAGCGTGAAAGAATGTTAAATATTTCAAATACTGATATTATTCCATTAGGGACAGACGAAATATTTGTGAAGCTGATGGACTATAAAGACGCATGGTTATCAAATTATGGCAGAGTGGTCAGATATTCAGGTGGTAAATATAATCTGCTGCAAGGTAGTTATGATAATTATGGAGCATTATTTTATTGTCTGAGAAAGAATGTATTCTTTGATGGCAAATGGATTTATAGAAGTGTTCATTTATATGCGGCAAAAGCGGTTATAGAAGAATTTATTGTAAATCCAGACAAAGTAAATAATGTGTACATATGGCATAGCGGTAATGATAAGCAGGACTGTTATTACAGAAATTTATATCCGCTGAATCAAAAACAATATATGGCAGTAAGAAATCATTTCAATAAAACAGGTGATGATTCAGAAGAGTTTATTATAAAGGTAATGAATGACATAAAGTACAAGCCTGATAATTGGAGTAAAAGGGTTATGGAACCTACAATGTGTGGGATTGGTTATCATGGCCTGGAAGGTGTCGATTGTACAGCAGAATCGTATTTGAAATGGCATGACATGATACATCGTTGTTATAATGCTAAATTCCATAAGAGACAACCACAGTATAAAGGTTGTACTGTATGTGAGGAATGGCTGAATTACATTAATTTTAAGGTATGGTATGACCAGCACAAAATACCAGGTATGTCACTTGATTTGGATAAGATAAGGACATTCTGTTTAAAGGAAATAAGGTATATAGTCCTGAAACGTGTTGTTTTGTACCTCATGCAATTAATACATTGTTTCTGAACTGTAAAAAGAATAGAGGCGATCTGCCTGTTGGTGTACATTTTGATAAAAGTAAAGGTAAATATCGTGCTGAAATGTCATTCTTGGGAGAACCAATTAAATTAGGGTGGTTTGATACTGCTGAATCGGCTTTTGCAAGGTATAAGGAATACAAAGAGGATTTTATTCAGGATTTGGCAGAACAGTATAGGGATGAAATACCAGATAAGGTATATGAAGCAATGATGGGGTGGAAGATTGAAATTGATGATTAATGGTGGTAGTGGGATAATGCGATAGTGGTTATATGTTTATAAGGCATATCGGATAGGGTGGACTTATCTGGTATGCCTTATTTTTTTACTATTTTTTGTAAAAATGTGGAATTTGTACTATATTTGTGGTATGATAATAAATATTATGAGTAGCACATGATTTTGATAATGAAGTGATTTATATAAAGGTAAAAAGTATACATTGGAGGGGTATTTTGGATGAACAACATGACTTTGAATGTTTTTGTAAGTTATAATAGAAAGGATATTAAAAAAGCACAAGCAGTTGAAAAACTTTTACATGCAAGCGGTTTAATGGCATGGAGAGATTTAGAATATTTGCCATATGGTATTGATACTGAGAATGAAATCCGACGCGCTATTAAAGAGGATTGTAGAGCTTTTCTTTTGTTGGTTACAAATAATTCTATGACATCAGATTTTATATGGAATGTAGAAATTGATGAAGCAGTAAAGAGGGCTAGAAGAAAAGAAGAGTTTTTGATAATTCCTATTTTTTATAATGAAGAGTTATTAGATGATTTTTCAAAAAAGTCAATAAGTTTATTTGGAGAAAATTTAAGCAATCAAAATGGACAAATATTAAGTGAAAACAATAATGAAATTAATATGCAGATGCTGAACAAAATGATTGGTAGAGTATTAGAAAGATTAGTGTATAATGATGATTTTACCAAGACAACCATTTATACACATGGAGAGATACCTACTTCTATTTATCCTGAATTGGTTGTCGACTTAAGAGAAAGTTTTAAAGATAACATTCCATCAGAAAGTGAATGGAAGAACATAATTTTACCAGGATTCAAAAATATTAAGAAGGCTTTATTACATAAAGCAAAACCGCAAACTCGAATTTGGCTTCCAAGACGGATTCATTTATCAGCAGCTTTGGCTTTTGGATGGGTGTTTAGAGAAAACTCAGGATTTGAATTAATTCCATCTGAAATATTATTAAATGAAAATCCTGAAATAGATTTTGATACTAATTTGCTAATACCAATGGAGGAAACAATCTTAAAAGGAGAAAATGATAGAAATAATATTGCTATTTTGGTGTCTATAACAAAAGATGTTCGTCCGACAGTTCAACGGCTTATGAAAACAAAATCATATACTTATAAATCATGTATTCAACTTGTTTCAGAATCAATTACATCTTGCAGTATTGTAAATACAATACATGCAAAGCAATTAGCAAAACAAACAGTTAACGCATTATTAAAACAAAAAGACTTATTAAAAACTGTACATACAGATTTGTTTATTAGTGCTTCTGTTCAATATGCTGCATATCTGGGATATTACTTAAATGCATGTGGTTCTTTTGAATTTTGGCAGTATAATATGTTGGATGATATATATAAACCAGCCATAGGGCTTTCTGTTTTGTATGATCATGATTCTTAAAATGTGAGGTATTTGTAATCTAAATTATATATATCCTATGTCCTATATAGGTATCTAAATATTTTAAATGGAAACATGCCCTTGCCTTATCTTCATATCATTGATTATAACAAGATTGTTCGATAAAACAAAGCACTTAATATAGGCGTATATACTAATATAGGGTGGTAAAATATCTGTAGAATTGAAACCTACCCCCCACCCTCTATTAGTGGTAATTCAATTATAAATAGAACAACAAAAAACACCAATCAGTAACATGCCGTTTACGCTCTCTATTCTTATATAACAATAAGTATTTCGGATATAATAGTTACAAGTGGAGGACTGTTAGGTTAAAGGGTGTTGTGTCTGAAATTCTTTTATTTATATAAGATTACTGGCGATAAAAGGGACGTATTTTTATATGGGGGTATATGTTATATAGGGAGTTTTATATTTTGAACGGAAATATAGCCCCCTCCCCTTTGTGGATACATGATATTTACCAACAAGAATTTAATTCTTTACAGAGTAATTTACGACAGTAAATTGCGTTGTAGTAGTCTTTATTTATTATTACAGTCTATTATTATAAAAAGACGGCTGATTCTGCACATTGTAGTGTGATATACTTTGCCATTTTTTCTTCAAGTATATCACACTGTGATGTGACATACCTTATTGTGATGAAATAGAAGGGATTTTGAAAGTTAGATTCGGGATTGAAAAATTGAGGTGACATGAATGATGATTAGATAGGCGCTTTCCCAGACTAAAGTTTCCAAAAAAAGATGTAAACCTACCCGTAATACACCTATTACCACAACACCCATAACCATCATCAAACACAACCATTCACACCAAATGACACAAGCAATAGCCAACATGACACCTGCTGCTGACACAATCAACCCATACCCAACACTGCAATATCTCTACAACACACCACAAGCCACGTACAGTGATTTTACACCATCAGACGACAGTGTCCATCAATACGTCTTAACCCACAAAATAAGCTTAATTAATAATGTGGCGAAACCATATAAGCACAACAAAAAAGGCTGTGAGCGTCAAATCTCATAGCCTTAATCATATCATGCTAACATAATACAAATCTACCTTTCCCAATAGTAACCACTACCATCACTTAAATATAACATTAAACCATATACAGTAATATCAAAGCTTATTACTGTATTCATGTCAACGTAGTTATCATCATAGCACTGCATATATCCATCTGATATGATCCCACTGTATGAATCAATATCACTTTCCCAATAATATCCAGTACCATCATTGAAATACAGTTGCAATCTATCGCCATTCACAACAAAGTCTGTGATTTGTGTCATGTCAATGATTGATTCTGATATTAGTTCTGGTGTAGGTTCCGCAGCATTTACCTTTATACTACCAAACAGATATGCACAGATCATTATAAATGCTACTGTTGCGATAGTTTTAACTGTTACTGTAATTGTTGTTTTGATTGCTCTTTTCATATCCTTATACCTTCCTTTTCTTTATGTGTTAGGGTGTAGCCGTTCCGTATGGTTACACCCTTCCTGAATTTAATTGTTTCCAGAGCGTCATATCACTAATATGTGAATAATTCATGATACAGTTTATCAAACTTTTTCTTTGAAGTTTTCTCTGTATCTGATACAATTTGATCTAAAATGAATGCTGCTTTAAATTCAATCTTATCACTGTCCAACTCAGACAAAGCTAACATCATAGGCACATACTTATCAATCATTTTACGCATTTCCTTACTCTTCATATCGTCATACTTTCCTTTCTTTTTGTTAGGGTGTAGCCGTTCCGTATGGTTACACCCTATTTTTTCGCTGATACATTACAATTGTGATATGCTTATGCTGAATCATGCTTCCAGCAACACCCTTGAATCGGTCTGTACCTTTGTACTGCCGTAATAGTTTTGAATCTCTTCCATGCTCAATGTTTTACGGCTCTTTTTTCTGAAAGCTTCACCATGCCAAAACCACATTTTCTTTTGACTTGCCCATTTGAATCCGATCTCTTTCAGCTCTTTCTTATATGCGTATGTATTACCTGATATCCAAATCCATTGACCACATATAGTAATCTCAATCCCATCAAAATTGATGATCTTCTGCAATACTTCACGCAAAGCTTTATCGTTTTCCCAGTCATACATGTTAGCATTGTAACTTGATTCCTTGTGTGCTGTACTGTCTGCCGTCTTATCTGACTTATTTTCATGCTTATCTTTCAATACCTTGAACAGTCTATCATATTCAGCATTGATGTCCTGACACGCTTCTGTACTACCTTGTGGGTTATCAGGGTGGTATTTCTTCAACAGCTCTTTGTATTGTCTCCTGAGCTCTTCTAATGTGCTTACATTATTAAAATACTTCATATATCATGACCTCCTATTCTTAAACTTGATTCAGCCTGTAAACAGTTTCTTGTTACTTTTCACGTTCCTGGCTGATTGATACAACCGCTAGGGCGTTACTGATTCACTTAGAGAACTGTATTGTTTGGTTGAATTGATTATTGATTGTGATTAATATTTGTTGATTGATGTTTGATGTTTGATGTTTGCCTACTTACCTATAACAATAGTTGCAGTATTGTCGTTTGCTCTTAATACTGTAATCTTCTTACCAATTACCTTTAATGCCTGATATTCAAAGTATGTGACTGTTTTGATCATTGTCGTTGTCCTCCTAATATAAAAAAGTGCAAAGTCCTTGATAATTCAATAGACCTTACACTTTTCATGTGATATTCATTATGTAGTTGTTATGCTAATTTGTTTAATTTTTCGCTGTGCTC
>CAMWTP010000041.1 GCA_947177165.1 uncultured Lachnospiraceae bacterium
TTTCGCAGATCATGTTATTCTGCGAAATTTTTATATATCCAAGTACCCGCACAAGACAGTGTTCCCTGCCCGACTGCCCTGAAATAAAAAAATCTGACCCAAATCACGACCCAGCCGCAATTTGTATCAGATTTTTATTTTTCCTACTTCTTTCCGCAGCAGTTCTTATATTTTTTTCCACTGCCGCAGGGACATGGCTCGTTCCGCCCGATCTTCCGCTCACTCCGCATAAATGTCCCGCTGTCAACGCTGTCCCACTGAACCTGGGCGGCATTTCCTTTTCTCTCCGGGTACAGCTTATAATAGCGCCCTTCTCCCGGATATTTTCGTTCCATTCTGGCATAAAACTCCAAAAATTCTGCTTTGAGCATAGAACGCCCTAAAATACTCTTCTCTATGACTTCCCACAAGTCGGTTCCTAACTCATAGACCTGGGGATACTCCTTTTTCAAAATTCCAAGTTCGCTTTTCTGATTGGGCCATTCCTCAATATGACACAAAACCAGATCCATGAGCATGAAATCCGCATAATCATTCTCACTTGTCAGCTCCATTGCCGCCAGATCCAGAATCCCCATAATCGTTTCGCGCATCAGTGTTCCAAAACGTTCATCTGACTGGGCCTTATAAAATTGCGACATCATATTTAATCCGTCAAATTCCACTCCCTTCGGCAGCAGCTTCTGCAGTCTGTCCGCAAGAATTGCCATCGTATCCGAATCCGGACTTTTACTGATCGTCACTGCCAGATAGAGTGAGGCCAGCATATCGCTATATTCTGAGACCGCCCTGCCTGCTTGATCTAAAAAGTCAAGAATCCTCTCCACGATTTCATCCAGTGCATCCGTTTTGTCCTGTGCCATCGTATACATTATGAGGTAAGCGTTGAGCAGCTCTGGAACATACTTTTTGATATCCTCAGGTGACACACTCTGCACGTATTCCCTGAGAATATCGATTCCTTCCCCGAATTTTCTCCGGTCCTGACAGCATACACTATAGTCCATCAGGAAATTGTATGCCCTCCATCCCTGTGCATACGCTTCGCGGAATGCACGATACGCCTTATTGGCATACCCCCTCATATAATACGCCCTCGCCAGCTCTCCCCGATACATTATTTTGTCGGGATATCGCTCCACCAGCTTCTCATATGCTTTTGCAGCTTTGCCGGAGTTGTTATTCAAAATACTGCATCTGGCTACCATATAGAGGAAACATTCGATATCATTATAGTAGCCTGCTCCTTCCTCAGCAGTCTTCAGAGCCTTACTGTAATCCTCCTCATCGATCAGCTGCTGGATCTGGTCAAACATGCTCTCAGCAAACTTGTCATCTGCCGGAAATTCCAGCTGGATTTTCTTCTCCGGATGCTCCGCCTCCTCCATCAGTCTCTCATAGGCAGCCCGGATTTCCTGAAAACGCTCTGGATCTTTCTCCGGTGTATACTCTCTGATCAGTTTAAAGTATGCCTTTTTGATCTCTTTCTTGTCAGCATCCATCTCAATTCCAAGTATTTCGTAATCTTTTCTCATATGCAGGAACTCCTTAATCCATATAGTCGTCTATTTCATCCTCAAGCAAATCCGCTTCTTCCATATCATTTTCGATGATGGCTTTCTTCAGCCGATACAGCAGCTCTTCTAATTCCGGTTCCGGCTCATTTTTCCTGATCCACTTCTCCGCGCGTCGTATAACTGCCCTGTAATCACCTGCCAGTTCCGCGGATTTCCAATCGCTGACATCCACCTGTTCCTCTTTTGTTCCCAACATGTCAATATCAATCACGGCTTCCTTCCCTGTACTGACAATCGTTCCTGTCACCTGCAGCATACCGTTCTGATTATACGAGAACGATACTTCAATGGTCTCTTCCCCTGCCCTCTTTGCCGGAATCCCGCTGAGCATAAATCTCCCGATTTGATGATTATACTTTGTGCTGGACGATTCTCCCTGATAAACTTCTACGACTGTTTCCGTCTGATTGTCAAACGATGTATAATATTTTTTCTTTCTCGTAGTCGGGATGGTTTTATTCCTGGGAATAATCACACTCATAAACGCATCGTCATAGCCATGTATGGCGCGCACTCCCAGCGTATACGGATTCACATCTGTCATCATAATCCCAGTGCGCTCATCGATCTGGCCGGAAATGATAGCCGCCTGAATCGCAGCCCCCTGCGCCACTGCAAAGTCAGGATCCACCAGTGCACAGGGCACCTTGCCAAGATAATCCTCAATATCACGGCGGATCATGGGCACACGCGTGGAACCGCCTACCAGAAGGATTTTGTCAATCGCATCTGCCGCGATACCGCTGTCCGACAACACCACGTGAATCGGCTCATGTGTCCTCTCGACAAGATCCGCAATCATCTCTTCGAATTTCTCCCTTGTGATGATTTCATCCAGCGCTGCTGGTTCCCCGTTTTTCATCGCAATGACGGGCAGCTGTACTCTGTACTCCTCCTGTGTGCTCAATGCCAATTTACAGCTCAGCGCACTGTCATGGATGCGCGCCATCGCCGCCCGGTCACTTGTAATATCGATCCCCTGCTGCTCCCTGAGCCGCTGTACCAGATAGTCGATAATCCTCTGGTCAAAATCCTTGCCGCCAAGCTTATTGTCACCGCTGCTGGCCTTCACTTCAAGAACACCGTCAAACATCTCAAGAAGCGTCACATCGAATGTTCCTCCCCCTAAGTCATATACCAGGACATAGCTCTCCTCTTCCAAGTGTTCCAAACCATAGCTGAGCGCTGCGGCCGTCGGCTCATTGATGATTCGTTCCACCGTGAATCCCGCAGCCACACCTGCCTCCATCGTCTCCTGTCTCTGTATCTCATCAAAATACGCAGGCACTGATATAACCGCCTGGTTAATCTCCTCTCCCATGCGGTCCTCCACGTACGCTTTCACATGCGCCAGAATCATCGATGACACTTCAACCGGGGAATACTGCTGAGCCCCGAGCGATATCTGTTCCGACGTTCCGAGCAGGCGCTTGACTTCCTTGACTGTGCGCTCCGGGGCAGTCAGCAGCTGTCCCCGTGCCCTCTCTCCCACGATAATGTCACCATTTTCATCCAGACCGACCACTGACGGCGTGATCTCCTGATGCTCAAAATTCAGTATCATTACTGGTCTGTCACCCTGAAACACTGACGCCTCCGTGGTGGAGGTTCCTAAGTCAATTCCTATTATTTTGTCCATTTCCGTTCCCCTTATCTTTTGTATGCCTGCACTTTGGCTTTTTTCATAACCTGTCCGTGATACAGCATTCCCTGACAATACACTTGTGCGACTGTCCCCTCCTGCCCGTCCGTATCCGCCCCGACTGCCTCGACGACCTCGTGCAGTCTGTAATCCACATATTCCCCTGCACTTCCCACACTCTCAATCGAGCAAATGCTTTTTTCTGTCTCAATACGTCCTTTCAGCATATCATACTGTTGTCTCCAGGAAGCGCTGCCATCCTTGTATATCCACTGCTCCAGCAATTCCATCTGCTCCTGGTACAGCTGCACAAGTTCCAGCAATTTCCCCTCCCGTTCAGAAGTCTCTCTCTGACGCTCTTTTTCCTCCTGCGCACGTTCCTGCTCTTCCTGCAGTTCATCCAGAAAATCTTCAACGGTCTGGGACAGCCGTTTGATATCTTTCTGATTTTTCTGCATATCCTCACGAAACGCATCCAAAATTTTTTCCGTACAGAGATTGAGCGCTTCATCCCACGCTTCTTTTTCCCTGTCTTTTTCTTTTCGTTTTTTTCCGAAGATCATTTCTTCCTCCATTTCAGCAAACAAATTTCTACCGTCTTTTACTGTCAACATCCGAGCACGAACATATCCCTTAAAGCACTCTATCTTACAGTATACACACTGTGTCAGATTCAGACAATACCCAACCTACACAACCGCCTCAACAATCACTTTATCCCCGACTCTGATTTCCTTCACCCCGACCTCTTTTTTCTGGTTGAAGTTAAAGCTGAGCAGATATCCTTTCTTTTGATGGTAATAATCTAAGTAATCCGCAAGCTGTCTCTCTCCGCGCTCGTTATACTCATTCCCACGCCAGATTTTCAATTCAATGATATATTGCTCGCCGAGATAATCCACAATGACATCTGTGCGCCTCTCA
Organism: uncultured Lachnospiraceae bacterium; assembly: GCA_947177165.1. GTDB lineage: Bacteria > Bacillota > Clostridia > Lachnospirales > Lachnospiraceae > COE1. The sequence goes on from CAMWTP010000041.1 coordinate 4,144, forward strand.
TCCCTTGTCTGCGCCTCGATGTAATAATTTCCCGTTCCGTTGATAATAGGTCTCAAATAAAGAAGGAAGAACTTGCGCCCATACGCCTCGACAAATTTTGCATCCTCTTTCCCATAAATTTCCGTGAAAGTCTCTACAAACCGTCTCATCACAGTATCCATATCAAGCATTCCATCATGGATAAATAAGCTCCTGTCCCGCTTTGCCATATTTCCAATCTCTTTTGATGTATCTGAGCCCGAGAGTTCTGTCTCCGACAGAAAGTAATTGTAGAGGCGCATCTCAAAGATACGGTTTGCCACACGCACTTTTCCAGCCTGATTAACTGCATAGCCAAACATACTTGCAAGACTGATCTCCTTCACGTCCAGATTGAATGTAAATTCATTTCCCTGAAAAAGCATTAACTGAAACATCTGCTTCATCTCCGGATAATCGTCGAGATGACGGATCATGCTCTCAAACAGAGGGGTCTGGTCGATTAAAATATCTTTAACGGCCTCCTCAATCCCCTGTTTTGTCCACGCCTTGCTTAAATCTCCAAAACCGTCCTCACCCACAAGTTCTTCGTCCATAAATTTGCAGATCGACGAGACAAGCACTGGATAGCCAGCCGTGTACTGGTAGATTTCTTCTGCTACTTCCTGTATTTCCATCCCTGTATGATAATCTGACTCGTACTCCTCCAGCATACCTGCAATCTGGCCTGCGGAAAAGCTCATGTCAACCTTGAAATCAGCAGCAATATTCCAGGGACTGTTATACTGATGCTCCGTATCTTTGCGCAGTTTTAATTTCAGGTTCTTAATATTGTATACACCCGCAAGAATCACGGAATGAAAAGTCGGCGTTTCTTCCCTGTCGAGATAATACGCACGCAATTGTGCCAGGAAATCGATAAACACCTGATTATTTGACGCACTGTCGACCTCATCAATCATCAGCACAATCGGTTTTGGCGCTTTCTCACACATTCTGCTCAGCTGCGCAAACAATCCCTTCAGACTGGAATCTTCCGGAGACTTCACAAGCTCTGAAAGCGGTTTTATCAGTTCTTCCATGCCATTCTGATCTATGGTCCCTGCTCTCTGAATGATAATCTCTGCAAAAGCGCGCACAAATGTTGGCGCATCCGCAAAATCTTCTGTTCCGATTTTCTGAAAATCCAGTGAGAAAACGATATAATCCGTTAACAGATACTTCGCCAGCGCTTTGAGTGTCGTCGTTTTTCCATACTGACGTCCCTTGTTGATAACAAAATAGCTTCCATAATCCACATAATCTTCTTTCATCCTTTTTAGCCTGTCATCAAGTCTCACCATATAATCCCTTTGTGGACTGCAGGAACCCGTTACATTAAATTTACGCCTCACATTTCTTTACCTCCCACATCAATTCATTCTAAATTCTATACATGTTCACCACCCCGATATATATGAATAATCCTTGACAATTCCCAGATTTACCCCGTTCTGGCCGTGCAGCGCGTTCGGCCGGAAAGCCGCGGCGATCACTCTACTTACAGTATACACGCCGCACAAGGTTTGGACAACACCCAAAATCAGCATTTTCTCCCCTGTCTGCACCACCCGCTCCTGATCAGCAGCACTGCGATAACACTGACCGCAAGATACACAATCACGATCATTTCCACGTAGGATATCACATGATTTCCGACGGTATAACTCACAAAAGAACCGAGCACTGTCTTTAGATCAATGGCCCTGATCGGAAACAGATAATTGATGTGATTCCACAGCCCGCTCTCCTTACTCATCGGAAAAAAAGCCGGCGCGATCATAAGCACCACGCCTATCACCAATGCGGCCAGCGAGGATCGCATTCTCGCCGAACAGCAGAGCAGCACAAATGCGATGGCAATACTGACCAGTAGGAGAACTGCGAAGTTTGCCGCACATGCCTGTCCCGCTGTAATATTGTACGGTATGACAGAGTCCCAGAGCTGTACCGGCAGATTGGCACCCTGAAAGCCCAGGAACAGACCAATCGCAGCAAGTCCCAACACAATTCCCAAACTCATATATCCCACGGTAAAAAGAATCGAAACCACGATTTTTGACCAGATCAGCCGGTTCTTTCCATACTTTGTCGCAAAGAGCAGCCAGGCCGCACCGGACTCATACTCCGACGAAAAGACAGAACTGACGCAGATCACAATCACAAAAATCAGATACAATCCCGGCGCAGTCAAATTCCAGACCATATCCATAACGTCCCTGCTGCCCCACAGAAACGGCGTTTTCACCGCCTCCGCCTTCTCAATCCAGTACGCCTTCTCAATCTCCCTGTAATTGCCAAATGAAAAATCCATGTTGAGAAAGTCGGTAATTTTTTTCATGCGCTGTTCGTAAAAACGGGCACCGCCTGTCAGGTCAATCTCATTCAGGGAATTCCGGTCAATTATTTGTTCCCGCATATCTGTATAATTTTTTGCTGTCACCCAGAAAATGTCACCCAGCGGACGAATCACTTCCATATAGGCTTCATCGCTGTCAAGATCCAGATGACAGTCCTGTATTTGCCCGATCAGACGTGTGAGGTACTCCTCCGAAAGGATATCCGTCTGGGATTCCACGCGCTGCCGATTCAACAGAACCGCATCGATTCCCTCAACACAGATCTGCGTCGTCCCGTCATAGGAGCTGGCACCCGAAATCCAAACAAACACGCATACCCCAATCAGAATATACCCCAGTAACATGGCTGTCACATTCAGCCTGCGCTCAAATATTTTCTTCCACTCAAACCGTATCACGCTAAAACCTCCTCAAACATCAAATGAGAAACCATTCACAATTCCTACTTCTCCGAAAAATAATACAAATACAATTCAAATAAGAGACCATTCACAATCCCTGCTCCTCCGAAAAATAATACAAATACAATTTTTCCAGATTAAAATTCAGATCAGGATTTTCCTCTTCATCAGCCTGTGCCATCGACAGATAATGCTCCCGCAGAGTCTCCAATGTCCCCTGCGCGATAAACTGCCCCTTCTTCATCAGGTAAATCCAGTCTGCAATCTCCTCCACGTCCGACACAATATGTGTGGACAGTATGACAATCCGATCCTTTCCAAGCTCCGCAATCATATTGCGGAAGCGCACGCGCTCCTTGGGGTCCAGCCCCGCTGTCGGTTCATCCAGCACGAGAATCTTCGGATCGTTCAGCAATGCCTGCGCAATCCCAAGCCGCTGCCGCATACCGCCGGAAAAGGTTCTGGTCTTGTGGCGCATCTCGTCTGCCAGCCCTACTTTCTGCAGCAAAATCCTGCTCTGCTTCTTCGCATAGCTTCGGTCTAAACCTTTTAATGACGCAATGTAGAGCATGAACTCCATGGCCGTAAAGTTAGGATAATAGCCAAAATCCTGCGGCAGATATCCCAGCAGGTCGCGATACCGCTCGCCCATCGCGCCAATCTCCTCGCCGTTGCACCTGATCTCACCGCTGCTGCTGTCCAAAATGCCGCAGATCAGACGCATCAGTGTCGTTTTTCCCGCGCCGTTTGCGCCGAGCAGGCCGTATACCCCCCCAGTCAGCGTCGTACTCAGCCGGTCGACTGCTATTTTGTTTTTATACTGTTTCGTTACTCTGTCCAATACCAGTTTCATCTTGCTTCCTCCTCACTCTGGAAATATAAACCATTTTGCAGCTCTCCCTTCACCAATTCTAACAGCTACAATTTTGCAATCTGCTCAAAGCGCACTAGTTTTCTGCGCAGACAGCAAAACTGCCAGATTACAAACAAGATACCAAAAGCAAAAACCACGCACCATACCTTGAAATAAACCGGCTGATACCAGCCAATATATTTCGTGTTTCCGGTGATTGCAGATACAACTGTCAACACGCATACACCGATGCCTGCGCTTCTTAACTGCTCCCCATGACAGAACTGCATAAGCTTCATCAAAATACCTGTCACAAGAATCATCGGTGTAAATCCGTAGACAAGGAGTGTTCCGATATCTGAATCCACTCCTGCGTGAACACCGGCAATCGCTGCTGCCAGAATAATCGCGTGAGACACGCTCAACACCAGCATCCGCACAAGTACAACATTCTGCAGGGAATATCTGGTAGCGTACTCTATTTCGAGCATACTGCGCTGGTACACTTTTGTGATTTCCTCCACTGTGAGCAGTACAAGGAGCGGCGGCAGCAGCGAAACCAGCACCAAAACCTCATTTCTGCTGTTTTCAATGCCCATGTATGGTATCCCATGATGCATGAAATACACAAAAAATGCTGCCCACAAAGCCTGCCAGACCAGACAGTATCTTCCCAGATAACCAACCTGTTCCAGTACGAAATTCCAGCGTTTTCCTCTTGTCCGGGGCAGCGGGGTGATCTGCAGGAGCGCTTTTATCCTCGCCTCCTTTTCCCCCGGTTCTTCCATCTCTGTCAGAAACTGCCCGCATGCCGCAGCGTACTGCCTCATTTTTGCTTCAATGTCACTTCCCTTTTCGTTTCGAGCCATAGGTGCCTCCTTCCATCTCAGACAATTGTTCCAAACCTCTCTTTACCCTGTATTTTGCCAGTGAGGGACTGATTTTGAGTATTGAGGCGATGTCCGCATACTTTAAGTTCTGAAAATACCGCAGCACAATAGCCTCCCGCAATTCCTCCGGCAGATTGGCTACCATCTGTCGGATAACCGCCAGTTCCTCGAGACATTCCCCGGTTCCCTGCTCCGGGAGTTCCTCCATCGGAACCGGCACCTTTTTTCTGTAAAAATCCTTACACTTGTTTCCCGCGATGGTATAGAGATAGTTTTTCGTCCTGCCAATGTGACGGTACTCCTCATAATGCTCAATAAAACTTACAAAAGTATCCTGACACAGATCCTCTGCCGCCGCACGGTTTCCCACACAGTGATAACAGTACCGGAAAATCTCGTCGTAATACTTTCTTATCGTTTTCTCAAGCACCAAAAATCACCTCCATTCGCGCCTAAAAAATTTTGTAAATATTTTATATAACGACTGTACACACGAAAAAGTCAAACCGCAACAAAAAAACTGCCTAATAATAAGCAGTTTTTATTGATGAAGCAACACCTGCCATTCCCGACTGCAGGCTGCCGTATGCCCTTGTCCGCGGCATACTCCTTATACTATTCACTTTGATGATTCACTGCAATGCTGGTACACCAGCCCTGCTGCTCCAATCAATCCCGCCAGGTTTCCGTTTTTTGCGATGACCACTTGCGGAATATACGTGACTGCGTTTCCGAAACAGTTTTCCCGCAGATATTGGTTCAGCGGATTCGTCAGCTTTTCGCCCTGCGCGCACACACCGCCGCCAAGCACGATAATATCCGGGCGGAAAATATTGGCAAGGTCGGCGATGCCGTCCGCCAGATAGCCGATATAATTCTCAACGAGTGTTTTCCCACAGCTGTCGCCTGCCTCTGCCGCGTCAAACGGCATTTTTGCATTCATTGTCTCCAGATCATGCCCGCAAAGCTCCCAAAGCGTGGAATCCGGGTGTTGCGCCGCCATTTTCTTCGCGTCATCGATCAGTGCTGTCGCTGATGCATATGCCTCCAGACAGTCATATCTGCCGCAGGTGCATCTCCTTCTCTCGGAACCGCATTTGATATGTCCGAGCTCTGCACCGCCGGAATGACCGCCCTCAAAGATCTCTCCATCAATCACAATCCCGCCGCCGACTCCTGTTCCCAGCGTCAGGAACACTGCGTTCTGATATCCTTTTCCTGCTCCCCTGAGCACTTCGCCCAGCGTCGCGCAGTTGGCGTCGTTCTGGACAAAGACCGGTACCGGCAGATACTTTCCCAGCACATCCGCAAGAGGAACGTGATCCCACTGTATATTATTGGAATACAGCACGATTCCGTTTTCACTGTCAATGATTCCCGGACTTCCTACACCAGCTCCCAGACAATCCGCTATTGTATAGCCGTTTTCCTCCAGAAGCTTTGCCGCGGTATTTCCCATATCCGCAATCACCTGCTCGTAAGGTCTGTCTCCATTTGTCGGTATTGATGTCTGCGCCACCACTTCATAGGACGTGTCCACAAGCCCGATCTTCACAGCAGTTCCGCCAAGATCTATCCCGACTGCTACCTGCTTTCCTTTGTCTGACATCATTATCCCCCATTCCCGCTCAACTGCCAGCGCCCGGAAACCCGGGCGCCGGCAAAATCATTGTTTTAATTTCCGATTCCGGCATCTCACTCCAGTGTATCTTCTAATCCGAAAACTTCCACTTCGTAGATGCGCGCTGCGCTGTCGCTTCCCTGTGTCGGTTTGTTTACCACAAGCTTGACATACTGCGCTTTCACAGGTGCAAACGCGTCATGTGTCGTGCCAGCCGTGTTTCTGGTGACACTGCGCACCTCCTCAAACGACGCGCCATCCTCGCTGACTAAGATCGCGTAGGATTTGGTGTTCATGTCTTTGCTCTCACCGCCTGCCTCTGCATGATAGACGTCAACCGCGCTGACTGTCTTGACAGAGCCAAGATCCAATGTAATCTCATGAGGTGCACTTCCTGTCGCACACCACTTCTTTGTGTAATCGCCGTCCACTGCAAACTGCGGTGCCTCGTTGTCGTTGACATATGTGTCAGCCTCGGTGCCAGCTCCCTGTGAGAGAAGCACAAGCCCTTCGGATGCCTTTTCTGTGATAACGATGTAGCCCTCCGCCGACGCTTCGCTGCTGCCGGACTCATTCTCTGCTTTCATGGAAACGGCGTACACGCCCTCCTCTGCATATGTGACGGAAACCGTGTCTCCCTCTGCAGTCTCCTTGTCCGCGCCTGTCAGTGTCCAGGTCACTTTCTGCGTATTCTGTGAGCTCAGACTCTGGAACGTAATCGTCTCACCCGGCGCTGCCAGTGTAATGTCCGCTGTAAATGCAGCCTTCGGAATGCTATTGTCCGGCCAGTCCATCGTCACGGTCGCGCTGGTTCCTTCTGCCAGAAGCGCATTCACCGGAACCACCTCGAATGTGGACTTGTTTGTCTCGTCTGTGCGAGGCAGCGTATTGATATAAAAGCTGTTTGTGTTGGACACGCCCAGGAGCGATTTTGTCTGATCCTGGTTAATCCGGTAAACCTCATAGTAATCCGTCTGGACATCGCTGTCCCATGCAAGGCGCACGCCTGCGTACATTGCGTCCTCGTCAAACTCGCTGTCAAGCACTCTCACATTGCTCACTGCAGCAGTCTCCTCCGCATCTGCCTCCAGCATCGTGATGTTGCCGAAGCGGAACTGCAGTGAACCGCTGTCCGCACCCGGTGTCAGTCTGTAGGAGATTGCCTTCACAGTCTTTCCTGCAAGCTCCGAAGTCTGGTATGTAACTGTTGTCCATTCATCAGCAACGCTCTTGTCGCCCTCAAGCACAAGCTCAGAACCGTCGTCCAGTGTCAGCACCGCATCAAGTGCGACCTCCGCACCTTTCGCCCTTGCAGTGGTGGTAAATGTCATCTTGTCTGAGACCGGAAGATCTGCACTGTACATCTTGATGACAGAAGGTACACCCTGCTTCACGCTGCCGCGGAGAATCAGGCTGGTTCCGCCGTAGTACGCATCTCCCACATCGAGATCTGCTGACAGCTGGTTGCCCTCGCCGTCCTCGATGATGTAGCGATATGTCGGAAGCATATCAGAGATACTCCGGTTATTCCAGTCGAGCATGCTGATCAGTTCCCCGTTTTTGTAAAATCCATATCCGTTTCCTGTCGAGAAGTTCGTCACAAACGGAAGCGATGTGAGTGCGGTGCGCTCCACAATATAAGTGGAAATACCGCGCCAGTCTGTGTCACTCTCTGCCTGTACGTCCGCAGAAGGATCTCCCTTCGCATTTACCCACAGCTTATTTTCCTTCTTCCAGAAATCCTGTATCATCTGTGAAGAAAAATAGGTCCAGCTCGGACAGTAAAGTCCCAATGATGTGTAGGTTCCTCCGTCCGGATTCTCAAACAGGTTCCACTTGATCGGCGTGTCATAGCCGTTGCTCTGCAGGTCAATACCAGCGTACAGAGCATACGGATCGATCTGCTTCTCTGCCGCCAGCTCTGCGGAAGTCTTGAGCAGCTCGTCGGGCGCAAGCTTATCTGTTGTCCACCAGAAATTCAGGAACATGGAATCTGCCACGGATGCACCCTCGTCATTTTTCAGATACGCCGCGTTCTTGTCTGTCAATGCATTCTGCCAGTCCATCTCGCCATCCACTGTCATAGAATCATAGTACACCAGTTCCAGATCCGGTGCCTTTTCCTTGTAATAGGAAAGGAATCCCTGCATCTGCGCTGCGTGCTCCTTTGTCAGCGGTTCCGTGTCTGTTCCCTCTGTCTCTTGATTGATAAACCAACCGTCAAATCCATAAGTCTCCGCAACCTCGATCAGCTTATCCACAACCGGATAGCTGCCGTCATCGGCCTGCTGAAGCAGGTCGTCTAACCACTCGGTCTTTCCGCCGTGTGCCGTCATCGGCATAAATACTGTTCCAATCACCTTCACACCGTTTTTGTGGCCTGCATCCACCACATCCGGGCTCGGTGCGACGATCAGCCCCTCTCCCGAAGAACCGCCCCAGTACACCAGCGTATCTACATACTGCCAGTATGAGAACGCGTTTGCCTCCGCCTTGTTCAGTCCGTGCGGAGAGTTCCCGCTGGTGCTGCCGTTCATGATGGAGATTGACAGAATCTTTGTATCCTTATTCTGCGTGGAGTTTACCGTCTCGAGTGAGTCGATATCCGCACGCTTTGCAAGCGGCACCGTGCTCACATTGAAGATCAGGTCTTCATCGTCTGCAGCATTCCACTCCAAAAGCTGCGCCGGAAACCAGTAGGACGCCTCCGGCTGGCGTGTCATCGTCAGCTCCTTATTTCCGTTTTCTTCTGTCACAGAATACTTTGCTGCCGGCTCCGCAGTCTGCTCTGCCGCAGTCTCTGTCTCTGCGGGCGCCTCTGTGCTTACTTCAGTCTGCACTTCCTGTGATACCGTCTGCTGGGCGTCCTGTGTCTGACCGCCGCCGCATGCCGTCAGACTGATGATCATGGACGCTGCCAAAATGATGCTGATAACTTTCTTCCCATATTCCTTTTTCCGCATAATATATTTCTCCTTTTATATCTGTCACAGGCACCAGACCGCATTTCGCAGTTTGATGCCTGCCCGTTACAATTCAGTCATTCCAAACTGTAACGCCTGACACAATTGAAACATTCTCTCAGTCCGCAAACATGCAGACTTATATGAGATCATTAACAGACTTTCACTGTCACCACTTCATAGGGTTTCAGCACGACTTCGATCTCTTTGCCTGCCACATCTGCCTCGGACTCTGTCTCCTCCAGCAGATTGCAGATGTACGCTTTGTCAAAATCAGTGTTAACCGTCAGTTTTGTCTTTGTATACGCGTTCTCCGACTCGTACATACGTATGATTGTTCCGCTGCCGTCCTCAGCGTTCTTGATCGTCTCAATAATGACATTGGCATGTTCCACCGACGCAAAGGAGTAGGACTCCTTCTCCTCTGTCTGTGTCTGTACAAGCAGCGGCTGGTTCAGCTTGTATGCCTCCGCAACTGTGCCGGCTGCGCGCCAGCCTTCCGCATGGGGATAGATCGCATACGTAAACACATGCTCCTCCTGGTCCGTCACAGGATTCGGCTCAATTCCCGATTTGATCAGCGTCAGCGCCATATTGGAATCCTTCACGGAATGTCCGTACTTGCAGTCATTTAACAGCGAAACTCCGTAATGTCCTTCCGATAAATCCATCCACTTCTGCCCGCAGCTCTCAAAGCGCGCCACGTCCCAGCTCGTATTCTGGTGTGTCTTTCTGGTCAGATTGCCGAACTGTATGTCAAACGCCGCCTCGTCCGTGTGCACTGCCACCGGGAAATGCACCTTCAATAACGTCTGGTGCTCCTTCCAGTCCACATGTGTCACAAACTCAATCCTGCGGCTGTCCGCATAGAAAATAATCTTCTGTTGGATTGTGGACTGCGATGCCTTCCTCGTGATCTCAAGCACCGCGCGCACCGCGCCAATCTCCGTCCACTCCATGTGCTCCACATTGTCCACATCCCAGAATTTTTCTGTGTAATAGATGTCAATGTCCCAGTTATCGAAGTAGATCGGCTTATCCTCGTACATGCGCAGAAGGTTTGCGCGCTGTCCCTGCTGTACCACCTCGCGGTCATTTTCCTTGTCGTAAATACTGGTGAACATTCCCTGCTGGTCAAACTGAACCGTGTAGAATGGTGTCTCCAGCTGATACTCCCCGACAAGTGTAAACGGCGCTCTATCAACCACTGATGCCGTATCGCTGACTGTGAATGACTTATATCCCTTTGACGGCAGATTCTGCACAAAAGCGATGTTTCCATCCCCTGTCTTCTGAATCGGATATACCATTCCGTCCGAATCCATGAGCACACTGCCCTCCAGATCGCCCAGATTGACGATGTCGTCCCTCACCTTGCCTGTCGTGTTGAAGATCGTGACAGCCCCGCCGTTTCCTGCGATTGCCTTCCTGCGCTCTGCGATCATCGATGCAAGCTGCTCCGCCAGTCTGTCATACTCCTCCTTTGTCACCTCGTAGACTTCATGAATGGACGATCCGGGAAGAATATCGTGGAACTGGTTCAGCAGCACAACTTTCCACATCGCATCCAGCTCCTCCTGCGGATATGCCATCCCAGGCGCTGTCAGTACCGACAGCAGCTCCAGATCCATCAGACCAAGCTCTGACTTTCTGTTGGAGCGCTTGTTTCTCGCCATCGATGTCAGTGTGCCTCTGTGATACTCAAAGTACAGCTCGCCCTCCCACACTGGAAGTCTGTTGCTGCCGCTGACGCGCTCATTGAGCTCATCGAAGTAAGTGCGCGCAAACGCCTGACGGACTTTGGGAATGCCCTTGACGCCCTTTTCCATACGAATCGATGTTTCAAGCATCTCCCTTGTCGGACCGCCGCCTCCGTCTCCGTAACCGTAGGACACCAGAATGTCATTGTTGATATCCTTGTTCTGATAACGCATCCAGCCACCCATGATCGCATCGGGATGAAGCATTCCGTTGTATGTCGTGAAGAAGTCCTTGATCGGCTGGTTCACACCCAGTGTCGTGATCAGATGGGTCAGCACCTCCGTGCCGTCGATACCTCTCCAGCGCATTGTGTCATAAGGAATCTTGTTAAACTGGTTCCACGCAAGCTTGGTGGTCATAAAATAATCGATCCCGCATTTTTTCATAATCTGGGGCAGCGCACCGGAGTAGCCAAACACGTCCGGCAGCCACAGAATGCGGTTGTCCACGCCAAACTCCTCCTTGAAAAAGCGCTTGCCGTGCATAAACTGGCGCACGAGGGACTCTCCCGAGGTCAGGTTGCAGTCGGCCTCCACCCACATGCCGCCTTCCGGCTCCCAGCGTCCTTCCCTGATGCGTTCCTTCGCTTTCTCATACAGCTCAGGATAGCGCTCCTTCAAAAAGGCATACAGCTGCGGCTGGCTTGACATGAATTTGTAATTCGGGTACTCCTCCATCAGCTTCAGGACGGTAGCAAAGCTGCGTCCGGTCTTCTCCCTGGTCTGTGCCACTGTCCACCACCATGCGACGTCAATGTGCGTGTGTCCGATACAGGTTGCGATCACATCCTGATACCCTGCCATGTCGGAATACAGCGCTTTGTCGATATAGTCCGACGCCTCGGATAACGTGCGGTAAAACTCCTCGGAATACGGCGTCCTGAGATCCAGGAAATTCACTGTGCGATTCAGGATCTCCTCGATGTCCCTGCGGTTCTTGTCGTCCTCCTCCATTCTGGAAAACGCCGCGAGCGGAACCCACAAATCATAGTAGAGCTTCTCGATCCTGTCATCAATCTCCTGCATCTCCACGATGAGATTAAACTCTGTGTGCAGTATTCCGGTATATGCCTGGAGTCCGATTTCCAGCACATCGCCCTCCTTTGCAGACGGAGACAGAAAGACATCTCTGTGGTTCATATCGACACCCTGAACCACTTCCCCGTTTACAAAGAGCAAAAACTGCGGATTCTTCGCATCGTCCCACTCGTCGATCTGTGTGCGCACATGGAGCCACATCCGCTTTCCATCCAGCTCCTTCGGCACCCGATACGTCGTCTTAAACCAGTAATGACGATCCTTACCATACCAGTGCATCTTCTGGCAGTCAAAATCTTCCCATGCTGCCGTGTCCGCCTCCGCTTCCTCGGGACGGATATAGTTTCCTTCCTTGTATTGCCAATTGTCAATCGTAAACTTCTGCTTAATCTTCAATTTTTTTAACTCTTCGCAAATTACATTGACTCTCTTATCCAAAAAATGCATATGCTACCTCCATTCCTGCATTGTCATGCAGAACATTTCATTTTTTATTATAATTTATATAAATTATTTCACGGAGCCAAGTCCCGTCTTTCTATGGCGCAGACAGTCCGCATACCAGAAAACGATCTCGGCAATATGGTGAAGGTCTCCCTCGCGCCCTATGCTGCGCCACTGTCGCTTGTATGCCATAAACCACCGCTCCAGCTCTCCGGCAAGCACAAAGGCTTCTTCCTGATTCCACGCTTCACCCTGGTCTTTCCGCACAATCGCCGCTCCGGTCTGATTCCACAGCCGGATCGCCTCTGCTGCCAGCTCAACCAGCCCGGCAAGCTCCCTGGACTGTGTGTTCATGGACACCGCCGCCCGCTTCATCTGCGTGACAAGCTCCGACAGTGCGCGATTCGCCTGACCAACCATCGCGTCCGCCGTGTCCGCATCCGCCAAAAGCAGCTCCGGCAGCTGGCTATCTGTATCCGGCTCATGCTTTTGTCCGACTGTCTCATAATAAACCACTGCGTCACGCCAGCCAAACAGCATGTGCTCTGACAGCTTTGCCATAATGCCGACTGCCTGTTCTGCTGTGTCCCCATATTCCAGAAGCGATATCTGTCTGTTGATCTCGTCGAACGCAATCTTCTCCTGATTCCACGAGAATGCCGCCCCATAGATCATGCCCGGCACCGAAAATTCCGGGTGGTTGATGTGGCCAAAATCGCCCCAGTCTGTATTCAGAATCCCCTCCGCGTGATACTGATGCCCATATCCGCACATTCTCACGATATTCCGGTAAGAATTCTCAATCAGATTCACCCACTGGTTCCAGCCGCCCACTCCGGGACACAGATACTGCACCGCCCCCGCCTGCGCCATGGCGTGGCACGCGTCGACGGACTGTTCCGGTGCGTATCCCCATGTGAGACACAGCGTATCCTGCGGCAGCTGCGCGATCAACTCCGGCTTCCGGCAGATGATATCCCCGAAGAACTGCACTCTTTTCCCGCAGTCCTTCAAAAATGTACACAGCTCCTTCACATATCGGATATACATCGCATCGCGCCCCTGCTGTTCCGCAGTCTTATGCGACTTCTCACAGCCGAGATCAAACGTTTCATCCGCACAGATGTTGAACTTGTCGGAAGTAAACAGCGCCCCGTACTCGGCAATCATGCCTTTGATCAGAGGCAGCGCCCTGTCGTCCGTTGTGTTGATCGTGTGCTGTGCCATTCTGTCCCAGAAGGAAAACGGCGCATTCCAGGAATCCGACCGCTCACAGAGCTCCCCGTAGCTGCGCGTCGAGAGCAGCATGTACAGGTGGCCGAAGCTTGCCAGCGCCGGAACCAGCTCGATATGGAGCTTCTGGCAGTAGGCGTCCAGCTCCAGAATATCCTCCGCCGTCAGGGGCGTCTCATCGCGCCACATCTCCGTAAGGTCACGGAACAGATACGTGTGCTCGACATAGAGCTGAAACTGATTGATCTTATATCTGCTGAGCCGGTCTGCCACCCTTTTCAGATAAGGAAGTGTCAATACCCTGCCGCGCGTCTCATCGAGAAAATACCCCCTGTCCGGGATATCCGGCGCATCCTCAATCTCCATATACTGCAGCACACCGCCGCACTGGGCAATGACCTGACACAGCGTCTGCACGCCATACAGCACTGCCGCCCCGTCACCGCCTGCGATGGTCAGCCCGCCTTCCTCCACCTGTATCCGGTATTCCTGTGCCTTGTATTGCGGCATTGCGGTCAAAAAAATATCTCCCGCGCGCTTTTTCCCTCTGATGACCGCACACTCGATACCGGCATACTTCCGAATGCTCTCCTGCAGAATGGCCGCATAGACACTGCCGTTCTCCTGCATCGTTTCATCAATTGTTATCACTGTATTCCAGCTGATTTCATAATAACCCTGTTTGTATACAACACTCTTCGGTTTTGGCAACAGATACATATTGATCCCTCCTGATTGTAAGAAACTGTCAGCCGCTTTTCTAAAAAAGGCTGCCGCAAAATCAAACAAAGCTTTCACTTTATAATTTTGCGGCAGCCTGTCAATTCTTATACCAGATCCCTGTCAAATTCAAACTGGATCCATATAAGCCATCAGACGGTCTGCAGTCGTAAATGCCAGCCCGGTCACGGTATCTGCACAGCCGTAATAGATTGCGATTCTTCCCGTTGCCGCATCTGTAAGCGCCGCACACGGAAATACCACATTGGGCACATCTCCGACACACTCATAGAGCTCATGAGGTCCTAAAATATAGTTCTTTGTTCTCCTGATCACCTTCCACGGCTCCTCCAAATCCAGCAGTGCACAGCCCATTCTATATACAAAACCATTGCATGTATTGATAACGCCGTGGTAGATCAGCAGCCACCCTTCGTCCGTCTCGATCGGAACGCTTCCCGCACCGATCTTGGTGCACTGCCATGCCGAGGCATCGCCCTTGATCGTTCCCATCACATAGCGGTGGCAGCCCCAGTATTTCAGGTCAGGACTCTCGCTCAGGAAGATATCGCCGAACGGCGTATGACCGTTGTCGCTTGGGCGGCTCAGCATATAATAGTTGTTCCGAATCTTGCGCGGAAACAGCACTCCGTTGCGGTTAAACGGCAGAAATGCATTTTCCAGCTGGTAAAAAGTCTTAAAATCAAAGGTATACCCCACTCCGATGGTCGGATAATCATGATACCCGTTGCACCATGTGATATAATACCTGTCCTCGATAAAACAAACCCTTGGGTCATACCGAAAATCCCTCTTTGCCACTTCGGGGTGCGCCCCCTGGAATGTGATTGGTTCATCCGAAATATCCCAGTGGACACCGTCCTTGCTGAATCCCGCAAAGATATCCATGCTGATCGACTTGCTGTCACAGCGGAACACACCTGCGTACCCCTCCTCAAAAGGGACAACGGCACTGTTAAAGATACTGTTGGAATTTTTTGTCGCAAACCGCTCTATGATTGGATTTGCGTGATAACGCCACACTGGCAGTTTTTCTGTACCTTCCGGCTCCTGCCATGGCATGTTTGGCAGATCTTTTCCGATTATTTTTGCCATTCGCCGACACCTCTGTCTTCCATTATATTTTTATTTGCCCATGAACTCGTCAACCTGTCTCTGAGCCTCATCGATTACGTTCTGCCATCCTGCCTTGAGCAGCTCCTCTTTGATCTGAGGTACAACCACTTCAGGATCCTGCACGCCAGTCATAACTTCACTGCGGTAACGCAGCCAGATCTCGCGGCAGTTTGCAAGCTGGTCTGACACAGAAGTTGTATCAAATGTGAATCCGAGCATTGCAGAAGAAACCGCTGCCTCGTTCAAAGCCTTTACCTCATCCCACTGATTGAACTCGTCGGTATCCTGTATTGTAACTGTGAAGAAGGAACCCTGTGTATAGCCTGCAAGCGCCCAGTCGTTGTTGATCTTGTGCACCTTGCCGTCAGCAGTGTACTCGAAGTTCACGCCCTCCTCGCCGTAGTAGAACAGGTCGCGGAGCTTGGTATCGCAGTTTACCATATCCAGAAGCTGTAAGCACTTATCAGGGTACTTGCTGTTGGTGGAAACCATGTTCAGTGAACCCCTAACAGTCTCGTTCGACAAAATCGTGTCCATAATCTGCGTCACAACAACGTCCTTGCCCATCTGAGGTCCCCATGATGTCACGCCTGCGGATTCCCATCCCTGTGCAACACGCCACATATTGTAGATACGTCCCTCTGTCAGTGTCGCTGCGTCCGGGTTGATGATTCCCTTCTGATACCACTCATGTATGATCTTTAACTGATCCATGATGTCCTGCTCTTCCAGTGTAAAACACACCCTTGCGTCCTTATCGTCATAGCGCACGCCGAGAATCTGTGTGCCGCCGCCAATCTGATCATATACGTCGAAAATATAATACAGACCATCGTTCTTCACATATACCGGATAGTCGTTCTTGTCAGCCTTGAGCGTCTCAAAAGTCTCCGTCAGGGAGTCAAGCGTGATAAGAGACTTGATATCGAGACTGTACTCGTCAACCAGCTCCTTGTCCCAGATCGCATAGTTGGTGATAGAACTGTCCTTGTATGTGGGAACGCCGTAGATCCTGTCTTTTACACGCACACCATCCCAGTACTTATCCGGCATGAGCTCCAGCAGTCCCGGCATATTCGCCTCGAGCAGATCAGTGATGTCAGCGTATGCGCCCAGATTGATATCTGCGACATAGTTGTTGCCGTTACCAAAGATGATGTCGTACGGCTCGTTGGTGCTGACGATAATGTTGCGGCGGTTATCCCAGTCGCCCCATGGAATAACTTCCATCTCGAGGTTTACGCCAATCTTCTCCCCAATATATGCATTGACAGAAGAAATCCATGTATCGTAATTGGTCGGCATACCGTTTCCGATCGTCACCCACTTCAGATTCACAATCTCCCCGCTGCTGGTACTCTGTGCACTGTCACTGCTCTGGCTTCCAGACGAGGATGCTGTATTGTCTGTGCTGCCTGTATTCGTTCCTGCGCTTCCGGTGTCCCCACCGCCGCCGCAGCCAGTCAGCATACCCATCGCCATCACCGCCGCAAGACCTGATGCTAATAATCTTTTTCCCTTCATCATAATGATCCTCCTTTTTAATAAATTAGTCAACTGTTTCCTAGTGCTTTATCCACAGCCCGGAAGAACGCCGCCATTTGCGTTCTTCCCATGTGAAGCTTTAGATTTTCTTAGGCTGTGTCCTTTACAGCCTAATGCCTTCTCCACAGCCCGGAAGAACGCTGCCCTTTGCGTTCTTCCCGTGTGAAGCTTTAGATTTTCTTAGCGGGCGTCTTTTGGCCGCTTAGAAAATCTCTTCACACTCTATTCCTTAACCGAACCGATGGTCAGGCCGGAAATGAAATACTTCTGGAAAAACGGATACGTACATGCAATCGGAACGATGATAACAATTGCGATCGCCATTCGAACACTCTCTGTAGGCATCGACAGCTTATACTGCTGCAGGGACAGACCGCCATACGGATTGTTTGCGATGTACTCGATATTCTTTTGTATATTGTTCAATAAAGACTGTAATGTCTGCAGATTCTTGTCCTGAATGTACAGGGAAGCCTGGAACCAGTCATTCCAGTAGCCGAATGCCGCAAACATACCGATCGTCGCGATGACGGGCTTGGAAATCGGCATCACGATCTGGGACCAGATACGAAACTGTCCGGCGCCGTCGATCTTTGCCGACTCGATAATGGAATCCGGCACTGTCGTCCTGAAAAAGGTACGGCAGATTGTCACGCTGAAGGACGAGCATGCAAGGGGCAGTATCAACGCCCAGATGGTATTGCTCAATCCCAGAATATTGTTTACTACCACATAGCTTGCCAGCATACCGCCGTTAAATACCATCGGTATAAAAATCAGCCATGTGTACAGCTTTTTCAGCTTGAAATTTCTCCTGGATACAACATAACCCATGGAAGTATCCAGGGCAATCGCGATAATAGTACCCAGAATCGTTACTAGAATTGACATAAATGCCGCACGCAGGATCATTCCGCGCTCATTCCACAAGAACATATATGCTGAACCAGAAAGCTTCGACGGAATCATCTGATATCCGGTTACCCTGAGTGCCTCCTCATCAGTGATGGAAATTGAAAACACGAACAACAGCGGAATCACACACATCACTGCCAGAATCAGAAACACAATGTTGAACACAATGTTTGTGGATTTTTTAATTTGGTTCAATGACTGACCGCTTTCTTCTTTTGCCACACGAACACCCCCCTAATTATATAATCCTGTTTTCGTTGTCTAACTTGCTAACTACCCAGTTTGCCAGCAAAATCGTACCGCAGCTGCAGATTGCCTGGAAGAAAGACGCTGCCGCTGTCTGTCCGATCGGAGCTGATGACTGAATCGCATTGTATATGTATGTATCAAATGTCGATACCGTCGTATACAATGATGCCGGCACACGTGCCGTAACCTGATAGAACAGACCGAAATCCGAGTTAAAAATCTTACCGCAGTCCAGAATCAGCATCATAATGAATACTGGCTTGATCGCCGGAAGCGTGATATGTCTTGCCTGCTGTTTCTTGGTGGCACCATCCATGACCGCCGCCTCGTAGAGCGAAGGGTCAATTCCCGTGATACTCGCCAGATAGAGCACCATTCCGTATCCCATACCTTTCCATGTATTTAAGAAAATCAGGATAAACGGCCAGTACTTCGGCTCCTGATACCACATGATGCGCTCCCCGCCAAGGGCTGTGATAATACCGTTGATATAGCCTCTCTCCGGTGTCAGCAGTGCGTAGACGAAATAGCTGACAACAACCCATGACATAAAGTAGGGCAGGAACATCATCGTCTGGTATACCTTAGACCCCTTCTTGTTGCGCATACTGCTCAGCATCAGCGCTCCTCCTACCGCAACACTCGCACTGATGATGATAAATGCGATGTTGTAGAGAATGGTGTTTCTCAAGAGCATCGTGAACGAATTCGATGTAAAGAAATATGTAAAGTTACCGAATCCCGCCCACTCACTGTGCAGCAGATTGTAGATAAATCCGTGTCCGCCCGGTGACAGCTTGTAGTTCTTAAATGCAATGATAATACCAAACATTGGCAGGTATGAAAATGTCAAAAACCATAACAATGTCGGCAGTGACAACAGAAACAGCTCTGTGTCGTCACGCGACCATCGCTTCCACCAAGGCTTACCAGAACTTATCCTCCCCCCGTCAGACGTTTTGCGATTTCCCATTTACTTTACCTCCTTTGATTTATTTCTGTTAACACAAGATTAACATTTATAAATACCAATGTCAACACCATTTGACAATTTCATCATTTTATCCAACTTATCATTGTATACTTTAGTAGTATTTACTTATATTTTCCTGTGTATGCCGTTTTGTATACAAACTTCACGATTACAATTATTAACTTTTTTTGACAAAAATGTTAAAAAAAAGCGCTGTTTTCCCTGCATCTGTGGAAATTATACAAAATCTACCGCCTTTCGAGCTCATATACAGATATTTTCCACTACAGCCATCATTGACTGGCCAGCAGTTTTTATATTTTATTTATTAACATTTGTAAACCAGCTTATTGTTTTTTGTGACTAACTATGCTATAATATCAACAGAAAACATCTTATTTTATAAATTCCATTCCTGCGACACGTTTACAAATGTATAAATACTACAAATTCTATAATATGAGATGAAAACATTTCCGGAAAGGAAGATTCTATTTTATGGAAAAAATCACAATGAAAGATATCGCAGATGCCCTCAATATATCCAGAGTCACCGTCAGCAAGGCATTTAACAACCAGGCAGGTGTGTCGGACTCACTGCGGGAACTGATTTTTGAAAAAGCGAGGGAGCTCGGATATGCCAAACTCCCCTATCAGGCGAGGGAACAGCCTCAGGAAGTGCAGCGCACCATCTCCCTGGTCGTGTCAAGGCCGGACTCTGCGCTGTTCTGGACCAACATAATCCACCGCATGGCACAGGAGCTTTCCAATTATAATGTCAATCTCCTGTACACCTATGTTCCCTCTGTCTATACCAGCAATTTCAGCCTGCCGCCCATTCTCCTGAACGGGAACATTGACGCTGTCGTCGTGCTGAATGTCTATGACCCGGAAATACTGAACCTGGTAAATGAGCTTCCTGTTCCAAAAGTGTTCCTCGACACTACCCCATCGCTGGCTGACCATCAGTTAAACGGCGACCTGATCTTAATCGAAGGTTTTCGCACGGAAGCCAAAATTACAGATATGCTCATACAGAAAGGACACACCGAAATCGGCTTTCTGGGCGATATCGACTACGCATTCACCAACAAGGAGCGTTATCTCGGCTACTGCGACTGCATGGATAAGCACGAACTCTTCATCCGTTCAGAATACTGTCTCACAGGGAGATTCGACATTTTTTCGTATGACAAGAAGCTGTATGCATTCCTGGACGAGCTGAATACCTGGCCGACCGCTTTCGTGTGCGCCAGCGACTATGTCGCCAATTATGTGCAGGCATATCTCGACCACAACGCAGACCGGCTGCCGCATCCCGTCGTGCTCACCGGCTTCGACAACATGGGTGAATACACCAACGTTGCGGGGCGTATCATCACTGCCAACGTTCCGACCGAACTGCTCGGCAAACGGCTCGCACTGCAGCTGCTGTACCGCTCCGAACACCCGGAAGCGCCCTATGAGCTGATCTTTGTCAAGCCGTCGATTATCATACCGTACTCAATCGGCTAGCAAGGCGCCGACACATAAAACACGTCTGGAAATCAGATTTCTCCAGACGTGTTTTTATTTTTCTACAATTCCTGAGCCTATGCGGTTATAAAAGAAACCATCCCCAGGTCATTTTCCTGCAGCCTCAGCAGATTCTCCTCCAGCGGGCCTTCCCGTAGTTCCAACGCGTAGCAGAATTCCCCAAATCCAGACAAATCCATCTTGAAATTCGTCTCCCACGTATTGTTCATAATCCAGCTGTATGCGGGGCGATGGTTATTCTGTTCCTTATTGTCGCACAACAGAATCGGATGGTGCTGCATCTGCCCCATATAAATCAAAGGCGTGTCAAAGGTGTTGACCAGAATCCCTTCTGTCCCTTTCTGGTACAGCAGGCCGTAGTCCGTCATATAATATTCCATGTTGCTTCCCGAAAGCTGGTCAATTCCCGGACGCATTGCCACGCCGCCATTGTGGATATACAAGCTGCTGTCCGGCAAATTCAGGGCGAGCGGCAGATAAACGCTCTCGATGTCCCCGCTCAGCGTTTTGGCAATCCGGTAAGTGAACTCAATGCGCGGCACCTGTCTGTACATCTTGATGATAATACTGCTGTGATACGTTCCCTCCAGTGCAAATATCAGTTCTATCCTGTCAAACACCGCGCCGTGATCCAATATCCTGACATCCTGCAGTGTCCCCTGATACTGCACTGCATGGAGCCCTCTGATATTGCGCCCCAACAGGCGGCGCTCCTCATAGATTCCGCTTCGTATCCGGGTACACTCATAGATTGGCGTAAAAAATTTCTCAAAACCGTCCCTGAGCAGCTCTGTTTCGTTCTGTTTGTTCCAGAACGACAATATCCCTTTCCCAATCTGATACCGGATACAGAACCAGTCGTTTTCTAGGCGGTATGGAAGCTGACAGGATTCCTTGTCATAGTCGTTCACAATGTCCCGCACCCGCTCTGCGCCCACCCAGGCTGTGCGGGTATACAGCTTCTGCGACGGTGCCGCCTGCTCCTCATACGAAAAAAGTTTTTCCTCCATGGGCTCAAATTCTGCCAGAAAGCTCACCATAACACCTCTTGGGTGTGCGGAGAGCTGTGCGTCCAACACCCGCCCCGTCTTCTGGTCGATCACTTTCACACCTGGCAGGGAGAGTGTCTCCACATAAAATTCTACTGGGAACACACCCTTTCTGCTGCTCATGGAAACTGCCTTTACCTGTCCGCTCGTATTGTAATAGCGCAGAATATCCCCCAGCAGATGACACTGCTCACTCCGGCGCATCGCACCCGCCTCGTGCGTTTTGGAGGCATAGCTGGTCTTGCGGATATCGAGATTTGTCACCATAGTGTCATAGGGATTTGTAATCGTGGCAGAATGTCCCCATGTGTGCTCCGCATAGAGCAGCGCGCTCTCCTCTCCCGCTTCTTTCAAAGCTTCATTGCAGTGCCCTGTCTTTTCCTCCAGACGGCCGCAGATATGCGAAATGCGCAGCCCTTCTCTGTAGTGCTTGACCGCATACGGGGTACTGCCCACGCCGTTTCCCCACCAGTCATTGATACTGCCGCGGTACACAGGCGCATCCGCCGTCTTTTCCCGAATCCGTTCATACAGCTCCTGCAGCGTCACCATCTGCAGTGTCACATCCTCTCCATAACGTTGGTTGAAAGCGTTCACCGTGGCAATGATTTCGGGATTCGCCGGCGCGTTGTCGGAAAACACACCGCTGACACTGGTGATATAAAAATCATAGGGATATCCGCTCTGCTCATATTCTACAATGCTTTCCCCCAGTTTTTCGTGCAAGGCTTCCAGCGCTGTCATATCCCTGTCTCTGCCAAAGTAGCTCTCCGTCATAAAGTTGACATTTCTGTTGAACACAATGCCCAGCGCATTCCCCAGGTTATAGTGCTCACCGCTCCACACCAGAATCCTGCTGCCGTCTTCACTTTCCCAGAAATAGGGCTTTTGGTTTTGATACAGCGGGTACATTCCATGGTGGGTATGGATATTGGTGAAGAGAAATTCAATGCCGTTTCGAATCAAAACATCCCTTGCTCCCATGGAAATTCCGTTGATGTCCGCGTTCATTGCTGTCTTTACCGGAAAGCCTTCCGCGGTGAATAATTTTTGCATCTTGGCAGTCTTGCGGTCAAGCATCCTGACGTCCACCAGGTCATTAAAATTCAGATAAGTCGCTGAGATGCCAATGCTGCCTCTTTTTACCAGATCAAAAAAATCTGCCTTTTCTTTCTCAGAGGCTGTCCTGAAAAACTGCTCGACACAGTAGTATGTCTCACAGTTCCACTTAAAATCCTTTTCCGCAGTGTTCTGCGCATATCCGCTCTGGATAATCGACATCACATTTCGGATATTGTTCACCTGATTGTAGATAATCTGTTCCTGTAAATCGGTGTACCCTACATCGGTGTGTGAATGGTGTACGATGTATACCTGTTTGATTTGTTTTCCCATACATAATCCTCCCTGTTCTCTAAGATCGATCTCTGTGCGTTTCCTGTTCCGCATACTGTGTTTCATACAATCTCAAACTGCCCTGTGAGAAGCATATTTGCAGCATTATCGCCCACCATTACCCGAAAACTTCCCGGTTCCACATGCCACTCGTAATCCCGGTTCAGCGTACGCATCTGTCGGTTACCCACGGTAATTGTGACGCGCCGGCTCTCTCCCGGCCGCAGCGGAATCTTCTCGAAACCAGCCAGTTCTCTCATGGGTTTTACTGTGCTGGACACCATATCGCGCAAATACACCTGCGCCGTCTCCTCTCCGAAACAATCCCCAGAGTTTGTGACCGTAAAAACAATCTGCACCGTTTCGCCCTGTTCCACCGACTGTGCAGACAGACCATCCCCCACCACTTCCAAATCACTGTACGTAAACGTAGTATAAGTAAGTCCGTAGCCAAACGGGTACAACGGATTCCAATCCATTTCAACATAGCGCACGCCTCCGCCGGGCAGGCGGTTGTAATTACATGGCACCTGCCCGACCGATTTCGGAAAAGACATCGGAATTCTCCCTGACGGCATGGTTTTTCCAAAAAGAATCTCTCCAATAGCCAGACCGCCCTTTTCCCCAGGAAACCAGCATTCCAGAATCGCGGGGATATTTTCCTGCTCCCATATCAGAGACAGCGGTCTGCCATTTTGAAGCACCAGCGCCACGGGCGTCCCGGTGGAGGCGATTTCTTTTAGGAAATCCAGCTGTTTTCCGGGCAGTGCGAGGTCTGTGCGGTCAAAATTTTCACCGCTAGTCTCCACATTGTCACCCAGACAAACTACCGCCACATCCGCCTTTTTGACAAGCTCCAGCGCCGGTTTCCAATTTTCCCGGCCTCTGTTATAGCCCAATACCACCCGCGCACCCCTGGCATCATTGCAGAACTCCAGCCGTATGGCGTACTCCCTGCCTGCCTCAAACACAAAATCCGCAATTCGCCCATCGTCACCAGTATTCCCGCAGCCACCCTGATGCCATCCGTCGATCAGCAGATTTCCGTCCACATACAGGCGCATGCTGTCCTGCCCGGGAATCGCCATACATCCCGCAAAACTCTCCGGGACTTTCAGTCTGCCTGTCCATACAACGGAAAAGCAGTCCGCCTGCAGATCGGGATACGGCTTTGCATAAATCCAGTTAAAGCGAATCATTGGGTCATTGCGGGTTACAACAGGCTCACCCTTCCGCTCCCAGCCATTATAGTAGCGTCCTGTCAGCCCCGGAACTCCCTCCTCGTCCACAAGCCATGCGGACGGAAACGGCTGAATGCTCTCGCCAAGATAACTGCAGCCCTTTTCATAAAAAACTGTCCGTCCCGCACCCGCATGATGCCTGATTCCATCTAATACAGTCACCATATGAGATGGCTCAAAATCCGTACAGTAATCGCCAAGGACTGGCTCGTCCGCCCCCGGTCCCACCACCGCAATCGTCTGATATTTTTCTGACAATGGCAGGAGCTTCTGGTCATTCTTGAGAAGGCAGATGGACTTCCTTGCAATTTCCAGCGCGATATGCTGATGCGCCTCACAATCTGCCGTCACTTCATACAAGCCTTCGTCCACATAAGGATTCTCAAACAGTCCCAGCGCAAACTTAAGCTTCAGTACCCGCCCGCAGGCGGTGTCGAGCACTTCCTCCGCCATCTGTCCGCTCTCGATCAAATGCCGGATTCCCTGCGCCCACTCCTCATGTGTAAAGTCATAGAGCTGCAGGTCAACCCCCGCTTCCATTCCCTGACGAATCGCGTCCGTTTTATCCTTTGCTGTATAGTGGCTTCCGTACAGCCTGAGTACCGCTGTCATATCAGAGCGCACAAACCCAGGCATATGATACTGCCCGCGAAGCACCTCTGTCAGCAGCTCATGGTCAGACGCCACCGGCGTTCCGTCAATGGCATTGTAAGAGCACATGGTATTCCATGCGCCGCCCCTGACAAATGCCTCCTCGAATACGGGCAGGCACCACGCAAAAATATCATGCCGCCCCATGGCAGAGGGCGCGCAGTTCAGCCCCGCCACCGGCGTTCCGTACCCAACATAGTGTTTTGGCTCTGCGGCAATCGTATCCGGGCGATTGAGAGAATCTCCCTGCATGCCCTTCACGATCTCGCGTGCAAATTCCCCGCACAGATACGTGTCTTCCCCAAACGATTCCTCCACTCTTCCATAGCGGGGATCTCTCGTGAGATCCATGACCGGGCTGAACGTCTCGTGTACGCCGTAAGCCCTCGCTTCCGCGGCAATCGCGCGTCCCATCCGCTTTCCCAGCTCCGGCTCAAAAGTTCCCGCAAGCCCTATCTGCTGCGGAAAGCAGGTTGCACGCTGGTCAAACAGCCCGTGCAGCGCCTCCTCGCTGAACAGAAACGGAATTCCTAGCCGGGTATGCTCCACAGCATATCTTTGCAGTTCGTTTGCCTGCTTTGGCGATGCACCTCTCAGCTGGACACTGCCGACACTCATGCCCTGTGTGGACTCCTTCAGCACATCCCACTGTATCTCACTGATTCTTCCAGAAGGTGTCCTCCGTGTGAAATCATTTGTGTAAAACTGATCTGTCTGCCTGATCTTCTCATCCAGCGTCATCTTCGAAAGCAGATCGGCCACCCGCTCGTCCGCAGATAATGCAGCGTTTTTATACCTTTCCATATTGTGCTTCTCCTTGTCTTGTAAAAAAATTGCCATAAAACAGCCATGCATTGAAGCAGCGATATTTCTTAACTGTTCCTTATGCTGTCATCATACATAAGGCCGTTCCAAATGTCAATACATAAATTAATTTTCAAAAATTTGTCTTTACATATTTACTTTTTCCCACGGACACGCTATAATTAGAAACTGTTCAGAAAACACTCGTAAAATGGATTACAGACCAAAACGCATTTGAAAAATGCTCCAGGAGGGATACAGTCATGCAGTCACGTTATCTTCAAATCGCAGACCAGATACGAAGCCAGATTGCCAGCGGTGAATATGCTCTGGGCGACAGGATACCTACTGAAAATGAACTTGCAAAACAGCTGGGCGTCAGCCGTCCTACAGTGCGCCAGGCACTGGATCTGCTGACCCGGGAAGAACGTCTGGTGCGGATCAAGGGCAGCGGCACATTCGTCGCCCAGCCCAAACTGGTTCATGAGTCCACCAGCTTTGTGACAGGTTACAGAGAGGAAAGCCGGAAGAAAAACCGCACCCTGCACACCAGGGTAGTATGTCTTGAGACACAGCGCGCCAGCGAGCAGGTCCGAAATGCCCTCAACCTGCACGCCGACGAGACCGTCACCCGGCTGACACGCATACGGCATCTCGAGAACATGTACGACAATGCCCCTGTTGTCTATACAACTTTATATGTGCCGACAAAGCTCTTTCCTGAAATGCCCCAGTTCGACTTTGCGAGCACTTCC
The DNA here is from genome assembly GCA_947177165.1 of uncultured Lachnospiraceae bacterium. GTDB lineage: Bacteria > Bacillota > Clostridia > Lachnospirales > Lachnospiraceae > COE1. The sequence continues at coordinate 30,695 of CAMWTP010000041.1, forward strand.
TTTTATGATGCGCTGGACAGCAGACAGCTATCGGTCGTTCACGCGTCGCGCAGGCTGGAAATTGTCATGCCCCCCGCCGAAGTCGCAGCGGGCCTTGGGATTACTCCCTTTGAGCCTGCAGCCTATATCACTTCCCGCGGCTATACAAAGGATAAACTCGCTGTGGAATACACCGAAAGCTATTACCCCGCAAGCCGGAGCAGCTTTCAGATCGAAATCAACCGCTGAATGAGCACAAAACAGGAGGTATTTTTATGGAGTCAACAAGTACATTTCGCCGCTTTCCTTCTATTAAAATAAGCGGACACGACAACGCCGCTGTCACAGGCTGCAGCGCGATTCGGGCGCGGTTGTCTGACTGCTGCCAGAATCGCGGAAAAACAGTAATCGTGGCAGAGTGTTATCCCGGCGTGGACCAGGAGGAGCTGCTGGCACTGCTCACTTTTCTGCAGACAGACACAATCATTCACAGTGATGATCTGGCGCTGCCGCCCGGGGAAATCGACGCACAGATTGAGCGGGATATCACTGACGATCCTGTATTTGGAATCATGACGACCAGACGGCTGGAGGAATTCTATCCCGCGGAAAATCTCGAGGAAGCCCGCCGCAGGATTGCAGGTGCCGCATCTGGCATCGTACTGGTATACGGTGTGGGAGCCTCACTGGTGTGTGACGGTGATATCCTCATTCTGGCAGACATCACACGCTGGGAAATCCAGCTTCGCTACCGCCGCGGACTGTCCAACTGGCGGACAACACACACAGACCTTCCGCGCAATGAAAAATATAAAAGAGGATTTTTTGCTGAATGGCGCTGGGCAGACCGCATCAAGGACAGACTGCTGCCTAAAATAGACTTTTATCTGGATATGACGACACAGCAGGCTCCCGCTATGGTCTCTGGGAGTGCGTACTGTGATGCTTTAGGGCAAGTGGCCAGACAGCCCTTCCGCATGGTTCCCTATTTTGATCCCGGCGTCTGGGGCGGCGACTGGATGAAGACGCATTTTGACCTGCCGGAAAACGGCAGCAACTACGCGTGGAGCTTTGACGGCGTTCCAGAAGAAAACAGCCTGCTGTTGGATTTCAATGGAAAAATGATTCAGACACCCGCGCTAAATCTGGTCTGCTCCTATCCCCGCCAACTGCTGGGCGACCGGGTTCACGCGCGTTTTGGAAAAGAATTTCCGATTCGTTTCGATATGCTGGACACCATGAACGGACAAAATCTGTCCCTGCAGGTTCATCCTCTGACAGAATATATTCAGCAGCATTTTAATATGCACTACACGCAGGATGAGAGCTACTACCTGTTGGACGCACAGGGGGAGGACGCGTGCGTCTATCTCGGCATCCGGACAGGGACAGATGCCCAGGCTATGATACAGGCCTTAAAAGAAGCGCAAACTGGGTACAAACCATTTCCCGCAGAAGCGTATATCAACCGGATTCCTGTGAAAAAACACGACCATCTGCTGATACCGGCGGGAACGGTTCACTGCTCCGGCGCAAACACGATGGTGTTGGAAATCAGCGCCACGCCCTACATTTTCACGTTCAAACTGTGGGACTGGGGAAGGCTGGATCTTGACGGCAGACCCAGACCAATCCATCTGGAGCACGGCGCTGCCAATATCCAATGGTACCGCAATACGGAGTGGGTGCATGAAAACCTTGTGAACGCTGTCACTACTGTCTATGAAAGCGGACAGGGTACGGTGGAACGCACCGGACTGCACGAGCGGGAATTTCTGGATACCTACCGCGTCAGCACAGCAGCAGAGCTTCCCATCCGCCGAAATGGCAGCGTTCACATGCTGAATCTGGTGGAGGGCGGACGCGCTGTGCTTGTCAGTGAGGATGGCAATTTTGCTCCCATGGAACTGCACTACGCGGAAACCTGCATCGTGCCCGAGGCCGCGGGAGCCTATCGCATCTGCTCACCAGACAAAGTACCTGTTCGAATGGTGATTGCCTGCGTGCGCGGTTAGACAGGATAATCCCTGACGAGCCGCTCCACCTGCTGCATCTCCTGCGCAATGCGTATTTTCCTCGGGCACGCATCCATGCAGGGCATCTGTGCACACTCCCGACAGTGCCTTGCGCTCCCGGCAATGCCCAAACCAAGCTTTTTCAAAGCCCAGTAATCCTTTCCCAGATGAAAGTACTGATACTGGCGGAATACCGTATGAATTTCCGTCCCATAAGGGCACGCGCACCGCTGACACCTGTCACAGGGGATTGGAGCGTACTCCTTTTCCAGCACAGAAAGCACCTCCTCAAAAGATGGCGACACTGCCCTCTGCTCTTTTGTGTCCCACCCCATGGCTGTATCTACCTGCTCTTTCGTCCCAAGTCCGATCAGAGCACTGGATACAGGATAGGACAGCACAAAGTCAATCAGCGTCCGCACCGGAAAGTGCTTTGGGAGCAGTCCTGCGGCGTACACTTTGTTGACCAGAAACCCTTTTTTGCGAAAGAGCGGCTCTTCGCGGACACGGTCGAGCATCCCCCGCTCCAACAGATTCCCGCTGCCCTGCAGCACATCCACCCGGTCATCCTGCGCCCCGCGCAGCAGAATGTCATAATAGTGCGTCGCAACCCCCGCATACCGAATCTTTCCCTCGGCTTTCAGCTCCGCAAGCGCATCCAGTGCACCGCCCCTGCCAAACACTTCCTCCTCATGCTCTGCGTCAACCTGATGGACAAAGTATATGTCCGGCGTCGTGCCGAGATTCTCACAGGACAGTTCCACGGCCTGGTACATTTCACCGCCGCCAAAAAAGCGCGCCTTGTCCGATATAACAATGTTATCCCTTCCTACAAGCGCCGCAAATTTCCCAAGCTTGATCTCCGCATCGCCATATTCCGGTACAATTGCAGTATCGTACAGATTGCATCCCAGCCGGTACGCATGTTCCATCACCGCAAGCGCCTCCTGTTCATCCAGATTAAAATAGTCCGGCAGAACGGGAACGCTTCCCTGCAGGACAGGGATCGTGCCGAAGCTTATTTCTGATACGTTCAGTCCTGTGTTTCCTAACTTCCGGTAATACATTTTTCCGCCTGCCTTTCATTCTATACACTCTTGTGAACGAAAAATGCCCTCTCACCAACCTGCACTCCCTCTGGCACCTGTATTTCAAGGGCACCCCCGCAAAACGCAAAAGCCTCCCTGCCAATCCTCTTTACTGTGGACGGAAGCTGTACCCTTCGCAGGCTGTGACAGCGGTAAAACGCCCTCTCCGGTATCTCTACAACGCCTTCCGGTATCCGTATCGCTTCCAGTGAAGTACAGTTTTCAAAAGCCCGTGCGCCGATCTGCCGGAGATTTTCTGACAATTCGACACAGCGCAGGACACCGCAGCCTGAAAACGCGTGTGCCTCAATACACTCCACGCCGTCTGCCTGTCTGACCTCCCGCAGCCATTTGCAGCCTGCAAAAGCACGTTTTCCAATCTTTTTCACCGTCTCTGGAAATGTGATTGTTGTCAGCAGATTTCCGTCCTGAAATGCGCCCTCACCAATCTCTGTGATGCCATCGGCAAGCCGGAGCCGGGAAATATTTCCAGTGCATTCCATAAGCACACCCTGCTCATCCGTCTTAAAACAGTTCAGACTGTCCATCACCGCCTGTTTTGCCAGCGGCGGCAGTTCCCTCTCCCGGTCTGCAAGCCCCGTAAACTGCACAACCGTCCCATCCTGCAAAACGAGTTCGCGCAGATTGATACAATTTCGAAATGCATACGCTTCTACCTGCACATATTTGTGTTGTCTATTTTCAGTGCATTCTATTTCGCTGCCATGCGGCAGTTTTTCCGCTGCGCCTGCAAAGCGAATGCGCTCAATGTCCAGACCGTTTGCAAACGCCCAGCCGCACACAAGACGAATATCCGCAGGAACCGTCACATCTCCCGCGCAGCCAGAACCGTCCAGCAGCATGTCCCGCACCACCACCATAGGCGACTCTCTGCGCTTTTCTGCCATCCAGGCCGTTCCGTGAAATGCCCGTGCGCCGATATATGTCACGCTCTCCGGTATTTCCACCTGCTCCAGCATCATCGCGTCGCGAAAAACCTCTGCCCCGATTCTTCGTATCCCCGCAGGAATCCGCACGACACGCGCCGCTCCCCGGTATCTGACCAGATTTTCTTCCTGCTCGACCGTAAAACAGCTAAACGCACTGTGAAACAGAAGCCGCACCATCTCGGGAATATCCTGTGCAGTAATATCCGCATAACTTTCAAACGCCCATTCCCTTCCCATAAATACAATCCGGCGAAGTGAGGTACAGCCTGAGAGTGCATATTCCCTTACCTGAATCTCTCCCTGCTGCCCCGCGAGAGAAATCCTTTCCAGACCACTGCAGTCCTCCAGTCCGTGCGCCATCAGACACGCTCCATCCTGAAACGATGCATATTTTAAGCTTTCACAGCCCTCAAAAGCGTATTCCCCGACTTGTTTTATGGCAGCAAAATCAAAACGCTGCAGACATTTACAGCCGCTAAAACAATATTCCCGCACTTCTGCGGCATTTTCGCACAGACACGTCTCCATGCTGGCACACCCTGCAAAAAGGCGTTTTTCAAGCACTTCAATCTGTGAAAACTGTGCACTGACAAGCGCGGTGCACCCTGCAAAAGCCGCTTCCCCGATTTCGCTGGCAGCAGTTTTTATTCCATTTAAAGAAATACATTTCTCAAAAGCATGTGCCCCTATCCTGATTTGTCCCCCAGGCAAAGCAACGTCTGCAAGGCTGCTGCACCCAAAAAAGGCACCCTCGCCAATCCACCGGACACTTTCGGGAAACACAACCTTGCTGACAGCGCGATTCCCCGCAAACGCATAGGGCGCAATCCCTTGTATCCCTTTTGGCAGAATCACTTCGCCCGCACATGAAATTCCTGAAACAACTACATTTCCAACAACATGAAGCCCGTTCTCCAGCCGTTCCCCCAGCAAAGTGTCTGCAAAGGCACGCTCTCCTGCCCGCAGCTTTGGATTCACTGCCGCTGCCTTAAGCGCTGTGCACCCGGACAACGCTTCCCTGCCGAGTTCTTCCACCTGTTCCAGACAGATTTCGCGCAGCTTCCCACAGTGATAAAAAGCGCGTTCCCCAATATAAAGATTACACTCCCGGCAGAAAAATCCGAAGACCTCCTCCAACGCGACGCAGCCAGAAAATACCTCCGCTTCCAAACGCGTGATGCCGGGCGGCATCCACACGCTCCGAAGTGCCTTACACCCCTTAAATGCCGCTGCGCCGACCGACTGCACCTGCGCAGGCAGATGCACCTCTGTAATTTTCGTGTTCCCATAAAAGGCCCCGCCTGCCACAATCCGCACACACGCGGGAATCCACACTTCCCCTTCCAGCTGCTGCCCGTCCCACAATATGGCGTCCGCACATACTTCCCCCGCCTGGGACTGCCCGCCTGCAAGGACAGCATTTCTCTCATCTGAGTCACCTGACACACGCTGTCTCCACTGCTCCAAAAAGGCGGTTCCTTCCAGCGCGTGCCTCCCCACAGATTCCAGGGTTTCCGGCAGCACAACACGCGCCAGCGCAGCACAGCCGTATGCAAACCTGTCCGGGATATGGCTCACGCCCTCCTCGAGCACCAACGACTTTAACCTGGCACAGCCCCCGAACACGTCTGCACCATAACGTTTTCCCGTCTCATTTCCGCCGGATATCCATACTCTCTGCAGATTACTCTTTGCAAAAGCCAGGCTCTCCACCACTTCCGCCCCTGCCGGAATCCGCACTTCCCGCAGGCCGCAGCGGTAAAACGCCATCTTACCGATGAATGCAAGGCTCTCCGGCAGCTGCATTTTTTTCAATCCGGAGCAGCCATAAAAAGCGCTCTCCCCGATTCTCTGCATCCCCTCCGGCAGATAAATCTCCTGCAGCGCGCGGCAATGACGAAATGTCCTGTCCTCCAAAACCTCAATCTGCTCAGGAATATCCATCCGCAGCAGCTTCACACAGTCCTCAAACGCCCCCGCGCCAATCCTGCAAAGCCCTCCCGGCAGCGCGATGGTCTGCAGCAAAAGACAGCCGCGGAAAGCCTCTGCGCCAATCTCCCGCAGGCTTTCGGGCAGAATCACCCTGTCTATGGTCTCAATCCCCGCAAAGGCCTCCTCGGCAATCCGCGTAATGCCCTCTGGAATGACGACTCTGGACTCCGCTCCCAGGTACTGTAACAATATCGTTCCGCTGACCCGGAAATTTCCCAACACCTGCCTGTGCACCGCGCGAACCAGTTCCGGAACCGCAGGCGCCGCCAATGCCCCCTCTCGAGCTGCATTCGTATCCTCAGCCGGGGAGGTGTATTCTTTCGCATCTGTCCTGTATATGTCATTCAGCCCATAAAATGTATACGCTGCCCCGTCACACGTCCGGACCAACTTGAGGGAAGTGCAGTTGCGAAAAGCATCCTCGTCAATCTGAATCTCACTTCCGCCAAACGTCACCTGCTCCAAACCGATACAGTTGCGGAAAGCGCGGCTCTCGATGCGCTTTAACGATTTCGGAAGCGTGATGTCCACAATCCCCCGCATGTCATAAAAGCTGCTCTTTGCAAGGACTTCTATCCCTTCCGGCACCTCGATATGCTTAATATTTACCCGAAATCGCACAAGAGTTCTTCCATCCAGCTCCATCATGCGCTCGAGGATATCCCGCACAACCAGTTCGACCAGAGGAGGCACCTTGAACGCACCTGCCACCACATCCACTACATTGGGAATACAAAAAGTTTCCACATTCCCATCACCAGACTTTACACAGGCAATTTCCCTGACGCGCCCACACCCTGTAAAGACATCGCAGATACAGTGCACATCCAGATCCTGCGATATCACCAGCCTTTCCAGCGATATCTCATTTGCAAGCGCCTCCATGCCCATCTTCTTCACACCCGGCAGCTGCGCCTCCCGCATACTGTCGCAGTACAAAAAGGCACACTCCCCCAGCTCCTCCACAGAAGGCGGCAAAATAACCCGCTTCAGCGCGTGGCAGCGATGAAACGCATAGCGGCCAATATACGATACCCCCTCTGGGATTACAATCTCCTCCAGCTTCCGGCAGCCCTTAAACGCATCCCCCATAATGCAGTTAAGCCCGCGTGGCAGCACCACTTTTTTCAGAGAGACACAGCCCTTAAACGCGCCCTCTCCGACCGTGTGAATTCCCTCTGGAACCTGCAGCACTTCCTCCCGCCCTGTATAGCGAATCAATACCCCATTTTCGATCTGATAATATTCCACCTTGCATCCCCTCACACCGGATTGTCCGCAAAAATCAGCGCGATCACTTCCCGCAGTTCCTCCAGACTTCCGCTCCCAAACAACCTTTCCTTGTACCGTTTCGTCCCTTTTCGCTTTTTCATCATATAAGAAGCAAGCTTCTTGATATAGCTTAATGTAAATGTCTCCTCATAATACCGCGCCGTCAGCTCTATCTGTTCCGTCAAAATCTGAAATGCTGTCCTGCCGCAGTTTTTGCCGGTCAGCTCGCTGAATATGAAAGGATTCTCCAGTCCATACCGCGCGACCATAATCCCGTCCGCACCTGTGCGCTCCATCATTTTTGCGGCGTCCTCCACCGAGAAAATCCCGCCGTTTGCGATGACCGGAATCGACACTGCCGCCTTTGCGTGCGCAATCTCTTCCCAATGCGGCTCTCCCTCATACATCATGCTGCGGCTCCTGCCGTGGATGGTAATCATATCCGCCCCCGCATCCTCACACATTCGCGCAAACTCCGCGGCAAACAGCTCATCCTCCCGGATACCGGCACGGCACTTCACCGTCACAACCTTCCCGCTCCGCCTGCAGCCCCGTATGATCGCCGCCGCTCTCTTGAAATCCTGCATCAGCGCGCTTCCCTCACCGCTCTTGAACACATTGGGCACCGGGCATCCCATATTGATGTCAATGATATCGAAATCCTTCAAAAGCACACTTTTTGCCATGCGCTCCATCACAGCCGGATTGCCGCCGAGAAGCTGCACTGCCCTGACCGGCTCATCCTCCGTCGTCAGCAGGAGGCGGTTTGTCGCCCTGTCCTCGTATTTCAGCGCATTGGCACTGCACATCTCCGTAAAGCACAAGCCCGCTCCAAGCTCATATGCCAGCATCCGAAACGGGTAACAGGTGTACCCCGCAAGCGGCGCCATCAACACATTTGACGGCAGCAGCAGACCGCCCACGCGGATTGGTCTGATATCCCCATACTGCATAGTCTGCATATGATCTCTCCTCCTCCCGATTTTTCACATCTGTTTGTTCCGATTGACCTCAATACGATAATTCTTGCACAACTCATTCTGTATAACAAAAAGCTGAACCCCTTATGCACGATCCAGCCTTTCATATTTTGTGCACTCCGCGGTTCATCTCACTGCGTCTTCTCCAGCCTTTCAATGATACAGCTGTGCGGTTTCTTCTCCTTACTCTTGTCATAGCTGATGCCGACAAGCAGAATCTCACCGGCATATCCCTCAAGGGCCTTGGTATAATTCCGGTCTTTAATCTGCCGAATCGCGGTGTCGGCAGACTTGTCATACTTGAGTTCTACCACAAGCGCCGGCTTTGTGACAGAGGGCAGCGGAAGAAAGACAATATCTGCAAAACCGCGCCCTGTAGGGAGTTCCCTGATCAGCCGGTAATCCTTTCTCGCACTGTAATAGGCAAGTCCAATTGCACAGCCGAGCGAATTTTCATCATTATACGTCAATATAGACGCCGCCTCCATATGCGCCTGGTCAAGCGCCTCGGCAACACTCCCCGCATCTCCTCTCAATGTATCTTCAAGAAGCCTTTCCGAAGCTTTCAGAACATGCATAATATTGGCCCAGCCGCCGACACTCATGGCATTCTCAAACTCCCCGATGATTTCCTTATTGGGAATGAACGCCTCTTCTGTCTCGGAATCATATCCGAGATACCCCAGATGAATCAACAGCGTGAGAACATCATCCTTTGTCTCGAAACTGCACATATCATTCTGGAAACTGCGCGTATTAACCTTGATCCGCCCGCCGCCAAGCATCTGCACAACATCCGACCGAAGCCCGTCAAAATCCATATCCATGTATATTTTCAAAGCCTCATAAGTCTCTGTGGAAGTCCAGTAATTGGAAAAATGATGGCTTTTCATCGCCGCAACGACAGAGCGCGGATTGTAGACATGCCGAAACTGCCGGAATCTGTAACCATCATACCAGTTGCTCGTCTTGTCATAATCCATGTCATACTGCGCGCACAATTCCCTTACCTCATCCTCCGTAAAACCAGTATATTCCTCGAAAATCCCCTGATCGGTCATCGAGTATTCCCAGAACATATTTAACGCGGAATGTTGTCCGTATTTCTTTACCGGGAGAATGCCCGTCATGTAGGCAAGCGCCACATAAGGCTGATCTTTCAGCAGATTTCGCAGGAAGTCGAGATATTGTTTCTGCAAAGCTTCGGATTCCTGTCTCTCGCGCATCACACAGTCCCACTCATCTATCAGAAAAATAAATTGTCTTTCTGTTCTTGTATAAATTTTCCTCAGAGCTGCTGCAAGTCCCATAGCGCGCCCTTTTAAAATCTCCTCATACTCTTCGTTCAGCTCTTCGATCACTTCCTGTTCCAGATACGCAGTCACCTTCCCAGAGGGAGCCTCTATCAAAAACTGCTGCATATTCAGAAAAATCACATCATATTGATTGAGATGCTCCTGAAATGTCTTATTGCACTCTATTTTCAGTCCTTTAAATAAATCTGCCGAATCACAGCCACAGCTATAATAAGCTGCAAGCATCTCAAGTGTCATTGATTTTCCGAAGCGCCTCGGCCTGCTGACACAGATAAACTTTTCCCTTGTGTTCATCAGCTCATTCGTACATGCAATCAACAGCGTTTTATCCACGTAGATTTTCGATCGGATGGATTCCCAAAAACTCTTATTCTTCGGATTCAGATAAAATCCCATACCGCTATCCCTCACATTCCAAATTCGTTTTCTGCCCAAAGCAATTTCCTCTCCCTAAATCATATCACACCTGCCATGATAATTCTATCTCTTTTCAGTCAATCTGCTCCTTCCATCCGCGTCACCCGTTACAATTCACACCTGCGAGACGTATCCGGTACAGCAGCTTCCTATGTGGCAATCCCCGCATACTGTGTCATATAGAGCTCATAATACTTTCCCTTCTGCGCAAGCAGCGCGTCATGATTTCCGCTCTCCACAATCCGGCCGTGGTCCATCACGACAATGATGTCCGCGTCGCGGATTGTGGACAGACGGTGCGCAATCACAATGCTGGTGCGGTTCTGCATAACGAGATGCATGGCATCCTGTATCGCTTTCTCTGTGCGGGTGTCCACATTGGAGGTCGCCTCGTCCAGAATCAAAATCTGGGGATCGGCGACAAAAGCGCGGGCAATCGCAAGGAGCTGGCGCTGTCCCTGACTGATATTTCCGCCCGACTCACTCAGCACCGTATCGTACCCCTGCGGCAGCATCGCAATCATCTCCCTGCAGCGGCTCATCTTTACGGCTGTCTCGACATCGCTGAGCGCTGCATCCGCATTTCCATATTTTAAGTTATTCAATATCGTATCCGAAAATAACACCGTGTCCTGTAATACAATCGCGACATTTTTGCGCAGAGCATCTCTCGAGATATCCTGAATGCTCTGCTGGTTAATCAGAATATCCCCGCTGTCTATATCATAGAAACGCATCAGCAGATTTACAACGGTCGTCTTCCCGCTTCCTGTCGCCCCGACTAGCGCCACTTTCTTTCCAGAAGGCACTGTCAGCGTAAAATCCTGCAAGACCGGACTGTTCTGCCTGTAAGAAAACTGCACATTGCGGAAAGTAACCTCCGCATCCTCAGCCTCTTTGATGCTTTCTCCCGCCTTGTCCTCGTTCTGCTCATCAAGCACCATAAATACGCGCTCCGCACCGGCCACCGCAGTCTGCAGCTGTCCATATACCTGTGCAATCTCGTTCACCGGGCGGCTGAACTGCTTTGCATAGACGATAAAAGCCGAGATGACGCCCACCGAAATCAGGCCATTTACAGAAAAATACCCGCCAAAGACAGCGATGATGACAAATCCAATATTTCCGATACAGTTCATGACCGGCCCCATAATGCCGCTGAAAATATCTGTCCGGATGCCCGCTTTTGTGAGCGCATCCGAAGTCGCACAGAATTCCTCTGTTGTGATATCCTGATGATTGTAGGCGACCACTGTGCGGTATCCTGACACCATCTCCTCGACCGTTCCATTCAGCTGTCCAAGAAGCATCTGCCGTCTTCGTGAAAACCTGCGCACTTTCTTCGAGAGAAATTTTGTGGCAATCACTGTCAAAATGACTGTGGCAAAGCTGAGCAGCGCCAGCTGCCAGCAGTACCAAAGCATGACAGTGACTGTCCCTATAATCGTCAGCACCCCGGAAAACAGTGACGGAAGCGACTGTGACACAGTCGTTGAAATATTTTCGATATCATTGATCATGCGGCTCATCACATCACCATGCGAATGTGTGTCCAGATACCGCACCGGCAAATCCATCAGCTTTCCAAACAGCTCCTCCCGCATCTGTTTGACAATCCGCTGGCTCAGCTGCGCACCGATCAGCCCCTGCAGCAGCTGTCCTGCGCTGTAAATCAGATAGACCGCTGTCATCAGCAGCAGTGTTCTTCCGAGATTTCCGGTTCTGTTCTTTGCAATGATATCAATCGCATTACTCTGCAGACCCGGTGCATAGATACCGCACAGCGTACCGAAGATGACGACAGCCAGCATGGCTGCTACCATCCCTCTTTCTTTCGCAAAATAGACCGCAATACGCCGCAGCGCAGCGCCCGAATTCTGTGCGTGCTGCACCTCGGCAAACCGCTGTCCCCTGTTCATCATCCCCGGAATATTGCGCTCCGCAAGCTTTTGGTCCTTCTCTTCCCGCATCGATATACCCCCTATTTATTGAAAATTCCGCATCCACCCGGCAATACTGTCCCTACGCCAGACTATCCAGCTGTGAACGGCAGATATCCTGATAAATCCCACAATTCTCCTGAAGCTCCTCATGCGTGCCGACAGCAGCGATCTTTCCCTGCTCCATCACGACAATCCGGTCTGCCCTGCGCACAGATGCAATGCGCTGTGCGACAATGACCTTGGTGCTCTCCGGGCAGAACGCCTGCAGCGCCTTGTACAAATCCGCCTCTGTCTTCAGATCCAGCGCGCTGGTGGAATCATCAAAGATTACGATTTCCGCTGATTTCAGTATGCCTCTCGCAATCGAAATCCTCTGCTTCTGTCCGCCGGACAGACTCATGCCGCGCTCTGCGACAAGTGTGTCATAACCTTCAGAAGTGCCCGATATAAAGCTATCAGCCTGCGCAGCTACAGCGGCAGCCCTGATATCCTCTGCGCTGGCATCAAGCCTTCCCCACGCGATATTTTCCCCGATTGTCACGCCAAACAGCTCACTTTTCTGCAATACAACAGCAATCTTATTCCGCAGGCTTTTCTGATTGTACGCTTTTACATCCACCCCATCCACCAGAATTGTGCCGGAATCCACATCATAAAAACGCGGAATTAAATTGACAAGAGACGTTTTTCCGCATCCGGTGGCTCCCATAATGGCAATTGTCTCACCCGGCTGTATTTTCAGATGAATCTGTTCCAGAACGGGCTGGCCAGAGCCGGGATAAGCAAAGGATACATCCCTGAATTCAATCATTCCGCGGCACTCTGTATTCCCGTCAAAGTCTCCGTCCTTCAGCGCGGGTTCACTGTGCAGGATCTCCCGCACACGCTTCCAGGAGGCGTATCCTCTTGAGATATTCTGGAACAGCATCACAAGCATCAGGACGCCATTGAGCAGCTGCGTCGTGTATGTGATCGCCGCCATCACCGCGCCGGGAGTCGTCGCACCGCTCTGCACATCAAAGGAGCCGGCAAGCAAAATGACCGCCACGGTCACATACATCAGCGCATTGACCACCGGATTCATAAAAGCAAAAATGACCAGCACCTGCAGCTGTGTCCTGATCAGTTCATCGTTCGCTTTCCCAAAACGCAGTTTCTCGTAAATCTCCCGCACGCAGGCTTTGATGATGCGAATGCCCGAGATATCCTCCTGCATGATGCCATTGACAAAATCAAGCTGTGTCTGCAGTCTGGAAAACAGCGGATTGGCCTTCCACAGACAGAACGCCATACAGCCCACAATGAACGGAAGCACGCACAGTACGATAAGACCAAAGGTCTGATTTAACCGGAACATAAAATACATGCTTCCAAAGGTCAAAAGCGTGGTGCGGATCATGCCGCGCACAAACTGCGACACAAAATTCTGCACCTGCGTAATGTCATTCGTCACCCTCGTCACAAGAGACCCCGTACCGAATTCATCGAGCTGCGGGAAAGAAAACGTCATAATATTGCGAAAGCAGTCCTTGCGCATCTCGTTTCCGATATTCTGCCCTGTCATATGTACAAACACATTGTTCATCGAACCGCAGAATCCGCCGAATAACACGAGCACAATCATCAGGATACCGTAGTGCCAGACGAGACTCAAATCCCCAATACCATTGTTTTCCAGGCCAAGTACCCCGTTATCCACAATCTGACGCATCATCCCCGGCTGAATCAGATCCATCATGACTTCGCCGACCATACACAATGCGGCGAGAATGGCATAGGGCAAATATTTTCTGATATACTTCCACATGATAATCAACCTTTCTGTCGTGTAATTGGTCAGGAAAGAAGTTCCCTGTGCATAAAAAAAACGTAAATCCCCCTGCATCTGGATTTACGCTTTCGCCACACGACTATTTTATTATAAATAATTTTTACCGCTTTGTCAAAGCAGGAAACAAAAATTTTTCTTGACTTTTTTCAAAATGCGTTGATATAATAATCAAGCTTTAAAAATTTCATAAAAAACTTGAACGACACATGTAGTGCTATGCGCGTAAATCTGATTACGGAACAAAGTAATGCGTGTGTTTTTTGCTGGCACATGCATAGAACGCATGTGCCATTTTTGTTTGAAAGAAGGAGGAAATTATGGAATCAAGTAACTATTTGGGAACAGAAAGGGTCGGGAAGCTTCTTATGAAGTTCTGCATTCCCTGTATTGCAAGCCTTATTATATCCTGCCTGTACAATATTGTCGATCAGATCTTTGTCGGCAATGGTATCGGGTATCTTGGAAATGCAGCGACAGGCGTTATCTTTCCCATCACCGTGGTCGGCTGGGGCATGTCACTCTTTTTTGGTGACGGTGCGGCGGCTTTTCTGAGTGTTGCTCTTGGAAAAAATGACACCGAAACCATTCACCGCGGTGTCGGGAACAGCATTTTGTTTTCATTCCTGTCAGGTGTCGTGATCATTCTGATCAGCTACTTATGGGGAGACGGACTGCTCCGCCTGATCGGCGCTACCGATGCAACGATTTCCCTCGCACATGATTACGGCTACATCATCTATATCATGATGCCGCTGGCCATGACACAAAATACACTGGCTTCGATTATCCGTGCTGACGGAAGTCCGCAGTACGCAATGGGGGCAATGATTGTCGGCGCACTGCTCAACATTGTGGGCGACCCAATCGCTATCTTTGTGCTTGACTTAGGAATCAAGGGAGCTGCTTACGCGACAATTCTCGGACAGTTTGTCAGCTTCCTCATCTGTGCATTTTATCTGACCAGAAGTAAGACTTTCCGGCTGAAAGCACAGAGCTTCCAGATTGATTTTAAACTGCTCAGACAGATTATGGCACTTGGCACTTCGAGTCTGCTGACACAGTTGTCAATTGTAGTCATCACAGTTGTCAACAACATTCTGCTTGTAAAATACGGCGCTGTCTCATCCTACGGCGCTGATATTCCGCTGGCCGCGTTTGTTGTCATCATGAAGCTGTTCCAGATTGTCTTAAATATTGCGATCGGAATTGCCGCGGGAGCACAGCCAATCGTGGGCTACAACTACGGCGCAGGCAATTACAGCCGCGTCCGCGAACTCTTGAAGGCCGTGATCAAATGGACTGCTATTGTGGGTATCATCTGCATGTTCTTATTTGAGGTATTCCCGGCAGCCTTTATCAGACTGTTCGGCTCAGATGGAGAGCTGTACATGGAATTTGCCGTGCGCTGTCTCAGAATTTATCTGCTGCTGATTCTGTTTACATGCGTACAGAAAGTATGCGCCATTTTCTTACAGTCAATCGGCCATGCACAGGCAGCGGCACCACTTGCCATTATCCGCGATCTGCTGTTGATCGTATTCTCTATCGTTGTACCTGTCTTTGCCGGCGTGACAGGAATTTTCTGGGCAGCGCCAATCGCCGATGTGATTGCGATGTTGATTACTTCTGTTGTAATGCTCCGTCTCTGGAAAGAGCTCCAGGTTGAGGACACAGCCGCTGCCCCCGAAGCGAGTGGTTCGATCAAGCCCTCCGTTCCCGGTGTTATTGTCACAATCTCCCGCGAACACGGTTCCGCAGGCAAGAAAGTTGGCCAGATACTCGCAGAACTGATGCAGATTCCCTGCTACTATAAGGAAATGACCGCGCTGGCGGCACAGGAAAGCGGTCTGGCGGCAGAATTTATTTCCGATATCAACAAGAATGCCCCTGACCGCTTAAAGGAATTGTATCTCAGCACCACAATTGTCCAGCAGGCCGTTGCCGCACAGGACAGAATCATCAAAAAGATTGCGGACAACGGAACCTGTGTCATCATCGGCCGCGCGGCCGATTACGTGCTCCGCGACTATGCTCAGGTAATCCGCGTATTTATCCATGCACCCAAAGACTACCGTATTAAAAAGGTGATGGAAATGTACGGCGACACTGCCATGGAAGCAGAGAATAACATTGCACACTCCGATGCGGCGCGCTCCGCTTACTACAAATCCATAACAGGCGCACACTGGGGTCATTCCGACAACTATGAACTGTGTATCGACAGTTCCATCGGTGAACAGGCCTGCGCCGAAGTAATCCGTCAATATATCAGCCAAAGAGCTTCTCATATATAAATAATATTCCCCCGCCAGAGAGCAGTCATCTGCTCCTGGCGGGGGAATCCTATGTTACAGCTCTTTTGCCAGTCCGGCAATCAGCGAGACGCACCGTTCCTCCCCCAGTGCGCCGCTGTCCAGCGACACATGGTAGTTCTCTGCCATGCCCCAGGTCCTGTCGGTGTAATACTTGTAATTCATCGCCCTTGTCTTATTCTTTTCCATCAGACGCTTCTCCGGTGCCGCGCCTGTCTCCCCGTACAGATTCACGATCCGTTCTTTTTTCTTCTCCATGTCCGCATGAATGAACACATGCAGGCAATCAGTCCTTGTTCGGAGAATATAATCCGCACAGCGCCCGACAATCACGCAGTTTCCCTTCTCGGCGAGCTTCTCAATAATATCCCGCTGTGCCCTCCACAGATAATCCCCCACCGAATTGCCGGCTGCGTCTCTTCCGACAAAAGCGTATGCAAAGAAGTTCCTGCTTGGTGCACTCTCCCCGTGCTTTTCGATGTATTCTTTGGAAAGCCCGGATTCCTCCGCTATCTTTTCAATCAATTCCTTGTCATAAAATGCATATCCAAGCTTCTCGGCGACTTCCCTGCCAATCGTTCTTCCTCCGCTTCCAAACTCACGGCTGATTGTGATTACTTTCTTCACTGTGACTCCCTCCCTCTCATTGGTTTGATGATTTTATGATTTGCCCGCAGCATAAACAAGACTGCCACAATGACTGCCACAAGCTCGGCAGCCGGAAATGCCCACCATATCATAAACGCTGCATTTTCCATCCTTGCCAACAGCCATGCCAGCGGCAGTACGATAACACACAGCCGGAGCAGTGATACAATCAGGGAATCCAGACCACATCCCAACGCCTGGAATACTCCCTGTATCGCAATGTTTCCTCCCGCGAACAGGAAACCTGCCGCGATAATCTTTGACGCCATGACACACAGGCCTTCCGTCTCCTCGGACATCGCAAAAAGTCCAATCAACGGCTTTGCAAACAGTTCCAGTCCGACCAGTCCAGCCAGCATGATCACCTCAGTGTAGAGAAGTCCGTAGAATATCCCCTGTCTGACACGCTTCTGATCCCCCATTCCATAATTGAATGACACGATCGGTGTAATGGCATCCCTGAGCCCGAATCCTGCAAAAAATATAAACTGCTGGATTTTGTAAAAAATGCCATATGCTGTCACTGCTGCCTGCGATACTGTACCAAAGATAAGATTTACGCCATAGGTCATAAAGGACATCAGCGCCTGCATGATAATCGCCGGAAGACCAATCGCATAGATCTCCCTCACGATACCGCGTTCCAGTTTCAGGTATTTCACGCCCGCCTTAACCTCTGTATTTTTCCTGTAATGAAAATACATGGCAATCAGCATGGATACAATCTGACCAATCACCGTGGCATATGCCGCACCGCGAATCCCTGTCGCCGGAAGACCGAAACAGCCAAAGATCATAATGGGGTCCAGAACAATGTTGACCACGGCGCCCGACACCTGCGCAATCGTGGAATACACAGTCTTTCCTGTCGACTGCAGCAGTTTTTCATAAATGGAAAACAGGACAATGCCAAATGATACGACAGAACAGATCGTGAGATAAGAGCTGCCCATCGTGAGAATTACGGAATCCTTTGTCTGGCTTCCGATATAGGCTCTCACGCCAAACAGGCCAAACAGCAAAAACACTGCATATATCATGAGTGCCAGCGATATTCCGTTTCCCGCTGCTTTTGCCACTTTTTCCTCATCGCGCTGTCCCAGACTCTTTGCAAGCAGGGCATTCACGCCCACGCCTGTACCGATTCCAAATGCCACAATCAGCATCTGTACCGGAAAGGCCAGCGTCAGGGCATTGACCGCGCACTCGCCCGCGTTTGTGATGCCATCCGTGTCTGGTATCCTTGCCACAAACATACTGTCCACAATGTTATAGCACGCCTGCAGTACCATCGACAGGATAATCGGGATTCCCATACTCAGCATGACTTTGGGGATGGACTCCGTCCCCATCTTGTTTGTTGTTCCTTCTTTATTCAATTTTCCTCCGTTTCTATTGAGTGTATCGTAGCCTGCACTCTCAGGAGACTTTTTCGGAAAGCTGCCACAACCTTATTGAAATGCACAAAAAAAGCGTACACCCATCATCTGGATTTACGCTTTTCGCTACACGACTATATTATTATATATAATTTTGGAGGTTTTGTCAAAGTGTAATTCTAAAATTTTGATATCATGATTTCCACTACTGTGTCGTCCTCAATCACGGTGTTGAGCAGAAGGCAAAGGCGCCGTCACGATAGCCAGGGAAACAGGAAAACAATCGGGCTTTCCGGCGCAAATCCGGCAATTTTGATAATGCTGTCGCTAATTGTTCATTGCCAACGACAACTTCTTTTCCCAACACAAAAATACTTTTTTCAGTCAAACCGCTGTTTGATAATCATGGCATTTTTTATCCACATAATTTTTCAGGATAACGGCTGAAAATGCCGATAAAATCCTCGCTAAAACCGCACTCCACCAAATCATTATCTGCCCGCCGAACAAAGGCGGCAGGATAAACATAAGCACTAACATAAACAGCGGTTCAATAAAAGTCAGGACATAAGAAAACATACTTTTTTCTGTGGCGTAAAAACTTGCGGTTGTGATACGGAGAGTCGCGACAAAGGGTATTGGAAGCAGGAAAACCGGCATTATTTTTGCGATTTCTGTATTCACTTCTTTTGACGCTCCGAATAACATGCCAAGACTCTCCCTTGTCAAATACATGATGATACAACCGATTATTGACAGGAACAACGCAAATCCATAGGCTAAATTTCTTGTGCTTTTCATCTTATCAAAATTTTTCTCACCGTAATGCCGGCTAAGCAGCGGCTGGCTTCCGTCACCTACTCCCTGCAGTATCAGATCTACAACACAGACAACATAAGCGATACAGGCATAGACAGCAACTGCCGGCTCCCCGCCATAAA
>CAMWTP010000042.1 GCA_947177165.1 uncultured Lachnospiraceae bacterium
ATTACAGCAAGTAATTATTTTCCCGGTTTGCAATCTGCAAACCAACTAATTTGTAGGTTGCATATCCTCCCATAACCAGTGGCTCTGCTTTGCAAATTTCTTCTGCTTCTTCACGGCTCTCTGTTTTTAGGATATACATACCTGCCATTCCCGGATAACCTTTAAAGACACCGCAGATTTCCAGCTTTCCCTCATCGTCCAGCTTTCTTATGTTCTCAACGTGTTCCATAACTACCTGTTTTGTCATTTTATTATAGGTCTTGCTTTTCTCAATCATCATCATGTACATCAATTTTTCCATACGATTTTCTCCTTTACATTCTATGGGGATTCACTGAGGGTATTATACTATATTTATCCGGCAATAGCAATCTGTCTGTCATTTTCCGGAAGCAAACTTATAGCCCGGTTACAATTCACACCTACGCCAGTTTTTATCAGCTTATACGTTATTGAGGTGTGAATTATAACAATTTTTGCACACAAATTGATAAAGGGCATCAATTTGGCGCATGATGCCCACTACTTTGGTGGACGTCTGAACAGTAACATAGCCCGCGCCTATAACGGTCTTTATGTAGGTTTAGTTTTGTCAAGATATTAGGAATTGGCAGAGGCTTCCGTAGCCGTCGGCGTTCGTGGAAATATGTATAACTGGCCTGTTATGTCCATTTCCATAATGCCTGTCTTTTGATCTTTGATTTCTTTGGTTCGGAATAGTGTGGTGCTGGCGGACTATCTCTTGTTTTCGGTTTCTTGCTTCTCTACCGTATATGGGCATTCTCACGCGGCTTGTAAAGCCATAATTTGCAGCGCCGTGCAAAGTCTGGGCTGAACGGTAACCCAACACGCTCTAAAGAGCCGTTTTTTACTTGACAAGTGCGAGGGGGGCAGTTTATACTGATACTATATTTTATAAAATTTTATATTTGTGTGATTTTAAAGACGATGACGGAGACAGTACGCAGTATCAGAAAGTTGCAGAGAGCTGGGAGCATTCGGTGGGAGCCAGTACAAGTATGATATTGTCGAAGATCACTCCTGAGTTGCAGGCTGAAATGTTCTGGCTGGTCTGGAAGGAAATAGGGCGGCGTATTTTTGACTTGACGGGTATCGGAGCAGAATAGGTACTGACGCATTTCCCGGCGTTATAGGGGACGTGTATAAAAGTTTTTGATGCCTTTCTGGAAAGTGAGGATAAAGACGGAGTACGCTGTAATTAGGTGGTATAACGATAGTGAGGCTCTCGTCCTATTTACAGGATAAGAGCCTTTTTATGCACAGAGGTGTGTAAGGAAATTAGCAGATTTGCTGTATGCATCTCGCGTGATGAGCAGGGAAAGCAGTCCCCGCTCAATTATAATAGATGGAGGGAGAAGGAAAATGTATAACAAGGTAGACACAAACCTCAATTTTGTGGACAGAGAGAAAAATGTCGAAAAATTCTGGAAGGACAATGATATTTTCAAAAAGAGTATGGACAGCCGTAAGGAGGGTGAGACCTACACCTTCTATGACGGACCGCCGACTGCAAATGGCAAGCCGCATATCGGACACGTACTGACGCGTGTCATCAAGGACATGATCCCGCGCTACCGCACCATGAAAGGATATATGGTGCCGAGAAAGGCTGGATGGGACACACATGGCCTTCCCGTTGAGCTTGAGGTCGAGAAGCTTCTGGGGCTGAATGGCAAGGAGCAGATCGAAGAGTACGGCATGGAACCCTTTATCAAGAAGTGCAAGGAATCCGTGTGGAAGTACAAGGGAATGTGGGAGGATTTCTCGGGAACGGTCGGTTTCTGGGCGGATATGGATGATCCCTATGTCACTTACCACGACAATTTTATTGAGTCAGAGTGGTGGGCGTTGAAAGAAATCTGGAATAAAAAGCTTTTGTACAAGGGCTTTAAGATTGTACCTTACTGTCCGAGATGCGGGACACCGCTGTCCTCGCAGGAGGTTGCGCAGGGCTATAAGACGGTCAAGGAACGCTCGGCAGTGGTTCGGTTTAAAGTAGTCGGTGAGGACGCGTATTTCCTCGCATGGACGACAACACCGTGGACACTTCCGTCAAACGTGGCGCTCTGCGTAAATCCTGACGAGACTTACTGCAGGGTAAAAGCTGTCGACGGTTATACCTACTATATGGCAGAGGCGCTTCTCGACAAGGTGCTTGGCAAGTTAGCGGAGAATGAGGGCGACAAGGTTTATGAAGTGTTAGAGACATACAAAGGTACTGACTTAGAGCGCAAAGCGTATGAGCCGCTGTTTGACTTTGCGGCAGGCATCATAGAAAAACAGCGCAAAAAGGCGCATTTTATCACCTGTGACAACTATGTCACCATGACAGACGGTACTGGTATCGTACACATTGCACCGGCGTTTGGTGAGGATGACGCCAATGTCGGCAGAAAGTATGATCTGCCGTTTGTACAGCTTGTAAATGGCAAGGGTGAGATGACAGAGGAGACCTCCTATGCAGGTGTCTTTGTGAAGAAGGCCGATCCGATGATCCTGAAAGATTTGGAGGAGAAAGGGCTTTTGTTTGATGCACCGAAATTTGAGCACGAGTACCCGCACTGCTGGCGCTGTGACACGCCGCTGATCTACTATGCGCGCGAGTCTTGGTTTATCAAGATGACGGCTGTGAAGGATGACTTGGTAAGAAATAACAATACAGTAAACTGGATTCCGGAGTCTATCGGCAAGGGACGGTTTGGCGACTGGCTTGAGAATATCCAGGACTGGGGTATCTCGCGCAACCGCTATTGGGGTACACCGCTCAATGTGTGGGAGTGCGAGTGCGGTCATCAGGAGTGCATCGGCAGCAGACAGGAGCTTGCAGACAGAAGCAAAAACCCCGATGCCGCACAGGTTGAGCTGCACAGACCATATATCGATGCAGTGACTTTCCAGTGTCCCGACTGCGGCAAGGAGATGCACAGGGTTCCGGAGGTAATCGACTGCTGGTTTGACTCCGGCGCAATGCCGTTTGCACAGCATCACTATCCGTTTGAGAATAAGGAGTTGTTTGAGCAGCAGTTTCCAGCACAGTTTATCTCCGAGGCAGTTGACCAGACACGCGGCTGGTTCTACTCGCTGATGGCAGAATCTACACTTTTGTTTAATAAAGCGCCTTATGAGAATGTCATTGTGCTCGGCCATGTCCAGGACGAGAATGGACAGAAGATGTCAAAGTCAAAGGGCAATGCGGTTGATCCGTTTGAGGCGCTTGAAACCTATGGAGCAGATGCAATCCGATGGTATTTCTATGTCAATTCCGCGCCATGGCTTCCGAACCGTTTTCACGGAAAGGCCGTGCAGGAGGGACAGCGCAAGTTCATGGGTACTTTGTGGAATACCTACGCATTTTTCGTGCTCTATGCAAATATCGATGCGTTTGACGCGACGAAGTACACACTTGCGTACGACAAGCTTTCCGTGATGGATAAGTGGCTGTTGTCAAAACTCAATACAGTGGTCGGCGAAGTGGATAACAATCTGGAAAATTACAGGATTCCCGAGGCGGCGAGGGCGCTGCAGGAGTTTGTTGACGAGATGAGCAACTGGTATGTAAGGCGCAGCCGTGAGCGCTTCTGGGCAAAGGGCATGGAGCAGGATAAGATTAATGCATATATGACGCTTTACACCGCTCTTGTGACAATCTCAAAGGCCGCGGCACCGATGATTCCGTTTATGACAGAGGATATCTACCGGAATCTCGTGTGCAGCATCGACAAGTCCGCACCGGAGAGCATTCATCTGTGCGACTTCCCGACCGTGGATACACAGTTTATCGACAAGCAGCTGGAAGCAGATATGGAGGCAGTCTTAAAGACAGTGGTCATGGGACGCGCCTGCAGAAATACGGCAAATATCAAGAACAGACAGCCGATCAGTGCGATGTTTATCAAAGCGCCGTTTACGCTGGGTGAATTTTACCAGGAGATTATCGAGGATGAGCTGAATGTCAAGAAGGTCGTGTTTACGGACGATGTCAGGGAGTTCACGACATACACGTTCAAGCCGCAGTTAAAGACTGTCGGACCGAAGTATGGAAAGCAGCTGGGCGGCATCAAGGAGAAGCTCTCATCGATCGATGGAAATGCGGCGATGGATGAGCTGAAGGCAAACGGCTTTATCACGTTTGATGTTAATGGCGCTGAGGTAAAGCTTGCGGAGGAGGATTTGCTGATCGACATCTCCCAGAAGGAAGGGTATGTGACAGAGGCAGACAACACAGTCACCGTCGTACTTGATACGAACCTGACAGATGCACTTGTCGAGGAGGGCTTTGTCTATGAGGTGATCAGTAAGGTGCAGACTATGCGCAAGGACTCCGGCTTTGAGGTGATGGATCACATCAAGGTGTACATCAGCGGCAATGATAGGATTGCGCAGGTTGTGCAGAAGAATGAGAAAGCGATCGGCGAAAAGGTTCTGGCGGATGCGTTTGTGTACGGGGAAAGTGTATTGCCCAATGCCAGGGAATGGAATGTCAATGGAGAGAATGTAACGATTGGTGTGGAGCGATGATGAGAGACTTGTGCACGCACAGACGGGTGGATTGTATGAGGGAGAGTAGGTTAACATGAGGAAAAAGGTCAGACTCGGAAAGATTATTTTGCTGGTAGTCGGCGTGCTGCTTGTGATTTTTGTTGTTGTGTCATTTGCCCTGATCAATCATTATATGAAACAGTATTTTAACCGGAGCGAGCAGGAGCTGTATTCAGAGTATATGCGCTGGGCAGACTACGAGGATTTTGAGCGGGAGACGGTGACGTTTCCCTCTGGAGATGAGACGCTGACAGGCTATATCTATGGAATGGACAATTTATCAAAGGGGCTGGTGGTGATATCCCACGGGCTCGGAGGAGATTCAGAGGGGTATATCAGCGAGACGAAATATTTCGTAGACAACGGATTTATGGTATTTGCCTATGATAATACTGGGAGCGGGGCCTCGACGGGGGACAGCTGCATCGGACTTGTGCAGTCGGTGATCGATCTGGACAACGCGCTGACCTATGTGGAGCAGAATCCGGTGTTTGACGGACTTCCCATCTGTCTCTACGGGCACAGCTGGGGCGGTTTTGCGACAACGGCTATCCTGAATTACGACCATGATATTATCGCAGTTGCGAGTCTGGCCGGATACAATGACAGCCTGGAGGAGATGACCTATGTGGGCAAAAGTCTTCTCGGTTCGTTTGCCTATATAGAGAAGCCATTTATCTGGCTGACCCTGCGCGCGACATTTGGCGATCGGATGAAGCTTACCGCAGCGAACGGAATCAACCGTGCAAAGCATACGGCAGTGATGATTATTCAGGGGGATCTGGATGATTTCGTCGGCTTTGACGGTCCCTGCATCTATGCCAACCGGGATAAGATTACGAGAGAGGATGTAGAGTTCGTACTGCTCGAGGGCAGGGAACACGGCAATCTGATGATGGATCACAGCGAGAAGCGTCTGGCGTATATGGAACAGCTGAATGAGGAGTACAACTATATACTGGAAGAGTACCAGAATGAGATTCCGGATGATATTATGAAAGCGTGGAATAATACGATCGACAAGGAACTGACGTCGCGGCTGGACGAGGAACTATTTGAGAAAATTGTTGCTTTTTATATGGAAGCGATCGGTGAATAGCGTGTTAAAAAAATCGAGTGGGCAGAGCCGGCTCGATTTTTTCATTGTCTTTTTTGGGGATTTTGAAACGAATGATACGAAACTGGGATATAAAGAGTAGGAGGTGGGGAGATGCACAAAAAAGAGAAAGGCGGTGTGGATATGGACACAGTATATCAGGAGTATGCAGAACTGGTGTATCGTTTTCTGTACGCACACACGCATGATGCGGACTGGTCGCAGGAGTTAATGCAGGAGACCTTTCTGCGCGCAGTGGATTCAATATCGCGCTATGATGGTTCCTGTAAGCTGTCTGTATGGCTCTGCCAGATCGCAAAGCATATTCTCTGGCAGGAGCTGCGCAGGAAGAAGCGGATGGACACTGTGGAGCTGACAGAGGAATTTCCCGACACCTCCGGCACTGACGGGGAGACAAGTGTGATTCGCAGGGAGAGCACACAGGCGCTGTACCACGCGATTCATCTGCTCCCGGAGATGGAGAAAGAGGTGGTTCTATATCGCATGACTGGGGAGCTCTCCTTCCGCCAGATTGGAGAAATTCTTGGAAAAAGCGAGAACTGGAGCAGGACCGTGTTTTACCGCGCGAAACAGAAGATCAGGAAGGAGTTGGAGAAATATGAATTGTGACATTATCAGGGATTTGATACCGGGCTATATTGACGGTGTGCTCAGCGAGGCGGGCAGCAGTGCAGTGCGGGAGCACCTGGAAGACTGCGGGGAATGCAGGTATTTTTTTGCGGACATAAAGGAGGATATGGAACTTCAGCACGAAAAACAGCAAAAAGAGAATGACGCTGGAGAGCGGGCTGCTCTTGACGGCTTCAAAAAGATACGCAGACGTACCAGATGCCTCAAAACGGCAGCTGCATTTGGGGGGATACTGCTGGCTGTACTGGTGATGGGGGTATTTTTCAAAGTTTATGTGGCAGGACGTCCCCTGGAGCAAAGTGCAGTGATGACTTCCAGTCTTGAGTACGATGATCAGACGGACAGTCTCACGATAAACGGCTATATAACATATGCAGGTAATCGTATCAGCCGTGTGATATGGAAGGAGAATCCGGGCGACGACAGTCGTATTGACTTGTTTGTCTATGCGGCAGAAACGCTTCCCTTTGGAAAAGAGGAAGAGGAGTTCTCCGTTACCATACCGGATATGAAGGGAAAAGTGGTCTATATTGTTGGATCGGATTACGACCAGGTTCAGATTTATGACTGGCAGAACGATCATATAGAACTAATGTTTGAATTGAAAGAAGAAATATATGAGCGTGTAGATCCCGGCTGGAGCGCGGAGACCGTCTGGTTAAGTCCGGTCCGGGGGCTTCATATGGTTGACGGGATGGAAGGGATTCTATATAGCGCATCGCTCCTGGTGGGAGACGATGCATGGTATTGGAATCTTGGCTATACAACCGTTACCCATGGAGAGATGGAAGATGTGGGCTTTGATATCTGGATATCACTCGAGGAACCACACCAGATTCGTCTCTATGATTATGGGGCGGGGACATACAGGGAAGTTCCGTAAAACAGCATGGCACTTTTGTGCCATGCTGTAATTGAATGTCAAAGTGCGTCTGACTGCATGCTGGCAAGTAGTTCTTTTAGTCTGGCGATTTCGAGATCTTTGTCAGCATTAGATTGGGACAAAGCAGCATTAGATTGAGACAAAGCAGCATTGGCCCGCTTTAAGTGCTCAATCTCGGCATTTTGATGCCGCTCATAGGCTTCAAACTCAGCTCTTCTGCGGCAGAGTTCTCTGATATTCTCGTCGGAGCTCAGCTCAAAGATCGTGTTCGCCGCCGCCCGCATATATTGATTTGTCGCAGCCATAGATTTCAACTCCTTCCATGTCTTTGCCTTGAAAAAGGCAGCCCATTTGTCAAGCTTATATAGGCGGTCGCCTGCAGTTGCCAGTGCGATGCTGTTCAACTCTATAATGGACAGCTGAAGCTTGTCTGTATAGATTCTGTTTGTTTTGATGTTTTGGAGCATATATGTTGCATAAAACTCAGGAGATTCTGGAAACAGGGTAAAGTCAATAAAGCTGACCTGGATTACCGGTTCCACAGTAATATAATCCTGCCCTTTGCAGACATTGTCAAAAGAGCGGCAAAGATAACTGAGGGAGCGCTCCTTCCAGCTGCCATAATTGACAATCTGCATCTCGAGATTCAACCTTGAACTATTGTTAATAGAAACATTAATATCAAGAATAAAATCTTTGTTTTCAAATGATTGACCAAGAATAACCGGATTCTGGATCTCCACGTCAAGTGATTCCGGATCGACATGTAAGAGTGCACCTACAATGCCTGCGAGCACCCTTTTATTTGTTTGCAGAACAGCCCGGAACATGTAGTCATTTGTCATGTTGTACATGATTTTGCCGTTTACTGTTTCAAGAGTTTGTTCTGTAGTTCTTTTATCTGTGTAAAGCATCTGTATATTAGCTGCCTTGCTCTCCATTTGTGGTTAAAATATATCATATCTTGAAAGGCGTGTCTACCCAAATGTAAAAAATAACACGGTTAAGGCGGTGTTTTTGGTCTGTTTGTGTCTTGTTTGGTAAGGATGTCACGTCATCATTCTCAAGGTAGAAATCGTTCAATTCAGAAAAATCACGAAATTCATTTAATGTCGTATTAAGAATAACAGAAATTTTGTGGAGTAAAACGCTGTTTCCATGCTCCTATATTTTGTGAGAAATATTATAATTTTTTATTATAGCAGATGAAATGATAAATAAGATATTTTGTCATCATACAAGGAGAAGGCATTATTGGGCAATTTATGAATACGAATCACACATATGATAGAAAGCGGGGAAATGAGTATGCAAAAACTAATTTTAGAAATCTTTGACAGAGTCAATGTGGAAATACCGGATTTATTGAAGGTAGAAAAAGACCTGACAGAGCAGGTGGAAATTATTCTGGAGACCATGCAGGAGCGGATGCCGCACGAATACCATGATGATATCGGCCGCTATCTGTTTGAAGTGTCCGGTATCGCGGAGCGGAAAGGATTTGAGCTGGGAATGAAATATATGGCAAAACTGTTGATGGAAAGTCTGTCATAAGTGGTATATCAGCCGTAAGTTTAGACAATATCAATCAATTATTTAATCTGTTTTTTTAATTTGTAATTCATAAGGTACTGCATTTCTGCCTTGTTCTCGTCTGTTAGTTCTTTGTATTTATATAGAAAATCAAAGTCTGCTTTTGACAGTTCCAACACAAAGTCGACAGGGATGTTTTTGGACTTTAGATGATGAAGGAGCTGGATATCGGAAGAATCGGTGTCTGTCTCATTCGGTTTATGACTCGTCACAGAATCGCTAACCAGGTCGTCCAGGGAGACATGATAATATCGGGCAATCAGAAGCAGCGTCTCAACATCGGGAATGCGGCTACCTGTTTCAAAATAGGAGTAGGTCGAGCGACCGATGTTGAGGGATTCGCACAGCTGCTTCTGGGTAAGGTCGTGTGACTGCCGCAATTCAAGGAGTTTGAGCGCAAGCGATTTCTTTTTCATAGTATTTTCTCCATTCCAACTTGATGATTGTTGCCGTTTTTATGATTATAACAATGCGCACATTTTTTTTGTTTATACTTCACAAAACATGACATATATGATAATATTGATAGTGCAACAAAAAGTGACATAAAATTGGCAAGAATAGTAAACTGTAAAAATTGTATGTCAATGTATAGGAGAGAATGTGCGGTGGACAATCAAAAGAACGGATATCGACTTCCCAGGCTGATTGCAGAGATCGGATGCAATCATAAGGGAGATATGGAGACAGCAAAGGAATTGATCAAAACGGCTGCAATTTACTGCAAAGCAGATGCAGTCAAATTTCAAAAGAGGTGCAATAGGGAGCTGTTAACGCCGGAACAGTACAATATGCCGCATCCCAATCCAATAAATTCGTATGGGAAAACTTATGGAGAGCACAGGGAATTTTTGGAATTCTCAGCAGATCAGCATAAGGAATTGAAGGAGTGCTGCGAGAGTTATCATATTGATTACAGCACCTCAGTATGGGACCTTACTTCTGCAAAGGAAATATCCGCCCTGCAGCCCAAATGGATAAAGATACCATCTGCATGTAACAATTATTATGATATGATCGGTTATTTATGTGATCATTTTGGGGGCGAGATACATGTCTCATTGGGGATGACAGACTACGGGGAAGAAGAACAATTGATACGTTTCTTAGAGAATCGCGGAAGATTGAAGGATGTTGTGATTTACAGCTGCACATCGGGATACCCGGTTCCCTTTTCAGATGTATGTCTTTTAGAGATTACAAGACTTCGGGAGAAATACGGCGGGATTGTAAAAGAGATTGGTTTTTCGGGACATCACCTGGGAATTGCGGTTGATATCGCGGCATATACTTTGGGAGCTTCAATATTTGAGCGGCATTATACCCTGGACAGGACATGGAAGGGAACCGACCACGCGGCTTCGTTGGAACCCGAAGGAGTCAGGAAGTTAAAACGCAACTTAATGGCAGCATATGAAGCGCTCCACTATAAACAGGAAGAGATACTGCCAATTGAACGGGAACAGAGAGACAAACTAAAATATAGAAAGAACTGAGATGAATAAGATAAACCTTTTCTTTAAGACGTGCAGATTGGAAGGCGTTAGAATAGCGATCATCAGGACAATAGCGATTTTGATGGGTGTCCACATTTCAGGTTTTTGTGAAGAAGAAAACGAAGAAGAATTTCTGCATCAGTACAGAATTCCAAGGGAGGATGTGAAGGCTCCGGCGCTAATCAATACTCCGGTGAGACGTGCCATGTTCTATGAGCCAGAAAAGACTGTAGCGGTGGTAAATACCTGTGTGGCACAAGTGCTGATGAATTATGGAAGGTTTCTGAATGAAACGGGTACAGAGGTGTACGGAAAACGCAAAAAGGTATTTGAAGCAGCGTTGATGCTGCCTGTAAATCAGAACTATAGCAGACATTTGGCAGAAAATATCTGCATTCAATGGCAGTGGGAAGGGGCATCAGAAAAACTGTTGGAACGATGCGCACAGGTTATTGGGAGCCGTGCCGTCGATAAGGCATATGAGAAAAAAGTCTATCTGATCTGCATATCTTCTCTGATAGAGTTGGGAAATAAAGAGCGGGCAAAGACCGTTTTGAGGGAGTATGTGAGCAGATATGGAAAGAAAGATATTCACTTTTCATATCCGGCGGCCTTGTTATCGGAAGAGTTGGGAATCAGCAATGACAAGATTCATAAGGCGGCGGCAATCTGCAAAGTGATCATACAAAATGATAATCTGCTGGAAAAGTATATTGCAGGAAAAAGTATTGCTGTGGTTGGTTCCGGCCCTTATGAATTGGGGAGAGGCAAGGGAAAAGAAATAGACAGCCATGACGTTGTTATCCGGTTTAATGACTATCAGACGAATGAATACAGACAGGATTATGGAATCAGAACAGATATATGGGTTAGGAATATTGATACAGAAGGCGGAGGCTGCAATCCAAGACTGAATGAGGTTCATAATTATGATCTGGTGGTTTTGGAGTCCAACATTTGGCGATTTTTTATTCCGGAAATGTTTCTTGATGTTTTTTACCAGTATGCCCAGAAGAATGGAAAACGGTTGTGTATGCTGAAATACAGGGACAAAATGATACAGGAGATGGGCAGTTTCCCTACCAGCGGCGGACAGCTGTTGTTTGAGTTATGTCAGATCAGGAATCGTATCCAGTCAATCGACGTGTACGGGTTTTCCTATTTGTATCCAACAGAGGGGAACAGCAAGGCGCTAAAGCATATCTCAGATGAGACAGAGAAGATGCGATATGGAAATCTTCATCATAATCTGCGCGTTGAGGCAGAATATCTGAGGACTCTGATGGGGGATGGGACGATGGGAAATTTGTGATATGTCCCAGATAATATATATTGTAGCAGATAAAGGAGTAGAAGATGGGATTACAGAAAATATATCATTTCCTGGCAGAAGAAAACGAGACAATAAAAACAATCTATGATAAAGTAAAAGCGAATAACCGAAGTCATTTTGAAAAGAATAGGTGCAGATACTGGCTATTTTTACTATCTCTAAACTGGCAGTACAGAATTTTAATGAGAAATACAAAATCCATAGAGATTTCAAGTCAAAATACCAATGCATATAAACTTCCGCCTGTTTTATTGGAGAAAAAAGATTCAAATAAAACAATAGAAGTAGTGTCTTGCGCATTTAGAAAACACGAACCGCAAAAAGGGTTAACCGGAGGACCCAACGGAGTATTGGCAACGGAGAGAGAAGTATTTGGAGACATGTACCATGGAATTTATATGAGATATATCTTTCATAGTAAAGAAATAAGATATCCAATGCATTTAGAGAAAGCATTAGCAGGGTTAGCTCATATGGTCAGGATAAATTTTTATGCTGCCTACTATTTAGAGAATTGTGTAGACTGCTGGAGCAGGATGAGTGATTCGACGGAATTATTCTTTGTATGCCATGATCTGGGCTTTGCGTATGGGGCATATCTTAGAGGCTGTAAGTACGTTTTGATCTGGCACACGCAAGGGTCCATGATTAATGAGAGGGAAAGTTTTGGAGAGGTATTATCTGAAAGGGATAAGGATTTATTGAATTATCTTGAGCAGGTAGTATTCGAAAACGCAGAGGAAGTTTATTTTCCGAGTAAAGGAGCCAAAAAGGCTTATTTGGATACAACTCAAATAAATGTAGAGAATGTCCGGTTTTCGGCGGAACCGTTATATAATACAATTTCTGATAAAAAGATAGAACCAATAAATATCAGTAAAAAATTCCACTTGGAATCTATTGATAGGGCAAATACAGACATTTTTTTGAGTGTGGGAGATTTTAGTGAGAATAAAGGGTTAGATAGAATTCCACCAATATTAAATGCGTATGTCAAGGCTACAGGGAAAAATGTATATTGGATCGCTATCGGAAGCAGGCATTTGGCAGGAATCTATGAAAAGCTATGCAGTGAAAAAGATAATTGGCTTTTTGAGAGTTCCCTGTACGGCGAACGTGTGGAGCATAATACTTTATTGCAATTGGTGGAATATACAGATTATTACATTATGATGCAGCGCCATTCAATATTCGACTTGTCAACTTTGGAAGCTATGCAGGCTGGGAAGGCCATAGTCTTATCTGCTGTCGGTGGAAATTTAGAGATTAACAGAGAGAGTAATGTCATTTTTGTGGAGGATAACAATATTGAAAAAGCAATACAGCAATTAAAAGAAAGAGACAAATGTGAGTTAGGAGAATTAAATAGAAAAGTATTTTACCAATATTTTTCTAAAAAAAGCTTTTTTAAAGAATATGCCAAAATGATAGATAAAGCAGCCCTGTCATATGGGATTGTGTTTAACAGAAATTCAGAAATCAATAAAAGGGAACTGACGCCGTGGAAGAATAGGTATTATGGAAAGAAAGTTGTTATATGCGGGGCCGGACAGAGTCTTGATGCATATCAATATAATCGCGATTACATACATATTGCTTTGAATAGAACTTTGTTCTATGAAAATATTCAGTTTGATTTTGTATTTATGCAGGATTATCCCAGAAACCAGCCATACACAATGGAAGACTATAACAGATATCCTTGTACGAAATTTTATGGAATTATTACAAATAGCGGAACGAAAAATATAGGGTTGAGAAAGGAAGACTATCATGACAGGGATGATGGAAACATCATAAACTATGAGTTGGCACCCATGTGGTATGATTATCGGGTGGACAGTATTAAGTTTAATATAGATGAGCAGTGTGTATTAGATGCAAAATCGGTGGTATTTAGTGCAATACAATTTGCTGTGTTCGCAGGTTTTAGGGAGATAATATTGTATGGCATAGACTTTTCAGATACAAATTATGGTGGAGAAAAAAATCCCAATAAATATAATAATGCCGTTATCAATAATCTAATTGCATTTAAGAAAGCAATTAAAAAGCTGGACCCCAAAATCTTGTTTAAGTTTGGAAGTACAAAAAACGATTACTTGTTAAAAAAATTCCAATATATTGATAAGAATATGTAAGGAGCGTTGGAAACGAAAGGTTTAGAAATATCACATAGAAATATGAAAATTAAAATGGAACGAATGAAAAGGATTATGATAATTATTATTATAATTCAATTTGTTTTTATGTTATATTATTGCTGTCAGAAAGATTTTTTTGATGGGGACGAAATGTTTTCCTATTCCCTGTCCAATGGAAATTTTACTCCTTTTTTAAGATGGAATGGAGATTGGTGGAATCAATGGCATGATGTGGATTATCTTACTGAACAGATTACTGTATCAGCAAAAGAGGCATTTAACTATGGTTCTGTGGTATATAATCAGACACAGGATGTTCACCCGCCTGTTTTTTATTGTATTTTACACACGATATGTTCTTTAGATCAAGAACATTTTTCAAAGTGGCAGGGGCTTAGTGTTAATTTGCTATTTTATGTATTGACACTCGTTATAATATATAAGATTGCCGGTATTATATTAAAAGATGAATTTTTAGCGGTTGTTCCGATGCTGGCTTATGGGTTAAGCGCAGGAGCGGTTACGACAGTCATATATATAAGAATGTATATGCTGCTTGCGTTTTTATGTGTTTTGGATGTGTATCTGCACATTTTATTATTGGGTAAACACAAGTATCGGAAGCGTATTTTATTAGCTGTCTTTTTGACAACCGTTGTCGGCGGACTTACACAGTATTATTTTTTGGTCTTTGCGTTTATTTCCTCAATGATATATTGTGTATTGGAGTTTTCTAAGAACATAAAAGAAGTTTTTTATTATGGATTAACAAGAATAAGTTCTGTGATTGTGTCAGTGATGATATTTCCATCGGCTATAACACAAACCACAACCGGATCGCGCGGAATTTCTAATATAACTAATGCATATGGAAATTTGTCAGACGTAGATAAATGGAATGAAAGATTTTTGTACTATGTTTCTTTTATTGACAGACAATTGTATGCTGGAATTGGATTGCAGACAGTGATTACAGTAATAGCAATTTTTGTTGTTGTGTTATTAATCTCAGATGGGTATAAAATAATTTTACTTCATATTATACAAGATGATAACAAAAAGACGATATATTTATTATGTTTATCTTTGCTGTACTTATTTTTTGTCATCAATTATGCGCCTGAGGTGGGAAAGGGGTTTCGGTATATCACTAATCTTTATCCGGCGATGTGGCTATGTACATGTTGTACTATGATAAAATTCATTGTGAGAATGGTAAAGCGAAAATACTTGAAAAGTATTTTAACAGTGTTTTGTTTAGGAAATATTTGTGTCAGTATCTTTACAAATAAAACGGAGAATATAGAATATCTGCATTCGTCCAATACTGAGGTTATCAGTCGCATGCAAAATTATGGAACTACTGCAAACTTTTTTGTAAATAAGAGTGATTTGCAGGAATATTCTTTTTGGATGCAGTATCAAAATATGCAAAAAAAGAAAAGACAGAGATTTCTGATAACGACTTACGACAGAATTTTTGAAATGGATGACGAATATTTGAATCAAATGATTTACGACGGATATGATAACGGAATCTTAGTTTATATTATCACAAGTTATAACCAGCAGGAAGCAGAGGGGATATTGGATGAAATTATTGGGAGGACTCAATTAAAAGAGAGAGAGTATGTTGGGACAGTTGACGGAGAACGAATTTTTTTCTGTAGGGAGTAGACTCGGTTGTGGGAGATAACCCAGAAAAACATCAGAAACATATTTCAAATGAATTAGGAGATTGGAAACTATGACAGCAGCATTTATTCCGGTGAGGGGCGGGAGCAAATCAATTCCGCTTAAAAATATTAAGATATTTAATGGAAAGCCGTTGGTTTATTGGACGATCAAAGCCGCACAGGATTGTGTGGGAATCGATAAAATCTATATCGCTACCGACAGTGAGCAGATCAAAGCCTGTGTCAGTCAATTTTCGTTTCCGAAAGTGGAGGTGATCAGCAGAAGCCCGGACAGTGCGACGGACACCGCCGCCACAGAATTGGCAATGCTGGAGTTTGCCTCGAAATATGATTTTGATACGATTGTGTTGATTCAGGCGACTTCCCCGCTGCTGACAGAGAAAGATTTGGACAGGGGGATGGAGGTCTATCGCGAACCGGGAGTAGACAGCGTATTATCTGTTGTAAGGCAGAAACGATTCTGCTGGGGGAAGTCGGGGGAGGGCTATGTACAGCCGCTGAACTATGATTACAGGGAAAGACCAAGGAGGCAGGAATTCGAAGGATTTCTGGTGGAAAACGGAGCGTTTTATATTACTGGCAGGAAAGGACTTTTGGACTCTGGATGCAGACTTTCTGGTCAGATAAAGGCAGTGGAGATGAGTGAAGATACGTATTATGAGATTGATGAGCCAGGGGACTGGTTAATCTTGGAAAAATTGATGCGGCAGAGAAGGATAGACAAGCACGGCAATATTCCTGATATAAAGATGTTTTTAACGGACTGTGACGGTTGTCTTACGGATGGAGGAATGTATTATACAGAGTCGGGTGATGAATTCAAGAAATTCAATACAAAGGACGGCATGGCGTTTGAATTACTGAAAAAAAGGGGAATCGTGACAGGAATTGTAACAGGAGAAAACCGCAGTTTAGTGAGAAAAAGAGCCCAAAAGCTGCAGTTAGATATCTGTGAATCGGGTATAAAAGATAAGCTTAATTGTATTCAAAATCTGTGCCGTGAATATGGAATTTCGATGCAAAACGTTCTCTATATCGGAGATGACATCAATGATCGGGAAGCGATAGCGGCAGTGGGCTATGGCTGCTGTACAGCCGATGCGTGTGACGAGGTGAAGGCGGTGGCAGATTATATATCAGAAAAAAAAGGCGGGGATGGTGTGATTCGGGAGATAGCGGAGCTGTTTCTTAAAAATGTACCATTATTTTCTTCGCGGTAGTCCCGTTAACATTCATTGAAGATACGCCATTTGTGCACAGTTCCTTAATCGCATTTCCGGACAAAATTCTGATCAGTTCTGCCATGCCATCATATTATCACGACTGGTATGTTCTATCGTGCGGAAAACACCTTGTAAAATTATTTTCTGGCATGTTATAATATAAGGGAGTCAATGCAAAATTGGCATATGATTAAGGTGAGGAGGAACGATCATGCTGCCGAGTAACAAAGATTTCCGGCGTCTGATAAGGGATATGGATGCGATTGCGGACGGAAACTGTGAGGAGGTTGATGTTTCCCGCTATCGCAATCCGCTCTATGGGGAAAAACTCAACAATGTTATCAAGGCATTGAAGAAGGCAAACAATCCGTATGTGATGCGGCTGAACGAATTAATGGAGTCTGTGGGGGACAATGCCCTGATTAAAGATACGTTTGACCAGGTCACTTCGCAGACACAGTCAATTGTCCAGATGGAGAGTGCCAGCCAGGAAATGGAAGGTGCTATCCATCACATTTCCGGGTCTATGGGAACGATTCAGGAAAACACGCACGAGATGTCGAATGCATTTGGGGCGATAACCACAAGTATGAATGACAGCATCCGTGACATCAGGGATTCCGCTGAGATGGTTCGCACAATCAATGGGCAGATGCACGATTTTCATCAAAAAATAATTAAAATCGGAGAAATTATCGATCTTGTGAAAAGAGTGTCAATCCAAAGCAAGCTGCTGGCGCTGAATGCTTCGCTGGAAGCTGCCAGGGCAGGGGCAGCAGGCAAAGGGTTTTCCGTCGTCGCGGAGGAAATGCAGCAGCTTTCCGTGAGCACGACAGAGTCCGCGGAAAATATTACGGAGTATGTCCGGCAGCTGAACAGCGAGACAGGGACGCTTGTCCTGTCCATCGAGGAGACGACGCAAAAGCTGAACGAAGGAAATGTGAAAGCGACATTCTCGCTGCGTGAGCTGGAGCAGATGAATACGCAGATCGCAGCCATACAGGAACAGATCGACAGTATTTTCCGGGAGATCGATACGCAGAACAATACAGCTGCCGACTTTTCACAGCAGGCAGAGATGCTTTCCGAGAGCTACCGCGTATTGTCAGGAGACTGTGTCGCCTTGGGAAAGCATGTGTTTCATATTGGGCGTTATGTGGATAAGACGAGGAGTGACATGGTGCGCAACAGTTCCGCGATCACGGAGCTGGACTGGCTGCGGGTATTTCAGGTCGATCATTTTGTGCTGACGTGGCGTGTATACAACAACATCGTGGGATTTGAGCAGCTCCAGGCAAAGCAGGTGGATAATCCGGATACGTGCAAACTCGGAAAATGGCTTGCTTCCCAGACAGATTCCGCACTGGCGGGCAGCAGCGAATTCCGTCAGCTGGCGGACGCGCACGCTGTGCTTCATACATATGCAGCCCGGTCATGGAAAGCAAAGCAGGAAGGAAATGACGCGCTTGCCCTGCAGGCATTTCAGGATACCTACAAGGCATTTCAGACATTTGACAGGGCACTTGTTCGTCTCCGCGAAAAAATGCAGTCGTTAGGATACCGCGAGGAGACACCTGTGCCCCCTCTGGAGAAATGATGCGGAACTTTTGTGCACAGGGGCGTGTATATTATCTGGCAGCTGCGGATTGGGAATACGCTAAGTTTCCTTCGTGCGCTCATGTCTGCGCCGGGTATTCATGACAGTGGTAACTGCGATGATGACAATACCCACAACCGCCGCAAAGACAACATCTATTTTGGTTCTGGATTTTGTCATGATTGTCTCTGCCGTTTTCGTAAAGGCATTTTCAAAGAGCTCATCTGTGGACATGGTACTGTACCAGTCTCTGTCAAGGTATCCCCATAGGATATTGACGGCTTCGGCATCCATGACGGAATCCACCTGCTTGCCGTTTACATAGCACATGTATCCTACTTCATTGTCCTGGTCCTCCTCAGCGAAATACATGTAGAGAAACGTTGCCTCGTTGTCTATATTCTCCTCATAATATTCCTGTGCATATGCTTCCATCTGAGGTTCCGTAACCAGTTCAGGATGGTATTTTAACAGTACAATAAAGGGCTGCACACCTGTTTTGTCATAAAAAGTTTTCAACTGCCGTCCAGATCCGGAGATAGAGTCGAACCAGTCAAGTTCATCGACAATGCAATTGCTGTCATAGGGTAATCCTGAGTCCAGCTTTTCGCGGTTTCTTGTGCTGGCAGGGGTGAAGGAGCCATTGGAACGCCCCGAAGCCATGGCCGGGAAGAAAAACGAGAAGAAGAAAAGCAGGATGACAAGCACAATCATTGCAGCAACGACAGATCCGAAAGAACTGCCAGCGGAACTGCCATAATAGGTGCGCCGATAGCTTCTCCTGCGATATCTGCGCGGCGGAGGCGGCGGCATTCCCGGTCCGCCAAATGGAGGAGGCGGCATTCCTGGTCCGCCATTTGGCGGCGGGGGTGGCGGGGCACTGTGAAACGATGGCCCGATGCGGTGGCCTCCTGAACTGCTGGGACGGGGACTGGCGCTGCGCCCGCTTCCGGCCCTGCTGTGTCTGCCACTACCGCTGCCGATGCGGTGGCCGCCTGAACTGCGCGATGGCGAGTGAACTCCGGATGAACGGTGGCTTGATGAGCGGCGGGCCGATGAACGGCTGCCGCCGGAACCTGCTCTTGGCATATTGATATCCTCCCTATTGTACTATAAAAACACAAACACATTTTTGTCAGGTGTGTGCGTCGGCATACAACTTTTCTACTCCGTTCAGATTAATGTGCTCATTCTCCTCCATGGGGATCATGAGATATTTCTGACCATCGATTGTCTCGTATTTTACCTGCTCTGCCTTGTCGGGCTTCATGCGCAGAAAAACTTCCGCCCAGTTTTTGGCCTCCTCGGGGTCGACAGGGGCTTCCATCTTCACAAGCGTCTCAATCTGTTCTGTCTTTTCCTCGTTTTCCTGTCTGGTGTCTTTTAGTTCCTGTTTTAAGGTTGCGACTTCCTCGAGAAGTTTGATTTCTTTTTTCTCTTTGTTGTTTTTTTCAATTGCCTTTTCATTGACAAGATTTTTCACGATAGGCGGCCGGTCGCTGAATTCCTCCGTAAAATGATTCTGTATCTGCATCACGGCTGCATCGGGTATCTCGCTGTCTGCAAATACCTCCTTGATGATTTCCGTGGTGAGTGTAAAATCCTCTGGTTCCACGAGCACCAAATCTTCCATGGCTGCATCGTGCTCCTCGGCGAGGTCATTTAGTTTCTCCTGAATATCGATCAGCATCGCATCGCTGTTTTCAATGATGGGAGCGATGGCGGTCTTCACGATGCTGCTGAAGGTGTTGTGTTCCTCAGTTGCCGTTCTCTTTGCGCCGCAGCCAAGTGCGGTCTCGATAAAGTCGCGGTGGGAATCCTTGGCATCGCGGACATAGTATGTAAGCGAGTGAATGTCTGTCGAGCGCTCCACAAAGGAAGGGAACAGAAATCCGACATCGGGCGCGCCCACAACCCAGTCCTGTATGCGGATGCCAATGCGGTTTAAGTCCGCGCGGTAGCCAAGCCCTGGCTTCGATAGATTGACCGGGCAGATGGCGCACAGCAGATAGGTGAAAACTTCCTCGGACTCGTCAATTTTGAGGTCATCGCTCGTCTTGGTCATCACATCATAGGCATCGTGGAAAACGAGGATTAGATAATTGCCGACATAGTCATAATTATCGATAATCATGTCATAGAGGTGCTCGAGTAAATCAGGGTTTTTCAGCCCGCTCTCGCGAAGTCCCAGAAGGTACTGTTGTTTTCCGCCCGGTTCCTCCTCCTCTTTGGCAAAGTTGAGTTCCAGCAGATTGTTTCCGATGGTGCCGGAGAGCGCTTTTTTGGCGATTTCCAGATACTTGAAGAACTCTTCGTCCTCAAGGTTTAGAAAGGTCTCGTTCAATTCCACGATTTTATTTTTGTTTGCGTCCACATAGCACCCGCACATCTTTGTGATGGTGCAGGATTCTTTTTTAAAACGTCGCTTTAACTCTAAGATATCTTTGTTTCTCAGCATTTACATTCTCCTTGTATTTTATTTTCATGACAGATGCATTATCCTGTCAGCTGTCATACCAACTGTCAAACCGCTTGTATCAATATTATTTTCCAACGATGAGAAAAACTTTAAAGACTGTAAACTGACATCAAGCCATTCGCGTGTTCTCCATTCACACTTCCCGTCGTTCTCCCATCTGTTTATCAAATTACTTTTATCGCAGACCAGGACTGCGCTTTGGACTTCTAACTCCATACTGGCAATCCCGTCAGCGATTTTTTGATACACCCATCGATCATCCATCAACCATACCAATACAATCATTTTGCATACAGAACAGTTCTTATAGTTGTCAATCATGTGCAGAATATTATCGATTGCCATTGTTTTGGTTTCGCGGTTTCCCACAAATGGATGAATGTCCAGACACCAGTCGCCGTCTATAAAAGCTGTTCCCGGATGGTTTTCTGCGATATACTTTCCGACGGTTGTTTTACCAACGCCCATCGGACCATTGATGATGATTACTCTCATTTGGTATTTCCTCCAATTTAATTTGGTGCTGTATAAATGTTCAGCTGCAGATAATCGCAGGAGGCAAAGTCAGAAAGGGAAATTCCCTTTTATATTTTATAATTGTATTATAAGTATGTGATAACTTGATGTCAAATTTTATTTTCAGAAGGCAAATATCCGGTCTATCTATTTTTCCAATATTAGGATATAATAAAAATATCAGGTGGCAAAGCAATGCCCTGCTCCGCCGTGAGGGGGCGCGGGCTGGTGCAAAATTTTAGAAGGAGGTATTTGGAAAATGGGATTTTTAACGGGTAAGACAGCGATCATCACTGGTGCGGGCAGAGCAGTCTTAAGTGACGGCAGATGCGGTTCAATCGGCTACGGAATTGCGACTGCTTACGCAAAGGAGGGCGCAAATCTGGTTATCACTGGCAGAAATGTGAAGAAGCTCGAGGATGCCAGGGAGGAGCTGGAGAGACTGTACAATATCAAGGTGCTGATTCTTCAGGCAGACATCAATGCCGGCGCGGACAATGAGGAAGTGGTAAACAACGTTGTGAAGCAGACGATTGATACGTTTGGCAGCATCGATGTACTGATCAACAATGCGCAGGCGTCTGCTTCCGGTGTACCCCTGGCGGAGCACACGACAGATCAGTTTAATCTTGCAATGTATTCGGGATTGTATGCAGCATTTTATTATATGAAGGCATGCTATCCGCATCTGGCAAAATCAAAGGGGTCTGTCATCAACTTTGCCTCTGGCGCCGGATTGTTTGGCAATTTCGGACAGTGCGCTTATGCAGCTGCAAAAGAGGGAATCCGCGGACTGACGCGTGTGGCTGCTACCGAGTGGGCAAAGGACGGCATCAATGTCAACATTGTCTGCCCGCTGGCGTGGACGGCGCAGCTGGAGCAGTTTGAAAAAGCATATCCCGATGCATTTAAGGCAAATGTCAAGATGCCGCCCGCAGGCCACTACGGAGATGCGGAGATGGAAATCGGCCGCGTCTGCGTACAGCTTGCCTCTCCTGACTTCAAGTACATGACAGGCGAGACGCTCACACTTGAGGGCGGAATGGGACAGAGGCCGTAATCACGCATTTGTGCCGCATACATTTCGGCATAGATGCTGCCGGATTTTGTCCTGCGATGGTATTAAGGATTTGTAGAAAAATAACTGACGCAAGCTGCATCACTTATTTTCCTGCAGCTCCTAAGTCGTCTGTAAATATCATATTCTGCAATTGGTTCAAGGGCGGCTGTCGGCTCATCTAAGATGACGACGGGCGCCCTTTTGAACAGGACTATGGCCAGGCATGCACAAAACAGGATGGTTTTCTTCCGGTTATTATGATACTATAAAATATAGATATAAAAACTGCAGTGTACAGGACAGCATGAAAGAGAGGAGCAGAATGGGACAGTTTCTCAATAAAAATAACAGGAAATTTGCAGATTTTTCCAGGACAAAATATTTTGTGGACAAGACAGAACTGATCAATAAGCTTCTGGAGAAGGATGCTGACCAAAAGTTTATCTGCAACAGCCGGGCGCGGCGGTTTGGCAAATCTGTGACGGCGGATATGCTTGTCGCGTATTTCAGCAGGGGGCGGATTCCAGAAGCCTGTTTGAGCCGCTAAAGTGCGCAAAGAACGAATTGTTTCTGGAGAGCATGAATGCATATGATACGATTTTTGTGGACATACAGGCGCAGTTTGTCTGTGCGGCAGAGAGAAGGGAGAATCCGAATAAATATATAACACAGTGTATTGTGAAGGAGCTGCAGGAACAGTATCGGGAGATTGTCTTGGAGAATGATATTATAGCAACTGCGGTTTCTGCGAAACGGTTTCAGCAGTACTGGACGGTCACGGGAACGTACGGGGATATCGACGACCTGATCAGCAAAAATTTTGACGGACTCTGGGAGGATATCATCAGGATGCTCTCGGGAAACCGGGTACTGGTCAATGTGTCAAATGGAAAAAATGATCTGCAGTCCTTCAAAAATAAGAGTGAAGTGATTACTGCACTGATTCATCTTGGATATTTTGCATATGATGCGGACACGCAGGAGGCGTATGTTCCCAATAAGGAGATTCAGGAAGTTTTCTACCAATACATGGAAGACAATGAGAACGATAACCTGTCGCGTTTTATGAAAGTTTCCGAGAGGATTTTGAATGCCGTGCTGGAGGGGGATGTAGAGGAGACAGCAAGGCAGATTCAGAGTGTGCACAACGACTTTGTGTCGGGGATTGAGTACAATGATGAAAATTCTCTCGCATGCACGATCATGATAGCGCTGATATCCGCGTTTCGGTATTATCACAAGCCAATGCGGGAATTTCCCGTGGGGAAGGGATTTGCTGAGTTGTTGAGGGAGTACGCGGGGGAGATCCTGTTGGTGGGGATTGACTATGACAAGAAGACGAAAGAGCATTCGTGTGTAATTGAAACGTTTTGTTGAAGATTTCTTTACATCAGTTTTTTGATGGTTATAGAAGAAGTAAGGAGTGGTTGAATATGGGAGGAGATATATCAGTGATTGGCGGGGCAGATGGACCGACAGCTATCTTTCTGGCAGGGCAATGGGGCAGTCTGTTTTTTATCGCGGCACTTGTGATCATGGCGATTTTTTATGGCATCTATTTTGCAAAAAAGATTGCGCAGAAGCGGAAAGGAATCCAGACAACACAGCTCGGACATGGAAAAGAGAAGACGGTGCGGACGATAGAGATCATCATGTCAGCCGCGACGCTTCTCATCGTTCCGGCGGAGTTGGTT
This sequence comes from uncultured Lachnospiraceae bacterium, assembly GCA_947177165.1. Classification (GTDB taxonomy): domain Bacteria; phylum Bacillota; class Clostridia; order Lachnospirales; family Lachnospiraceae; genus COE1. The sequence goes on from CAMWTP010000042.1 coordinate 24,023, forward strand.
TCTATTTTGTATGAATGGAATACAGTGCAAATGCCGGTGAGGATGGCGGGGGTTGTGCTGGGATTGACTGGAGACCTGATTTTTCTGATTGCAGTGCTCACAATGAGAGACAGCTGGCGCGCAGGGATTCCAGAGACCGACAGGACAGAGCTGGTCTCGCGTGGTATCTACCAATATAGCAGAAACCCTGCTTTTTTGGGATTTGACCTGATGTATATCGGGATACTGCTGATGTATTTTAACTGGATATTACTGTTGTTTACGATATGGGCGGTTGTGATGCTGCATCTGCAGATTCTACAGGAGGAGAAGTACTTAGAGACAGTATTTGACGAGGAGTATCGTGTATACAGGAATCACACAGGGCGGTATTTTGGCAGGAAGAAGAAAAGGGAAGTCTGAACCATCCTGATGCAATATCAATATGTTTATTTTATGCAGCAGGCTTCCTCACAATCTCTGTGAGGAAGCCTGCCTGATATCTTTTCATATCTATTTTCCAAAACCTATCTTCGCGCTTTTATGATAATCTCGCATTCCTTCAGTTCCGGCGAGAACGCGCAGACTCTGATTTCCCCGCTTTCCCCAGCGGACTGGATCAGTGCCAGTAGCAGCCCGGAGAAAGCATGTCTGCTGGAAGCCTTGTCATTTTCCCGGCATCCCGGATCGCCGTTTCCAAGACCCAGCAAAGTGCCTGCACCTGTTACTTTGAAGGCGACATTATGATCTGCATCCGGCACGATGGTTCCGTTGGCGTCTACAATGGATACCTTCACACAGGCAACATCCGTACCGTCTGCCTGAATCACCTGCCGGTTTGCTTCCATACAGATCGCCGCTGCCTTCCCTGCTGTTCTCTGGATGTCCGCTGCCACAGGCTCTCCGTTGCGGTATCCGACAGCCCTCAATTCACCCGCCTGGAACGGCACTTCGTACGCAATCCAGTCGCCATCCAGGGGCTTTCTGCCCAAGGATGTTCCATTCAAAATTAAGTCTGCCTCTTCACAGTTTGTGTATAAACGGACTGTCTTGATCTCGCCTTCCTGCTTCCATGTCCAGTGCGGCATGATGTGAATCAGCGGCGCATCTTTCATGCGCGCCTCATAATAATAACAGTCATCTTTCGGAAAACCGCATGTATCCATGATACCGAAGTTAGAGCAGACCTGATATTCTTTCAGCGGAGTCGTCTCCCCTCTGTAATCAAATCCTGTCCAGATGAAAAATCCTCCTGTTTTTGGGTTGTCCTGATAGAATTTCCAGGTCTGCCACGGGCGGGCGGTTCCCCCCGCATGCGGCCCGCCTTCGCCGCCCATCATAACGTACCGGGTTCCGTAGCTGGAACAGTGTCCGCGCTCTTTGTTATCTTCATAAATTCCTCTGGTTGTGTACCAGGAAGCGCTTTCGGTGCTCAGAAATTTCATATTTGGATATCTGGCAGACAGATTATGAATCTGGTTATTGTTTAGCGTTGACTCTGCATAGTTCATTCCAAATACGTCATAAATTTCCGTGCCGTATTTTGCAGCCATTTCCCCGGATAAAAATGCCTCAGCCGATAGGAACAGGCGGCTGTCATCCAGATTCCTTGCAAAGGGCAGCATTTTGTCCAGAATCCGCAGTGCCTGATAGCTTCCCGCAAAAATCTCCTCGTTGGACATACTCCATGCAAACACGCAGGGATGATTTCTGGAGCTTTTGATCAGTTCTTCCAGGTCTTCCAGCCGATGCCTGCTGGTCTCTATAATTCTGTTTTCATTTATTACCAGAACTCCCATCTGGTCACAGGCGTCCAACAGCTCCAGCGTCGCCGGGTTGTGCGAAGAACGGAATGCATTGAAGCCGACTTCCCTGATTTTCTGAATCTTATAATTCTGTATCGCATCCGGGATCGCGGCGCCCACTCCGGCAAAATCCTGATGGAAACAGGTTCCGTACAAAGGTGTTTTCACGCCGTTGAGCAGCAGTCCCTCGGATGTATATTCAATGCTGCGGATTCCAAAGACTGTCTTATAGCAGTCCACCGGCTTATTCTCGACAAATACTTCTGTAATCGCTGTATAAAGGCAGGGGTTTCCGCAGTCCCAAAGCCTGGCGTCTGTCACTTCCAGCTGGCAGCATTGGATGTTTTTTCCATAGGCAGGAATCCGTCCTGCTGCCCTTGTCTGCCCGGTTTCCTGTCCGTCAGGATCGATAATGGTGGTGCATATGCAGTAGGGTGTCTCCGCGGATGTCTCATTGCAGACCGTTGTCTCAATTTCCAGAACAGCATCTTTTCCTGTTACGGTCGGCTTCACAAACACGCCCCAACGGTCTACATGAATGTTTTCGTAAAACGTCAGCCATGTGTGACGGTAGATGCCGCCGCCTTCATACCACCAGCCCTCACTTCCGTTTGTAGTGTCGCAGCGGACTAAAATGACATTTTCGCCTTCCTGAACTCCGTACTTTGTGAGCTCCGTCACATCAAACTGAAACCCTGTGTATCCGGAATAGTGATCTCCGATAAAACATCCGTTGTACCAGAACGAAGCATTGCGCATAACGCCGTCAAATTCCAGTACAACCCGTTTTCCCAAGACACTTCTTGAGACCCGAAAGGTCTTGCGGTAGTATGCGATACCATCTGGAATGTATCCCTGCGCCCAGTCTGCAGTGTCGTCCGTGACGCCGATTTCCACCCGGAAATCATGCGGAAGATTTACTTTTTTCCAGTTTTTGACTGACTTTGCTGTATCCGGAAGCTTTCCCATCAGCATGCTCCCTGCGTCGATATCATCCTTGACTTCCTCTCCGACCGGAAGAATGTCCTGCAGGGCACGCAGCATTTTTCCTGCGCCTGCAAAGGGTTCAAACCACTCTCCATCCACCGCATTTGTGATTCCTCCAAGCACCCCGCTCTTTGCATAGGTCTTTGGAATTGGTCCGATTTCATCAATTATATACATCCAGTCTTTGTCAAAATTCTGCCTGCTTCTCATAGTTATACCTCCTCGCGCGCTTTGGCACGCATAACAGTCAATCGCTTGAAAGTGATCTTTTTTCACACTTAATTTGTTATGTTTCTGTTTCTGCTTGTTTTCTGCGTTCCTCTAATTCCATGACGATTTTTTTATGTTCTTTGTCTGTGAAGCTGTTGAACAGCATTGGCATTATGGAGAACATTCCCAGCACGGCGGCAAACAATGTAAAGGCTCCGTGGATCATAAACTGTGTCTTGCTGGTAACCTGATTTGGAACATAATCCGCTGCCTCCAGGACAATTCCTGTCACGCCGGCGCTCAATGCCATGCCGATCTTTGCTGACAATGTCTGTGTTGAACTAATCAAGCCTTCCTGGCGGTTTCCAAATTTCCACTCGGCATACTCAATGGTATTTGTCAGCATCGTAGAAGCTACTACTGCGGATATTCCAAGGGGAATACTCGTAAGCGCGTACAGGACCATCGCCAGCGGGACATTATGAAATCCGACAAAGAAAAAGACGACATCCACCGTGATACCAAATACTTTTGCCCCGATAAATACAGATTTGGAATCAAACCTTTTGGTAAACGATGGTGCGATCATCAGGCCAAACACCATTCCCGGAAGAAACAGCAGGCTGAATATCGGAATCAGGCTCTCAGAACCGATACAGTCCTTGACATAATAGATCACCATTCCCTGCTTGAGCATCGTTCCGATATTGCCAATCAGTCCGCAGCTGAGCAGAAGCAGCAGCGGTCTGTTCTGTACAATTGCCTTCACCGAACTTTTCAAAGTGATTTTCTGGTTGGGCACTGGCTGGACATGCTCCCTGATATTTGCAAATCCAATGATGTAAAAAATCGCCCCTGCAATGCCGACTGCCAGCGCAGTCATCATATATCCTTTCGCTTTATCCCCCTGTCCCAGTACCGAAATCAGCGGAATCGCTATCACGCCAAGTACAGTCGAAGCCAGCGTGGTGGTCATGCGGGAGAGACTGATGATCTTAGAGCGTTTCGGCACATCGGAGGACATCGCTGCCGGCATTGTCCAGTATGGCACATCGACTGCTGTAAACGCCATGCTCATCATCACATACGTCACGCCTGCATAGGCTATTTTCTGTGCTGGCGATAAATCCGGCGAGCTGAAGTTCAAAACCAGAAAGATCACAATGACCGGCGCCATAAATAAAAGCCATGGCCGGTAACGCCCCCATTTTGTTCTTGTGTGGTCTGCAATGCTTCCCATCATCGGGTCATTCACCCCGTCCCATACTCTGGTCAGCAGCATGATAATACTGGCAGCACCAGCCGAAATTCCGAAAATATCGGTGTAGAATACCAGCATATAACTGCTCCACAGACCAAAGATAAGATTCTGCCCAAATCCTGCGATGGCATGTCCGAACATTTCGCGTCCAGTGACTTCTCCCTCGGCAACCTGCGACATAACTGCATTTTTTCCTACCAGTTTCATAATCCTTCCTCCCTTGTCTGTATTATTTGATGGCTGTAACGATGGCGATACGGAATCGTTACGGCGTATTTTTATTTTTGCATGAAAGCCAGATAAATATAATGTCCCAGACACGACAACTTTCATGTTTGTATGACGTATCCAGACATTCTGTATGTCATATCCTGTCAAAAAATATACAGCGCTGTGCAAGTTCCAGTGAGTGATTCACTGTCGTCTGCACAGCGCTGTATATTATTCAAACTTTTTGTCCGTACACTCTTTTGCACTCCCCTGGGAGAATGCCAAACTCGTCCTTAAACATTCCATAAAAATGCGAATGGTTTTTAAATCCCATGCACTCTATCACATCTGCCACACTCATATTCGTCTCGATCAGAAGGCTTTTCGCCTTGTGGAGCAATATTTTCTGACAGTATCGGCCAATCGGATACCCCGTGAACTTTTTCACGATTCTGTTCAGGTAGTCTCCGCTGTAATTCAGTTCACTGGACAGCTCCTGTCTGTTATACTTGCCCGGATTCTCCTCCACCAGGCTCTTAATCTGTTCAAATAATTGCTCTTCGACAGTCGATGCCAGTGTGATATATAAAATGCGGTGGTACTCCTGATTCTGCAGTTCAAAAAACAAGCGCTCCACCAACCCATGAAATATATGCAGATATCCCGGCGCTTTTTCCATCAGTTCCTTTGCCATCTGTTCCAATAGTTCATGGATATTCTGAATGCCTGATTCCACCTCTGCAAATACATGCAGATAATCCTTTTTGTATGCAGAGGTTTCTTCCAGATTCGCTGTCAGAAACCGATACACGATTCCTGACGCTTTTCTGACATTTTCCAGTATTTGCCCGACATACTCTTTCGAGAGGCACAGATACACGACGAAGAAGTCGTTTCCTGAAAGCTCGCAATGTTTCGTATTGCGATTGATGAAACATCCTTCCCCTTTTTTGTATAGATAGGTATTGCTCTCAATCTGCTGCTCCACGGAACCTTCCAGCACATACATGAACTCATAATAATCATGCTGATGCAATTTGATTCCCCATTCATCCGGGAATATCATGTTTCCGTTCTGACTGTCACCGCTGGTGTCCCTTCCCGCCGCGAATTTCTTTTCCCCACTGATTCCGCCGAAACGAATATTCCCCCTGTCTCCAGACTGGCCTCCCGACATTACATTGATACAAAACGGCGCATTCAGATACCGCATATGATCCATTCTGAGCATTTCAGAATATTCCTCCTGCGATTCGCCTGGCATAATATTCAGTTTATTATTCAGCGCATACAATGGGAATATGAACATGTTTTAACCACCTGCATCACAATTTTTTCCTATTATCGCATAGCCATAAACCATATGTCAACCCAGTATTCCGACCAGCCAGAAATTGGAATTCTGAATGCGGATGCGGTGTTCTATTTCTTACAGATAAACATTCCCGTGGATTTGTGGATAAACATGGCTCCTTCGCGGTTGAGCTTATCCTGTATCACTGCCAGCAGCTCACGGCCTCTCTGCTCCAGAATCAGGGGAGCGTTGCCGGGGTAGGAGTAGATATAGTCATAGATGACCTGGGGATCATCTACGATCAGGTCGTTGTTCTGATCCTGACGCTTCACCTGGGCAAAATGCCTCGTCAGCTGGGGGGCAGCATTTTCCAGATGAAATCCTCCGGTCAGGTTTTGGATGGGCATCTCTATCCGGGGATCGAAGGCGATGACAAGCTGGTGCAGTTCCTGCATGTGTGTATCTCCCACAGTGGAACAGTAGAAAGTGCCCTCCGGTTTCAGCGCCCGCGCGATGGAGGCCAGGCAGGTGTCACGGCGCTCCACATGGTACAGCATGTGGTTGGCAATGATGCGGTCATAAGAGGCCGGGGGCAGATCCAGGGCGTTGGCGTCCAGAATCCGGTACTCAATATGGATCTGGCGTGCATCCAGTTCTTTTTTATAGGGAGCCAGGTTTTGGCGGGTCTGTTCCAGCATTTCCGCGGAGCGGTCCGTGAGGACCAGGTGCAGCCCTTCCGGAAGCAGCCGGGTGCGCTCCATCCAGAGCAGTCCCGTGCCGCAGCCCAGTTCCAGCACAGTCTCTCCCGGCTGCAGGTCCAGACGCTCATAGACCCATTCCATCCAGCTCTGGGAGCTGGTGGAGTAGTTGTGAATATTGATTCGTCGTTTTAAATTCTCGGGATTTTGATATTGTTCCAGCACTTTCTCATCACTGGTCAGCAGGTTCAGGCAGCGGACCAGAACCTGCCATTTGTCCTCCTGGCTGCTGTGCTGCGCCAGTTCAATGGTGGAAATCAGCAGTTCCAACCGTGTCTTCTTTTCCAGAAGCAGACTCTTCTGCTGGGCCAGAATCGCCTCCTGATCCAGAGCATGCGCTTCCTGGGCGGCAATCAGCTGCTGAATCTGTTCCAGAGAGAAGCCCAGATATTTCAGCATCATAATCCGCTGCAGCAGAGCCAGGGAGCTTTTGTCGTAGTAGCGGTAGCCTGTGTCTGAGTGGGAGACTGGGGGCAGCAGCCCCTTGGTGTCATAGTATCGTATCGTGCGCAGGGAGATTCCGGCGATTCGCGCAATTTCCCCAGCAGTATAATATTGATTGTCCATCGTTTACCTCCATTTTCTGTTCTGCACCAGTGCGGTATGTTTCAGATATCTGTACTTTTATCATACAGGGTAACGTAAGGTTACAGTCAAGAAAAATTTGAATTTCTTCCTATTATCTGCTTTTATAATGGAATAGGGACTATAGATAGAAAAACAATCAATCGCATTTTCATTTACAAAGCTTTTTGATTATGGTAAATTATAAATAATTGGGTTTATTACTGAAATACAAGGAAAGGGATGGCAATCAATGCAGAATAAAGGAAAATACTATATCACAACGGCAATTGCGTACACTTCCGGCAAGCCGCATATCGGGAACAATTACGAGATCGTGCTGGCGGACAGCATAGCGCGCTATAAGAGGAAGGACGGTTACGACGTCTTTTTCCAGACAGGTACGGACGAGCATGGTCAGAAGATCGAACTCAAGGCGGCGGACGCAGGTGTGACGCCCAAAGCGTTTGTGGACAATGTGGCGGGAGTCATCAGGGGGCTTTGTGACCTGCTCAACATCTCCTACGACAAATTTATCCGCACAACGGACGAGGATCACGAGAAGCAGGTGCAGAAAATATTTAAACGCCTGTATGACCAGGGCGATATCTACAAGGGGGCATACGAGGGAATGTACTGTACGCCCTGCGAGTCTTTCTGGACAGAGTCGCAGTTAAAGGACGGCAAGTGCCCGGACTGCGGGCGTGAGGTGAAGCCGGCGAAGGAGGAGGCTTATTTCTTTAAGATGAGCAAATACGCCGACAGACTCATCGACCACATCAACAGGCACCCGGAGTTTATCCAGCCCGTATCGCGCAAAAATGAGATGATGAACAACTTTCTGCTTCCTGGATTACAGGATTTGTGTGTGTCGCGCACCTCATTTAAGTGGGGAATACCCGTTGATTTTGATGACAGGCATGTCGTCTATGTGTGGCTCGATGCACTCACGAACTATATCACAGGCATCGGATATGACGCGGACGGAAACAGCACAGAGCAGTATCAGAAGCTGTGGCCGGCAGATTTGCACCTGATCGGAAAAGATATTATCCGTTTCCATACGATTTACTGGCCGATTTTCCTGATGGCGCTCGGGGAGGAGCTCCCGCATCAGGTATTTGGTCATCCGTGGCTGCTGCAGAACAATGACAAGATGAGCAAGTCAAAGGGAAATATCATGTACGCGGATGACCTGGTTGAGCTGTTCGGTGTGGACGCAGTGCGGTATTTTGTGTTGCATGAGATGCCGTTTGAGAATGACGGTTCGATCACATGGGATCTGATGGTCGAGCGTCTGAATTCCGACCTTGCCAATACCCTTGGAAACCTTGTGAACAGAACGATTTCCATGAGCAACAAATACTTTGGCGGCGTGGTGGAAAACAGAGGGGCCGCGGAGGCAGTCGATGAGGATCTGAAGGCAGTCGCTGCAGGAACGTATGACAAGGTTGAGGCAAAGATGGCGGAGCTGCGCGTTGCCGATGCGCTGACGGAAATTTTTAACCTGTTCAAGCGCTGCAACAAATATATCGATGAGACAGAGCCGTGGGTACTTGCAAAAGATGAGGCGAAGAAGGACAGGCTTGCGACCGTTCTGTACAATCTTGTGGAGGGCATCTCGATTGGTGCCGGACTGCTTGAGCCGTTCATGCCGGAGACTGCACAGAGAATTATGAAGCAGCTAAACAGTGAGGTGCGCGGCTTTGAATCGACAAAGACGTTTGGTGTCTATGCATCGGGAACAAAGGTGACAGACGCGCCGGAAATCCTCTTTGCGCGTCTGGACGCGAAGGAGGTTGACGCCAAGGTGGCAGCGCTTGTGGAGCGGCAGGCGGCAGAGTCCCAGGGGGCAAAGGAGACAGAAAATGACACGAGTGTCATAAATGGGATCGACATTGAGCCGAAGGCAGAGATCACGTATGAAGATTTCACTAAGATGCAGTTCCAGGTAGGAGAGATTCTTTCCTGTGAGGCAGTGCCGAAGTCAAAGAAACTTCTGTGCAGCCAGGTAAAGATTGGCTCACAGGTGAAGCAGATCGTATCCGGCATCAAAGCATTTTACAGCCCCGAGGAGATGGTGGGCAAGAAGGTGATGGTGCTTGTGAACCTGAAACCGGCGAAGCTTGCGGGCGTACTGTCGGAGGGAATGCTGCTGTGTGCGGAGGATGCGGATGGAAACCTTGCGCTGATGACGCCGGAGAAGGCGATGCCGTCCGGGGCAGAAATCATGTAGCAGGCAAACGCAAAGAACAGCGTTTTTCATTTGCCCAAGGCGGCAGGGAGGTTATTATGGCAAATAAAATAGAAGCAATCATTTTCGACCTTGACGGAACGATGTGGAATGCGCTTGACGGAATCCACCAGACATGGAATCAGGTGGTGGCAAACCATTCCGAGTACAGAAAAGAGCCGATTTCATTCGAGGAGCTGGAAGGCTGTCTTGGGCTTCCCATGACAGACATTGCGGCGAAACTGTTTCCAGGAACGACGCCGGAACAGCAGCAGGCGCTGATGGACGAGTGCTGCGAGGTAGAGAATGCCTATCTGTCAGAACACGGCGGAATCCTCTATCCGGAGCTTGAGGAGACCCTGCTGGAGCTCAAAAAAAGCTACAAACTTTTCGTGGTGAGCAATTGTCAGCAGGGGTATATCGAGAGCTTTATCAAGGCGCATAAGCTGGAGAAATGCTTTGATGATATCGAGTGCTGGGGAAACAATCTGCTCCCAAAGGGTGAGAACAACAAGCTCATCATGCAGCGCAACGGCGTGACAAAAGCTGTGTATGTGGGAGATACCGCGGGCGACGAGGAGTCCGCGAGAGTGGCGGGTATCCCGTTTATCTTCGCGGAATACGGATTTGGCGAGGCCAAGGCGCCGGACTACAGACTGGAGGCGTTTGCAAGACTGCCGGAGATTATGGAGCAGATTGGATAGCCTGCGGGAGGTTTATCAATGGATTAAGATGACAGGAGGAAATTTAGATGAGTACACGAATAGGAATACTGGGATATGGCAATCTGGGGCGCGGTGTGGAGTGCGCGGTCAGGCAGAACGGCGACATGGAGCTTGCCGCAGTGTTCACGCGCAGAGATCCGGCTGATGTTTCGATTCTGACGGACACGGCAGAAGTATGCAATATAGCGGATGTGGCAGACTGGAAGGACAAGATCGACGTGATGATCATCTGCGGCGGCAGTGCCACGGATCTGCCAGTGCAGACACCGGAGTACGTCAAATATTTTAATGTGATTGACAGCTTTGACACGCACGCAAAGATTCCTGAGCACTTTGCGAATGTGGATGCGGCGGCAAAGGAAAATGCGCACATTGGAATTATTTCCGTTGGCTGGGACCCGGGAATGTTCTCGCTGAACCGTCTGTATGCGAATGCCATTCTGCCGGAGGGAAAGGATTATACATTCTGGGGAAAAGGCGTCAGCCAGGGACACTCGGATGCGATCCGCAGAATCGAAGGCGTCAGGAATGCAAAACAGTACACGATCCCGGTTGAGTCTGCGCTGGAGGCAGCACGCTCAGGCAGCAATCCCGAACTCACGACGAGACAGAAGCACACAAGAGAGTGTTTTGTTGTGCTGGAGGAGGGCGCTGACGCGGCAAAAGTTGAGGAGGAAATCAAGACCATGCCCAACTATTTCGCAGACTACGACACGACAGTACACTTTATCAGCGAGGAGGAGCTGCTTGCAAATCACAGCGGGATTCCGCACGGCGGATTTGTGCTGCGAAGCGGCGTGACAGGCTGGGAGAAGGAAAATAAGCATTTGATTGAGTACAGCTTAAAGCTGGATTCCAACCCGGAATTTACAGCGAGCGTACTCGTTGCATACGCGCGTGCGGCGCATCGTCTTTCGCAGGAAGGGCAAAGCGGGTGCAAGACGGTATTTGATATCGCACCGGCGTATTTGAGCGCAAAGAGCGCGGAGGAGCTGCGGGCTTCAATGCTGTGATATTTTATGCAGTGAGCAGGGGAAATCTTTCCCCTGCCCATAATTTTTCTGTACGGGATGTGCAGAAATCCCTGAATATGCAGCAGCCCGCGGGAAATGCTGCATTTACATTCCGGTATGGATAATCCTTGCATCAGGGTAGTTCCGCAGGATCTCATGAGTGTCTCTGTGTGTAACCAAAATGACAGCTGCATCGAGATCCAGAAAACGATAAACCTCGTCCAGCCGATTGTGATTGACGCTTGCGTCGGCTTCGTCCAGCAGTATCAGCGGACTTGTTACAGTTCTCATCATGGACAGGTTCTCAAGCTGTACTTCACCGCCAGAGCCTTCCCGCTCAAAATAGCAATAGTTGTTCTGATTCTGCAAAAAAAGTGTCGCAAAATTCCGCAGCTCACGATCTGAGGTTTCCTTCCCGTCTATCAATATATGCCCCTCGTCGGCTGTCAGCAGTCCGGCAAGCAGTTTTAAAAGTGTGCTTTTTCCGGTCATGTTGTCACCCGTTAAAATCAGCTTATCTCCTGCCCGGATATCCAATGAAAAGTTCGACAGTGCACGCTGTCCTTCCACGTAGGAATAACTCACATTTCTCAAAGAAAGTGTCCCAAAGTGCGGTTTGTCAGAACAGGGTGTAACATCCTCGGTCTCTGTTTCTAAAAAACGCACCAGACGCGATATCCCGGGAAAGCTGCTCTTGTACTGCAGATAGTAATTGTTGAAGAAAAACAGCGGCATGGTCGTCCGGGATTGAATATTGGAAATCAGCATCATCGTGCCGAGCGTCATGTCACCCCGCAGGATTGCCCTGCCGCATAGAATAAGTACAAGTATATTCATGATTGTATTGACAGCCGTATTGATCTCCTGATAGCCAGCATTGAGAACGGATATCCTTCCCTGATTTCTGCAATAACCTGTTATCTGTACATCCAGATCCTGCTCGACGTGCGTTTCCAGCTGAAGCGTCTTGATGGCTGGCAGGGATTGAAAAATCTTTTTCACTTTCTGAATCAGTTTTGACTGTGATGCTCTGTTTTGCTCGCTCCGTGCGGACAGTGGATGGTCAAACAGATTGGAAACCAGATAGTAGATAGGAATCCTTGTGCAGACTACCAGCCCGATCGGAACCGAATAGTAAAACAGGATGAAGATATACACAATTAGTTTCAACACTTCCGTAAAAAATTTAATGGTCTGTGACAGAACATTTTTAAACGCATCAACATCGGCGAGTAGAATTGTCTCAACATCCTTCTCGCCGATTTCCTGACTCTTCTTGTATAGATATTTACATTTCATGCAGACTAGAATATGTTCAATCCTTTTTCGGAGAGATAAGGTAATCTTCTGAAAAACCACATAGGCCATTAGCTTCTCATACAGCAGATCCACTGCAGACCGCAGTAGAATAATAATCCCAAATGCACAGATCACAGTGCCGATATTGTTCCATTCTCCGCCAATGACGATCCTGTCGGTAAAATACTGCATAAACCACGGCACTGTCAGACTCAGTATGCTGATTAATATAGACAACACCAGTAACACGATGATCAAACCAATATTGCTCACAAGATATTGCTGCAATAACCTGCGATTTTTATTCATAAAACTCCTCCCTTTTACTGTTCCAGAAACCGGCTTTTCTCTCCGCAGTAAAGCAGCTTCAGTTGATGCATGGCTCTTGTGCATGCCACATAAAGCAGATTCCGGTCATATTCTGTACAATAATTACTCTGGTCAGCGTCCACGATCAGGACTGTATCAAATTCCAGCCCCTTAGAAAGTGACACAGATGTCACAATGATGCCGTCATAAAATACATCCGCATCATAAGTAAAAAGATGAACATCATTTACGCTGGACAGCGCAAGGAATAAAGCCTCCGCCTGTGGCTGGCTTTTACAGATAATCCCCAGCTTTCCCATCTTCTTATCTGCCTGTGCACGCTTAATCTCGCTGACAAGATAAGCTTCTTCATCCGACCTTTTTTCAAATCCGATTTCCATAGGTTTCCTTCCGTGTCGTTCAATGGGCTTCAGATTCTGGTTTTTTTTGATCTTTCCTGCATAATTCATAATCTCATAGGTGGAACGGTAGCTTTTATATATTTCCATATACTGTGCTTTGGGGTAAATATCTTTTAAGAAATCAGAGTGATTCTCAACAAAAGGCACAACATTCTGGCAGAAGTCACCGAGTATTGTCTTTCGGCAGCTGTAGAGTTTATTGATGACTGCATACTGGACAGGAGAATAATCCTGCATTTCATCAATGACCAGATGCATGATTTCCGGCTCCCTTGCAAAACCTTCCAAATACAGTTTGATATAGACAAGTGGAAAGATATCCGCACTCTCGATCTCCATGCCATCTTCATAACAAATGTAATCTGTCTTTTCAAGATATACATAAAAATGTCTGTATAACTGCATTACATTATTGTTCTCAAATCTTGACATCAGCCATTCAAAAAGGTCATTTTTGTGGACTTCCCTGATATCGCCGGAAATAAGCGCGGCAATTTCCTGAAAACGTTCCCACACCGGGAGACCTTCTCTGATATTGTAGCATTTTTGCAGGTATGCCGCCTCCACAAAGCCGCCCTTATAAGAATAGTCTTCTGCATGAAAATTTTCTTTATTGCATTTCAGCAGATAATCATCTAATAGCCTTAGAAATTCTACAGAATTTTTAAACTGGTTTCTTTTCTTCCAGTCTGTATCTGCTTCCCTCTGCAAATACCGTTCTGACTGCAGATCCATTCTTTCGCAATGATATTCTTTTCCAAGAATTTTTCCAGCGATATCGTCCATGGCAATACATCTGACATTTTCTTCCCCCAGCTCTGGAAGGACATCCGCAATATAATCAACAAATACGCCATTGGGTGAGATAATTAAGAAATTCTTTGATGTGAGTTTCCCTTTATGCTGGTACAAAAAATATGCGATCCGGTGCAGGGCGATGGAGGTTTTGCCCGAACCGGCAACGCCATGTATGATCAAAATGTTCGAAGAACTGTCCCGAATCAGTTGATTCTGTTCCCGCTGAATCGTAACTACAATATCCTTCATCTTAGTATCTGTGTTCTTTGCAAGCTCCTGCTGCAAAATTTCGTCACTGATACCGACTCCGCTCTCCAGTGCGTATTCCAAAACTCCCCGGCTTATTTGATACTGCCTCTTGCAGACCAGTTCTCCCTCGATTCTTCCCATGGGCGCATCGTAATGTGCATTACCGTATTCGTACTCATAATACATTCCCGAAATCGGCGCGCGCCAGTCAAATACTTCAAATTCACCCACATCGTCCCAGAAAGAAAATTTGCCAATATAGACCTGCATGGGATCAGGATCCCCATCCATCAGAAAATCAATCCGTGCAAAATACGGAGAATCCATCATCTTGATTATTTGATGCAGTTTTTCTTTTGTCTGCTCTCCGGAATCAACCACCTGATCAACCAGCAGTTTGTTAAAAATCGCCTCGTACTCGTCGAATTCACTCTGGTTTTCCCAGATATATCTCGCAGAATCACGGTAGTTTTCAGAGTAGTGCTGCACTTTTTCCAGCAGCTTCCCCGCTGCTGCCTGCAAAGACTTCAGACCAATCTGTAGATGTTCTTTTTCCTCTTGAAGATTCAATTGTTTTACCTCCCGGTTTCATATTTATTTTAATAACAGCAGAACACATTTTTGAGCTAACGCTAAATGCAATAATAAAACCACCCTAGGTGGTTTTAAGCACAGTCTATGCCTCGATGCCTGCTTCAGCAAGCATTTTTTTTAACTTTTCAATTTCAGCATCTTTGTCAGCAAGTTGTGCGGCGTTGTCAGCAAGCTTCGCGGCGTTGTCAGCAAGTTGTGCATTCTGCTTTGCCAGAAGTATTTTGAATTCTACGATTTCAGGTGCAAGCATTTCTTTTAATTCCTCACACATTTGATCACCCTCCTGTATCATTTTCTTAAACAGATTCATATTTGCCTCTGATGCGACATTTACGACAGAGTCTGCATTTTCCTGTCTTCATTGTCTTTTAGTTTTGCGGTTTTGTCCAGCAGCCTTTGTGCCTGTTCCCGGCTCAGGGTACGAGTCAGGGATGTCAGAAATACATGCACTTCCTCGTTCATTTCGCTTGTCACGAGAAACTGTACTGGAAACAGCATTCCACAAATGCGGTAAATGCCTTCTGCCCGTTTGGTCAATTCATATTTTTCAGCAAGCTGCCGAAGAAGTTTCTCTGGTTTTTGTTCCCGGACAAGTGTAATAGTCGTGTCCATACTAAGAATTTCATCTGCGTTTTCCGTTTCATCCTTGTAGAGGCACGCATAGGAAAGTGCTTTGTAAAAGGTTCTGGCGTCCATGCTGTCTCCTGGTGATTTATATTCGAAAATATTATTTTTCAGGAAGAAATCACCGATTTCATTTTTGATTACTGCGTTCGTTTTTTTCTTAATCACAAGAAAGTCTATCCTGAGCGGCATCCTGCTCAGATTGTGTTCCCGCTCATATTTGAGATCTTTTTTGTTTTCGTATAATTCCAACTCGATTGCGGAGCAGAAGGCTGGATGCCATTGAATATTTTCTTCAATTTCCAATATTGTTATTACCTTTCTCTTTTGTTATTATAGTATAACATATGAAATTTTGACACGCAATAACGACTTGTGTGTTGGACAGAATAAGCGTGCGGACAACGATAACGCTGCCATTCGCGCCCTATCGGATTGCGGCATACATTCTTTCCTCCCCCGCAGATTGTGCAGAAATGAGTACGCGGGGGGGGACCTTTCTCTTGCGGAATCCATCATACTTCATTCACGCGGAATCCATCTGCTCTGATCACCGCATCATATTTGGCCAGGTTTTTCCCAGAGACATCATGTGTAATGATAATCACGGTCTTGTCTCTCATTTCCCTGCTCTGTAACAAATAATCCTGCACCTTTTCTTTATTTACAGTATCCATTGCTGAAAATGGTTCATCCATCAGAATAATCGGCGTATTTTTGGTAATGACGCGAAGAAATGCAATCAGCTGTTTTTCCCCGCCGCTCATTTTCTGACAGTCTGTTTCTTCTATGGTGTCCTGATTTTTGCTCCAGAAGTTATCCAAAATCTGTTTTCCAATGTCGGGATAGGAGTCAAATATTGTGATATTATCATGGACACCTGCATGGTAAATATACTCATTTTGGTCAACATAGGATATGCATGCCGAAGTATCGAGTTCACATATTGGTTTTCCATCCAGAAGAATGGTTCCCGAATTCGGGTGAAGGTACTGCATAATTAGTTTCAGCAATGTAGTTTTTCCGCAGCCATTGCTCCCGATAATGGCATATTTTTTCCCTTTTTCAAAATCCAGTCTGTCAATTCGAATATGAAAGCTGCCATTTTGATAATCAACGTTGTGAAGTGCGATTCCTTTCTCCACCTTTTGCGGCGTGGGATAATCCTTCCTGATTCCGGAACTTAAGATATTCAGGAATTTTTTCCGGACTTCATACGTGGACTGAATTGCGCTGACATCGTACAGGATGGATTCGAGCGGCGATATAAAACTGCTCACATAACTGAATGTGGCAACTCCTGCACCAATGCTGATTTCTCCGTTAATCAGAAGCACGCAGGCACAGATGAAGGTTACGATCTGAATGATTCTGATTGCCGCATCGTTGATACTGAGAGAAATGGTCTTGCTTTTTCCGTAGAGATACCGTTTGTCTGCTGTTGTATTCAGCGCTTTTTCATGCACCTTGAAAATATTTTTTCTGGTGAAATTGTTGACAAGTTTATAACCATTCAAAAGATCTGTGATACAATTGACATACGCTGCCATTTGGTTCTGATACTCCATTCTCTTATCAGACATAATTTTTCCAGTGATTTTAGGACCTATTACCACCAGAAAGGACGAAACGATGATTGCCAGTGCAATTCGCCAGTCCACATATACGACAATGACCACTGCGTAAATCACAAACATATTGACAGAGCGAAACACATCAATCCATGGAGTGAGATAATCCTGGTCAATTGCTGTAATATCATTGCCCTGTATGGATATGTAGTCACTTGTGGAATAAGCATAGAAGCTTTGCTCCTCCTTTTTCAGCAGTGCGCGGATAAAGTCAGTTTTCAATGTCTTCTCGAATGTAATGGCTGTCTTCCATGTGCATATCATACATATATATACACAGACACAGGATAATCCCTGCAGAAGGATATACACTGCAATAATAGCAGGAATCCGGGATAACATACTTTCCGCAAGACTGTCAAACAGCTCTTTCTGCATCACTGGAATATACGCTGCAAAAATGGTACATAAAATGTCAAATAAAATATCGACAAGAATGTATTTTATAACGTGTCTAATATATTTTTTCATACCTCTTTCCTCTTAATTTCTTCATTTTCTGTATTGTCATATACATATGAACCACCTCCTTTCTATTTTTTGTGCTGCTTTCTGAACCTGTATAACAAATCCCTGGCAGCACTTTCATTATACAGCAATGAAATGAAGAATGCTACATTTACTTTCCGACAGGTACTGTTTTTGCTTGTGGATAATCAGGCAAAATCTGATCTGTAAATTAATCATTAATACACTCTGGGCGCAGCATTTGAAAGATAAGTCTGCTTGTGGTATGATTTTTATATCGCAAATTGTTTGGACAGAGGATTGGATATGCTGATAAGAGAGGACAGGTATATTTTGAGGGAGCAAAGAAAATATCTTTTATGGATTGCCGCAGGGGCTGTTGTATTTTGGGTGGAACACCTGTTGTTGTGCGTGAGCAGCAGATATGAACTTTTCAAGGAAACAGTGGTGCTGTCCATTGTACCGACAGCCTTGTTCTGGGCCATAAATCGTTTTGGGAAGGAAACTTCATTTTATTTTTTAAAGAGTGTTGTGTGTATATGGATTGGCAGGCTGGTGTTTGACGGAATGGTCCGTTACAGCAATGGCAGGGAAGCGGTGCGGTGGATGCTTTTCTGGCAGATTATGCTGACGATTCTGATGTTCTGTATGAAAATAATACAGATGATATACGACAAAGTTCCTGATAAGAAGGTATATTTCGGGTATGTTTTGATGGGGACAGCACTGGTCTTCAATGTCTCTTATATCGCAAGGGAGTATGACAGCTTTTCGTGGTCTGCCGGGTTATGGATGGAAGCAGCATTTGAATACATGTACGTGCTGGAGCATGGAATTGCATTTTTTATTGTGGCAGCAGTCGTATTGATCCAGTATCAAAAGCGATACAAAGTCAGGATAAAAAACAGCGGGATTACGGGAAAAGTATATCTGTATCATGCGATAAAAATGACAATCGTGTCGTTTTTGGTGTTTATATATCCCTTATATATATTATTTTTGAGCGAGTAGGAAGCGGATGCAGAAACAATCTGTGGCATTTTTCGCATGGAAAGACTGCACCCGACAACTGAAAGACTGTGATCAGGCTCCCGGTGCAAGTAAAAAAGGGGGTAGTTTCCCCCTTTTTTCTACAGCTTCTGAGCATGTATGCAGCTCTGCAAATCTTATTCCACAAATACAGTATTATAACGGTCAATAACACTGGACAGAACCTCTTCTATGTGAATGATGCCACCCAGGTATTCCCGACCCGGATCCTCGATTGGCTGCTGGCTTTCTACCTGCTTGATCATCCATTCTACAGATTGCAGCAGGCTGTTTGGAAGTCCCGAGAAAGGAGCGCTGTCAGACAGCGATTCTTTCATAAGCTGGTTTTTGTCATTAACGGCTTCCTCGTAAGCAGCAACTGTAGCGGCCAGTTCATCGTAAAGAGGTTTGATGTTGGTCAGATCAAGCTCTGTGATATTGTCATCATAAACCCCTTGTGCATAGCATTCATTCAGCAAAGCCTGTGTAACGGTGATCATATGACTGCAGTTGTAAGTGATCAGCATTCCCTCATCAAGCATTCTCTGTTCGTCAATGGCAATCTGCTCAGTACCCATCAGAGATACTGCATCCATAAATTCATACGACAATTCCCCAAAAGCCTCCACATTTTCCTGAATTACCGCGTGGAATTCTTTAGCCTTTTCATACTGGTTGTCCGCAAAATCATATGAATGGTCGATATCAGAAAAGATATTCATGAGATTCCGCATGGGATCGGCAATCTGCAGGGTCAGCTCATCCAATTTATCGAAGGCAGGCTCCATGGCAGCCACGGACACTGCATCATCCACAATCGAGCTGTTCAGCGAGTGTACACCGTATTTATAGGTGTATTCACTGTCCGCCACAAAAGCAAATTCATCGGCAGGCTCCACGACACGATAATAATCGTCCAGAATATCCAGCATTTCGACCATATAGTTGTTCATCTCAACATAGACGTTATACTTGATCAGACGCATTGTTTCCAGGTCATATTCTTCCTCTGCTGTGCTCTCTGCCTCAGAAGTGGCCTCGGGTGCCGGATTGGAGACATTCTTTTCCGCATTGTCTGCATCTGCCTGATTCATGGTATTGTTTGCGTTATCGCTATTCTGTTGTCCTGTACAGCCTCCCAGCAGCAGGGACAGACCCAATATGCTTGCGGCAAGATACCCTGCTTTCAAATGACGTTTTATTTTCATTACTCTCTTCCTTTCTTTTAATGAAATTTTCTCCATGTGGCATGATGACATATTTATTCATGTTGCATAAACAATTGTTTACAAATACAAAGAAGACAATTAATAAAAGATGTAACATGTTTTTCATATGCATCAGTTATGGATTTTTTTGTCTATTATAGTAGTGTAGCACACTTTTGGACATGTTGCAATAAGTGTATGCAGATGATTTTTCTGATATTGTGTGGTATATTTTTTGAAACAAGGTTTTTAGGCAATTGAAATATGCCGCCGATGACATGCCTGTTCCCTTTTGATATAATGAGAGCAGGAACTGTGATAACGGCGGCAGCTTTGGCGGATTGCGGGGAGATCAGGACAGGAATTTCGACCGGCTGCTGATGGAAAATGGCATTGAAACCAGCGCAAATTTGTCTGATAAACAAGACGCGCAGTTGTCATGTTTTCTGTGCTATAGTGGTTGTACGCTGATGAAATAGGGAACAAACAATGTGATAATGAAAGGAGGGCAGCATTTCGCTATGAAGATAGACAGACAGATTGGAATTCTGTCCATACTGCTGCAGAAAGACACCGTCACAGCGCCCTGTCTGGCAGAACAGTTTGAGGTGTCCAGGCGGACGATCAACAGGGATATCGAAGACCTGTGCAAAGCCGGGATTCCGATTGTGACGAAGCAGGGAATCAATGGCGGCATTGCGATTATGGAGAATTATAAGATGGACCGCACGCTGTTTACCAGCACAGAGATGCAGGATATCATCGCGGGTATCCGCAGTCTGGACAGTGTGAACGGAACCAACCGCTATGGGCAGCTGATGGAAAAGCTGTCGGCGGACTCATCGGATTTCATGGTTGGAAACCAGTCTGTGCTGATCGACTTATCCTCCTGGTACAAGGATTCGCTGGCGTCCAAGATTGAGCTGATCCGCTCGTCCATTGACCAGGGTAGAGAACTGGAGTTTGTCTATTATTCTCCGAAAGGGGAATCGCAAAGGCGTGTGGAGCCATATTATCTGATTTTCCGGTGGTCGAGCTGGTATTTGTGGGGCTGGTGCAAATCGCGCAAGGATTATCGCCTGTTTAAGCTAAACCGCATGGACCAGATACAGATTTCGGACAACACTTTTTCTAAGAGACAGGCTCCAGTGCCGGATCTGGGCGGAGAGCGGATTTTTCCAGGTGGAATCGCAGTGAAAGCGCTCTTTGAGCCGGAGTGCAAGTGGAGACTGGTTGAGGAGTTTGGACCGTATTGTTTTGCGGTGCAGGAGGATGGGAGACTGTTATTTCAGGCAGACTATACAGACAAAGAAAATCTGATTACGTGGCTGCTTTCTTTCCGCGATAAAGTGAGCCTGCTGGAACCAAAGGAAATCCGCGCAGAGATGCGGGAGAACATCGAGCGTATGAGAAGGAAATATATGGAGGAAGAAAAAGATGGCATTTGATTATAAGAAGGAGTATAAGGAATTTTACATGCCAAAGAACAAGCCGGGCATGATTGCAGTACCTGCGATGAATTATATCGCAGTCCGCGGAAAGGGCGATCCGAATATAGAGGGCGGCGAGTATAAGGAATCAATCGGATTGCTGTATGCGGTTGCATTTACGATTAAAATGAGCAGGAAGGGGAGTCACCAGATTGAGGGATATTTTGATTACGTGGTTCCGCCGTTGGAGGGATTCTGGTGGCAGGAAGGCGTATGTGGAATCGATTACGCGCACAAAGAGAAGTTTCAGTTTATTTCCGTGATCAGGCTGCCGGATTTTGTGACGAAGGCGGAGTTTGACTGGGCAGTTCAGGAGGCGGAGGCAAAAAAACATGAGGATTTTTCAAAGGTGGAGTTCTGGACTTATGATGAGGGATTGTGCGTGCAGTGTATGCATATTGGGCCTTACGACAACGAACCGGAAACTGTGAACAGGATGCATGATTTCATGACGGAGCAGGGGTATCAGCTGGATATCAACGACAAGAGACTGCACCATGAAATTTATCTGAGTGATGCGAGGCGGACAGCTCCTGACAAATTGAAGACAGTGATCCGTCATCCGGTTCGGAAAATTTAATTTGCTGTTTATGCGGCTGGCTGAACAGGGCCAATTGAACTATGCCGTCAATGACATGTCTGTTTTCTTTTGATATAATGGGAGCAGGAATTGTTTCTGAGATAAATAGGAAGAGGGTGGACGGCGGATGGCAGCAGTTTTGGTGGATTACGAGAATGTCTGGGGAGCACATGGTCTTAAAGGGGTAGAGTATCTTGAAACCGGGGACATTTTATATATTTTTTACAGTCAGTGCTGCGGCAGGATCAGGGCGGAGTATATGGAGGCTATCAGACGGACAGCGTGTGATTTTCGTGTATACAAGCTGGCAAACACAGGAAAGAACGCGCTGGATTTTTATATCGCGTCTGAGTGCGGTGTACTCAGCCAGAGCGGGGAGACGCAGATTGTGATTGTGAGCAACGATAAGGGATTCAAGGCAGTTGCGGATTTCTTTAAATTCAGGAAAGGAATCCACAAGACAGATGTTGTCATTGCGTCCAATATTGAGAATGGCTTGATGGCACTGCATTCTGTGGACAATGCTGTGCGGCGGCAGGAGCTTGAGGATCGGTCAAAGATGCTGGATATCGCCGTGGAGCATGCGAGATACACAGAGCACAATTCTATGAAGAGAAAGCTTAGGGCTGCATTTGCCGGAACGGAATACGAGCATATGATCTCGGAGATCTTTGCATATGCCGATGAGAACCAAAATGCAGCGCCCAGGCAGTTGTATACAGGTTCCCTGCATCTGTTTGGGCGAAGGAACGGGACTGCGATTTATCAAATTTTGAAGACGGTTGTTTGAGTATCGTCTTTTTCAAATATGCTCTGGCAAAGGAGTGGGAACCATAGGCGTGTCGGGAACAGAGGAGGGTGCAATGATAAACAGACCAGAATATGACGCAAAACTGATCGGGCATAATTTAAAGCGTCTTCGCTTAGCGAAAAAACTCACCGTGGAGGAGGTGCGAAGATATCTGGGGCTTGGGTCGGTACAGGCAATATACAAATACGAAGCAGGCAAAAGCTATCCGCCTTCAGATGCGATATTTGCGCTCATGCAGCTGTATGAGGCTGACATTTACGACATACTGTGCGGATGCGATCAGAGACCGGGTATCACAATCGTTCAAATGACACAGGGAAGACAATGGAAAAAGATGAAAAAATATTATTTTATTTACAGGAGATGCATTGACGGCTCCGTTCGCGGGTAAGGATAAAGTCAATATCAGTGATTTCGTCCGGTTTACAGTGTATCTGATACAGTTCAATACCAGACGTATACTGCTGCATACATTTTTGGAGAGATGTATGCAGGGAGAGTTATAGGAATATGTAATGTGAATCTTGCAGGGTGCCGCTGCCATAAGCTGTTTTACAGAAAGTGTGTATATATCTTAAAAATTGTTGAAAAAAATATTTGATTGGTGATAAATATTGTAGTATTATAATTATCATTAGGTGGGATGGGAACTATTGTTATTGCCCATCCCATATTAGATATTTAGGAGAAACTATGAGAGTAACAGGGATCAATATGTTTGGAATACGAAAGGATGTTACCTATCATAAAAAATATATACTATGGAGAAGGAGCGTGAACGGATGAATAAATAATGATTTATAAAAATTTGTGAAGTACCATTTATTACAGCAGAAGCAAAAAGCAGGATTAACGGAATCGTACATATTATTAACTTTGGAGGTATCAGATGACAAAGAGAAAAGTATCAAATACGAAAAAAAGTAAATCAGCCAAAACGAATAAAACGGCAAAAACGGCGGTAGAGGCAGCTGCGGTAGAATCTGAGGTTAAACCATTAGAAGAGAGCAAAACAAAAAATACCAGGACAGAGAATGCTAAAAAAAATCAGGCAGAAGAAATCAAGGAAGAACAGCTGAAAGCGGAACCTGTCGAAGAAGCAGCAGCGGAAGAACCACAGAAAGCGGAA